>JAEZZY010000081.1 GCA_023418315.1 Bacteroidota bacterium
ACACGGTTTTTATAGATGATTTTATGGATGCCATAGCCTGTACCTGCCCATATATTCCCTTCATCATCGTCTATAATGTTGTAAATAAAATCAGATTGCAGCCCATTGCTTTTGTTGAGCACAAACGATTTTTTGCTGCGCAGATGATAATAGATTAATCCGTTATCGCTGGAGCCGATCCATAGTTCATCTCCATGCTTTAGGAAACATTGCGGGCTGGCGCTGTCGGGCGCTTTGCCGGTTTTAAAATCAGCCATTTTTCCTTGATGATAAAGTTTGATGCCGGATGTAGTAGCGATAAGAATACTGTCTCGCCCCATGCGCATAATATCCTGAACCGCTATACCCGATGCCGGGATAGGTACAATATCCGCTCCTTGTTTATAGGCTAATCCGTTGAGCGTACCGATCCATAGCCGGTCTTGTTCATCGTTATAAAGCGCAGAGATATGATTGGAAGGTAAGGGAGAATTTTGAGCTGTAAAATTTTCATACTTCCGCCCGTCATAGGCCACCAGCCCGCCTCCCGAAATACCCATCCATAGCTTGTCTTGCGCATAGCACATAGCCATGACTGCGGTATAGCGATGGGGAAGTTTTATTTCACGGATTGCTCCGTTTTTAAAACTGTATAGCCCTGCTTCATACGTGCCGAAGAAGAGCGTCCCTTGAGGATCGGCAGCGATGCTCATCACCTGCGCACTCGGCAGCCCGCTACGTTCATCCAAAGAAGAAAACTCTGCACCCGAAAAGCGAAACACACCCTGCCCGTCTGATGCCATCCACACATTCCCTTCCTTATCTGCAAGCACTTGGTAAAAAGGATTATCGCTTAGTCCGTTTTTTTTATTAAACCATTGAATGGAAGTATCCGTCAGTTTTAAAACACCGCTGCCGGTACCTGCCCACAACGCACCCGTTTTATCTTCGGCAAGAGAAGTAACGGAAAAATCAATCGCTCGTTGTGCAAATAAAAACGGCTGAACCGTCTTGTCTTTTATCTCATAAATACCTTTGCTGGTAGCAAGCAGAATGCGTTTTTTTCTATCCTGAAGAATCGTAAACGTATAAGCTCTTCCCAGGGAAGGAATGGTTGCGCTGTCCAGCCCGTTGCTATGAAGCCGGTAAATTTTTCCGTTCTCCGCAGCGATGATCATACCTTCTTTATACACCAGCAATGCAGAAGCTCGGATATGTGCAGGCATTGCTACTTCTATAGACTGCCCATTTTTAAACGTTACGATTTTCCCATCGGCTATACACCACAGCTCTTTATTGGCGGGGATAATTTTCGTTACATTATTTTCCTTTCCCAGTTCCGAAGGTTTTATGAGATAGTGCACAAACCCTTTGGCGCCTACCTTGGAAATGCCTTTTGTGTCGCCTATCCATATCGTTCCGTTTTCATCCGCCACTATGGTATTCACATCATTGCTCAGCAGCCCGTTGCGCACAGTATAGTTGGTAAAACTTTTACCGTCATACTTAGAAAGCCCGCCCAATGTAGCAATCCACAGATTACCGGCTTGGTCCTGAGCCATGCCGCCCCTCGCCTGCGATTGAATCAGCCCGCTTTCTACACTGAGGTTATAAAAAGGATAACGCTGTGCCAACAGGTGTTCACCGGTGCAATTGATGGCTATAAAAAAGTATAAAAAATAAGATAGCGACCGTTTCATCTTCCTGGTGAAATTACTCCATAAAAGCTGTTTCATCTGAATGATTTTTCAGGCAGATACGTTCATTTCCCTATAATTCCCCCTTTGTGCGGGAGGATATAAAAATGCAAATCACGCTTCACGGGGTAAGCCTATGTGCTATGGTGAAAATACTTTTAGGCTAAAGAAAATCATCATGAAAAAACTCTGCTCTTTATCCGTTTTTTTATTCCTTTCCCTGCTTGCCTACACGCAAGATTTTTCAATAAGCGGCATCGTGAAAGATAATGCCCGTCAACCGCTGGAAGCCGCTACCATCGTATTGCTGAAAGATAGCCTGACCGTAGTGAAAACCGAAACGAGCCATGCACAAGGGGATTTTTTGTTGGAATCTATTCCGGCAGGAACGTATTCTTTAAAAATAATACTCGGCGGTTTTAAAACCTATACCGGCAAGGAAATTCAACTGATAAAAAACAGAGAGCTGGGTGAGATCATCCTCCAATCCGATGCCCAGCAACTTAATGAAGTAGCAGTACGCGCACAACGCCCTTTGATAGAAATAAAACCCGACAAGCTGGTGCTGAATGTAGAAAACAGCATTAGCAGCGCAGGCGCATCAGCCATGGATGTTTTACAAAAAGCACCCGGCGTGCGTGTAGATCAAAACGATAATATTTCTTTGAAAGGGAAAAGCGGTGTGATGATATGGATAGACGGAAAACAAACGCCTTTATCCGGCGCCGACCTGGCCAATGTGCTGAAAAGCATGCCTTCTTCCTCTATTGATAAAATCGAAATCATCTCCAACCCCGGTGCGCGCTATGATGCGGCAGGCAATGGCGGCATCATCAACATCAAAACCAAAAAAGACCAACGAATGGGTATGAACGGATCGGCTACGGTTTCCTATGGACAAGGCGTTTATCCTAAATACGGAGCGGGATTCAACCTCAACTACCGGAACAAAAAATTCAATGCCTATGCAAGCTATAATTATGCAGAACGTTATTGGTTCAATCATCTGATGCTGGACAGGCGTTTTCTGGATGAAGCGCATAACGATGCACAACTCTTCCGCTACGACCAGGATAATTATTCGGTTTTTGATTTCAAAAATCATATCGCCACCATAGGGGTAGATTATTCCTTATCCTCAAAAACAACGGCAGGAATTTCCGGAAATTATTCCACCAATCGCTTTAATCCCCGTGCCGACAATGCTTCGCGGGCGCTGGATGAAAACAATCAGTTGCTGTATTATTTCAACACCATAGGAAGGCATGAAAATTTTTATTACAATTATTCCGGTAATGCTTTTTTGAAACACAGCTTCGATAGCAATGGCAGGGAACTGAGTATAGATTTGGATTACGCAGCCTTCGGCAATCAAAGCAACCAGGATTTTATCACCAGCTACACCACCGCAAGCGGGGCTTCGCACCAGCCCGATTATTTTCTTAAAAGCGACCTCACCGGAAAGACCGATATTAAATCGTTGAAAGCAGATTATAGCCAACCTCTTTCCAAAAATTTCAAAATAGAGGCAGGGCTAAAAACAAGTTTTGTAGGAGCGGATAACGAACCTTTATTCTATGAAAAAATAAAGGGTGAATATACACTCGATACCAAGCGTACCAATCATTTCCTCTACCATGAAAACATCAACGCCGCATATATCAACACCCAAAAAGAATGGAAAAAATGGGCAACCCAAATAGGATTACGGGTAGAAAACACGAATGCAAACTGGGAGCAACGCATCACGGGTCAAAAGTTTGACACAGGCTATACACAGCTTTTCCCAAGCATAGCCGTGCAGCATCATGCACATCCGCAACATGATATAGGCATCACACTCAGCCGCCGCATCGAGCGTCCCAATTATTCGCAGCTCAATCCGTTCAAGTACTTTATAGACAAAACCACCTACCGTGAAGGCTATCCCTACCTCTATCCCGCATCGTATTATTCTGCGGAATTGTCGCATACCTATAAACAGCGTTTTATTACTTCATTCAGCTATGGCATCAACAAAGGCTGCATCACCGAAGTCATTCAGCCAAGTGAAACCGAAGACAGTGTAACGGTGCAGACCAATAAAAACCTGGATGAAATGTTGTTTATAGGACTAAGCGGTTCGTATCATTTTCAACTTACGAAATGGTGGAGCAACGTTACTAATTTCAATGCCTACTATGCGCGCTACAAAGGCGATATAGCGCATACGCCGCTGAATGCCGGCCGTCCTACCTTCCACATTTACACCAATCATTCTTTTTTATTGCCCTATGATTTTTCTACGGAAATAGGCGGATGGTACCAAGCGCGACAACTCTATGGCTATATGGATTTACGCCCTACATGGATGCTCAATTTCGGAATCCAAAAACACTTGTTCGACAGACAGGCTACGGTTCGTATAAATATGCAGGATGCTTTTTGGACGGGCTATCCACGGGCTACTTCGGTTTATACCGGTTATAGGGAAGATTTTATAGCCGAGCGCGAAACCCGCACGGTCAATATCGCTTTCACGTATCGCTTCGGCAACCACCAGGTATCGCCTATCCGCCGCCACAAAAGCGGTGCGGAGGATGAAAAAGGAAGAGCAAACGGAAACGGGGCATAGCGTGCGCTTTTTTACAGCAGCCCTTCATCACTAAAACTAAAGAAATGGTTTTGACCTATAATGAGATGATCTACGAGGGTAATATCCATGAGCGCAGCGCTATCACGGATTTTTGTAGTCAGGGTAATATCGGCATTGCTGGGTTGTAAATTTCCCGAAGGGTGATTGTGTCCTACAATCATGCGGCTGGCATTATGCAGCAGCGCTTGTTTCAGAATGATACGCGGATCGGCTACGGTGCTGCTTATCCCGCCCATGCTGATGATTTCATGCCTGATGAGCTTGCTAGACTGGTTGAGATAAAGAACGCAAAACGCTTCGTGATTGAGATCGCGCAATAAGGGAATCATAATGGCGGCAGCGTCTTTACTGCTTTGTATGGTTTCGCGTTGTAGTCCTTCGTTGATCTGTCTGCGTCTGCCAAGCTCCAGAGCGGCGGCGATGGTGATGGCGCGTGCCTCGCCTATACCCTTGGTTTGTTGCAGCTCTTTCAGGGAAAGCCGTCCCAGCTCATTGAGGTTGTCATGCGCTTGCTTGAGCACATCTCTGGCAAGGTCTATAGCGGAGCGTTCTTTAGTGCCGCTTGAAATAAGAATCGCCAGCAACTCGGCATCGCTGAGCGCCGCAGCGCCTTTGTGCATGAGCTTTTCGCGGGGCTGCTCATCTTCTTTGCGGTATTTAAGGCTTATATAGTTTTTATCTTCCACAGTCTCAATTTAGTGCTATTTTTTGAGCCTTTCCAAGGTTTTTAGTCCGGGCAACTGCACGCCTATAAGCATGAGGTTTTTATGGTCTATGGTTAGGGTTTTGTGTATTTTTCTTTCCGTTAAAATAGCAGGGCTAAGATATCCTGTTTTTTGCGTAACAGCTTCGGTAAGGCGGAGTGGCTGGAGCTATTTAGCCTAAGGTTCCACCGAAGAACGAACGCTGCCCGCACGTTTGTAATGAAGTTGTGTAAGTCCGGTTTCAAATGTTTTTACATGCACTAACTCCAGTTGCTGTTCAGGCCGGTTGTCTTTAAATAATCTGGTGCCGTTACCAAGCAAAATCGGAATTACCGAAATAATAAATTCGTCTATCAAATCTTGTTTTAATAGTTCATGGATAATTTCCGCTCCACCGTCGCAATAAATATTCTTTCCATTCTCAGCTTTCAGCCGCTTCACCAAGTCTGCCAAATCGCCTGAATAAAAAACAGTTCTGCCTACACGGGGGCGTTCATTTCTTGTTATTACATAAATGTCTCGCACTCCATTATCATAATGAGAAGAACCTATTTCTCGGAGCACATAATCATAGGTCTTCCTGCCAATAATCAGGGTATCAATAGTGGAAATAAATTCTGTATAGCCATAATCTTCTCCTTCTTTTTCTACCAATTTCAGAAAGCTCATGTCGTCATTAGGCTTAGCAATGTAACCGTCTAAACTTGTGGCTATAAAAAGGGATAATTTTCGCATTGTCGCTCTATTTTTTCAGTGTGGCTGGCAATCTATCTATAATTTTTTGAAGAATCCAGTCATCAGTACAATTTATCGGGTTATGCCTTCACTGTCAAAACCGACGCTTAACTTAGCGCATCAAAAAAATTTCGTCTTGCAGAACGACTGTACTTACATTCCATACAAAGACACCAATTCCTTTTCTGCTTTGGTGAATGATTATCTTTCCAAAGATGAAAAATTAAATGGATTTTATTCGTTTGAAACCGACCTGTCCGGAATAGAAAAAGCAATAGAAGAGCGAAAAAAATACCCCGTGGACAGAGGCTTGCTTACCGGCGTGCTGGAAAAACAATATGCAGCGATACATGCTCCTGAAGCCGTGTTGCACAATATCCAACAACTAAAAAAAGAAAACACTTTCACCGTATGCACCGCTCACCAGCCTAATCTGCTGACGGGTTATCTCTATTTTATTTATAAAATAATCCACGCCATCAAACTGGCGCATGAGCTGTCCGCCGCCTTTCCCGACAAGCATTTTGTGCCGGTGTATTATATAGGCAGCGAAGACAATGACCTGGAAGAACTGGGCATCTTCCGCTACAACGGCGAACGATACCGATGGGATGCCGCCGGACAAACAGGCGCTGTAGGCAGAATGCACACCCAAAGCCTGAAACCCTTATTAGAACAGCTTTTCAAAAAATTAGGACCACCGGGAGAAGATACCGAGCGTTTAAAAGAAATGCTGACCACCTATGCGGCACAACCCACTATCGGCATGGCTACCCACTATCTGGTAAATGAATTGTTCGGCAAGTACGGACTGGTAGTGATAGACCCCGATGATGCGGCGCTGAAACGGGCTTTTATAGGGGTGATGAAAGACGACCTGCTGCAAGGGAAAGCGGAAGACCTGGTAACGAAGCAAATCAAAAAATTATCCGCCCACTACAAATCGCAGGCGCATCCGCGCAGTATCAATCTTTTTTACCTGAAAGATAAACTGCGGGAACGCATAGAAAAGCAAGAAAACAAATGGAACGTTTTGCACACCGACCTATCGTTTACCCGGGAAGAATTACTCCAGGAACTGGAAAACCATCCCGAACGCTTTAGCCCAAATGTGGTGCTGCGCGGGCTTTTTCAGGAAACAATCTTGCCGGATGTGGCTTTTATAGGAGGCGGCGCCGAGGTGGCTTACTGGCTGCAACTGAAAACCGTTTTTGAACATTATTCGGTTTTCTATCCGGTCATTTTACTGCGCCAATCGGTTTTGTGGATGCGCAAAGAAACAACGGACCGTATGCAGGAGCTGAATCTTAGCTATCATGAGCTTTTCTTAGCCAATGAAGATTTAATCAAAAATTATCTCCTTCACCATGCACCTGACCACTTGAATATAGAGGAAGAAGCCGATGAGCTGGAACGTATTGTAGCCCGGCTAAAAGAACGGGCAAAAAACCTTGACCCTACGCTGGAATATTCCGCGGGGGCAGTAGCACAAAAAATAAATTACCAACTGGAAGTACTGCGTAAAAAAATGCTGCGTGCAGAGAAGAAAAAAAATGCCATTGTCATAGGGCGCATCGAGCAGCTGCGAAAAATGCTTTTCCCCAATAACAGTTTGCAGGAACGGGTGGAAAATTTTATCGAATACTACCCTATATACGGCATGGATTTTATGGATTGTTTATATCATTGCACACAACCGCTGAAAAATGAATTTCTGATTATCCGTTCAGAAAAATAACCGCAGCAGTTGATGAATGATTTAATTTTACACACGTATCGTTTCAAATGAAAAAAATCATCGCCATATCCATATTATGTGGTTGCTTGTCGGCAAATGCTTTTGCGCAACTCGGCAAGCTGAACTTCGATATAGGTCTTAAAATAGGGGCTAACCTCAACAAGGTAGAAGGGCGATACTGGGACAATGGCTACAAAGCCAATTTTCTGGCGGGGCTTTATGCGGGGGTACACAGCCGCCGGTGGGGCGTACAGATCGAACCGCTTTACACACAATCCACCTTTGCTACCGGCACGGGTTTTAACGATTTATACAAAGATTTTTATCAAGCAGGGAAAGACTCCGTAACCGGCGGCAAATTCAAAGTAAATTATTTGAATGTGCCGGTGCTGCTCAATGTGAAAATGTTCAGCAAAGTATGGCTTCAGGTGGGGCCGCAGTTTAGCGGCACCTTATCCGTAAATGACCCCGACGGGCTGATGGATGATGCCGAATCGTTTTTGAAAAACAGCATGATTTCGGGCGTATTCGGGCTGTGGATCAACCTGCCTTCGCACATCACCCTCAGCGGCAGGTATATCATAGGGCTGAATAATTTGAACGGCAATTCCAACTATATTCAATATAATAAACATATAGAGGACAACTGGAAGCAGAAACTTTTACAAATAGGTATAGGTTATACCTTTTTCTAAAAACAAACTATATTTGCCCCACGATGAAAAACTATAAAACAAACTTTCTCTTAGCGGTCGCGCTTATCGCCTTTGCCATCATCACACGCATTATTTGTGTGGAAATGCAGTGGTTCAATCTTGCACCTGTTACGGCAGTGGGTTTATTTGCCGGCAGCGTGATGAAAGAAAAAAAATACGCCTTTCTTTTTGCCCTATTAGGGCAGCTTGGCGGGGATCTTTATATGCAGTTCTTTACCGGCACAGCAGGGTTTTATGGTATTGACCAGGCATTTGTATATCTGAGTCTTTTGGCCGTTACCGCCGTTGGCTTTGGCATGAAGCAGCCTAAAATACTGAATGTAGCAGGCTTCTCCCTGATTGCTGCACTCGTGTTTTTCCTACTCAGCAACTTCGGTGTATGGGTGGCTATAGAAACCGGAAAAATGGACATCTTCAACTACGGCACGGGCATTACCGGTTTGGTAAATACCTATATAGCTGCTATTCCGTTCTTAAAGAATACGCTCATCAGCACTGTGGCAGGCAGTGTGGCGTTGTTCGGCATTTATCATTTGCTGCAAACGGGCTTTGCTAAAAAAGCAGCCTATAGCCATGCTTAATTTCAGAGAACAATAAGAAACATTTTACAGCGCGCCTTTGAGTGCGCTTTTTTATTTCATGAATGTAAAGGAAAAAATAAAGGTCTATATAAAGCCGGATTCGTGGGTGGCTTTCCTGGCTGCACGCAGGCTTAATGCCTCTTCCTTAGCCATTGTTTTCGGGCATACGATTTATTTACATAAAACCACTCCCGATAAATTCCTCGCCAGCAAACGATGGGTATTGCATGAGCTGAAACATGTGGAGCAATATGAACGGCTGGGCTTCCTTCTTTTCCTTTATACCTATCTGAAAGAATCACTAAAAAACGGCTATCAGCGGAATGCACTGGAAATAGAAGCGCGGCAAGCGGAAAATGAAGATGGCTTGTGGGAGAAATACAAACTCATAATCCGCAAACCTTCCTGATTTATTGCGGAGAGATTAGCTGATATTTCTGCACACCGGTGGGGAGATACGCTTCCAGCGTTTCATAGATTTTCATTTGCACCTCTTGTTTTACTTCGCCAAGTGATGTGCCTAAGGGCAAAGGATCGGGAAGATGGTAGATAATGCCTATGGAAAAGGAAGATTCATTAAAGGCTTCGAGCGCTACTTCTTTAGGAGCGGCAAGTAGCGGATATTCGGCCAGTGCTTTTTGCAATGCGGAGATGAGCTGCTGCACATTCGTATGAGGCATTCCATAGGGTATATTCACTACGGTTCTCATTCTCCGGTTGTGCCGTTCGGTCAGGTTTTCCAGGTTGTCGCCTATAAGGTTTTTATTGGGGATAATGTATAAAGAACCTTCCAAGCTTCGGAGTCTGGTGCTGCGAAAACCTACTTTTTCCACCCTACCTTCAAACGTGCCGAGGCGAATCGTATCACCGGTGCTGAAGGGTTTGTCGGTAAGAATAGTGAAGGAAGCAAAGAAATTCTCCACGCTTTCCTTGGCTGCCAGCGCTATGGCCACACCGCCTATACCCAAGCCGGTAATAAGCGCAGGGATATTGACCTGGAACACGCTGCCCAGCATCCAGAAAATACCGATGGTCCATAGCAGGATTTTGACTACGTCTTTTATTAAGGGCAGTAATTGTCCGCGTTCTTTGTTTTCTTCTTCGAGCGCCTTATCTATGAGTATGTGAAAAATAAAATCGGCAATGCGTGATAGGACGTGGGTAATAAATATAATGAGGAAGAACAGGAATAATTTATCAATGGCGTCAATGAGGTGGATGGCGTATTTTATCTTTCCGGATTCGTGTATCCGGCTGAAAAAGCCTATATCCAGCAAGACGGTAAGCTGATTGACCGCCAGAAAAAACAAGATGGTCGTCAGCAAAAGTTCCATAGGACGTTGGAGCAATTCCAAAAAAGTAGCCGCATGTTTTTTATCGCTCATGCGGTTGGCAATCTTTGCCATCCACACCGTAAGCAACCTTGCCATTGTTTTTTTCAGCAGCAAGGCAATGGCAATAATGCCCACACACCACAAGATGTGCATTAGAGGCTCACCACCTATTTTCAGATTCCACAGTTCGTTATAAATTTCTTTCATTCTATTCTATACGGAGACGTTAAAATCCCTCAGTGCGTCGTTAAGACTTGTTTTAAGATCGGTAGAAGGCTTGCGCTGTCCGATGATGAGGGCACAGCTCACCCCATATTCGCCGGCGGCAAATTGTTTGTTGTAGGTGCCTGGTATCACTACGCTTCTTGCCGGTACGCGTCCTTTATATTCTACAGGTTCTTTACCGCTCACGTCTATGATTTTTGTGGACTGGGTTAATACTACATTCGCGCCCAGCACTGCTTCTTTTTCCACCACTACGCCTTCCACCACAATACATCTTGAGCCTATAAAACAGCTGTCTTCAATAATCACAGGCGTGGCTTGTAATGGCTCCAACACCCCGCCGATACCCACGCCGCCGCTCAAGTGCACGCCTTTTCCGATTTGTGCGCAAGAACCTACGGTAGCCCAGGTATCTACCATCGTACCTTCGTCCACATACGCGCCTATATTCACATAAGAAGGCATCAATACTACATTTTTTCCCAAGTAAGCGCCATAGCGGGCTACGGCATGTGGGACAGCACGAACGCCCATTCCTGCATAATCTTTTTTCAACAGCATCTTGTCGTAAAATTCAAAAGGCGCTACGTCCCAGGTTTGCATTTGCTGAATACCAAAGTAAAGAAGAATGGCTTGTTTCACCCATTCATTTACGTTCCATCCGCTTTCTGTAGGCACTGCCACGCGCAGTCTTCCTTTGTCCACCTCCTCTATGACCTGCCGCACGGCATCTTTATAGGCTTCTTCTTTAAGAAGTTCCCGGTTGTTGTAGGCTTTTTCAATTTGTTCTTGTAAGCTATGGTACATTCTGTCTGCTGTTTGGAACTGCGAAAATACTAAACCCGGAATGGCTATGGGTAAAATGCCAAAAGAAAAAATGTAAAAAGGATTTGGTGGAATGAAAGTGATGCTTATCTTTGCACTCCGTTTGGAAGCATAGCTCAGCTGGTTCAGAGCATCTGCCTTACAAGCAGAGGGTCCGCGGTTCGAACCCGTGTGCTTCCACAGCGTAAAAGTCGTCGAATATTCGGCGACTTTTTTGTTTTTATAGATACCCTATTATTTACTCCTTCACCAACTGCCTTACCACCGTATCTTCATCCGCTTTTATTTTTAGAAAATAAATTCCCGGCGCTATATGGTCAGGAACGAAAGATGTCTGAAAATTTCCTTTTACATTCTTAAAAGATTTCCTTAGGAGCACAGCGCCTTTTGCGTCTGTCAAGCGTATATCCAATTTTTTAGCATCTGCATTTTCAACAAAAAGTTGAAACGCGCGACTAAACGAATTGGGTGTAACCCCAATATAATTATCCCCCTCCGGGTTTTAATAACCCCGCCCTTCTTTGCGTTCCATATAATTCATAAATGCCCTGTTGGCAACACGGTTGCCGCCAGGAGTGGGATAATTGCCGGTAAAGTACCAATCGCCTTTATTTTTAGGACAAGCATCGTACAGCCCTTCAATAGATTGGTAGATAATGTCCACCTCTGCGTTCACATCTTCGGGGTGCAGCATTTCGGCTATTTTTCTGCTGACGTCATCAGCGGTAAACGGCGCATAAACTGCCTTCACAAAATTTTCTTCCTGCAATTTTCCTTCTCCTTCCGCTTGCAGGCATTTTTGATAGGCTTCTTCCAAAATATGTTCTTTATGATGGTCTTTCAATAAAGCCACTGCTGCCTGAAAGGCTATAAAATCGCCCATACGGCTCATATCAATGCCGTAGCAATCGGGGTAGCGGATTTGTGGTGCGGAGGAAACGATTATTATTTTTTTAGGCGACAGGCGATCCAGCATTTTGATAATGCTTTGCTTCAGTGTAGTGCCACGCACAATGGAGTCATCTATCACCACCAGCGTATCCGTGTCTTTATGAACGGTGCCGTAGGTAATATCATACACGTGCTGCACCATTTCGTTGCGGGAGGCATCTTCGGTAATGAAGGTGCGCATCTTTACATCCTTGATGGCTATTTTCTCAATACGTACCCTACGTTGCAACAGATCAAACATTTCCTCTTCACTCAGGTTTTTAGAAACTATTTTTTGAATCTTTGTTTCATTCAGATAGTCTTCCAGTCCTTTTATCAATCCGTAAAAAGCCGTTTCCGCCGTGTTGGGGATGAAGGAAACAATAGTGTTTTTCAGATCGTGGTTGATAGTCTGCAATACTTTTTCTGCAAGGTTTTTTCCCAGTTGCATCCGCTCTTTATAGATTTCCGCATCGCTGCCGCGGGAAAAATAAATCCGCTCAAAGCTACACGCCTTCAGCTCTTTGGGAGGTAGTATTTGCGGGTTGCTAAAGGCTCCGTTGTTTTTTACAATGATGGCATGACCGGGCTGTAGTTCTTGTACTTCGTCAAAGGATACATTGAAAGCCGTCATAATGGCCGGGCGTTCCGATGCGGCTACAATCACTTCATCATCTTTATAAAAATAAGCGGGGCGAATACCGTGTGCATCTCTCATTACGAAGCTATCTCCATTGCCTATCAGGCCGCCGCATACATAGCCACCGTCAAAATGAAGGGTTGCTTGCTTCAGTACACCTTCGAGGTTCAGGTTATCCGGATGTACTTCATCGGCTTCGCAGAGGTAGTAATGAATCATTTCAATCATTGCCCCTAAGTCGCTGTCGCGCATGGTGGTAGTAGGGTGGGCATCTAATTTGGCGAACAGCTCATCGGTATTTACCAGATTGAAATTGCCCGCCATAGCGAGGTTACGGGTAGGATTGATATGCGGCTTCAGAAAAGGATGGCAAAATTCCACATTATTTCTTCCCTGTGTGCCGTAGCGCAAATGTCCCATCAGGCATTCCCCCATAAAACGCATATAGCCTTTCATCAGCCCGGGGTGTTTGCGCAGGTCGGGATACATTTTTTCCATCTCGGCTATCTCATTGTTGAGGTTTTGGAAGATGGCAGCTATAGCGCCGGATCCGCTTTGCCTTTGGCGGTACATAAACTGGTGTCCCGGTGTAATATTGAGCTTTACGGTAGCAATGCCCGCGCCGTCTTGGCCGCGGTTGTGCTGTTTCTCCATCAGGAGGTACAGTTTGTTAAGTCCGTAAAAAGCTGTTCCGTATTTTCGGTGGTAATAAGCCAGTGGTTTCAGCAGGCGGATGTAGGCAAGCCCGCACTCGTGGCGAATGGCATCAGACATGAGGGGGCAAAGATAGGCGGTTATTTTTTCATTTACCGTTTTTGGGGGAAGATGAATAGTTTTTGGTGATTGTGGTATAGGAGTCTCGGGATTTTTGCCGATGTGTATTTTTGCCGA
The DNA here is from genome assembly GCA_023418315.1 of Bacteroidota bacterium. Classification (GTDB taxonomy): domain Bacteria; phylum Bacteroidota; class Bacteroidia; order Chitinophagales; family Chitinophagaceae; genus JAFIGV01. The sequence continues at coordinate 13,631 of JAEZZY010000081.1, forward strand.
AGCATAGGTTCTCCTCCTCTTTTAAACCCCTAAAACCCGGTAAAAAATTGTATTTTTAAAAAATCGGCAAGCAATTTTTCAAACCATATTTTCTATGAAAAACACCTCCCACCACGATGAACGCATTGCCAAAATGAGCTTTGCCTCGGTATATCCCCACTATATAGCCAAAATAGAAAAAAAAGGAAGAACCAAAGAAGAACTGCATGAAGTGATAACCTGGCTCACGGGATTCCACGAGCATAAACTGCAAGAACTGATAAAAGAGAAGGCTACGTTTGAAGATTTTTTTCAACAAGCAACCATACACCCCAACGCAGCGCTCATCACCGGCATGATTTGCGGCTACCGCATTGAAGAAATAGAAAACCCGCTGACCCGGCAAGTGCGCTACCTCGATAAACTGGTAGATGAACTGGCAAAAGGTAGAAAAATGGAGAAGATTTTACGTAGTTCTTAGGCATTGGCATTTTATCCCCTGCTTCTTAGTTTTTAGTGTTTATTTTTGACTTCAAACACATCCATCATGTCTGAAATACGGTTTCATATAGAAAATAACATCGCCCACATCACGCTCAACCGCCCGGAAAAATTCAACAGCTTCAACCGCGCAATGGCGCTGGAGTTGCAAAAAAAATTAGACGAATGCAACCACGATAAAAACATAAGGTGCATCCTCCTTACGGGAGCGGGCAAAGCCTTCTGTGCGGGACAAGACCTTGCCGAGGCTACCGACCCGCAGGGCGTATCTATGGAAACCATTGTGGAGCAACATTACAATCCCATCATCGAGCGATTGAGAAAAATAGAGAAGCCTATAATAGCTGCGGTGAACGGGGTAGCCGCCGGAGCCGGAGCCAACATTGCCCTGGCTTGCGACATTGTGCTGGCGGCGGAAAATGCTTCATTCATCCAGGCATTCAGCAAAATAGGCTTGATACCCGATAGTGGCGGCACCTTTTTTCTTGCCCGTTTGGTGGGTTTGCAACGGGCAGCCGCATTGATGATGACGGGCGATAAACTCACCGCACAAGAAGCCCTGAACATGGGCTTGGTTTATAGAGTCTTCGGCAATGATAGCTTTGAAGTGGAAACCAAGAAATTTGCCCGGCAATTAGCACAGATGCCTACCAAAGGAATCGGACTTACCAAAAGGCTGCTGAATGAATCCTTCCACCATACGCTGGAGGAACAACTGCTGCGCGAGAAACAATTACAGGTAGAAGCCGGCGCTACGCATGATTTTAAAGAAGGAGTGCAGGCTTTTCTGGAAAAACGTCCGCCTGTTTTTAAAGGGGAGTAAAAGCGATTGTGCATCACACAGTGGGCTCTTATTCTCCGTAGGCTCACAAATGTTCGACCCTGCATCGGCACAGCAATCCATTTCTATGGCGAACCTGCCATCCGGTGTATTTATCCTTACGATAGTAAATAAGAAAGGAGCTATCATTTATAAACAGACCATTCTGAAGGAATAAATCGCTCGGTTATTTTTCAGTACTACAATACGAGTACTCAATTCTTAAACAGCCGGAAAATATCCAGTCCGTTGGCATAAACCATCAAGGCAAGAAGTAGCACCAATCCCACGGTAGTAGCGCGTTCCATTACTTTGTCGCTCACCTTTCTGCCGCTAATCAGTTCAAACAAAAGGAAAATAACATAGCCGCCATCCAAGCCCGGTATAGGCAAAAGATTCATAAAGGCAAGGATGATGGAAACAAAGGCGGTAAGGTGCAGAAAAGTTTGCCAGCTAAATACCGGCGGAAACATTTGCCCGAAGCTGACAATGCCGCCCAAGCTTTCGGAAGCCTTTACTTCCTTAGAGGTAAATAAAAATTTGAACTGTTCAAGATAGGAGCCGAAAGTTTGGAAAGTAGTGGCAAATCCTTTTACTATAGAAGCGCCCAAGCCATATTTGATGGTTTCCAGTTCAAAGTATTTCTCCGCACTTGCATCGGGTCGAAAACCGAAAACTCCATCCGCCGGCAAAAGCCCTTTCATAGAAACCTGATTGTTGTTCCGAACCACGGTAAGGGTTACTTGCTTGCCTTTGTTTTGTTGCTTTGCCATTTCAAATGCATCAAAAAAAGCTACAGGCTCATTATTCAACGCTATGATGCTATCGCCTTGTTTCAATCCGATTTTATCCGCCGCCGACCCTTTGGATACACTGCCGACCAGAAACGGAGTGCGTACATCTATAAATCCGCCTTTTTTTCTGCTTTTAATAATATTTCCTATGGTGCCTTCCGGAATGTGGATGGTAACCGGTTGTCCGGCTCTTTCTACCTCAAATGTAGTGGCTTGTTGAAAGATAAATTCTTTCATCACTTCATTGAAACGTTCGGTTTTTTTACCGCCTACGCTGAGGATTTTATCCCCGTCTTTAAATCCTACGCTTTCGGCGAGGCTGTCTGCGGCGATACCGTATTTCATATTTTGAACGGGCAGGTATTGCTCGCCCCAAATGCCGAAGATGGCTATGTAGATGGCAATTGCCACGAGAATATTCATCAGGATGCCGCCGAGCATAATGAGCAAGCGCTGCCAGGCTTTTTTGGAGCGGTATTCCCAGGGTTGCGGGGGCAATGCCATTTGTTCCTTATCCATACTCTCATCCACCATGCCTGCTATCTTCACATAGCCGCCCAGCGGAAACCAGCCCAGACCGTATTCCGTATCGCCTTTTTTCTTTTTAAATAAAGCGAAATTGAGCAGACCGGGAAAGGGGAAAAGAAAATCGAAGAAGAGATAAAATTTCTCCACCCGTGTGCCAAACAAACGCGCGAAAAAAAAGTGACCGAACTCATGCAGAAGAATCAACAAAGAGAGCGCTGCCAATAATTGTAATGCCTGTGTCCAACCGCCGGAGAGGAGTAAGAGAGCTTGTATATTCAATAACATTCTACAGTATAAAAATAATACGTTTTAATAAACCGAAAGCTGGCTTTTCTTTACCAGTTCGGCCGCCAGGATGCGGGCTTCGCGGTCCGATTTTTCATAATCTTCCAGCGAGGGGTGCGCGGTAAAGGCAACTTTCTCCATCACTTGCTCAATCATGTCGCTCATTTCCAGAAAACCTACTTTGTTATGCAAAAAAGCGTCCACCACTATTTCGTTGGCCGCGTTCATCACACAAGGCACGTTTCCGCCTTTTTCCATCGCATCTTTAGCGATTGCAAGATTACGGAAAGTTTTATAATCGGGTGCGTCAAAATGTAGCTTGGGATAGTCTTTGAAATTGAACCGTTTAAAATCGTTCGCTATCCGCTGCGGAAAACCCAGCGCGTATTGTATCGGCAGCTTCATATCGGGCAGGCCCATCTGTGCTTTTATAGAGCCGTCTTCAAACTGCACAAAAGAATGTAAAATACTTTCCCTATGAATCACAGCTTCTATCTGATCGTTTTTCAAACCGAAGAGCCATTTGGCTTCTATCATTTCCAGTCCTTTATTCATGAGCGTGGCGCTGTCAATGGTGATCTTGGCGCCCATCGTCCAGTTGGGGTGCTGCAAAGCATGGCTTGCTTTTACATTCACCAGATAATTCGGCTTTTTGCCAAAGAACGGACCTCCCGAAGCTGTAAGGATTATTTTTTCTACGGATTTAAGATTTTCGCCTACAAGGCATTGAAAAATGGCGGAATGCTCGCTATCCACGGGGATGATATTCACCTTACGCTCGGCTGCCAATTGCATCACCAGCTCGCCGGCCACCACCAATGTTTCTTTATTGGCAAGGGCTATTTGCTTGCCTGCATCTATAGCCGACAATACGGAATGCAGCCCGGCAAAGCCTACAATCGCGCCCAGCACCGCATCCACCGTATCCCATTGCACCACTTCCATCAGTGCTTTGTGCCCGCCAAATACTTTTATAGGCAGGTTGGAAAGTGCTTTTTTTACCGCTTCATATTTTTTTTCGTTCGTTACCACTACGGCATTGGGAGAAAAACGTTTCGCTTGTTCCACCAGCAGGCTGTCATTGCCGTGTGCGCTCAATATTTCTACTTCAAAAAGCTCGGGATGAGCCGCCACCACTTCCAGCGCCTGTGTGCCTATGGAGCCTGTAGAACCTAATATTGCCAGTCTTTTCATTCCTGATGATTTTTTTATTGCCGAATTGCCAAAGTTATTAAATTACCCAAGCCTTCCGTAAAGTTGTAATCGTTAAGATTTTCTAACTAACTTAGGGACATGCAACATACATTCGATTTTCTGAAACAACTTGCAGCTCACAACCATAAAGAATGGTTTGAGCAGAATAAAAAACTGTACGATGCTTCCAGAAAAGAACATGAATTTTTTGTAACCGAAGTGCTGAAGGAACTGGCGGAGCGGGAAACGGATTTTGCCGGGCAAAAAGCAAAAGACTGCATGTTTCGCATATTCAGAGATGTGCGGTTCTCGAAAGATAAAACGCCCTATAAAACCAATTTCGGTGCGGTATTCAGCAAAGGCGGGAAAAAGGATGCCGGTGCCGGTTACTACGTGCATCTGGAGCCGGGCAAGAGTTTTATAGGCGGCGGTATCTGGATGCCGGAAAGTGTAGTATTGAAAAAAATACGGCAGGAAATAGATTATAATCTGCAAGAGTTTGAACGTATCTTACAGGAGAAAACGTTTAAAAAATTATTTGGGGAAATAGATGGGGAACGGTTGAAAAAAGCCCCGCAAGGCTATGAAGAAACGAACCCTGCCCTTCCTTATTTAAAACTGAAAAGCTTTACCGTAGGCACGGCGCTAAGCGATAAAGACGCACAAGGCAAAAACCTTGTAAAAAGAACCCTGGAGGTTTTTCAAACAATGAAGCCGTTTATTGATTTTCTGAACCGGGCGATAGCGTAAGGAGAAATTATCCCTATTTTAAAAATTAAATACACAGAATTAAACCAAAATAAAATCATGAAAAAACAAATCATTTTAGGAGTAAGCCTGCTGCTGCTATGGAGCTGCAACGATACCAGCAACACCACCGGCACAGAAGCAGATATGCAAACAGAAGCAGATGCAGCACACCATCATGAAGAAGGTACGGAGGCCATTGAGCTGAACCAGGGTGAAAAATGGAGCGTAAACGAAGAAATGAAACCGTTTGTAGCCAAGGGTTCCGCATTGGTAGATGCCTATATTCAGGAAGGCAGTTCGGATTATAAAACCCTTGCGGAACAACTGAAAGAGCAAAACAGCGCGCTGATAAAAAGTTGTACGATGGAAGGCAAAAGCCATGATGAGCTACACAAATGGCTACATCCGCATCTTGAAACGGTAAAGGCATTGGAGGAAGAAACGGATGCAGCAAAAGCCCGTGAAATCGTGGGGCAACTGCAACATTCTTATCAGGAATATCATCAGTATTTCCAGTAAAAAACAGGAGCAATCCCGCCGCATGCAGGTCTCTTGCCACCTAAGGATGGAGTAAAAAACGAATGAGGTCAAAAGAAATAATTAAACCGCTATTTCTTATTTTATTAAGCTTCACGGCTTATTGTTGCCTTTTGCCCTACTTCAAAATCATAAAAAGCAACCTGGATAAAATAACGGATCAAGGACTAACAAGTTATATTCTGGCATATTTAATAGTAGGCATCCCAATCTTTTTGGGAATCTATTTCCTTGATAGAAAACTAACTATTTTTAGAAGTCTTGGGCTTACAGGCAATTTTTTTAAAGCCCTTGGAATAAGCTTGGTTTTTACTCTGCCAATGTTTATAGGCGGTATGTGTTTTTTTCGTTTCAATCCGGTTCTTCAAATCGAAAACCTTATTGCGGGAACCATTGTTGCAGGGGTGATGGAAGAATTGTATTACAGAGGTTTTTTGTTTGGGCAATTATTCAAAAAAACAAGTCTCGGATTTATACCTTCTATTTTTTTGGGTGCTGTTCTTTTTGCCTTAGGGCATGTATATCAAAGTCCACATCTATCTGAAATGATCGGCATTTTCATCATTACCTTTTTGGGCGCTGTTCTCTTTGCATGGCTCTATGTAGAATGGAATTTCAACCTATGGGTTTCGATTTTCACCCATACATTTATGAACCTTTCTTGGGCTTTGTTTGAAATTGACTCTACTGCATTAGGTGGGTTAAAAGCGAATATTTTTAGAGGACTTACCATTTTGATCGCTATAGTCTTTACTATCTTTTATAAAAGACGCAAAAAACAGAATTTAAGAATAAACAAAAACACGTTAATCCTGAAAAAATCTGCCCCATCCTATCAATACACCGAATCCCGATAATCCCTGCGCCGCAGCAATTTCAAATCTTGCAGTACGGAGGCTTTGGCATTGAGCGTAAAGTTGTAGCTTTTACGTGGCCCGAAAGGAAAGGCTTGCAAGTGCATTTCAAAACAATGCAAATCTCGGTAAATGTCTATAGAAGTAAATTGCAATTGCTTTGTACTAAAATCATAGCCGCTGCTGATGGCGAGTTTCCACCGAGGAGTGAGGTTTACATCACCGCCAAACATCGTGTTTTGCCTAAGAATCAAAGTGTCCGCTTCCCTATATGCCGAAGGTGATTTTTGAACGCTCAAGGTATAGCTGACGCTGATATTCCACGGCACGTTAAAATCCACATAATCATTATAGCCGCCGCGCTGCATCAGCCGTTGGTATTCATCCGTATTCACTGCCGGGGAGGGCATTTGCCGCGAGGTGGAGCGCAGGCTGGATTGCAGGGAAACATTCGCAGTGGTCAATCGCAAAAGCCCATGACCATTTTCATAAACGGTTTTTGGGGAGCGCCGTCTGTTTTTATAGTCATAGTCATAGGGGTCGAAGGAGGCATTGGCGCTGATGCTTACCCTATCCGTAATGGTGGTGCGAAAATCCATATTCACCATTTGCCAGTTGAAGGAATCGGCTGCAATATTATAAGCCGAGGTAATGGAAAAACCGTCTATCAGCGTGATGTTTTTGCCGGCACCCGTCGTATCTTTTTTAGAACGGGTTTTCATCTGCAAATTATTATTGATGCCAAAGTTGATATTGCTGGCAAAATTTCCATATTGATTGAAACCCGGTGTGCCTATGACAGAGCCTTCATAGGGAGAAAGATAAACCGGTGTATTGCTGCCATCCAATTGTGTTTGGTAATAATAACGAAACGGGCGCGCTGCAAAATCGGGCACATAGGAAAAGCCTATATTCGGCGTCAGTACATGGCGAATGCCCATAATCTTGCTCCCTTTCTTAAACATTTTTTGTCCGTAAATACGCGTACTCATATTCACCGAAGCATTGAAATCCCTTGCGGTATAAAATCCTTTGTGTGTAACGGTATCTATTTTATCTTCAAAAACATTATAGTGGCGGTAGTTTTTGCTTGTAAACCAGTATTCGGTATAAGGTGCGCTGAAGGAAAGGTTGATGTAGCGCAGCACATTGTAGGAGGCGGAAATGGGAACGGAATGTTGAAAGCCGTTTCTGAAATCGCTGAAGGAAATATTATTAAAACTGAAACTGCTGTCGGTAAAAGTCGTTTCGTTGATCGCGCGGAAGTTGTAGCTCGCCGTTATTTTTTCATACCATCTGGGCGTACCGATTCTTTTTTTGTTTTGTAGGGGATTGAACTGGGCGATGTAAAAATTCATCTCCGGCAGGCGCAGGTTGGTTTGGTTGGTAGCCGTATTTTGGTTGTAGGATGCGCTTGCGGAAAAAGAATAAGGCTTTCCTGCCCAGTTTTTAGAGAAGCTGATGGTAGAAAGATAATTATTGGCTAAGATTTGATTGGCATTATAGCTATTGTTGGAGTAATAGGAATTGGTACCCATATCCACCGATGCGCTGAAGTTCACACCCGGCCGTGCTTTGGGGTCGGTAGCGTGGCGCCAGTTGATGCGAAAATCTTTTTGCTGAGAGCTTCCAGGCTCATAGCTTTCACCGGTTTTGTTGTTGGCATAGGACATGGAAAGCCCGCCGTTGAATTTATACCGCGTGGCATAGGTGCTTACGCCGCTTACGCTATAGCTTCCTTTAGTAAAGATATTGGCTTGAAAAAGCGCATCCACGTGGTCACTCACATAAAAATAATAGCCACCGTTTACCAGCCCTATACCTCTTGCTTCTTCAATAGTATAGGTAGGTAATACGAATCCCGATTTTTGTTTGGCATTTATAGGGAATAATCCGAACGGCAGATAGATGGGCGTAGGTACTTGCTGGATGACAAAATTGGCCGCACCGGAGGCAATGACTCTGTTGGGTATTATTTTAATTCTTCTTGCGCGAATGCCGAAATGTGGTTCATCTAAAGAACAAGTGGTATAGACGCTTTGCCATCCGTAGATAGACTGGTCGGGATTGCGTTTCACCTGCTGGCTATACACATAGCCTTCGCCGTATTGCGAGCGTGCATTCCGCACAATGGCACGTTTGCTTTTGAAATTGTACTGAAGCGTATCGTAGGTAAATTTTTCCTGTCCTTGGGTAAACTCAGGCAGTTTTTTTTCGGCAGTGGTATCATGGCTGGGCGCGGCTGTTACGGTATTGCTTTCCTGATGATAGGTTACTTCACCTGCGTTGAGGGTCATATCTTCATAGGCAATTTTGGCATCGCCATATAGGTAGAAGATATTTTGCTTCATATTTAGCACGGCGGAGTCGGCAGCTTCGGCATTTACCACGGAGGGCAGTGCGTCTTTAGATATTTTTATACCCAGCGAATCTTCTATGTTCTTCACCGTTTGGGAATCCGCCTGCATCGTATCATTTATTTCAGACATAAGGGAATCAACCCGCATAGAAAACGTGCTATCCTTTACAATTATGCTTTGCGCGATGCAGGGCTTTGTTAAAAGGAATGTAAAAAAGCAGTTAAGCAAAAGGGCAAAACAGCAAAACCGTCCGATTTTTAAAATAATTTTACGCCCAGAATACATGCGCGGCAAAAATAAATGATAAAGCGCTATGTTTATCCGTTTCAATTATTTTAAAAAAGCTTTTAGCAACATCCAATAAATGAGTTATCGAATCATATCCCTTTTGCTGGCCCTTATATGCATTACACCGGGTCTGTTATCGGCAAAAGGAAGAAAAGTTTCTAAAATAGTACTGGATGCCGGACACGGCGGCCGCGATGGTGGTGCAAGAGGGCAGTTTTCCAACGAAAAAGACCTGACGCTTGCCGTAGCCTTGCGTGTAGGAAAGCTGATGGCAGACAGCATGAAAGATGTAGAAGTTGTTTATACCCGCACTTCCGATGTGTATCCTACCTTGGTGGAACGCCATGAAATCGCCAACCGCTCGAATGCCGATCTCTTTATTTCCATACACGTAAACGCCACAGCGGGAAGAACAGAACGTTATAAAGCCGGCACCCGAAGAGTGAAAAAAGGAAAAAAATACGTAACCGTACCCGTTTATAAAACCGTACACCATAAGGAAACCACTACCTCCGGCACCGAAACCTATGTATTGGGGCTGCACCGAAGCTATCAAAAAGAAGATGCTATAGGCGAATATGGCGACAGCATTACCGAAGAACCCGGCTTGCTGAATGAAAACGATCCGCAAACCGCCATCATCATCTCCCAATATACACAAGCTTTTCTGGGAAGAAGCGTATCGCTGGCAGGGAAGATACAAGAACAATTTGCTGCCCAGGGAAGAAGAGACCTCGGCGTAAAACAAAAAGGACTGGAAGTACTTGCAGGTAGCGCCATGCCCGGGGTACTCATAGAAATCGGCTTTATAAACAACCCTTCCGAAGAAGCCTATCTCAATTCGGAGAGCGGGCAGCAGGAAGTGGCTATGGCTATTTTTAAAGGCATACAAGCCTATAAATGGGATGCGGAACGATAAATACAAAAAGTATTTCCTAATGTTTGCATCTAAGAACTATTTTTTTATACTTTAGCAGCACATTGATTAATACAGTTGCATTTTAGAACTGTAACATTTATCTTTAAGCACTTATTCTAAAAATACTGCGCGCGAATGAAAGCACGTTTAAAAACCATCTTCCTCTCAGCTATCAGCGTTATATCCGCTTTTAGTTTTGTTACGCTCACTTCTTGTGATGATAAATGTAAAACCATCTCTTGCGCCTATGGCGGCATCTGCAATGAAGGCAAATGCTTGTGCAAATCCGGCTATGAAGGGCCGCAGTGCGAAACGCTGATGCGTAAGAAATTCCTCGACACCTGGGTGGTAACCGAAACGGGAACCATTACCGATTCCCGCCAGTATTCCTTAGTGATAGAGGGGCAAGACGGCAACGAATCCGGCGTGCGCATTAAAAATTTCTACAACAATAACCTTTCCGCACCCGTAAACGCATTTGTCCGCAACGGCGATACCCTTACCATCGGGCTACAAACCATAGATAAATACTCTATTGTAGGCGAAGGATGGATACAGGATGAAAAATACTATGGCGATAACGGACAAATCATTCTCCGCTACAAAATAACCAATAACGAAACCGGAGAAATAGACGACTTCGGCTACGACCGCGGCGAGCCTTCCCTATGGAATAAATAGCTCCGCTTTATACCTTTTATAACCTTCTCTGCACAGGGAAGGTTTTTTCATTTTAACCGTATTTTCGCATCGTGATAGCGCCAGCCTCCATACAACAGGTTCAGGAACGTGCCGACATCGTAGAGATCGTAGAGCAATTCGTCCGTCTTAAAAAACGAGGCAGCAACTATATAGGAAATTGCCCTTTCCATTCCGAAAAAACACCTTCCTTCAGCGTTTCCCCTTCACGTGGTATTTATAAATGCTTCGGCTGCGGCAAAGCCGGAAACTCCGTTACCTTCATCCAAGAACATGAAAAACTCAGCTTTCCCGAAGCCATTCACTGGCTTGCCGATTTTTATAAAATTACCTTAGAAGAAACACAGCCAAGCCCCGAACACATACAGCAACACCAGGCGGAAGAAAGCCTGCGGATACTGAATGAATTTGCAGCAAAATTTTTTCATCAAACCCTGTTGGATACCGAAGAAGGACGGGCTGTAGGACAATCTTATTTTAAAGAAAGAGGATTCAGAAAAGAAATCATCGAACGTTTTTTGCTCGGTTATAGCCCGGAAGAAGGACATGCTTTTTATAAATATGCTACCGACAATAGTTATAGCCACGAATTGCTTGAAAAATCCGGACTGATCAAGGAACGCAACGGGCTTCGCTATGATGCCTACAGAGGGCGTGTCATCTTCCCGATACAAAACATGACGGGCAGAGTACTGGGTTTTGGTGCGCGCATTCTCAAAAAAAATGACCGTGCTCCCAAGTACGTAAACTCGCCGGAAAACGAACTCTATGTAAAAAGCAAAGTGCTGTACGGCATGTTTCAATCGCGCAGAAGCATTGCCAAAGAAGATGAATGTTTTTTGGTGGAAGGCTATACGGATGTTATTTCCCTGCATCAAGGCGGAGTGGAAAATGTGCTAGCCAGCAGCGGCACTTCCCTTACCGAAGATCAGCTTCGCCTTATCAGCCAGCTTACCAAAAACCTCACCATCCTATATGACGGCGATGCGGCAGGCATCAAAGCAGCGCTTCGGGGCTTAGATATGGCACTTTCGCAAAGCTTTAATGTGAAACTTGTGCTGCTGCCCGAAGGCGAAGACCCGGACAGCTTCATTCAAAAAAACGGAGCGGCGCGGTTTCATACCTATGTAAAAGAACATAAGCAGGATGTCATCAATTTCCGGCTGGAAGTAGGATTAAAAGAAGCCGGCGATGACCCTGTTGCCAAATCCAAACTCGTAAATGAAATAGCGGAAAGCATTGCCAAAATCAACAAAGCGGAAGATTTTTCCCTGCAACATCATTATATAAAAGAAACCAGCAAAAAACTGGAACTGGATGAAGCCGCACTCATCAACCTTGTCAATAAATACATTCGCGACCGGATAGAACAAGAGCGGCGGCATCAGCAAAGAGAAGAAGCGGCACTGCCCCACCCGGAAATCCTTTCTACCGGTAGTGAAACGATGATGCCGGCGCCCGCTAAAAACCCTAACGAAGAACAAGAGCTGGAACTGCTGCGCGTATTGATTGTGCATGGAGAAAAAGCTTATGACGGCGTCCAAACCATAGCCGACCTCCTCTATGAACGGGTGGATCCCAGGCTTTTTGAAAATGATTTTGTGAAGCGTGTGTACGAAGAGTATTTCCACTATTTACAGCAACATAACCTGCCGCCCAACGAAGCATATTTTATCCATCATACCGATGAACGCGTACGCACGGAAATGGCATCGCTGCTGCACAACCATACAGACATCAGCCCCAACTGGAGCAAGAACTACGGCATCGAAACATTGAACGGCGAATTGAATTATATCAACGAAGCCGACAGCGCACTTTCTTATTTTGAATTGAAAAACATTGTGAAAATACAGGAAGAACTGACCCAACATTTTGTAGGAGAAACGAATGCCGACAAAATTGCGTTTCTACAAGAAAAATTCATGGATTTGCGAAAAAAAGAAAATGAAATTATCCGAAAACGCGGCACGACCGTTTTAAAAATTTTCAAGAAATAATGGCACGCCTCTTAGCGCTCGATTATGGAAAAAAACGCACCGGTATAGCCGTTACAGATCCGTTACAGATTATCGCCACGGCATTGGATACGGTAGAAACGGGTGAGCTTATAGGCTATCTGAAAAAATATTTTGCCGGGGAAACAGTGGAAAAAGTCATCATCGGTTACCCGCTGAATTTCGACGAAAGCCCTACAGATGCCACGCCGTTGGTGGACAAATTCATCCCTAAATTCCGGCATGTATTTCCGCATATTCCTATAGAAAAAACGGATGAACGCATGACTTCCAAAATGGCATCGCAAGCCATTGCCCAAATGGGACTTTCCAAAAAACAACGGGAGAAAAAAGAACTGATAGATGCAGTGAGCGCCACTATTATTTTGCAGGAATATCTGGAAACTAATCGTTCATCAAAAAAATAAAAACTATGCTTGTTTCATTTGGTGGTAAAGAACCTGTATATCAGATGCTGCATAAAACCATCCTATAACCCTGCAGTATTTCGCTATTATTCGCCCGAAAGCCAATCCTATTAACTATCTTTGTCCCCCTAAATTTTAATAATGGTATTACCTGTTGTAGCTTATGGACATCCTATTTTGAGAGTACAATGCGAGGAGGTTACAAAAGATTATCCGGAAATAGACAAACTCATAGCTGATATGTGGGAAACTATGTATCATACCAATGGCGTAGGCATAGCCGCTCCGCAAGTCAATAAACCGATTCGCTTGTTTGTGATAGACACAGAGCAGATTGTAGAAAATTTTGACGAGGAAGACAGAAAACTGTATCCCCATGAAAAGCCTACAAAACAAGTATTCATCAATGCACAGATAATGGAGGAAAGCGGTGAACCGTGGGCTTATAATGAAGGCTGCCTCAGTATTCCCAAAGTGCGCGAGGATATTCGCAGGAATGAAAAAATAAGCATCCGTTTTGTGGACGAAAACTTTGTGGAGCATGTGAAAGAATATGACGGCATCACCGCGCGTGTCATCCTGCATGAATATGACCATATCGAGGGAAAATTATTCATAGACTATCTTTCTCCCCTGAAAAAACGCTTGCTGAAAAAAAAGCTGGACGACATCAGCAAAGGAAAAGTGAAAGTGGACTACCGTATGATCTTGCCTAAGTGATGTTCATAGGGCGGCTTAGGCGGTCATCAAACTGCAACCCCGCAAAGCGCTGTGATCCATCCTGCCCAAGACTTCAAAACGCCCATCTTCATGCAGCCTGCCTATATCTTCCGTAGCGATAAAGGAACAAGAATGGATATTCGCAAGGTCAATGATATTAAGATAGCCTATACCGGATGATTTTATATCGAATGGGTCGTTCATATCCCGCACCCACAGCTTCATGGAAGAAGCAGGCGTGAAGATTCCACCTCCTTTTGAATAGGCTTGTGAAAGCAACTCCGGCATGCCATCTTCTGCATGAACGCTTTTCAGGTTCCATCGTTTTTTTAAAAAACTATGCACTTCTTCCCGTGTTTGTTCTTGTTTGCGCCCTTTCATGCCACCGGTTTCCATCACGATGGTATGTTGCAAATCCATTTCATAAAGCTCGGCAGTATCCAGCAGGGCGAAGGTAACACCGAGTAAAAGAGTTTTTTGTTTTTGCGCTTCGAGGGATAATAAAGTATCCTTTAATTTTTCCTGTTCATAGAGATAAAAACCGTTTGTAGGATGTCCGCTTTTTTTCATCAGCCACTCGGCCATATAAACTAAGGAGGCGTTTTTTCTTTCTAAATAAGAAGGCAATAAAGCCAGCAGTACATAGTTTTCGGGTGAGCCATAGCGCTCTTCAAATCCTTTCAGCAAAGAAGTTTCATACAGTTTTATATCGGCTATATAATGTCGGGAAGGCTGCTGCCCCGTAGTACTGCTGCTTTCAAAATAAAAATCTGGTAGCGTATTGCCGCATACGACCTGGTGTGTTTTGAAAAATGAAACCGGAAGAAAAGGAATATCGGTGAGGGAATGAACCTTTTGAGGGAGGATATGCAAAGCATCCACATAGGCTTTGTAAACCGCGTTTTCTTCATATTGCTTCAAAAACAAATCAAGGGCAATAGATGCAAACAATTTGCCGTTAAGATAGGTATCATCCACGCTGCTTATCATGTAAACTATTCAGTAACTTTGAAATTGTATGAGGTCAAAAATAATGCTCACCCTGTTGCTTTTAAGCGTTGTATTTTCCGCTTGCCGCAAGGGGAATAATAAGTCAAAAATACCGGTTCTTTCTTATCTTTCCTCTACCGAAGAAGTAAAAGCGGGCAACAGTGAGGATACCATCTTCATCAGCTTCCGGCTGGAGGATGGCGATGCCGATATCATTACGAACGGACGAGACATTAACCTTTTTATTACCAACACGCTCGATACTATTGACTATGACTATCCCCTGCCTTTTATAGGCGATCAGTTTAAAGACCCGACTATGGGGCTACAGGCTACCTGCGTGGTGCGCCTGCTGGCTGCATTTTTCCCTATGAGAGACACGATGATGGTAAAAGACTCCGTACAGTTTTCCCTGAAAGTGCAGGATGGTGCCGGAAACATGAGCAATGAGATCACTACCAAATATGTGTATTTAAAGAAGTGATCCTATCCTGCGTTTTGGTAATACCACATATTTTACGGATTTTTGATTCCCCTTAATGTTACCGATTGAGGGATTTCTTTTTTTATATCTAAACAACATGAAATTCAGACTGCTCTTATTATCATTGGTTGCTGCAGCCACGGGTGTTTATGCGCAAGAACATAGCCACCGCTCAGGAGATTATAACATTTCGGTCTATAGAAATTTTAAAGATCTCCCTATGTCCAAACGAGTGGACTGGAACACAAACAAACTACGTGTAAATGCACATTTCCCTAACTGGTATGTTTTTTCCGATAAGCTCACAGGTATGTTTACGGATATTACGGGACCGGCCATAGCGCTTCCCGGGAATGGTCTTGAAGCCAAGGTCGCTCATTCTTTTAACCATCAGTTGAAAGCCCTGGGTATAGACAGGCAAGAATGGCAACAAATACAGAATACCGATGTGGGCTTTGCCAAGCTGGTAGGCTATAAACAAAACATAAACGGGCATGATGTGCTATTTTCCCGTCTGAGCTTTAAGTTTTCGCCGGATGAAAAACTGCTCCGTATTCAACATAAAAGCTTTGGAAAGCCTAATTTATCTTCCCCTTCACTTTCTGCAACGGATGCCTTAGCCGCCGCTCAAAACGGTTTATCCTCTTTAAAAATAGATCATGCAAGTGTGGATGAAGACTGGGTTTGGTTTCCCGTGCCTTCCCGTACCGGCTATGAGCTGAAGCCTTCATGGGCATTTACCATCTATGGACATGACGATTATCTTCCGGTAGAGCTTACAGGCTATGTGGATGGAATGACCGGTGAAATTTTATACAGAAGCAATGGCATACAAGAAACCGTGGACCTTACCGTAACCGGCCCCGTATATAAGCAAAATCCTTTGGTAGCCGCTACTATAGAGCCTTTATCCGACATGGTCATCAAGATAGGAACGGATTCTTTCTTTACAGACCAAGCCGGGTACTTCAGCGAAGCTGCCCTTTCCACCCCTATCAGCGCTACGCTTCATCTCCGTGGCAGATGGAGTAAAGTAAATAACCAAATGGCTTCGGGAACAACGCCTAACTATCCCTATGCCATCAATGCTACCGGCACAACTACCGTTTTTGATACATCCTCTGCCAACGGATACAATGACCGACTGGTGAATGCTTACTACCACGTTACCCGCGTGCATGATTTTATGAAAGGCTATTTCCCCGCTTTTACCGGGCTGGATTATGCACTCAATACCAATGTGGATGTAACTACAGGAACCTGTAATGCCTTTTACTCCGGCTCAGGCAGCGGCTCCATCAATTTTTATGCTGCAAGCGGCAATTGTAATTCCTTTGCCTACTGCGGAGATATTATTTATCATGAATACGGACACGGCATCAACCACAAATACTATCAGGCGAATGGAGCCGTTAGAATGCAAAACGGTGCATTGAACGAAGCCTATGCGGATATATGGGGCATAGGTATTACGCACGACCCCATCTTAGGAAAAGGTGCTTTTGCCAATGGAAATGTCATCAGAAGATACGACCAATCACCCAAAGTATATCCGCAGGATATAGTGGACGAAGTACATGCCGACGGCGAAATCATTGCCGGTGCATGGTGGGATGTAGCGCAAAATATAGGCTCGGTAGATACGATGTTTCAGCTTTTTGCCAAAACGTATGTAGATGTAGTGGACGGACCCAATGGTACGGAAGGCGATGTATATCATGATGCGCTCATCTCCGCTTTAGTATGGGATGATACTGATAACAATATAGCCAACGGCACGCCACACTTCCTGCAAATTGTATCCGCTTTTGCAAGACATGGCATCTATTTGCTGGGCGATGCAGAGGTTGCTCATGAAGATATAGCCAACCAACCGGCAAATCAACCTATTGTGCTCAATGCCTCCATTACCGTAAGCGAACCGGCTTTTTTACAAGGGTTAAAGGTTTTTTATAAAGACAGATCCACTATGAATTGGGATTCTTTAGCCATGACCGCTACCGGTGCTAATAATTTTACTGCTACTCTGCCGGGCTATCCTGAGGGAACTATAGTGGATTATTATTTCTCCATCTATGATGTATTCTCCATCATCAATAAATATGCACCTACGGATTATAATCCTGCAAATACCTTTAGCAACAATAATTTAAATTATCAATTTGGAATAGGTATTGATAAAAAAATAGGTGAAGATTTTGAAGCTACATTAGATCCTGCATGGCAGATAGGATTGCCTACGGACAACGCCACCGCAGGGCGATGGATTCACGCAAGCCCAATTCCTTCCTATGCCGGCGGGTTGCCTGTACAACCCGGAGTAGATCATACAACTCTTTCCGCTACGGGCAAATGCTTGGTAACCGGTAATGCGGCAAGCGCTGTCTCCCCTGCCGGACAAGCGGATGTGGATGGCGGCGTAACCACCTTCATTACACCTGCCTATGATCTTTCTTCCTTTACCGAACCTATAATAGAATATTTTAGATGGTATGGAAACAATAGAGGCTCTAACCCCGGAAATGATTACTGGGATGTAGCTATTAGAAATCCTGTATCTACTATATGGATTAACCGTGTGGATTATACAACTAAATCAGACTATTCCTGGAGAAGACGTATTTTTAAAATAAGAGATTATTATCCTACCGGATTACCCACTCAAGTCCAACTAAGATTTGTAGCTTCGGATAATAACGTATCAAGCCTTCCGAATAACGGACAAAGCACGGTGGAAGCTGCGGTGGATGATATCTTCATTTATGACCAGGCAGATCCTACAAGTGCCAAAGATATAGAAGCTGCTAAAGCACATATATATCCCAACCCGGCAGACAAAGAAATCCGCATTCATTTTTCAACCAAACAAAAAGGAACCATAAGCCTGAATGATCTTACGGGAAAAGAACTATATAAAGCCGAAATGGATGGCAGCCAAGCAAGCTACGTCATCCCTACAGCATCGCTTGCAAACGGCACTTACCTGGTAATCGTTCACTTAGGAAGCAGTATCCAAACCAGTAAAATAACCATCATGCACTAAGCATTATGGAGTGAATACATAAAAAAATGGCGGTCTTACAACCGCCATTTTTTATACCCGTTATTTCGTATCCTTTAGCTCCACACATATTGCTTCTTATTCATAAGCAAGGCTTCGCCGGCTATGGTTTGCTCTCCCGTGGCAGGGTCATAGACCGCACACTCATACAGCACCCTGTTCTTTTCGGGGAAAACTTCCTTCACTTTTACTACCGCTTCGTATTCATGATCTGTAAACATAGGCTTTAGCCATTTTACCGACTGACTGAGATATACATGCCCATCCACATACCATAGCGCACCGAATATTTTGGTGAACACACTGGCGCCTAAGAAACCATGGATAATGTTGCGTCCGAACATACTGTCTTTGCCGGCCTGCTCATCAATATGCAAGGGGTTGGTGTCTCCGCTTACACGAGCATAGTCGTTAACATCCTGTTGTGTGTAGCTGAATTTGTGACGATATTCGTCTCCTGCTTTTAGCATAATTTATTAGTTTTTTTACAAGGACAATATAATTATTTTTTACACAAGACTTCTGAAATTCCCGAAAACGATTATTTCTTTTTTGAGGCAGATTTTTTGGCAGCCGCTGTTTTTGCAGGCTTTTTATTTGCAGCTTTTTTAGTGGTGGTTTTTTTCTCAAACGCATCCGGCATTTGTGCTACAATCATCTTTTTCACCTCCTGTAGAGAAAGCGTGCTCAGCTCTTCGGGTGTATATTTTACTTTATCTGCTTTATTAGGAATTTTAAGCATTAATTTCCCAAAGCGGATAAAAGGCCCCCAACGACCGTTTTCAAGAGCTATTTTATCTTCTTCCCACCGTTGTATATAACGGTTGGCTTCTTTATCCAGCTTAGCGCTTACCAATTCGTCTATATCATTCTGGCTGAGATGTTCAAAATCATATCGGCGCGGCACATTGATAAACAGATCATCCCATTTTATAAACGGACCGAAACGTCCTTTGCCTTTGGTAACAGGCTTATCCTGATAATAGCCTATGGGTGCATCGGCTTCTTGCTTCTCTTTTATCAGTGCTATAGCCCTGTTCCTATCTACGCTTAGCGGGTCTTCGCCCTTGGGTATGGAAATAAACTGTTCACCCCATTTTACATACGGACCAAACCTGCCGGAATTGACCACTACTTCCATTTCTTCATACTCGCCTAAGCTAAGGGGCAATTTAAAAAGATCCAAAGCTTCTTCCAGGGTGATGGTTTCAATGCTTTGTCCGGGTTTTAGCGTAGCAAATTTTGGTTTTTCTTCATCTTCTGTAGCGCCTATCTGCACCATAGGGCCGAATCTTCCCAGCCTTGCCACTACGGGTTTTCCGGTTTCGGGGTCGTTGCCCAGTTCATGTTCTCCTTTGGCGCGTGCCGCATTTTCAATCGTATTTTCTACACGCTCATGAAAAGGATGGTAAAAATCATTGATCATTTCACTCCACTCGGATTTGCCACGGGCTATTTCGTCAAATTCTTCTTCAATCTTTGCGGTAAATCCATAGTCCATCACTTTGGTAAAATGTTCTTTCAGAAAATCCGTAACTACCATTCCCAGATCGGTAGGGAAAAGTTTGGATTTCTCCACCCCTACGTTTTCCTGTCCGGTATGCTCGGTTATTTTATTTTCTTTGAGGGTTAGGGTTTTAAAATCTCTTTTTACGCCTTCTTTATCTTTTCGCTCCACATAGCCGCGCTGCTGCACGGTGCTGATAGTAGGCGCATAGGTAGATGGTCTGCCGATGCCTAATTCTTCCAGTTTTTTTACCAGTGAGGCTTCCGTGTAACGGGGCAGCGGACGGGTAAATTTTTCCGTAGCCAGCATTTCGCTGAGGGGTAATACCTGCCCTATAGATAAGGGTGGCAGCATCCCTTCGGTTGTTTCTTCCCCATCTTCATCATCCCGGCTTTCATGATATACTTTCAGAAAACCCTCAAAGCGTAGCACTTCTCCGGTAGCGGAGAGCTGCTCCTGCGGTTGTGTGGAGATATTGATTTTTGCTGTGGTGCGTTCCAGCTCTGCATCTGCCATTTGGGATGCCATGGTTCGTTTCCAGATCAGGGTATAAAGCCGCTGCATATCGGCATCGGCAATGGCGGATACATTCATCTCCGTAGGGCGAATGGCTTCGTGCGCTTCCTGTGCGGATTGATTTTTATTTTTAAATACCCTATGCTGATGGTAATTTTCTCCGTATTGTTTTTTTACTACCTCTTCAATGTTTGCTAAGGCTTGTGCGGAGAGGTTTACGGAATCGGTACGCATATAGGTGATGTGTCCGTTTTCGTAAAGTTTTTGCGCTACCAGCATCGTTTTAGAAACAGAATACCCCAGCTTTCTGCTTGCTTCCTGCTGCAAGGTAGAGGTCGTAAACGGGGCAGCGGGCGATTTTTTACCGGGCTTCACTTGTATATCCGCCACGGTGTATTGGGCATGGATACATTTTTCCAGAAATTTTCTGGCATCATCTGCCGTGTGCGGTTTCGCAGCGCCTTCCGCTTTAAATTTTACTTGTTTTGCGTTTGCATCTTGTGCGTGAAAAAAGGCTTCTATTTTAAAATTCGCTACCGGTTTAAACTGGTTAATTTCCCGCTCGCGTTCTACAATCAACCGCACCGCCACCGATTGCACCCTGCCTGCGGAAAGGTTGTTGCGCATACTCATCTTTCGCCATAAAACCGGAGATAATTCAAAACCCACAATACGATCCAGCACCCGGCGTGCTTGCTGTGCATTCACCAGATCCATATTCACGGTGCGCGGTGTCTCCACTGCTTTTTTTATAGCGGATTTCGTGATCTCATGAAAGACGATTCTTTTAGTAGTATAGGGATCAAGGTTCAACACTTCGCACAGATGCCAGGATATGGCTTCTCCTTCACGGTCCTCATCCGTTGCCAGCCATACTTCCTCGGCTTTAGCAGCTAAGGATTTCAGTTCGTTCACTACTTTATGCTTATCCGGCGAAACGATGTATTTGGGCTTGTAACCATTTTTGATGTCAATGCCCATATCTTCTTTTTCAAGATCGCGGATATGCCCGTAGCAGGACTTTACCTGAAAATCTTTACCTAATATTTTTTCTATAGTTTTCGCTTTTGCAGGCGACTCCACTATCAGCAGATTTTTTGCCATTCTTAGTTCTAAAAAGTTATAAGACTTGTTCGGTTGGGTGCAATAATAAGTTTGTTTTTCGGAAAAATAAAAATGGACGGTCTTTCAACCGTCCATTTTCAGTAATTGTTTTATACTGATTAATGTGTTACTACAAAGCGTTTAGTTGCGCGTTGTCCGTTAGCTTCTACTGTATAGAAATACACGCCGTTTGCGTAGTGTGCTACATCGAAGGTAGCTTTACCGCTTTGGTTAGCATTGTATTTTCCAAGTTCTTGGGTAGCTACTACAGCGCCTGTAGCGTTCGTTACCACTACTTTCACGTCTGCTGCTTCATTTACGGTGAAAGGTATAGCAATCGTGTTGGTAGCAGGGTTAGGATAAGCATTGCCTATTAGAGCGGTTGTAATGTTGTTTACGCTGTTAGAAGGCGTACCTACAGTAGTACAAGTAGGACATAAGATATAGGCATCAAAATTATGGAACTCATAACGGTAGTCAGGAGTGTTAATCCCTTCAATGATTACAGCAGGCAGATAACGAGAAGTATCTGTAGAGAACATCATGTTAGACATATTTCTGTCGGAGAAGTTATACCAATAGTAAGGCATAGATTGACCTGCTCCTATAAAACCAGTCAAAGGCATGAATCTGTGGAAATCAGAAATGTTATCTACATTCGGAGTCCATGTATCGCCGGATTTGAAAGTTACGGCGATGGTAAAGCCGTTTCCTGCAGGCACGTTCAGACCGCCGGGTACTTTAAAAGAGAACGATTGAATGTTGAACCCTGTATCGCGCATTGCATCTGTCAAAGGCACTTTCCAAACAATTTCACTCACACCGCTTACGTCGGAAATCACGGTCCTATTCACACTATCCACTCTATACGGAGTACGGGCAAATAAGGTATCCTGGCCGGTAGCGAGGTAGCTGGATGTCCATGCATAATCTGCTTTAGGCAATCTGTAGATACCTGTAGAAGGTGCTATGGATAGATACAATGTATCTACCACTGAAGTAGCTTTTGAAGGACTTTCTTCATACACGGCAAAGATTCTTACCGAATCCACGGTGTAGGCATCGGTTGCTTTCACTTGCATTTCACCGTTGTGCAGCCCTATATCATTATATAATTGGAAGCCGACGGGGTCCACATAAAGTGCAGCGGAGGAATAATTGATGGTTCCGTCGCCGGTACTAAATGTCTGCCGAATGGTTGTATCAAACCAAATTGGCATTACCGCCAGGTTGTTATCCATAGCTCCTGTGTTATAGGCATTCACATCATCGAAATAGCTGTACCAACGAGGACTAGCAGTCGTCTTGTTGGCAGTAGAAGAAGAAGCTTGATTGAGTGTGGGTTTCACCAATTTCTTTGCAGGTGTTACGGGCGTTTTTGCAGTATGAGTTTTTGCATCAAATACGAGCGATTTTGTATTCACCTGCTGTGCGTTTGCTGTGAAAGCAGTAACGCCTGCCCCCAACATTAATAAGAATAATTTTTTCATCACTACTAGATTTTTTTTTAAGAAAACAATGTTTGGGTAAAGATAGTTATTCTCCCCTAACATAGACCAAAAATTTTCTAAAAAAATGGGTGTGACTGCTGTCATTTTTTTGTCAAAAAAATTTGCAATTATTTTGCGTCCACAATCAGCTATATGCTTCCAAATTTCGACAACACCGAAATCGCCTTCCGCTACAAGTCCGACAAAGACCTGAAACAAGCCCAGCTTTTATTTGCTACCATGAGCTACCCCAACTTATCCGCCCTGGGGATGAAGCTAACCGAATGGGCCATAAAGGTGGGACT
>JAEZZY010000042.1 GCA_023418315.1 Bacteroidota bacterium
TTTAAGCTACGGGTCGCGGCGTTGCCGCGACCCGTAGCTTTTTTAGGCACATAGCAAACCTTCAACGTGCACACATTCCGATGTGTGGCGCATATCAAATTGTTTATTTATTATACCCTAATTTTACACCTCAAAAAATCAACATTATGGTAGGATACCAACAGATATTTGAATACAATAAAAAATGGGTGGAGGAAAAAACAAGACACGACAAGGATTTTTTCGAAAAACTTGCCAAAGATCAGACTCCGGAATACCTGTATATAGGCTGCTCCGATAGCCGTGTACCCGCCAATGAAATCATGGGGCTGGAGCCGGGAGATGTGTTTGTGCATCGCAATGTGGCCAACCTTGTGGTAAGTATAGACCTGAATGCCATGTCGGTAATCAACTATGCAGTGAAGCACCTCAAAGTGAAACATATTATCGTCTGCGGACACTACAACTGTGGCGGAGTAAAGGCGGCTATGACTCCTCAGGATCTGGGTATATTAAACCCTTGGCTGCGCAACATTCGCGATGTGTACCGCCTACATGTAGAAGAGCTGGATGGGATAAAAGATGAAACACAACGTTATAACCGCCTGGTGGAACTGAACGTGCAGGAACAATGCGTAAACATCATTAAAACCGCCATCCTGCAAAAAATGTATGATGAAACCGGATACCCTATCGTACACGGATGGGTGTTCGATCTGCACACCGGCACCCTTAAAGACTTGAAAATTAATTTTGAAAAAATCCTCCACGATATCCAGCATATCTACAACATCACAGGACACGAAATTTAATGTACCCGCTGCTTTCGGCATGTCTTTACCTCATTTCCCTGCTTCCGTTAAGGATGCTGTACGGATTATCCGATAGTGTTTTTTTTATCCTTTACTACCTCGTCGGATATAGAAAAGAAGTAGTGCTGGATAATTTGCGCCATGCTTTTCCCGAAAAACCGGAAGCAGAGTTACAAGCTATACAAAAAGCGAATTATAAAAATTTCTGCGACCAGTGGGCAGAAACACTAAAGCTGCTATCCATTTCCCAAAAAGAGCTGAATAACAGAATAACCGCCAACTGGGAGGTATTTCATGAGCTTGGTAAAGAAGGGAAAAACACCCATGCACTACTGGGACACTGCTTCAACTGGGAATGGGCCAATGTAGCCTGCGCTTGGAACGTGCAACAACAGTTTGCCGGTGTGTACCTTCCGCTCAGCAATAAATCGTTTGATAAATTGATGCTGCGCATCCGCTCCCGATCCGGCGCCTTATTGATTTCGATGAAAGCGCTGAAGAGAGGGTTGGTAGCGCTGAAAGGAAAGCAATACATCCTGGCGCAAATGGCCGATCAAAACCCATCGGTAACGGAAGTGGCGGAATGGCTTCCGTTTATGAACCGTGAAGCTCCTTTTTTTAAAGGGACGGAACAGATGGCGAGAAGAAGCAAATCGGCTGTGGTCTTTGCCGACATCAGAAAAATCAAACGGGGACATTACCATATTCATTTGCACCGCTTTTGTGAGGATGCATCCCAAACCAAAGAAGGCACAGTATTGAAAGGCTATGTCCGCTTCATGGAAGAACAATTAAAAAACCAACCCGAAAACTGGATGTGGACACACCGCAGATGGAAACATACGCGAAAAAAAGAATAACATCCTAAGATTTGTCCTTTCACCCTGCGGCTATGAGGGTGATTTTTTGATACATTTACAAAGACATGAAGGTAAACGATATAATGCAAACCCTGGAGGCTATAGCGCCTATAACTTATCAGGAAAGCTACGACAATTGCGGCTTGCAAGTAGGCGACCCCGATAGCGAACTAAGCGGAGTGCTGGTAGCGTTGGATATAACCGAAGAGGTGCTGGAAGAAGCCATACAGCGTGGCTGCAACATGGTGGTAGCACATCATCCACTGTTATTTTCCGGGTTGAAATCCATTTCCGGTAAAAACTATATAGAACGTGTGGTGCTGACCGCCATTAAAAAGAATCTCTCCCTATACGCCATCCATACCAATCTGGATAATGTAAAGCACGGGGTGAATGCGAAGATTGCCCAAAAGCTGCAATTACAAAATAATGAGATCTTAGCACCCGCACAAGACACGCTTTTAAAACTCTATACTTATGCACCTGCCGAACATGCCGAAACCATCAAAAATGCCTTGTTTGCTGCCGGTACCGGAAACATTGGAGCGTATTCCGAATGTAGTTTTTCCGCTACAGGTATAGGCAGTTTTAAACCCGGCTCTACAGCGCAACCTTTTATAGGAACATCCGGCGGACCACGCGAATATGCCGAAGAAATAAAGCTGGAGGTATTAGTAGCTAAGGATAAAAAAAACGAAGTGCTACGGGCATTGCGGCAAGCACATCCCTATGAAGAAATTGCCTATGAATGGGTATCCTTACAAAACCGAAATCAAGACATTGGTGCCGGGATAATCGGCACGCTGGCACACCCTATGAAGCACAGAGATTTCTTAATCTATCTGAAAGAAAAAATGAACACCGAATGTGTGCGTCATACGGCATTTATAGGCGAAGAAGTAAAAACGGTAGCGGTTTGCGGCGGGTCAGGCAGCTTTCTGCTGGGGAAGGCTATAGCCGCCAAAGCGGATGTGTTTGTAACCGGCGACTTTAAATACCATCAATTTTTTGACGCCGATGGTAAAATTATGATAGCCGATATAGGGCATTATGAAAGCGAACAATTTACGGTAGAATTACTGACGGAAACCCTCCGAAAGCAATGGCCAGACTTGCCTGTTTACCCGGCAGAAAAAAGCACCAATCCGGTCCGATATTTTTATGGGCGTTGAGTTTTTCTGGTGGCGCTACACCTTTTTGATCGTTGTATATTTATTCAAAATGAGACTGTAGTTTTAAGGCATGATTTTGATTTACCATTCTAAAAAACTCATTTATGAATGAATTATCGCCTACCATAAAGCGCTCTATCGAGTTGCTCGGACTTTTTCTTTTAGGCTATCTTATTTCCATCGGCAGAGAAGTGGTTACCCCCTTGCTGATGGCTTTTTTTATAAGCATCTTGCTGCTGCCCGTCTATCGTTTTCTTAATAAGAAGCTACGTTTGCCGGAGGCTATAGCCATTATCCTTTCTATTGTGCTTATAGCTCTTACCTTAACGGGCGTAGGCTGGTTTTTCGGCGCTCAGGTAGCTGCGCTTGTCTCCGATATCCCTACCATCAAAACCAACCTGGCACAGCACTGGCAAACCCTTTCGCAATGGATAGACGGACATTCTCCTTTTTCCGTAGCGGAGCAGAGCAAATGGATTAATAAGCAGATAGACAGTTTGCTGAGCAACGCCGGCAAATACCTTAGCGGGGCGGCAGTATCGCTCACGGGTATTTTTGTTTTTGTAGGCTTGCTGCCCATCTATATTTTCCTCATTCTTTTTTACAAAAACCTGCTCATGCGTTTTGTCTATCTATGGTTTCCACAGCATGAGCATGATACGGTAACGGAGGCGTTGCTGGAAACTGAAAGCATTATCAAGAGTTATCTTATAGGCTTGCTGATACAGATTACGTACATTACCATTTTACTGGGAAGTATTTTAATGATTATGGGGATAAAACATGCGCTGCTGATTGGTGTCATCTTTGCGATCCTCAACCTCATTCCCTATGTAGGTGCGTTAATCGGCAATATCATTGGCGTATTACTCACGCTTACTTCCTCCCAAGAGCTGTGGCCGGTGATAGCCGTATTGGTGGCTATTGCCGTGGTGCAATTTCTGGATAACAATATTCTCATGCCACGTATCGTAGGCTCTAAGGTGCGGTTGAATGCACTGGTCAGCATCGTAGGAGTGGTGCTGGGTGGTATGCTTGCAGGCGTAGCGGGTATGTTTTTATCGCTGCCGGTAATGGCTGTGTTGAAAATCGTTTTTGATAAAACGCTTATGTTTCGCCAGTGGGGGATGTTGCTCGGCGATGCCAATCCTAAGATGAGTCCTATTTCCCACCCTATACTGCGTCTCAAAAACAGAAAACAACGGGAAGAAGACGAAGCTGGGGAAAACGGAAACGGCGAACCTAAAAAACAACAAAAAAAACCTGAGTAACTACCGCCTAAACACCTATAAAAATAAAACGATGAACTATCCATTTTTGTTATTAATCTTATTGACCGCACAGTTGAGTTTCGGCCAATCAAGCACTCCTCATGCGAAAGATACTGCGGGGACAAACCCGAATTATGACGCCTCCTTAGCCGAAAAACTGGGTGGCGACGAGTATGGAATGAAACGCTATTTTCTTGTGATATTGAAAACAGGAACCCATACACTTACCGACAAAGAATTTATCGGCGAACAATTTAGGGGACACATGAATAATATTCAAAGACTGGTGGAGGAAAAAAAACTCATTGTAGCCGGTCCTTTAGGGAAGAATGAAAAAAAATATCGCGGCATTTTTATTCTGGACAATATACAAACGGAACAAGAAGCAAAAGAATTATTACAAACCGACCCTGCTATAAAAAGCGGATTATTGGATTATGAAATTTACAGCTGGTACGGCTCAGCTGCCCTTCCCGAATACCTTCCTGCTTCCGATAAAATCTGGAAATCCCAACCCTAAAGTTGCTCAAAATATTCATAAGTATAAAAGTTAAAAAGAAGTTTTCAGGGAAAGTAATCTGCGGGAGAGAACCTGTATAGGTTTTGTGCCTTAGCATTTCATTTCTACATTTGCGCCATGCCAGTAATCGCTCATCGTGGTGTGCAAATGCCGCCTTCGCCTATAAGAAAATTAGTTCCCTTTGCAGATGCCGCAAAAAGCCGTGGAATAAAAGTATATCACCTCAACATTGGTCAGCCGGATATAGAAACCCCTAAAGCCATCCTGGATGCCGTAAGAAATACGGATATGGATGTGCTGGAATATTCCCACAGTGCAGGTTTTGAAAGCTACCGCAACAAACTCACCGAATACTATAAGCGCAATGGTATTGAGGTAAATCCTCATCAGATTATTATCACTACCGGCGGATCGGAAGCGATTTTGTTTGCCATCATGAGTTGTATGGACCCCGGTGATGAGCTCATTATTCCCGAACCTTTTTATGCCAACTATAACGGATTTGCTACCAGTGCGGGTGTAACGATTGTTCCTATCCCTTCGGGTATTGAGACGGGATTTTCACTGCCGCCTATAGAGGCTTTTGAGCAAGCGGTTACCGAGCGCACCAAAGCCATCATGATCTGCAATCCCAACAATCCTACCGGTTACCTATATAGTAAGGAAGAGCTGGAAGTACTTAAGGAAATCTGCCTCAAGCATGATCTCTTTTTATTCAGCGACGAAGCCTACCGCGAATTTTGCTACGATGGACGAAAACATGTGTCGGCGCTTTCGCTGGAAGGGCTGGAAAATAATGCCATTTTATTAGATACCATTTCTAAACGCTATAGCGCTTGCGGTGGTCGCATCGGTGCGTTTGTAACCCGCAACCAGCAAGTGCTGGATGCCGCAATGAAATTTGCACAGGCACGCCTTAGTCCACCCTCTTTTGCGCAGATACTCGGCGAAGCCGCTGTGGATTTACCCGCCGATTATTTTGATGCGGTACATGCCGAATATAATGCCCGAAGAGATTTGCTGGTAGCGCGTTTGCAGGCTATGGAAGGGGTAGTATGCCCCAATCCCGGCGGCGCTTTTTATGCTATGGCACAGCTACCGGTGGAAGATAGCGATCAATTTTGCCAATGGCTGCTGGAGGAGTTTTCTTACAAAGGAGCCACAGTGATGATGGCGCCGGCATCAGGCTTCTATGCTACACCGGGCAAAGGCAGAAACGAAGTACGACTGGCTTATGTATTGAACAAAGACGCAATTAATGCAGCAATGGGTTGTCTGGAAGCGGCATTAAAAGAATATAAACGATAAGGCAATATTTCTGTAAGTAATGGAGAGGCGGTATGAAATGAAAGAGCCTCTCCTTCTCTGTTCTATTTCCGTACTTTATTATCGGCAGGGACAGAACTTTTGGGCGTTACAAATCCTTTGATACGAAGCTCATAAGGTTTGTTATTTTCAGTTGCTACATTGGAGGTGATAAATACTTCTTTGTCAAAAGGCTGATTGCCCCTTCCGGCAGTGTTATAGGTTACTTTAATCGTTCCTTTTTTACCGGGCAAGATGGGTTCTTTCGGCCATTCCGGCGTAGTGCAACCGCATGAAGCACTCGCATTTTGAATGATGAGCGGCGCATTGCCTACATTTTTAAATTCAAAAACATGCGTGGCAGAGGGTCCTTCGGGAATTTTACCGAAATCATAGACTTCACCTTTTATAAACTTAAACTTAGGCACTTTTTCAGAAGCTACTTTCTCCGGCTTAGGCACATTATTAATAGCCTGCGCATATCCGTCTGCGCAGGCTATCAAAAGAATAAAGGCTATAAATAGCTTTTTCATTAGCAATTATTAATGAGCAGTTTTCACAGAAGAACTGTTTTGAGGAGCCGAGCTGGAAGGCGCTGCTTCTACCACCCCTTTAATGGTGAGGACTTTAGTACCTACGTTAGAAGTTACAGTGATGGTTTTGCTGAATGGAGCAGCAGCAGCGGCGTTATAGGTGGCTTTGATGCTACCGGATTTGCCAGGCAGAACTGGCTCTTTCGTCCATTCCGGAGTAGTACATCCGCAGGAAGCGTGTACGTTGTTTAATGTAACAGGTTCATTACCGGTATTCTTAAAAGTAAACTCGGTGCTGACGGGTTTTCCCTGAGGAATGGTTCCGAAGTCATGCACTTCTTCTTGGAATTTCATAACATTCGGGTTTTGTGCGGGAGCAGCTTTTACCGAAGTTTCCTTAGTAGCCTTATCC
Organism: Bacteroidota bacterium; assembly: GCA_023418315.1. GTDB lineage: Bacteria > Bacteroidota > Bacteroidia > Chitinophagales > Chitinophagaceae > JAFIGV01. The sequence goes on from JAEZZY010000042.1 coordinate 6,865, forward strand.
GATAAAGCTTTTTTGTCTTGTGCCATGCTAACAGATGCGCTCAGTGCTAAAACACCTAATGACAAGATAAACTTTTTCATTTTCTGTTTGTTTTTAAAATTTGTAAAGATTAATTATAGAATGTTTGGTTTTTAGAATCCAAATTTGCTCCAAAGTTTGTTAATCCGCAGTTAAACCCCTTCTCTCATTATCTTTGCCTTGCCTTGAAAAAAATCCTTATTATACAAACTGCCTTCATCGGCGATGTAGTACTTGCTACCGGCATCCTCGAAAAACTACATTCATTTTTCCCCGATGCGCAGATAGATTTTCTGCTTCGTAAAGGTAATGAAGGCTTATTAAAAGACCATCCTTTTCTTCATAATGTTTGGCTATGGGATAAGAAAAAAGAAAAGAATAGGAATTTATTAAGAATTATCCGCCAAATCCGGAAAGAGCAGTACAGCCACGTGATCAACCTACAGCGTTTTTTCAGTTCCGGATTGATTACTTTTTTTTCCGGCGCTCCCTATAAGGCCGGTTTTGATAAAAATCCTTTTTCTTTTTGTTTTACTCAAAAAATAAATCACCTTCTTTCTGCTCCCTATAGCGCTTCTATTATTCATGAAACAGACCGAAACCATGCATTGATAGCTAACCTTACTGATGATGTGAAAGCCCTGCCCAAGCTTTATCCTTCTGCAAAAGATTATGCGCATACGGCCTCGCTCAAAACGAATCCGTACATCTGCATCGCGCCTTCATCCGTATGGTTCACCAAACAATTTCCCCCCGAAAAATGGAGCGAACTGATTAACGCCTTGCCGGAGAATTATACGATTTATTTATTAGGTGCGCCCGGTGATGAAGCCATCGCTCAAGATATCATCACTCATAGCCATCATAGGAAGCCGGTTTCCCTCTGCGGAAAATTAAGTTTTCTGGAATCTGCCGCACTGATGAAAGATGCAGTGATGAACTATACCAACGATTCGGCTCCGTTACATTTCGCCTCGGCTATGAATGCCCCCGTTACAGCCGTTTATTGTTCTACCGTACCGGCATTCGGCTTCGGTCCTTTGAGCGACAGGAGCAAAATCGTGGAAATAAAGGAATCCTTATCCTGCAGACCTTGCGGGTTGCACGGGCATAAAGCTTGTCCGATGGGACATTTTAAATGCGCTAAAAAAATTACAAACGATCAATTGATATGGTGGATTTCGAAGAAGATATAAAAAAAGCCGTAGCTGTATTGCAAAACGGAGGCACCCTCCTTTACCCCACCGATACCGTATGGGGCTTAGGCTGCGATGCCACCAATGAGCATGCGATAGAAAAGTTATATTCCATCAAACAACGCCCTAAAGAAAAATCATGGATCATACTCCTTGCCGATGCACGCGACATCCTGAACTATGTAGCCGCACCGCCGCCGGATATTATAGCCATAGTGGAACAGATGACCGAACCCACTACCATCATTTATGACGGCGCTATAGACCTTGCCGAAAATGCCCTGCACGAAAACGGAAGCATAGCCATCCGCGTAACGAATGATCCTTTTTGCAAAGCCCTGATAAAACGCTTCCGCAAGCCCCTTGTTTCTACATCTGCCAATATCAGTGGCGCTGCTACTCCCTCTGTTTTTTCGATGATAGACCCTATAATTATTAAAAATGTGGACTATGTGGTAACCTACCAGCAGGAGGATAATACGGTTCGTGCGCCGTCAAGGATAATACGCATAGATGACAACGGCAAAATACACAGAATAAGATAATCATTCAAACAGGTAATTGCCTCCTTCAAGGCTCTCTGACCGCATTTATACAATATGAATACACTCCCTTCCCTTGTTAATTCAAACTCCTGAAGTCCACAGGTACCAGCTTACTCACACCCGCTTCCTGCATGGTTACGCCGTATATCACATCTACGGCCGCCATCGTTTGCTTGTTGTGCGTTACGATGATGAACTGTGAGTTGTCGGAGAACTTGCGAATCATCTGGGTAAACTTGCCTACGTTCGCATCATCCAGTGGTGCATCCACTTCATCCAAAATACAGAATGGCGCCGGCTTAATCAGATAAATGGCAAAAAGGAAGGCGGTGGAAGTCAGTGTTTTTTCCCCTCCGGAAAGCTGAGTGAGCGTACTTGGGCGCTTGCCTTTGGGCTGGGCATAAATTTCAATTCCGCTATCTGCTACATTATCGGGGTCGGTAAGGCGCAGGTCGCAGGTATCTTCTTCCGTAAACAAGGCTTTAAATACCTGTATAAAGTTTTCGCGCACTTTATCAAAGGTTTCTTTGAATTTGGCATTAGCTGTATTTTCCACTTCTTCAATGGTAGCCAGCAAAGACTCTTTAGCGCTTACTAAATCGTTTTTTTGTTCGATAATAAACTCATGGCGCAACTTAATTTCCGAATAGGCTTCTATAGCCGTAGGATTAATCTCGCCCATGTTTTCCAGCCTCTTTTTGATGCGTTCGGATTCGGCAAGCAGTTCTTCTACCGGCTTGTCGCTGCTTCGTTCTTCATCAATAATCTCATCCAGATTCACGCGAAATTCCACGTTCAGGCGTTCTTTCAACCCTGCCAGGCGTAATTTCATTTCATTGAGTTGCTCCCGAATGCCGTTCAGCAATGTATCTGCTTGTTCTTTTTCCCGACGTTTTTGGTTGAGTTGTCCTTCCTGCGCGGAGAGTGCGTTTCTAAATTCATAGTAAAGCCTGTCTTTTTCATTCAGGTTTTTTTCGTCGGCTTCTTTTTTGCTCAGCAATTCATACAGCTCGGTATCGCCGCCATGCAGTTTTCCTTCCGTTTCGGTGAGCAGTAAGGTTGTTTGCTGGAGTTGCTCTTTATTGGAAAGGATTTGTGTTTCCAGGTTTTTAAGCTGTCCGGTACGGAAAACAAGTTCTTGTTTCAGTCCTTCCAGTTTGCTTTGCTGGCGTGTATAGGCTATGTTTTGCTGGTTGTATTCTTGCGTAGCGGTGTTAAATTCCTGCTCTACAAGTTTAAAACGATCTTCCGCTTTTGCAATATCTTCTTGTGCGGCTTTCAGCATTTCGGTGATGTCCTCCAGCTCCATCCGGGTATCGGCTATATCATCGTTGGTTTGCGCCAATTGTTCCTGTAAATCTGCCCTGCGCTTTTCCGCAGATTGATTGAGTTGTTCAAAATTTTCCGCACGGTTGGCAAAGTTGGCGATGTTGTTTTCAAGCTGGTTGATGCCTCGGCGGGTTTCTTCTATGGCGCGGTCATTCAGCTCCTGATTAAAACCGGTAAGTAAGGTTTGGGTTTCGCTGATATATTTTTTCAGCTCAGTGGTTTTTGCCGTGAGGTCTGTTATTTCAAGGGCAAGGCGCTCCAGGTTTTTGGCGCGTCCTATTTTATTTCCTTCAAACAAGCCTACGGAACCACCGCCAATCGTAAATTTCCCACGAATCATTTTACCGGCCTTATCTACTATGCGGGCATCGCCTGCGGGCAAGGTGGCTATATCCATACCCTCTTCGGCTACATACACATTCCCTAAAAGATGCTGTGCTAAAGGCTTGTAGGGTTCATCCACCGTTATCAAGCTCAGCGCGGGAATCAGTCCGTTTTTCGCTTCAGTGGTTGCCGGTGTTTGTTCTTCTATGTCGTTCAAGATAAAAAAATTGGCTTTACCTTTTTTATTCGCATCCAAAAGGTTCACTGCCTTTACCGCTTCCGACAGGTTATCTACAAGGTAGTAATTGAGGTAATTATCCAAGAGGTTTTCGATAGCGGTGCGGTATTCATTTTTCACCACAAATACATCCGAAAGGAGCGGTGCATCATTTTTCCATTCTTTATTTTTCTTCAAGAATTTGATGCTGTCGGGATAACCTTCCAGGCTTTCCACCAGGGATTTCAGCAGATCGTGTTCGTTGCGGCGACTGTCCAGTTTTCGGTTTTCCTCTACCAGTTCGGCACGTAGGGTTTCCAGTTGTTCCTGGCTTTGTAATATCTTGGTTTTTATTTCTTCCTGCCGGGCAAGAAGGTCTTGCAAATGATCTTGTGTTTCCTGGAGTTTTTCGGCAGCATCTTGTTTCTCCTTATTCACCTGGTCTATCTGGCTGCTGCGCTGCCTGGTTTCATCGGCTAATTGTTGCAGGCTGCGTTGCAGGTTCATCACCGAGGTATCGGCTATAGCCACTTTTTTTTCCGCATCGAACTGGGTGCGTTGCTTTAGCTGATATTCATTTTTTAACTGCTCTACTATTTTTTTCTTCTCGTCATAGGCAGTACGCTTTTCATCGGTGGCGGCGCGGAGTTTTTCCAGGGCTTCCCGTACGTTCTCCAATTCTGTGGTTTCTTTTTCCGTTTGTTCCCTGCTTTGGTGAATGGAGGTTTGAATTTGCTGTAGTTGCGTATCGGCTCCGGCTAAAAATTCATTCAGGCTTTTCCGGCGTTCTTGCAAATGCTCCAGACGCTGTGCCGCCAGTTTTTTATCACTTTCCAGTTGGCGCAGCCGGTTTACCAGTTCATTGAATTGCTTTTGCAATCCGTTCAACTCTTGTTCTTTTTGCAGCAGCAGCAATTTACTTTTCTCTACTCCCGCTTCTTCGGTGGCTACTGCGGCTTCCAATTGTGCTTTGCGGTCCGTTTCCCGATCATGCTGCTCATTCAGCTCTTTATACTGGTCATTGAATTGTGCGAGCGATGCCTTAGCCAATTCTATGCTTACTTCTTTGTATTCATTCTTTATTTGATAAAAACGCTCTGCTTTCTTCGCCTGGCTTTCCAGGGTGCGGACATTATTTCCTATTTCAAAAAGCAAATCTTCGATGCGGGAAATATCCTGCTGTGTAGCCTCCAGCTTTTGCTTGGCTTCTTTTTTTCTGGTTTTATAGATGGAAATGCCGGCGGCTTGTTCCAGCATTCTGCGGCGGCTGCCGTCTTTGTCTTTGATGATGTCATCCACCATGCCCAGCTCTATAATGGCATAGCTGTCGTTGCTTACACCGGTATCCAAAAACAGGTTGTGAATGTCTTTCAAGCGACAGGTTACGTCATTGAGGCGGTATTCACTTTCTCCATTCTTATAGAATTTCCGGCTGATGGTAACGGTGGTAAATTCTGTAGGAAGAAGATTCCGGGTATTTTCAAAAGTGAGCGAAACCTCTGCCATCCCGCTACCGGCGCGGGTTCGGGAGCCGTTGAAGATAAGATCTTCAAGGTTATCGGAACGAAGGGCTTTTATTTTATGCTCGCCAATTACCCATCGGATTGCATCTACAATATTGGATTTGCCGCAACCGTTCGGGCCTACAATACCGGTAATGGGATGATCCAGCAACACATGGGTCTTATCCGCAAAGGATTTGAATCCTTTTATCTCTAATGACTTTAAACGCAATTTGAAATTTTAAATTTATATGGTATAACCGAACAAAAATAGGCTTTTTTGATGCCTACAGCATCTCCGCATCCTGCAATGTGCATAACATGTGAAATGAACTATAAATGTGTTTTACAGACTATCTTCTACGTCTTTTTTTCTTTCCTTCGTCGTAGCGTTCATGAGGTAGCTTTTCTCTTTGGGAAGAGGCTTCTTCCCCATCATCAGCTTCCTCGTCATCCTGTGTTTTTTCCCTTGCTATAGGCTCATCCTCCGGCTCGTCTGTTTCCTGTGGCTCTGCTCTTATGGGTTCTCGTGAGCTGCGCAGCGCATTGGTAATGTCCATATCAAAGGAGCGTTCCTTTAGGGCAAAATCCGAAATTTTTTTACCAAGTGCATTATATCCTTCTTCATCTTCAGGATTTAGCGACTCGGCGGGGATCATTACATCTTTTACAAACTGCCGCTGGATTACCAGATAATTTTTCACGGCTACAATCAGTTCCCGCCCATCGCCTTCGGCATACATACGGCTCAGGATAGAAATATGTTCGTTTAAAAAATTTTCATTCGCATTTCTTAGCGCGGGCAGGCTACTCATATTTTTATTTTGATAGGAATCGTCAAAAAGTTTTATCCACAACGATTTTCCGTCATCAGCATCTTCTTTTATCTTCATGATCTGCCCATTGGAAAGTTGCGCCCATAGCGGTGCGCTTATAAATCCGAAGAGTAAGAAAAGGATTAATTTTTTCATTGGATTTTTATTTAAAACAAGCAGCAAATATACTACGGTTGAATTTTATTCTTCATGCAGACGAAAATAGTATGTTCTATGATAGATGGCCGTATCAAGATCACATCACCTATTCACAAAAAAGCAAAATACTTCTTTAGGTCCGTGCACCCCTACCACCAATGTTTTTTCTATATCCGCCGTGCGGCTGGGGCCGGTGTTCAGATTAATCATCGAAGGAAGATTGCTGCCGTATTTTTTTCGTATCCAATCTAACCCGTCTTGTATATCGGCTACCACCTGCCCTGCATAGGCAACGATGATATGTACCGGATAGAAAGCCGTGGAAATGCGTCCTAAATTTTGCTTGCTGCTCAAAACTGCAGAACCTGTACGCGCTACCAACGCCTCGCATGTGGTAATGCTGGCATCCGCAGTGGTATTGCCGGCATCCGCCGGATGAATAAAATCAAGCCTGTTGTTTTGAAAATGATGAAGCAACCGTTCATCCGCACAAATCATTTCCGTCCATCCACGGTCGTCATATAAAGTATGGAGATGGTCTAAAAGCTCCTGTTCGTGGGCGCAAAAAACAAACTTACCGCCGAGCCTGATAAACTCCGTAGCAAACTGCTCTTCCAAAGACAATTCGCTTTGTTGGTAATGATCTTTTATAGCACCTTTATCCATTTCCGGGAAAGGCATGCTCACTGTTTCCTTATGTAATCCCTTCCGGATGCGGGCTAATATTTGTTCTTTGGCTTTTGAAGTTTTAAATGTGGACATTCGGATATAAGTTGGAACGCCAAAAATAACAATCGGTTTACGAAATCGGGCTATGATAAATGAATATATATTGATTAGTTTTGCGCCTGTTTATTAAAAAAATACACTCAAATGAAATTAGCCATCGTTGGTACCGGATATGTGGGCTTGGTAACAGGCACCTGTTTTGCCGAAACAGGTAATGACGTAATGTGCATAGATGTAAATGAAGAGAAAATACAGCAACTACGCGCAGGGGAAACACCTATCTACGAGCCCGGACTTGAAAATCTGCTTGCAAGAAATATAAAGGACGGAAGATTGCAATTTACCACCTCTTTGGAAGAAGGAGTAAAAGATGCACAAATCATTTTCCTTGCTCTTCCTACACCGCCCGGCAAAGACGGCGCCGCCGATCTTCAGTTTGTACTACGGGTTGCAGAAGATCTTAGCAAAATGATTACTTCCTATAAAGTGATTGTAAATAAAAGTACCGTTCCGGTAGGCACGGCAGAGAAAGTAGCACAAGTACTTTCCCTAAACCTTGATAAAGAATTGTTCGATGTGGTTTCCAATCCGGAATTTCTGCGGGAAGGCGTGGCGGTAGATGATTTTTTGAAACCGGACAGAGTAGTAATCGGCACTTCTTCCGAAAAAGCGAAAAAGCTGATGGATGAATTGTATCAGCCTTTCGTACGCCAGGGAAATCCCATTTATTTTATGGATGAACGTTCTTCGGAAATGACAAAATATGCGGCAAACGCCTATCTCGCCATGCGCATTTCTTTTATGAATGAAATGGCGAACCTCTGCGAAAAAGCGGGTGCGAATGTAGATATGGTACGGGTAGGCATGGGTAGCGACAGTCGCATAGGAAAACGCTTTCTGTTCTCCGGCATTGGCTATGGTGGCAGTTGTTTTCCTAAGGATGTGCAAGCATTAGGCAGAACGGCGGATGAGCATGATTATGAATTTCAATTGGTGAACACCACCATGAAAGTGAATGAACGCCAGAAAACACGACTGGGTAAAAAAGTGAAAGAATTTTACGGCAACGATCTTTCCGGAAAAACCTTTGCCCTATGGGGACTTGCTTTTAAACCTGAAACTGATGACATTCGCGAAGCGCCGGCCTTGGAACTGATAAAAGAGTTGAAAGCCGCAGGTGCACATATCCGGGCATTTGACCCTGAAGCCATGCCGAATGTGAAGAACAGCATTAAAGAAGAAGTATATTACGCCACCGATCAATACGACACGCTGCAAGGCGCTGATGCCTTACTAATCGCTACGGAATGGAGTGAATTTCGCAACCCCGATTTCCAAAAAATGGAAAACACCTTAAACAGCCCCATTGTCTTCGACGGACGAAATGTTTATACGCTGGAGAAAATGGAGACCTTGCCGTTTTATTATGAAAGTATAGGCAGGAGAATTGTGCACCCGGAATTGCGAAATAAACAAAAACAACATAGCCAATCCATACAACAGCTTACTAACGACTAACCAGTTTTTCCACTAACAACGCAACAACATGAAACGAGTACTCATCACCGGTGCCGCAGGTTTTTTAGGATCGCACCTCTGCGATCTTTTCCTACGCGAAGGCCATTATGTAATCGGCATGGACAACCTCCTTACCGGGAATATAAAAAACATTGAACATCTTTTTCCGAACGAGCATTTTGAATTTTACCATCATGATGTTACCAAATTCGTACACGTACCGGGCAAGATAGATTATATCATGCACTTCGCATCGCCGGCTTCGCCTATAGACTATCTGAAAATGCCGATACAAACCTTGAAAGTAAGTTCATTGGGAACGCACAATCTGCTAGGGCTTGCCAAGTCCAAAGGAGCAAGAATCCTGGTAGCTTCTACTTCCGAAGTATATGGCGACCCGCTGGTGCATCCGCAAAAAGAAGAATACTGGGGAAATGTGAATCCTATAGGACCCCGTGGCGTATATGATGAAGCCAAACGTTTTATGGAAAGCATGACCATGGCTTATCATAATTTTCACGGAGTGGAAACCCGCATCGTACGTATTTTCAATACCTATGGACCGCGTATGCGCCTCGATGATGGTCGCGCGCTACCTACCTTTATGAGCCAGGCACTACGTGGGGAAGACGTAACGGTTTTCGGCGATGGCTCGCAAACCCGTTCCTTTTGCTATGTAGATGATTTGGTAGCCGGCATTTACAAACTCTTGCTCTCCGATTATCATCTTCCTGTAAATATTGGAAATCCCGTAGAAATTACCTTGCAGCAATTTGCCGAAGAAGTAGTAGCGCTGGTAGGCAATGAAGTAAAAATCATTTATCAGCCGCTGCCGCAAGATGATCCTAAACAACGTAAACCCGACATCTCTAAAGCAAAAGAGCTATTGGGATGGGAGCCCAAAGTGGATCGCAAAGAAGGATTGAAAAAAACACTTGAATATTTTAAAGCGCATATATAGCAAGCGCTTCTGCCAATAAAACAGATCACAAAGGGAGGACTATAAACGTTCTCCCTTTATCGTATCAATCATTTCCGCCAGCTTCCGGTCTTTATCCGTAACGATGTCGCCTGCATCGTGTGTATTCAGCCATATCTCCACCTTGTTATAGGTATTTTTCCAAGTAGGATGATGATTTTGTTTTTCCGCTATCAGCGCCACACGCGTCATAAAGGAGAATGCTTCTGTAAAATCCTTAAACGTAAAACTGCGGTATAATGTATTATCTTTTTGTTGCCACATAATACCTTGAAATTACAAAGAGAAGGGCTAAAACCGAAGAAAGAATTTTCAGGACGAAGTGCAAGGACGTAAATTTTAGCTTTTAAAAAGCAGTAAATTTGCGTTCCTATGAGTCAAGTAAGAGTTCGTTTTGCGCCAAGCCCCACGGGCGGCCTGCATTTGGGCGGTATGCGCACTGTTTTATACAACTATCTTTTTGCGAAGCAACATAACGGCAACTTTGTGCTGCGTATAGAAGATACCGACCGCACAAGGTATGTGGAAGGCGCTGAAGATTATATTTTCGATAGCCTTGCATGGTGCGGACTAACGCCCGACGAAAGCACCCGTAAAGAAGGAGCCTGTGCCCCTTACCGCCAAAGCGAACGTAAAGATTTGTATGCACCTTATGCCCGGCAATTGGTAGATACAGGCTATGCTTACTACGCATTTGACACACCCGAAGAGCTGGAGCAAATGCGGACAAAATATAAAACAAAAGAAAATCCCTCTCCGCAATACGACCATACTACCCGCGGACAAATGCGCAATTCTTTATCGCTGCCGGCGGAAGAGGTGCAAAAGCTATTGCAACAAAACACACCCTACGTCATCCGCATAAAAATGCCGGAAAATGAAACCGTAACCTTTACGGATATGATACGCGGCGAGATTCGTTTCGATACCGGTATTGTGGATGATAAGGTATTGCTGAAAGCCGACGGAATGCCTACTTACCATTTGGCAGTAGTGGTAGATGATTATTTGATGAAAATAACTCACGCCTTCCGCGGAGAAGAATGGCTGCCGAGCGCACCCGTGCATCTGCTGCTATGGAATTATCTGGGATGGGCTGACCGGATGCCGCAATGGGCGCACCTCCCCTTGATTTTAAAACCCGATGGCAACGGCAAACTCAGCAAGCGCGACGGGGATCGTTTGGGATTTCCGGTATTTGCTATGAATTGGACAGATCCTAAGACCGGCGAGCGTTCGGAAGGATTTAAAGAACGGGGCTTTCTGCCCGAAGCTTTTGTGAATATGCTGGCGCTCTTAGGCTGGAACAGCGGCACAGAGCAGGAGTTATTTTCATTAGAAGAATTAATCCGCACCTTTTCCATAGAACGCGTGCACAAAGGCGGTGCTAAATTTGACTATGAAAAAGCCAAATGGTTCAACCATCAGTACATCATAAAAAAAACAGATGGCGAGCTGGCTACACTCATCCGACCTTTTATCGAAAGCCAACTTGCTGCTGTGGAAGACAAATTAAGCTATGATGAAAATTACTTGTCGGCAGTAGCGGGACTGATTAAAGAGCGTTGTCATCTTCTCAGCGATTTTTGGGCGCAAGGGCATTTCTTTTTCTGCACTCCCGAACTCGTTGATGCTGCCCCGATAAAAGAAAAATGGAACGATACGAAGAACGCCTTTTTTGAACGATGGGTAAAGGGATTTGACCGGATAACCGAATGGAAACACGAAACGCTTGAGGCGAATTTTCTGGAAGAGCTTGCAACCTCCGGTTTAAAGAAAGGAGATGTATTGCTTCCTCTACGCATCATGCTGGTAGGTGGTAAATATGGTCCGGGTGTGTTTCATATAGCCGAAATGATTGGAAAAGAAGAAACCGAAAAAAGAGTGAGGAGGGTGATTCAGCAAATTGCATAACTGCTGATGAAAAGGTAAAACCCATGCACCTCTTTACCTATAAAGAGGTGTATTTGTTTTCATCCGCATAGAGCCGGTTTATTGCCTGCCGTTCATATCCGTCGGCGCTTTCAAAAACGTCATCATCTGCTGCATGGTGCGTTGCAGATTTTCGTTGGAGCCGTCTAAGAAAATAGTATTTCCTTGTCCGTTTTCCGCAAAATGCTTGATGGCATCCGTCCACATAGAAAAGAGAATAAAGGAAGCATCCAAGTTGGCATTTTCCATTTGTTTTGCCGCCATAGCCATCCCTCGTGCTACTTCTTCGCGGAAAAGTGCCACACCTTGCCCCCGCAATTGTGCCGCCTGTCTTTCGGCTTCGGCAGAGATTTTTATGGCGTTTCCTTCGGCTTCCGCAGCTTTGGTCTTGGTGATGAGCAGGGCTTGCCCTTCGTTTTCCGCAGCGGCTTTCAGGTTGTTGGAAGCTACTACTTGTGCCATAGAGCGCATAATAGTTTCGTCAAAAGCAATATCGTTGAGTTGTAAATCAAGAAGGTGATAGCCCCAGTCTTCCAGTTGCTTGTCTAACTGTTCTTTTACATGTAAAATGATTTCGGAACGGAGCTGTAAAATTTCCGATTGCTTTTTGGTTGCTACGAACGCACGTACCGATCCTTCTACCGAGCGAATCAACGCTTGCATAAAATTCCTTTCATCCATAAATTTAAACGCTACGTTTTGGATGGTCTGGTCATCATTATTCAACACGGAATACAAAAGCATAGCGGCAAAATTCACATTCGCCTGGTCTTGGGTAATCGCCTGAAATTTCAGTTCTATAGAGCGGTTTTGATACGAGATCCTGCGGAATATTTTTTCGATGAACGGGATGCGAAAGTTTAAACCCGGACGCAGCACACGGCGATATTTTCCGAAGATAGTAATAACGGCTACGGTGCCTTGCTGCACGGTAGCAATACTTGCAAACAAAAGGGCGAGCAAAAGAACCAAAAAGATGATAGTGCTGATCGGCATAGAAGAAGTTTTGTTGCAAATTATAAAAAGATAAATGAATTTTGAAGCTATAAACGATACAATCTGCAATGTCGGCAAAGCTGGTTTTAAACTCCAATGAAATGCACGAATCCTTCTTTCGGGATACGGTATTGATAGGTGTGGTTTGTGCTTATCCTTCTTACCGCTTTTGCGCTTTGATGAATAGTTGTTTTGACCTTCATCTTAGCCGCGACAGCGATTCGGATGTTTGTGTAAAAAGCAGCCAGCAGGTTTCGAGTTATTTTGCATTTTACCGCTATCAGGCGCCTATGACGAGCAACGAATTTTCATTGTATGAACTGAAACGCGAAAAACAATCTTTATTGCCGGAACTCAAACAACTGGATTATTTGTTTATGATGAAAGGCCCTTCGGCAGAGGAAGATGCGGAGTGGTATATAGAAGCCATGCGTACCCTGCCCGATATACAACTGGCGCAGATGATAGATATGGAGAAATTGAAAAACGTGGATTATCTGATAATATAATTTCCGGCGTGTTCAAAAGGCACTCCTGCTCAAAAAATCATTTCGGTAACGCTATAGAGTACGTCTTGGCTTTTACGGTAAGTTTTCGATCGCGTAGCCAGGGGTTCAGTTGTTTTAAGGTACGATAGTTGCTGCCGTTTGCCAACGCAAAATCTGCCAGATTCGGAATGCTGGATGTTACCTCTATCGTGCGTGTTTTAATCGGTTTATAGGCATCCGTGCCGCCAACGATGTATCCGTATTTCTCCGCTGCACCTACCAAAAGTTTGAACGTAAGTATCCGGAATACATAGCGCATGGTTTCTTCCGGCAATTGAAGATCGTAGTAATTGGTTTGCTGCTGAAATTCGGATTGTCGGCTATATCCTGCCTGCCCCATATTATAAGAAGCCGCAACTGCCGTCCACGAGCCGAATTTAGCATACGCCTGATGAAAATATTTACAAGCCGCTATAGTTGACTTTTCCACATCATACCGTTCATCTACTTCATCGTTTACTTCCAATCCATAGGCGGGCGCTGTGCGGGGCATAAACTGCCAAAAGCCCACTGCGCCGGCGCTTGAGGTCTGATTCCGCAAGGCGCTTTCTGCAATGCAGAGATATTTAAAATCCTGTGGAATACCTTGGGCTTTCAGAATGGGCTCTATCACGGGGAAATAACGCGGCACCAGCCGGAGAATGTATAAAGTGCTGTATTGATTGTAATAATTATAGAGCAACTCGCGCTCCAGTTGTTCTTTTACATCGTAGCGTTCCAGAGGCACTTTCTCGCCGGCAAAGCTCAGCGACTTAGGTGCTTGGGGCACATACCATTTATACTGCAATCGCCCGTCCGGCGCTACGTCCACTTTTTCATCCTCTTCATGAATGCGGTTAAACGCCAACCCTCCCAAAAACAATCCGGCAAGCAAAGCGCCTGCGGCAAAATAGCTTAGTGGTTTCCAGTTCATAATGTTACGGTTTAAATTTCCAAAATGAGTAGCCTATAAATATCAAGTGTTATAGGCATCCTCAGCCTACCTAAGTTAGGAAAGAAAAACTTGAAATACGGAATTTTTATTCGGAGTCCATTATGAAGAGTATGATTGATGTCATAGAACGGCATAGGGGAACTCCTTAATTTTGTCTTTTATTTTAAAGCATTTATAAAAAATTATGACCTTTCCTGAGTATCTGCACTATTTTGAAAACATCCTTCAAAAACCGAATGAAGAACAATCCGCTCCCTATGACGATGCTTCTTATATAGATTATACCCGCCTCAATTGGTCGCGTATGAACCGGTGGCTGAAAATAGGTGTTCTTTCGGAAGAATTAAAAATGGCTATGTTCCGCATAAAACGTCCGCAACACTGGATTGTTCTTACTGAGCCTTGGTGTGGCGATGCCGCCCATAATATTCCGTTTATAGAAATGGCTGCGAAAGAAAATCCGCTTGTGCATCTTTCCTATGAACTTCGGGACAGCGAGCCATTCCGGATTAATGATTATCTGACGAACGGGTCCAAATCCATTCCTAAGCTCATCATCAACGATTCGGAGGGTAATAATCTTGCGGTATGGGGACCTCGGCCTGTAGCGTGCCAAACCGTCTATACGGAATTGACGGCACAGAAAGCAGATTTCGAAACGGTGAAAACCGAAATTCAGAAATGGTATAATGCCGATAAGGGAAGCGAATTGCAAAAGGAGCTTACCGAAGTTTTAAAAGGGCTATAATCTTCGGTTTAAAAGGGGGATTATAAGCCTTTTGGTTAGTTGCGTATCGCACTAGTTTCAAACACATCCGTTTTGGCGTTGGCTTTGGTTTCCGCATTTTCTTTAGCTGCTTTTACAAACGCAACGAATAAAGGATGCGGGTTTTCCACGGTGCTTTTATATTCGGGGTGAAATTGAACGGCTACATAAAACGGATGGTCGTTTATCTCCATTACCTCTACCAATCCTGTCTGCGGATTTTTACCTACTGGCATCATACCTCCGTTTTTGAATGCCTCCATGTAATCATTATTAAATTCATAGCGGTGGCGGTGGCGCTCGCTGATGTGTGTACTGTTGTAGATGGAAGCGGTTTTAGAATCACTCAGCAGCTCGCAGTCGTAAGCGCCGAGGCGCATGGTGCCGCCCATTTGCGTAATATTTTTCTGTTCCTCCATCATAGCGATCACCGCTTCGTCGGTGCCGTTGTTCATTTCGGTAGAGTGGGCATTTTTTATTCCGAGTACATTTCTGGCAAATTCAACGCAAGCCATTTGCATACCGAGGCAGATGCCGAAGAACGGAATTTTATTTTCTCTGGCAAAGCGGATGGCATCTATTTTTCCTTCTATACCCCTGCTGCCAAAGCCCGGCGCTACCAGCACGGCATCTAATTGTTCCATTTTTTCCGCAGCATTTTCGGTGGTCAGGTATTCGGAGTGGATATTGCGCACTTCTACTTTACATTCATTCATAGCCCCTGCATGTATCAGCGCTTCGAGGATGGATTTATAGGCATCTTGCAGCTCTACGTATTTACCGATCAAGCCTACTACCACTTTGGATTTAGGATAGCGGAGCTTGTTTAAAAATTCTTTCCATTTGGTGAGGTCGGGTTCGTTACCCATTGGGAATCCCAGTTTTTTCAGGCAGATTTCATCCAGTTTTTCGCGCATCATTTCCAGGGGCACTCCGTAGATGGTATCGGCATCGAGGGCTTCTATCACCGCGTCCTGCGTTACGTTGCAGAAAAGGGCTACTTTTCTTTTCAGTTCTTTATAGAGCGGTTCTTCGGTACGGCAGACCAAAATATCGGGGTTCAGTCCGTTTTCGCTCATCATCTTTACGGAGTGTTGTGTAGGCTTGGTCTTCAGTTCTTTTGCTGCTTTCAGATAAGGAATGAGGGTAAGGTGGATGACGATACAATTTTCGTCCCCTTTTTCCCATTTTAACTGGCGCACGGCTTCTATATACGGCAGCGATTCGATGTCGCCTACGGTACCGCCGAGTTCGGTAATGACGATGTCAAACTGATTATTTTGCCCCAGTAACGTAATTCTTCTTTTTATTTCATCGGTAATGTGCGGGATTACCTGCACGGTTTTTCCGAGGTAAGCGCCTTCCCGTTCTTTGTTGATTACGTGCTGGTAAATGCGGCCGGTAGTTACATTATTGGCTTGGGATGTATAGGTGTTTAGGAAGCGTTCGTAGTGGCCGAGGTCGAGGTCGGTTTCGGCACCGTCTTCGGTTACATAGCATTCGCCGTGTTCATAGGGATTGAGTGTACCGGGATCAACGTTGATATAGGGGTCGAATTTCTGAATAGTGGTTCGAAAGCCACGCGCCTGAAGGAGCTTAGCCAGCGAAGCAGCAATAATACCTTTACCGAGGGAGGATGTAACGCCACCGGTTACAAAAATATATTTGGTCATAACACGCCTGTTTTTGAAGACCGGGTGTGCAGCTTGGGTTGCAATAAGATTTAATTGAATTTATTTAGCTGTAACGGTCGTGCAAAGATAGAAAGGTTTTGGGAAAAAAATCGGATGTTTGTTTTTGGCGGGGGGTTATTGCCGCTGTCGCAGCAGGAAACACTTCAACCGCGTTAGCCGGGTGTGTTTCCACTTCGCAGCTCCAGCAGCGCTACATTTTCTATATGATGTGTATGCGGAAACATATCCACGGGTTGCAGACGGGTTACTTTATATTTTGCATCCAGAAGCTGGAGGTCGCGGGCTTGTGTAGCCGGATTGCAGCTGACATATACGATTTTCGGCGCTTCCATTTTCAACAACTGCTGCACCAGTTTCTCGTGCATACCGGCGCGTGGCGGGTCGGTAATGATAACATCCGGCTTACCATGGGTTTCAAAAAATGCATCTGTACACAGTTCCGATACATCCCCTGCAAAAAAAGCACAGTTTTCCAATCCGTTCATTGCAGCGTTTTCTTTGGCATCTTCTATTGCTTCTGCAATCACTTCAATCCCTATAATCTTCTTGGCTTTTTTAGAACAAAAAATGCCTATACTGCCGGTGCCGCAATACAAATCATAGAGAATTTCATGGCCGCTCAACCCTGCAAAATCCCGTGTAACCTGATAGAGCCGCTCTGCCTGATAACTATTGGTCTGAAAAAAAGATTTGGGAGAGATTTTATAGCGAAAATCTTCCAGCGTTTCTTCTATAAATCCTTTACCGCTATAGGTTATAACGGTCTGGTCGTGCAGGCTGTCATTCAGTTTTCCGTTGATGGTATAGTGCAAGGAGGTGATGCCCGGTATTTCTTCCAGCAGATGGTTGAGAATGGCTTCGCGCTCCGTTTTATTTTCTTCTTTTAATACCAGATTAATCAGCACTTCGCCGGCTTTGGTTCGGCGCAGGATCACATTACGCAGCCATCCTTGCTGCAAACGGTAATCATAGTAGCTATATCCTTTTTTTTCAGAAAAATTTCGCAAGACATCCAGCAGGCGGTTGGTGGGTTCATCCTGCAAATAGCAGGTGTATATAGGCACTACCTTATCAAACAGCCCCGGTGCGTGAAAGCCGAGTGCGTTTTCTTTAGGAAGTGGCTCGCCATTGGCGGCTTGTATTTCTTCATGCGTGCGGTAGCGCTGTGCGGAAAACGTAAATTCCAATTTATTGCGGTAGTATCGTTCCCTTTCGCTTCCCAGTATAGGCATCAGTTCCGGCAAGGCTACCTGCCCTATCCTCCTGAGCTGATCTTCCACCTGCTGTTGTTTATAGGCAAGCTGCTGCGCATAAGGGAGCATTTGCCATTTGCAGCCTCCGCATACACCGAAATGTGGACAAAAAGCGGCTACACGCATAGGAGAAGGAGAAATCAATTCCGTCATTTTACCTTCCGCCCAGCTTTTTTTAGATCGGGTGAGGCGCACCTGCACCACATCGCCGGGTACTACATTTTCTATAAATACTACTTTTCCGTCTTCCAGGTGGCCGATGCTTTTTCCTTCGGCGGCGTAGGCTTCTATTTTAAAGTCGTTGAGAACGACCTGCTTCTTTTTTCGCGACAAATTATCAAAAGTTAAAACACTGCAAATTTACATTTATAAGGGTACACGCCATAAGTATTAAATTAATTTTGGCAGCTGTTGTCCAACATCTGAGGGATATGGACTGTCTCTTAAAGCTGAAAACAACTATTTTCGCCAAACTTTATGAACAAGATTAAATTACTGGCATTCATTCTTTGCATGGGTGTAGTGTCTTCCGCCGTTCAGGCTAAAGACGGGTATAAAATAAAATTGAAACTGAAAAACACCCAAGACACCATGCTCTATCTGGTGCATTATTTTGGGGAGCCGCTTCCGAAAATATATAAATCCGACTCGGCACGTATCAATAAAAAAGGAGAAGCACTTCTGGAGAAAAAAGATTCTTTGCTGGGCGGTATTTATATGATCCTGCTTTCCGACCGCAGCACGTATTTTGAATTTCTACTGGACAGAGGCGCCGACATGACCATCACGGCGGATATGAAAGACATTCCCTACAGCGTACAATTTACCGGATCGGAGGAGAACACCAGGTTTTACCAGTATGTAGCCTTCCTGAAAGGATTCGGACAAAAACAAGAAGCTTTCAAAAAAGAACTTGCCGCTGCCAAAACGGCTAAAGACACGGCAGACATTCAGGGGAAAGCCAATAGCGCATCCAAAGAACTGACCCAATACCGGCATGACTATGTGGCTAAATATCCTAAAACCTTGCTTGCAACTATTTTCAATGCACTGGAAATGCCCGTAGTGCCCGATGGAACGCATTACCTCCCCGATGGCCAGGTGGACAGCGCTTTTGCCTATCATTATTATAAAAATCATTTCTGGGATAAATTCAATTTCAACGACGACCGCCTCCTCCACACCCCTAGATACGATACCAAACTGGAGGAATTTATCAATAAGATGGTTATTCCG
>JAEZZY010000066.1 GCA_023418315.1 Bacteroidota bacterium
TGGGCGAATATGTTATACTTGATATGACGGGCAAATTAATACAACAAGGTAGCTCAATCGCAAACCACCTTTCAGTCAGCTCTTTTATCCCAGGCACCTATATTTTGGAATTTCGTCAGGGTAAAGCCGCCTATCATTTCACCTTTGTAAAAGAATAAGCATGAAATACCTTCTCCTGATTTTTATAAGCCTTACTCTCGCCTATGGCGAGGGTAAGGCCCAGATAGGCAGCCATGTACCCCAGTATGCCGCTTATTATCACCCGCTGAATACGCGATGGGACAGCACTTATTCGACTTGGAGTGGTAATGGGGGGATTGCTACTACCAAAAAAAGTGTAAACGCCTACCTCTATCCTGCGGGCAGCTTCGCCGCCCCGGCAGGCTGGATTACCCATATCTATGTAGCCGGTAATGATGTTACGAATTATTATACGGGGAAAAACTATTATGAGCCGGTGGCTCTCTGTATGGGATATACCGCGCTTCCTAATTTTGACACCCTCGAGATTAATGCAGTACAGGATACAGCCGCAGCAAAAGCTGTGCTGTATGGGCTACAGCGGGTAGCGATTACGGACAGCCTGCGTTGCATTGACTCCGCCACCATGCCGCAGCCTTTGCCCTATACCGATAAATACCCGCCGCATAACGATGGCATGTGGGTGAAGATAAAATTAGACAACCCCTTTCTGTATGACCCTTCAAAAAACTTAGTGGTAGCTGGCGATATCAATATAACCTACGGCGAGGGGGGAATAGAAGGACATTTGGGAGTAGCACGGCTAACAAACGATTCTGCAGCCGATTATGGAGGCTTACTGCGATTGCAGCATTCCTATGCCCTTTATCTCACACGAGATACTGCCACAGGCAGCACTTATAACGTTACCATACAAAAGGAATACATGGATCTCGGTTTTGATATAGAGCCGTTGTCGGTATCGGAGTTGTATGAGCTACAGCAAGGGTACAAGGTTTATCCCAACCCTACACGAGGGCTGCTCACGGTGGATAAGGCAACAACGGTTGGCGCTTATGAAGTGTATGACCTTATGGGCAGGCGGGTATTGCGTGGATGGTCGGCTACTGCTGTCATACAGGTAGATGCACTGCCCGCAGGTATGTACCTGCTGCGTTTTGTACAGGAGGGTATTCCCCGGCAGTTGCGGTTTATAAAGGAGTAAAGCGGTCTATCCTTTTCCTTTGTAAAACAAAAAAAGCTACAAGGCAGCATCGCTTTTTCAGGGATGGGCAACGGGCATGATGGCAAGATTTTGTACGGCGTATAGGGTATAAATTCAAGAGTTAATTTTTTGCCTGGAAATGACCTTAATTTTGCATCTTTCAATTTAACCAAATAACATCTCTTATGAAAAAACTATTCCTTACTTCCTGCATGATGGCGTTTATAGCAGCGAGTACATTTGCACAAAAAAATGCGGTAACTCCCTTTCACAAAGGCAGCAGCACATTGGCTTTAGGGATGGGGCTGGGCGGCGTGAGCTACAACTATTACGGTTCGGTAAACCGTATGCCCGCAGCGATGCTTTATTTCGATCATGGAATAATGGATGACCTTGGTCCGGGCAACCTGGGCGTGGGCGGCATGATAGGCTATACCGCTGCAAGATATAAATACGCTACCGGCGGCTACAAAGCTACATGGACCAATGTAGTAGTGGCGCTGCGCGGCACCTGGCACCTCACCATCCTTGCAGATAAAAACAACAAGTTCGACCCCTATGGCGGGGTGATGGCCGGGCTTCGTTTTGCAGGCTATAATGATACATACTATGAAAAGGCAGGGGTAACCAATCCTCATTCCTACAACAGCGCATATCCTCTGGCCGGACTGTTTGTAGGGGCTAAATATAATTTTGCACCCAATTTCGGAGCATGGTCGGAGCTTGGCTATGATATCGCTTTTTTGAAACTGGGCATTAATTATAATTTCTAAAAAAAAAAGACTCACCATCCGGCACATCTGATTTAAAAGCGGTTGCTTCCTATGTTTAGCAGGTTAAATGTAGGAGGCAACCTCTTTCTTTGTAGAACCTCTATCTTGTGGCATGAAAAAAAGATATTCTCTTTTTTCCTGCTTGTGTATAGGCTTGTTTTACCTTTCGGTGCGAACGGTCTATTCCGATTTTGGCATTCGTCCTAACCTCCGGCTAACCACCTGGGATGCATTGGGCTATTATATGTACCTGCCCGCTACGCTCATTTATAGGGATGTAAAAAATTTAGAATGGTTTCCTGCTATAGATGCGCAATACAATCTTTCCGGCGGCGAGCTGTATCAAGCGGTGAAGCATGAAAACGGCAATTATTATTTCAAATACCTGAGTGGTGTTTCCCTATTGTCTGCTTTAAAATTATCGGTGAAAGCGGGTGGCTATGTTAAAGGGGCTATTCGGCATATTAAAGTTACCATTTTACAGCAGCAATGAGCCTTTCAAAAGACTTTCCTCCAAAAGATAAAGTCTGTTTATTTTACCAATAAAATTTTTATTGTATTTTGTTCATGCAATTGAACTTAGGCAAATAATGAAAAGGAAAATTTTATCACTATTATTGATAATATTCAGCCATAATGTCTATTCGCAAGTGATGTATGGGGAAGTGAATACTTCAAAAGTGCTTAATTTTCATGAGAACTATTTTACATTTTCAAAACCAGTTAAATTATATTTGAGAGGGAAATGGGGTGAATCTATTCCTGCTCCGGCAACAGTTAATGGGAAAACAATCTACAGTAGTCAGGACAAAAGTTTAGAAAAGAAACCCGAATTTACCAAAGGCTTTGATTTATCACAGTATATTTATGAAAAGCTGCATAGCTATTTTGAAAATCTACCCAATGGCAAATATGCTTTACATACGTTTAATATGGTAGTAAATGAAAAAGGAGAATTAATCTATTTTGATTTTGATAAGTTAAAATGGACGCCCCTTTCGAGTGAAGAAAAATCTTTTAGTGGAAGCTTAGCTTCAAACAATCAACAATCCGTCTATCATCAAAAAGATACACTTTTAATATTACAGAGTAGTTTGCAGGATTTAATAAATCAACTTGGGCTAGATAAACCTGTGTCGAATACAGTAACATCGCCCACTATTCCAAAAGAAGCGGAGAAAGCGATTTACCGGCAATTATATAATATTTTAAAAAGCTGTCCTAAATTTAAGCCAGCGGTTAAAGATGGTAAAGCCGTACCTTCTGTATTATTTCCTCCCAAATATGGTTTTACAGGCTATATTATTGTTGAAAATCATAAAACATCTTTGTTAAGATTATTTCTATAATGCTTTTTTTCATTTAATGTAAGATTAGTGTGCCATTAGTATTTTTAAATAGCATATAAAATCTATATGAAATATTAATAAACGCACAAAATTGTTTTGGGTGAATTATACTTCAATTGCAAAAGACCTTAGCCCAAATGCCTAAAGTCTTTTTATTTTACACCCATGAATTCCACCTTACTGCTTATCATCATCCTGTCTTATTTCGCTTTGTTGCTCGGCATTGCGTTTTATACATCGCGCCATTCCAACAACGAATCTTTTTTCATAGGCAACCGCAGCAGCAAATGGTGGGTGGTAGCCTTCGGCATGATCGGCACTTCGCTCAGCGGCATGACCTTCATCTCTGTACCGGGCACTGTGGGCAAAATCGGATTCGATTATTTTCAAGTGGTTATAGGCTACGTCATCGGATATTTTGTAGTGGCGTATATCTTACTTCCGCTATACTACCGGCTGCATGTTACCTCCATTTATACCTATCTGGAAAAACGTCTCGGCATCGTTTCCTATAAAACAGGCGCTTTGTTTTTTATTCTTTCCCGCACGCTGGGCGCCACCCTGCGGCTGTATCTGGTAATAAAAGTACTGGAGCAATTTGTGCTGGCAGATTTGCATATCAATTTTGAAATCACGGCTATCCTTATCCTGGTGCTCATCCTTTTATATACCTATCGCGGCGGCGTGAAAACCATCGTGTGGACGGATACGTTGCAAACCACGTTTATGTTGCTGGCCTTGCTGGTTTGTATCGGCTATACGCTTTCAGAACTTGACCTCACTATAGGCACCGCCTGGCAAACGATGACCGACAACGGACTGACGAAGATGATCGGCACCGACCCCGCCGCTCCCAATTTCTTTCTGAAACAAATACTCGGCGGCATGTTCATCACCATAGCCATGACCGGGCTGGATCAGGAGATGATGCAAAAAAACATTAGCGTTACCAACCTGAAAGATTCACAGAAAAACATGATCGTGCTGAGCTTTTTACAAGGCATCGTGGTCTTTATTTTTCTTTCGCTCGGCGCATTGCTCACCTTATATGCCGCGGCCCATGGCATCACTGCTACGGGCGACGACCTATTCCCTACCATTGCCGTAAAAAGCGGATTGCCGTTTTTCATCACTGTTTGTTTTCTCATAGGGCTTATCAGTGCGTTGTTTCCCAGTGCGGATGGCGCGCTTACGGCATTGACTTCTTCCTACTGTATAGACATCCTGGGTATGAAACGCCGCAACGATTGGGATGAACAAAAAAAGAAAAGGGTAAGGCTCATCGTACACAATGTATTCGCACTGGTGTTCCTGGCTTGTGTGTTTTTCTTTAGAGAAGTGGATAACGGTTCTTTGATACAGACCTTACTGGTAGTGGCGGGTTATACTTACGGCCCGTTGCTGGCTTTATTTACATTTGGGATTTTTACCAAAAGGAAAGTGAATGAAAAAATAGTTCCGTTCATCTGCATTGCCGCGCCTATAATCTGCTATTTTTTGAAGCAACATGATAAGGAGGTTTTGGGCGGCTACGTAATCGGTACGGAATTGCTTATCATTAACGCAGCGCTTACCTTTATTCTCTTATTTTTAGTTTCCCGAAAAGCCGGAAAAGAAGAACTTTCGGCAGTATAATTTATGAGTCAGAAAATTACGAAAATAAAAATGCGCGACTGGACGGAAACGCAAGGGCATTCCAGTTGGCAGGTATTTAAAATAATGGCGGAGTTTGTGCAGGGATTTGAAGCGCTGGCTAAGGTAGGACCTTGCATCACCATATTCGGTTCTGCCCGCACCAAGCCCGATACCAAATATTACGACCTCACGGTAGAGCTTGCACAAAGGCTAAGCGAACAAGGTTTCGGGATTATCACCGGCGGCGGGCCGGGCATTATGGAAGCCGGCAACAAAGGGGCGCACCTTGCGAATGGCGTATCCGTAGGAATCAATATTCAATTGCCTTTTGAACAACATTCCAATAAATTTATCAGCACCGATTACAGCGTCAATTTTGAATACTTTTTTGTGCGCAAGGTGATGTTCTCCAAATATGCACAAGGCTTTATCATGATGCCCGGCGGCTGGGGAACGATGGATGAATTTTTTGAAATCGCTACGCTTATCCAAACACGGAAACTGACACAAACGCCTATGATCTGTATGGGTAGAGAGTATTGGCAAGGCTTATTTGACTGGATGGAAAATACCATGTTCAAAAAATATGCGAACCTTAGCCCCGGCGATCTGGATCTGATAAAGATACTGGATACCGCAGAAGAAGTAGTGGACTATTTCAGCGATTTTTACGCACATAATAAATTGCAGCCGAATTTTTAATTGCTCCATAGAAATTCTAAGTAGAACGGTGCTATCGCCACTGAAGCCTAATAGAAATTCTGAAGTTGGGACACAAAAAAATTCAGCATACTAAAAATGCCTCATCCACACAAAAAAATCCAATGACCATACAGCTTCTTTCCAAAACGCTCAACGACTACGCCGAACACCACACCACGCCCGAAACACCTGTGCTGGCGGCGCTCAACCGCGAAACCCATCTGAAAGTGGAAATGCCGGTGATGCTTTCCGGACATTTGCAAGGCGCTTTTTTGCAAATGATGAGTAGCATGATACAGCCGAAGTACATCCTCGAAATAGGAACTTATACAGGCTACTCCGCCATCTGTCTGGCGCAAGGACTACAAGAAGGCGGGCAACTGCATACCATAGACATCAACGAAGAGCTGCAAGATTTGTGTTTTCGCTATTTTTGCGAGGCGGGGCTGGAAAAGAAAATTATGCAGCACATAGGTAAGGCAGCGGATATCATCCCTACTTTGCAAGCGCCGTTTGATTTGGTTTTTATAGATGCCGACAAACAAAATTACCCGCTGTATTATGATATGGTGATAGACAGGCTGGCTATTGGGGCGTTCCTTCTCGCGGATAATGTATTATATGACGGCGAGGTGGTGATGGATGAAAAAGAGCAAAGCAAAAATGGAAAAGCGATACATGCTTTCAACGAAAAAATTAAAAATGACGCGCGCGTAGAGCAGGTGCTGGTGCCTATCCGGGACGGTATGCTGCTCATTAGAAAAATAAAGAACTAATTTACCATTCAGAAAATGTACTCATTATGAAATTGTTGAACCTCGTTTTTATATGCTCCTTTCTTACGTCTTTGCAGGTATTTGCCCAAAGCGACAGAAAAGAACGTGTGGCAAAATATATTCAGCAGTATAAGGAATTGGCCATTAAAGAACAGAAACGAACCGGCATTCCCGCAGCCATCAAGCTGGCACAAGGCATTCATGAAACCAATGCCGGAGCAAGCGAGCTGGCTATGAACGCCAATAATCATTTCGGTATCAAATGCAAAAAAGAATGGAAAGGCGATACCTATACCTATACCGACGATCGCCCGAATGAATGTTTCCGAAAATACGGCAGCGACCTGGAATCCTATAAAGACCATTCCGATTATCTGAAGAACAGCAAACGCTATGAATCCTTGTTTGCCTTATCCCTCACCGACTATGCAGGCTGGGCATACGGACTAAAACGCTGTGGCTATGCCACCAATCCCAAATATGCACAACTGCTCATTAAAACCATCGAAGAAAATCACCTGCAAGAATATACCTACGCCGCTTTGGATAAAAATTATAATCCCATAAAAAATGCCGATGATGAAACCGTAGTAATGGGTAAGGATAAAAATATAGCCGAGCCGGAACCGGTAAAAGCTGTAGAAAAAGAAACACCGAAACCGGAAGCCAAGCCTACAAAAATGGTGGTAACCGACGGCACTACCCGATATGATATCGTAAAGAAAACAGACCCGCCCGTGTATGACAAAAAAGTAATCGTAAACGGACTGAAAGCGTTTTACGCGCCCAAAGGGAAAAGCCTGCTCAATGATGCTATGAAATTGAACATGCGCTATGCCCGTTTGCTGGAATTGAATGACTTGCCGGATGCGCCTTTGGAAGCCGATATGTACATCTACCTCGAAAGAAAAAACATGAAAGGCAGCAGCATGTATCATGTGGTAAAGCCCGGCGAAACGATGATACAAATAGCGCAGTATGAAGGAATCGGGTTGAAAGACCTGAGAAGATACAACCGCATGAAAGACGATGAAGAACCGGTAGGCGGCACCTTGCTGCATTTGCAAAGCATAGCCGATAAAAAACCGGATGTGATCGTAACGAAAATAGAAAAAGAGCCGAGAGAAAAATTTGCAGGCAGTGATGCTACACCCGTTCCGCAAGGCACCAGCAGAATGAAAGCAGGCTATATCAGCAAAGAAGAAATTGAAAACGGGGCAACGGCAGAAATAACCACGCGGAGTGTAATAGATGAAGAAACCAACAAACCCCAAAAAGAACTGACCATCACACACCCTACCGAAGTAACGATTGATGAACAAGCTCTGGCTTCCGACAGTAAAAAACTGATTGTGGAAGAAGAAACGATGACCATCACTCCCGACAATGAAGTACGGATAGAGAAAGTAACCACCACGCAATCCATAGATGAGAAAGAGGCTGCGGTTTTGGTAGAAAAAGAGCAAACCATCATCCATGAAGAAGATGATATAATCGTAGAAAAAAAAGCGGTGATCGTACCGGCTTCAGAAGTGAGCGAGAAAACAGAAGAAGCACTCAATATAGCCGAAACCAAAGCCGTGGAAGAAGAAAAACCGGAAACGCCTAAGGAAGAACCAAAACCGGAAGAGCCTATGGATGAATTTGCCCGATTGAAAGCCCGCTTAGACAAAGCCGTGTATGCAAGCGATTATGCCAAGAAAAAAGCGGAAGAAGAAAAACCCGCCGAAACTGCAAAAAAAGAAACCCCTAAAAAAGAAAGCGCTACAGCGACTGCAAATACAACGAAACCCGTTTACTACACGGTAAAAAAAGGCGATAGCGCTTTTGCCATTGCAAAAAAACACGGCATTACCATGACCCAGTTGAAAGAATGGAATCATCTTGATTTCAATGAAATAAAAATAGGGCAAAAACTACGGGTGAAATAAACGCAGCTACGATGACGCAGGTGGAAATTCACGGTAAACGATTCAAGCGATATATAGGGGAGGCGACTATTCAACAAAGAGTGGCAGAACTGGCTACGCAAATAGATAAAGACTACGAAGGCTTGCGTCCGTTGTTTCTGAGCATTCTCAACGGCTCGTTTATTTTTGCTGCCGATCTTTTTAAGCGCATCACTACAGAAGCGGAAATATCGTTCATCAAACTGGCTTCTTATGAAGGCATAGCCTCCACCGGCCAAGTGGTAAAGAGTATAGGCTTGGAGGAAAACCTGAAGGGGCGGCACATCATCTTGCTGGAAGATATTATTGATACGGGAAGAACGCTCCATTCCTTTCTTCCGGAAATAATGCAACAACACCCGGCTTCGTTAAAAATCGCTACGTTTCTTTCCAAACCGGAAGCTTTACAATTCCCGGTTTTCGCAGATTATAAAGGCTTTGAGATTCCCAACCATTTTGTAGTGGGCTATGGGTTGGATTATGACGGATTGGGCAGGAATATGCCGGAGCTATATACCTTAGAGGAAGAGTAGCCTCATTATTTTATAAAAAATTGGCTATCCTCCCCAGCCTTCTCTGTCGAGGCTGCGGTATTGAATCGCCTCCGCCAGGTGCTCCGGTTTGATGACTTCACTATCTGCAAGGTCGGCTATGGTGCGTGCCACTTTTAAGATACGGTCATAGGCTCTTGCCGAAAGATTGAGTTTTTCCATCGCTGCTTTCAGCAGGTTATGTCCTGTTGTATTGATTACACAAATCTCTTTCAGCAATTTACTGCTCATTTGCGCATTGGCATAGATGCCTTCTTGTTCTTTGAAGCGCTCCGCTTGTTTTTCCCTTGCTTTTATCACCCGCTCTCTTACGGCATTGCTTGTTTCCGACTGCCGTTGTGAGGACAGCTCGTTGAAGGGGACGGGTGTTACTTCCACATGCAGGTCTATTCGGTCTAAAAGCGGTCCGGATATTTTATTGAGGTAGCGCTGCACCATTTGCGGTGAGCAGGTACATTCTTTTTCCGGATGATTGAAAAAACCGCAAGGACAGGGGTTCATAGAAGCGATCAGCATAAAGCTGGCGGGAAAATCAATACTCACTTTTGCCCTCGATACGGATACTTTTCGCTCTTCCATAGGCTGTCGCATCACTTCCAATACGGTACGTTTAAACTCCGGCAGCTCATCCAAAAACAATACGCCGTTATGCGCCAGCGAGATTTCACCGGGCTGTGGTATGCCTCCGCCGCCTACCAAAGCCACATCGCTGATGGTGTGGTGCGGCGAGCGGAAAGGGCGGGTGGAAACCAGCGAGGTATCACCCGGCAGTTTGCCTGCTACGGAGTGGATTTTGGTTGTTTCTAAAGCCTCTTGCAGGGTAAGGGGCGGAAGGATGGTGGAAAGTCTTTTGGCAAGCATGGTTTTGCCCGCTCCCGGCGGCCCGATGAGAATGGCGTTGTGCCCTCCTGCGGCAGCTATTTCCAGTGCGCGTTTCACATTTTCCTGGCCCTTTACATCATTAAAATCCACATCATAATGGCGCTGTGCTTCAAAAAATTCTTCGCGGGTATTTACCCGGATGGGTTGCAGGGAATTGTTGTTTTTAAAAAATTCAATCACTTCATTGATATGCTCCACCCCATACACATCCAGGTTATTGACCATAGCGCCTTCGCGGGCATTTTGTTTGGGAAGGATTAAGCCTTTGAATTTTTCGGTACGCGCTTGAATGGCTATAGGTAGCCCTCCTTTGATGGGTCGCAGGGAGCCGTCCAAAGAAAGCTCACCCATGATTACGTAATCCTGTAGCGGCTCATAGGGCAGTTGTTCCGTAGCGGCAAGCAAGCCAATGGCGATGGGCAGGTCATAGGCAGAGCCGGCTTTACGAATATCTGCAGGCGCCATGTTCACGATTACTTTGGTGCGCGGTTTTTCCAGTCCGTTATTTTTGAGGGTGGATAAGACCCTGTCCACGCTTTCTTTCACGGCATTGTCCGGCAAGCCTACAATATAATAACCGGTGCCTCCGGCAAGATCTACTTCTATAGTGATGGTGATGGCATCTACACCATATACTGCGCTGCCAAATACTTTAACTAACATTTTTCAAGGGAGTGGTATAAGGTTATAAATATAGGGAATATGAGCGCAATTATTCCCTCCGGGTTAATTCTTTTCTTCCCGTATAAGGGTTTGAATATCGCCGATGAGCTGGTTTACCGAGCCTTTGTTGGTGCCGTCATATTGTCCGCGGATGTGTCCTGTAGCATCTACAAGAACAAATTTTTCGGTGTGGATGAAATCACTTTGTATGTCCACCACGCCGGTATCATCCACCGCCGTAACGAGGTAGCTGTAGCGCGCCATATCGTACAGTTCTTTTTTATCGCCGGTTAGGAAAATCCATTGTGCGGGGTCGGCATGGAAGCGAAGGCTATATTCCTTTAGGGCGGCTACGGTATCTTTTTTCGGATCTACCGTGTGGGATAAGATCACTACCTTATCATTGCCTTTATAGGTTTCATACACCTTGCTCATGTTCTCGTTCATCTTAGGGCAGATGCCTTTGCAGGTAGTAAAGAAATATTCCACTACTCTTATCTTGCCTTGCACATCCTTATCGGTAAAGGTATTGCCATTTTGGTCGGTAAAGGAAAAAGAGCGAACTACGTGTTCGCCTTCGCCTATGTAGGGAAGTGATTTAGGTGTTTCCCGGCTTACTTTATAGTAATAGCTCATGAATGCAGCCGAGAGCAGAATAAAAAATCCCAATAGGAAGAAAGTAGTAAATCTCTTTTTTTGCGTAGCCATATCGGGCGCAAAATTACGACAGTTGGGCGGGGGAATAAAATGGAAATTCGTTTCTGCCGCCTTACACCAGGAGACTGCCGGTTTATCGCACCAGCGTTATATCTCCTTTATAGTTATTTACCCCTCCGCCGGGTGCTACCAGCCTGATGACATAATAATATACGCCCATATCTTGCGGCTGTCCATTATAGCTTCCGTCCCATCCTGTTTTAGGGTCGGTAGTAGAAAATATTTCCTTTCCCCACCGGTTGAATACCCGAAATTCCTGTAGCTTTTGATAGGCTATATTTCCCAACCGGAATACATCATTTTTGCCATCTCCATTAGGGGTGAACGCCGTAGGCAAGGTGGCGAGTGCGCGGTAATCTACGTCCACTTTTACCGTATCCATGTTGCGGCATCCGTTTCCGTCAATACCGGTTACGATAAAAACGACCGGCTCGGTAATGGTGGCTATAGGTGCGGGTGAATTGGCATAATCGAGATGTGCCGATGGCGACCATGTGTAGAAACCGGCTCCGCTTGCCGTCAGTTGTATTTCGCTGCCGTAAGCTACTGCCGTATCATTTGGCTGCGCCTGCACATCGGGCAATTGGTGGACGGTAATGGTAGAGAATAACGTATCGGTACAAAGATCTTCGGCGGTGATGTGTACTTCATAAACTGTGTTTTCTGTAGGGGTTACGCTGTTTTCCGGGCAGTCGGGGCAGCTCATGCTGCTCCTGTCGGTGGTGGTCCAGGTATAGGCTGTACCTCCCGATGCGGTAAGTGTCAGTTCTTCTCCTCTACAAATAGTAGCCTCCAAAGGGGTGAGTAGCGGGTGGCGTTCGGAAAGCGTTACCGAGGTATGCGCTCTATGCGGACAACCGTCTTTATCCAGTACTAAAAGCGTATAGCTGCTACTGTGGTTGATATAGGCAAGCGTGTTCAACTGGGTGGAATCGGCAAGGAAGGTTCCCGGTGTCCAGTGATAGGTAGCAGGCTGTAGTGTAAGGTCAGTGCCATGGAAAGAAATATAGCCCGGATTGCACACCACGGTGTCCGGCATGGCAGTTACCAGCCCGTCGTAAGAGTAGATGCTGAAGCTAAGCGTATCGCCTTCGGGCTGACTGAGTCCGCAAGGGTCTATTAATGTATTTCCGTCCGTTCCTTTTTTTGCGGTGATGGTGTAGATGCCGTCCGTGCTTAACGGCTCAGATAAGGTAAGTAAGATGGTGTCGGTGAGGTTGTTGCCATCGCAATTGATGGGCAGGGCGGATACTATGGTAGCATTTTGTGGTCCGCTTAGGCTAAAATCAGATCCATCGGCGGCTATGGAATTACAATGAGCTTTTGCCGTGGTGGTTATCTTAAATTCATAGCAAGCCGGAGGAACCACAGCATTATATTCCATGGTAGATCCATTGATGGTAAAGTACACTACATCGGGTATCGTATCTGCATGTCCGCAAAGATCAATGAGCGTATTGGTATCCGTTCCGTTCTGAATGCTCAGCGAATAATTTCCGGGAGGCAAAGGACTTGCAAGCGTCAGCACTACGGTATCGCTATAGCCACTTATTCCACTGCAATTAGTACCCGCAGCAGAGGCAATTACACCGCCGCCCGATAGGACAAAATCACTTCCTGCAGGCTCTATAGAGCTACAAAGTATTTTCTCACTTATAGGCACAAACAATTGTGTGTTATTGCCGCAGGGCTGAAAAACAGAAAGCATGTGCGGCCGTCCGTTATCATTAAAGATAGCTGTAGAGCCGGTAAAATCTATGGTGAAGCCGGAGCTGGGACCTCCTACAAAAGGATCGCCGAAGTTATTAATCATGATTAGGTACACATCACCGGGGTTGGCGTTTATTTGCTGTAAAAAAGAGCCGCCGAAGGCACCTGCGTTGGTAAACTGAATCGTAGAAGTAGCATCCAAGCCTACCACCCCGCCGGGGTTGCTGCCGGGTTGGTTATTGTTGAAATTGCAGCGTATCACATCACTGCTCGTAAAATTGCTGCAATCTGTTTGCGTAATATCTACAATGGCAAAGTCATAATCATCTGTTCCATTCAAGGGGGTAAGGGTAAATACGATACTGCCACCGGTAGTGATTTCCATCCGCAGCCACATGGAGTTTCCCTCTCCGCCTCCGCAGGGCGTGCTGGTAAGGTCGTTCACCAAGCCTTCGTCCTGGTAGCTATAGGTGGAAGTGAATGTATTCCCGCAAAGCATTAATGCATCACAGGCATCCTGCTCCGGCTGGTCAGGTGGTAAAAGTTGTGCAGACAACCGTACGGTATGCAATAAAAACAAAAAAAGAAAAAGATATACCTTCTGCATAAGAAGCGTTTTTTAAAATTTGCAGCACTTAAATATACAAATTCCGCATTATAAAGAAGACAGCCGGAATATTTTTTTCGTTTGCGGGTGGCGCATTGGTAGAACTTTTCCCAATGAAGCTAATCCTTCATAGGCGTTTCCATACAATCACTACCAACAGGCTCGTCTAAAAGCAACGCCACGTCAATGGCGCGATATAGCGGATTAGATTATTCGCAGGCGATATCCATATCGGAAGCAAATCAAATGATTGGTAGCTATCTATCCAGCATCAACTATGCAGCAAATGATACCACATTACGTTCACTAAGTTTTGATGCCGATACATTGCGATCGTATCTGAACGACACATCACATGGAAAAATCGTTACGCTTAAGTTCATGTTAGCCCACACACCAAATTATCTTGCAAGTGGAGGAGGTCAGGTACGTATATAGCACAAGGAGGAGAACAATATTTAACCATTGGCAACTTTGACTATATCTCCAATTTTCAAATTATTCATATTATTAAGGCAGATACCACTGGCAACAATGGAGTAATTCAAGGTGCAACAAGCGCTATTGAAATAGACGACATTTCCCTTGTAGAAGACACCACCCAACCCATCATCAGCCTCGCCCATTTCAGCCTTGGTAATGACACGATTCTTTGCCCCAATGATACAATAACTCTCGGGGGAGAACCTTATTTTTTTCATTATTGGTGGAATACCGGCGATACGACAAGGTTTATAAACGTTACACAGCCGGGAACGTATTGGTGCACGGTGGATTTCGGTTGCAGCACTTATACCGATACTATCCATATTGCTCCACCCAAAACCATGATACCCTTTAATATTACAGACACCGCTATCTGCCATATTAATTATACCGCCTATGCGCCTCCTGATTACGCCTCTTACCTATGGAGCGACAACAGCACGGCAGATAGTCTGCACATTACAGCAGCAGGTAGGTATTGGGTTACGGTGGGCAACGGTTGCGGGCAAAGCCATACCGATACCTTCACCGTTTCCATAGCCGATACCACACAGCCTCCTGCTCCATTACCCGATATTTATCTCTGCAATGAAAGCGGAGAACCGGTAACTGCGCCGCCGGGTTTTGTAAGCTATCAGTGGAGTACGGGCGATACAACAGCAACAATTTTCATTACACAAGCCGGTACCTATATTTTAGAAGTTGTAAACAACTGCGGAGCTATTTATCGGGATACGTTTGAGGTGTTTGAAGTGGTGAAAGAAATCAATTTGGGTAAGGATACTTTAGTGTGTAATGACACGATGAGTTTACAACTTTCCATCCCTTCATCCTTGCAAAATATTCTTTGGAATACCGGAGCTACCACATCGTCTATAACTGTGGATACACCGGGTTTGTATTATGTAACAGCCGAAAGTCCATGCGGTATTTTATCGGACACCATAGGGATAGATTTTTGCCCACCCGAGATACAAAACCTTCATCTTTCTGCTTCCACTATTTGTGTGGGCGAGTGTATCAGGGTTTCGGCGGAGAGCGATTATTATCCACAGTGGTGGGAATGGAGTTTTGAAGGCGGCACACCCAACACCTACAACGGACAACAACCTCCGGCTGTTTGCTATAACACTGTTGGAGATTTTACTATAACACTCATCGCCTCCAACCAAGGCGGCAGCGATACGTTTACATCAAGTATAAATGTATTGCCCATACCCGTAGGGCGGTTTGAGGATACTACGATCAGTGTTCCCTATAAAACGGAGCTAAGTTTACCATCTTGTGCTGATGCGCAGCATGTGTATTGGTATAAAAATGACAGCATGGTTTGCAATGATTGCGCGGAATATAGTTTTGAAGCGAAGGAATGGCAGAGCATCTACTATTGCATAGCCGAAAATGCGGAAGGGATATGCAGCGATACTTGTATCTATAAAATTTCGGTTTACGACATACCTACGGATGTGTGGTTGCCAAGTGCGTTTAGTCCGAACAGAGATGGCAGAAATGATAGGTTTCATGTGATTACGGACAATCCCAATTTTGTTATGCACAGCTTATCGGTTTACAACCGTTGGGGTCAGCGAGTGTATTACGGCACAAACAACCAAGACGGCTGGGACGGCACGTATTACGGCAGCCCTGTGGAGGCGGGTGTGTATTATTGGCTGCTTCGCTATACTATAAGCGGCAGAGAAGGAGATTTTTATAAGAAAGGAGATGTAACGGTGGTGCGGTAAAGAGAGGTAACTGTCGCAAAGTCGGGTAAGTTCTTTTCGAGTTTCCGCTGCCGTGCCTCATCTTTGCAGGGAAAATCTATGTCCAACACTTATTTTCAGTTCAAACAATTCCGCGTTGAGCAGGCGCAATGTGCTATGAAAATCTCTACCGATGCCTGCATCCAGGGAGCATGGACGCCTATAGAGCCGTTTGTAAAAAACATATTGGACATAGGCACGGGCACGGGTTTGCTTTCGCTGATGCTGGCACAACGCAACGCCACAGCCACTATAAATGCTATAGAAATAGACGAACAAGCGGCAGGGCAAGCCGCTGCCAATTTCCGGCAATCTCCCTGGGCAGAGCGCTTACAGCTTTTTCACGGAGATGCGAAAAGCTATCCTTTCCCTAAAAAATATGAATTGATACTTTGCAATCCGCCTTTTTTTAAAAACAGCCTGCTTGGCGCTGATGGCCGCCGAAACCATGCCCGTCATTCCCTGCTTTTTTCACTGGAAGATTTGATAAAACGAATAGAGGAAAACCTGAGGGATGAGGGATATGCTTCCGTATTACTGCCGGTAACGGAGCAAAAACGATGGGAAGAGTTGATAGCAGCGCAGGGGCATTTTCTTTCCAAGCGGCTTTTGATTCATCCGGCTATAGGCAAGCCTGCCAATCGCATCATCACCCTCAGTCGTAAAAATGCCCTTCCTGTTTCCGATGAAGCTTTGTGTATCAGAGGAAAACAGCCGCAAGATTATCATTCCGTATTCCGCTCGTTGATGTCGCCTTTTTATTTGGATAAAGGGTAACACCGACTCCCCTATATTCTTCTTTTTTTGGAAATTGAATTTTTGAATTTGAGCTTTGCAGCCCATGCAAAAAGGAAAGATTATTAATGACCCTGTTTATGGTTTCTTGCATTTTCCGGAGCCGGAGGTGTTAAGGATTATTGAGCATCCCTGGTTTCAGCGGCTGCGCCATATCAAACAGATGGGCATGGCGTGCTGGGTATATCCCGGGGCAGTGCATACACGTTTGCATCATTCCTTAGGGGCATGTCATCTGATGGGCAAGGCGCTGGATGTGCTGCGTTCCAAGGGTATGGATCTTTCGGCAGCGGATTGCCTTGCCGCAAGGATCGCCATTTTGCTGCATGATATAGGGCACGGTCCTTTTTCTCATGCGCTGGAAAATTCATTGGTGGAAGGCATTTCGCATGAACGGCTTTCGATGTTGATGATGCGCCGGCTGAACGAAGAAATGGAAGGAAAGCTGAACGGCGCTATTGATATATTCGATCATAGCTATCCTAAAAAATACTTGCGTCAGCTCGTCTCTTCACAGTTGGATGTGGATCGTATGGACTACCTGAACCGCGACAGCTTCTATAGCGGCGTATCGGAAGGTATTATCAGCTACGACCGTATCCTGCAAATGTTTACCGTTGTAGGCAATGAGCTGATGGTGGAAGAAAAAGGCGTTCATTCGGTAGAAAAATTCATCATTGCCCGCCGGCTGATGTATTGGCAGGTATATCTGCACAAGACGGTACTGGGTACGGAAATGTTGCTGGTGAATATTTTGAAGCGGGCTAAAGAACTTGCCGCAAAGGGGAAAGACTTATTTGCCACGCCTGCCTTAGGGCATTTTCTTTACCATCGCATTACCTTGGATGATTTTAAAACCGACCCTAAGCACTTGGCGCTCTATGCTTCTTTGGACGATACGGATATTTTCACCTCGGTAAAAATCTGGCAAGAGGCGGATGACCGCATTTTATCGGCGCTATGCAAGATGCTGGTGCAGCGAAAACTTTACAAAACCCTGCTCAGCACGCAGCATTTGGATGTGCTGAAGGAGGAAAAAGATGCAGAATTTAAAAAATCTTATCCCGATTTATCCAGCGAAGAACGTGCATATTTCGTCTTTACAGGTAAAACCGAAACAAGCACGTATGATACGGATGACGAACGAATAAAAATAGCTATGAAAAACGGCACGGTAAAAGATATTTCCGAAGTGGACAATGCTTTAGTTACCCAGGCTCTTGCGAGACCCGTTCATAAAAATTATATTTGTTTCGCCTTGCCGGGTTATAATATTTTATAAACAATAAAAGCGTTTGTTTTGTGTTATTGAACTTGTTCAAACTTTATTTTTAAACAGCTCGAAACACCGGAATTGTATGATGTGCTCTATGTTTAGGGAAAATGTTTAAAACAAGTAAGGATAGCAAACCAAAAAAGGCCATTATAATACAGATTTCATGCAGTTCACAGCATTACAAATAGCCACACTGGTAAAGGGTAGGATAGAAGGCGACCCCGAAGCAAAAGTTGCCAGAGTTTCCAAAATAGAGGAAGCCACAGAAGGTGCGCTGAGCTTTATAGCCAACCCCAAATACGAGGACTATCTCTACTCCAGTAAGGCCTCCGTCATCATCATCAATGAAACGTTGGAGCTGGATGCACCCGTTTCCGCCACGCTTATCCGTGTGAAAGATGCCTATATGAGCTTTGCATTTTTGCTGGAGAAGTACAATGAAATAGTCTCCAAAGCAGGTAAGAACGGCATAGAACAGCCCTCGTTTGTTTCCAAAAGCGCCTCCATAGGCAAGGATGTATATATAGCGGCCTTTGCGTATGTTGGCGAAAACGTAATCATAGGCGACCGGGTAAAAATCTACCCCGGCTGTTATATAGGAGATAATGTGGTCATCAATGAAGATTCCGTTTTATTTTCCGGCGTAAAGGTATATAACGACTGTTCCCTAGGCAGCCGCGTCGTGTTGCACTCCGGCACGGTTATCGGTGGCGACGGCTTCGGATTTGCCCCGCTCAAAGACGGTACCTACAAAAAAGTACCCCAAATAGGGAATGTGATAATAGAAGACGATGTGGAAATAGGCGCCAATACCACCATTGACCGCGCTACAATGGGCTCCACCTGCATTCGCAAAGGCGTAAAACTGGACAACCTTATCCAGATAGCGCATAATGTGGAGATAGGAGAAAATACCGTGATTGCGGCACAGACAGGCGTATCCGGCAGCACCAAGATTGGTAAGAACTGCATTATAGGCGGGCAGGTAGGGATTGTAGGCCACATCCAAATAGCCGACGGCACGCGCATCAACGCCCAAAGCGGTTTATCCAAATCGGTAACAGACACCAATGCCGCCCTGAACGGCTCTCCGGCCTTCGATTATAAAAGTTCTCTGAAAAGTCAGGCAATTTTCAGAAATTTGCCCGACCTTAACCAACGCGTGATGAAGCTGGAAGAAACCATTGAGCAACTGACCGCTATGTTGAACAAAACGATTCCTGTAGGTAAATGACTATTTTGAAGCCTGCATGAAGTCTCAGAAAAACTGAAATTTTGCAAAAAAATACATCATCCAATAATCAGCACACCCTTAAAAGCCCTTGCACGCTTTCGGGTGTGGGGCTGCACACTGGCAAGCAAGTAACCATGACCATGAAACCCGCTAACCCGGGCTATGGTATCCGTTTCCAACGTATAGACCTGCCCGACCAGCCGGTGGTGAAAGCCGATGTGGATTATGTGATAGATACTTCCAGAGGTACAACCATAGAACACAACGGCGCACGTGTGAGCACTATCGAACATACACTTGCCGCCCTTGTAGGGATGGGGGTAGATAATGTACTCATAGAACTGGATGGTCCCGAAGTGCCGATAATGGACGGCAGCTCCAAAGATTTTATAGCTGCCATAGAAAGCGCCGGAGTAGAAGAACAAGAAGCACACCGCATCGTTTATACCATCGACCAGAATATTCACTACTATGACCCGGTCAAAAATGTGGATATGCTGGCCGTACCCTCGAACGAATATCAAATCACTACCATGATTGATTTCAACTCGCCAGTATTAGGTACACAACATGCTGCCCTAAAACACATCACAGAGTTTAAAAAAGAAATAGCTCCTTGCCGCACCTTCGTTTTCCTGCATGAGCTGGAATACCTGCTCGATAACGACCTAATCAAAGGCGGCGACATTAGCAACGCTATTGTAGTAGTGGATAAGGTAGTAAGCGCCGAAGAGCTGGGACGCCTCGCGAAAGTATTCAACAAACAAAAAATAGAAGTAAAGCACGAAGGAATTTTAAACAATATCCAGCTGCACTATCCCAACGAAGCCGCACGTCATAAACTGCTGGATGTAGTGGGAGATATAGCCCTGGTGGGTTATCCGATCAATGCCCATGTCATAGCCAGCCGCCCCGGACATGCTACGAATGTGGAATTTGCTAAAAAAATAAAACAGTATATCAAGAAGAACAAACACCTTGCAGACATACCTCAGTATGACCCGAACAGGGAAGCTATCTACGATGTAAACCATATCGTAAACTCCCTGCCGCACAAATTCCCTTTCCTATTGGTGGATAAGATTATTGAGCTGTCTGACGACCATGTGGTGGGCATAAAGAACGTAACCTTCAACGAGCATTTTTTCCAGGGGCATTTTCCCGGAAACCCGGTAATGCCCGGTGTATTGCAGATAGAAGCCTTGGCGCAGGCCGGCGGCATTCTTGCTTTGAACAACTATAGCGACCCCGAAAACTATGATACTTATTTCATTAAAATAGACAAAGCCAGATTCAAACATAAAGTAGTACCGGGCGATACACTCATCTTAAAACTGGAGTTGATGAACCCCATCCGCAGAGGTATCTGCGAAATGAAAGGAACTGCCTATGTAGGAAACAAACTGGCTACAGAAGCCGAACTGGTAGCGCAGATCGTAAGAAAAGACAAGAGATGATCCACCCACTTACCTACATCCACCCCGATGCCAAGATAGGACCTAACGTAAAAATAGATCCCTTCACCACAGTACATAAAAACGTGGAGATAGGAGAAGGTACCTGGATCGGCTCCAACGTTACCATTATGGAAGGTGCGCGCATTGGTAAAAATTGCAGGGTATTTCCCAGCTCCGTGATTTCCGCCATTCCGCAAGACCTGAAATACAGAGGAGAAGAAACCCTTACCGTGATAGGCGACGGCACTACCATCCGCGAATGTGTAACCATCAACAGAGGTACTGTAGATAAAGGAAGAACACAGATCGGCGAGAATTGCCTCATCATGGCTTATTCCCACATCGCCCACGATTGTATCATCGGCAATCATTGTATCTTCTCCAACAATACTACGCTGGCAGGGCACATTACCATAGGCGACAATGTGGTGCTGGCAGGGCTTACTGCAGTGCAACAATTTGTGCGCATCGGCTCGTATGCTTTTGTAACCGGCGGCTCTCTGGTAAGGAAAGACGTGCCTCCGTTCGTAAAAGCTGCGCGCGAGCCCTTATCTTATGTAGGCGTTAATTCCATAGGGCTGAAAAGAAAAGGATTTTCGCTGGAAAAGATCAATCATATTCTGGATATCTACCGCATTCTTTTTGTAAGAGGCTACAATATTTCCAAAGCCCTTAGCATTATAGAAACCGAAATCCCCGTAACCGACGAGCGCGATGAGATATTGTCCTTTATCCGCGAACCGGGCAGAGGCATCATGAAAGGATATACCCGCCGCAATAATGAAGATATCTCTTGAACAGGTAGGTAAAAAATTCCAAAAACACTGGATCTTCAGGAATGTCGGTTTCCGTTTTTCCGCTCCGAACAGCTATGCTATTTTAGGAGCCAACGGAAGTGGCAAGAGTACCCTCATGCGGCTGATAGCCGGTATGCAAACGCCCAGCGCCGGAAAGCTGCATCATGAACTAAACGGAAAGGCTATAGAAGAAGGCGCCTTATTTCCCCACGTGTCCCTATGTGCGCCGGGAATGGAGATTATTGACGAAATGACCCTTCAGGAATTTCTAACGTTTCATTTTTCGCATAAAAAACTGCAAAAAGGATTGTCGGTGAACGACGTCATCCGGCTGACCGGACTGGAACGCTTTGCCTATAAACCGGTGGGAGCGTATTCCTCCGGTATGAAGCAACGGGTAAAACTTGCCCAAGCCCTTTTTGCCGATACACCGCTTTTGCTTTTGGACGAGCCTTGCACCAATCTGGATGAAGCAGGCGTAAACCAATATTTGGAATGGGTGAATCATTTTTCTTCCGGGCGCCTCATCATTGTGGCTTCCAATGATCCGCGTGAGTATTCTTTTTGTACGGAAACGGTTTTGATGAGTGATTGGAAATAAGGGCATCGTCTCCTTTGAAATTTGAATCTTTGGGATTTCCCTCCATAAATGCAACCTCCAGCCATATAAAAGTAACCTCCTCCAGCAAGCAAACCCTAAAAAGTATCGTAAGTAAAAAAAATATCTGTTTGAAAATGGATGAACTTTTTTAAAGTGGAAACACCTGCAACCATGGAAGGCGGATTACAAATCCACTTTATCAATAGTTCGGGATGCGCTTCGCTAACATCCCTATCTAAAATTTTTTATCAAATTATTTGTCCCTACAAAAGCCCTTCTCATACTCAAATCTGCATTTATTA
Source organism: Bacteroidota bacterium (assembly GCA_023418315.1). Taxonomy (GTDB): domain Bacteria; phylum Bacteroidota; class Bacteroidia; order Chitinophagales; family Chitinophagaceae; genus JAFIGV01. Next base: position 22,209 of record JAEZZY010000066.1, read on the forward strand.
CTACAAAAGATTGCTTCATTCAAATATCTTGTGTTGCCACAATCAATGGAACTGATTACCACAGCCGTTTTCGTATTCTGAATTATCTTGTTGCAATTTTTGCAGTGATAAACTGTATTTTCTTTAGTTTTTGCCGAAGCAGCTTGAAAAAATTTTGCTAACTCAGTGTACACTTTCTGTTCTACTTGCTTTCTCATTGGATGGTCGGGAAAAGGATTGAATTTTTTAAATCCTTTTGTCGGAGTCTCACCATACTCATCTTTTGTATAATTTATACTATCATAGATTTTTCCATCTGGTGTATATTGGTAGCCTTTTACAAATTCTTCCGGTGTTAAAACTACCTTTTGAAAAAGATGGTAGGAGTTTACATCATATAAATAGTATCCATTTCCTTCCTTTTTAAGTGTAGCATATTTAGTGTATTCATAAGGGTTTTTCAATAAAATTAGAGCGTCCAATATCTCTGCCAGAACAACCTTTCGAAGAATGTCATCGCTAACGCTTTGGAAGCCTAATGTTGGGTTGGTAATTTTGGCTGGATTTGCTACCCAGTAAGGGTCTATGTATGATGAATTATGTATTTTATTAAAAGGTGTCCTTATTTTAAATGCTGGTGCTAAATATTCCTTTTGCCCATTGAGAGTGCATGGGAAATAATAGGTTTTCCATTCGCCCTGCATGTTTCCTTCTCCATTAAAGTACCCTTCAAGAACAGGTTTCCCATCTACCTGCATTTCATATTTATAATTGTCTGTGCTGAGTTTTTTCACAGAAGCAGTTGCAAAACTTGATGGTGTTTTAGCTTCGCTTGTATAGTCCAAGCGGCTTAATTTTCTTAACGCGCAGTAGCCGGAAATTTGTGTAGGTTCTCCATTATTGTCGAATGAGTATTTTACAACCATTGGCAACTGAAATTTATAGCAATAAATTTTGTTTTCACCGCTGATTAAAAATTTATAAGATGCCTCTAATCCTGATACTTTAAATTCTGTGAAACCTAAATTATACTTAGTTCCGAATCTGTCTTCAAATTCAGTATCGGATAGTTGCTTAACACCGTAGGCACTATCCTTAGGTAGTTTTATGTTTATACAAGTTGTCCAATCTGAGGTGAATTTATTTTTCTTTTGGATTTGGTCAAAATTGGTTTGAATATTGTTTGTATTCTCAGTATAAGAAAAACTGAAGTAGCCGTCTTTGGTTTGACCTAATAAAATCCCTGTTTTGTTGCCGGAAGTTTTATAGTACTTGTTGGCAATGTGTTTCCCATATTCTTGGTTGTGGGCTTCTAAAAATACTAAATCATCATTTATGAAAGCTGCAACTTCTTTATATTGATTCTTAGTATAGCTCCAAACACCTGATTTTTTACCATCTTTTATTTGCCCTTCAATTTTACCTCCTTTATAATCTATAGAAAACGGTCCGTCTTTAGTCGGAGTTTCCATAGATAAAATTTCTTGAGAGAACGAATTGCTTACTGCCAAAAGTGAGCAAATGATTATAGCAATAGATTTTAAAACGCTGTATTTTTTCACAATATTCTTTTGAGTAGTTTAGAAAACAGGAGTTGGATTATTCAATGTATCTCGTTACAAACCCGCTTAGGTTTTTGTTGAATAATTTTTCAGTAATAGTTAGGATTTCGTTGCGGTTGCAGAAACGATCTATAATAAATTCCACCCTGCGGGGTTCATGGGCAAATTCTGTTGCTTCCTGCACTTTGAAAAAAGCCCGGGGCTCACCTTCTGTAACAGCAACTAAATAATCACATTCTTGAGCACGTTCATGATTTAGTTTCCATGCTTGCGTTGCCGCCTGTTGAATGGGCATGTTGCCAATTGTCTGAGAAATGTTTACAACAAGGATAGTCATATCTATAGGTGTGTATATAAGAAGTAAAAAATTCTCTCAAAAATCCCGCTTCACTCATTATTTTTACAGTATATTGGCGGATAGGTTATCCGTTTCTTACGGATAATTTATCACTATTCAAAGCAGAGCATGAGCAATCTTCACACAGGACATAAAGTGCGCAAAGTGCGGGAGCTGAAAGGCATCACGCAGGATTATGTAGCCAAAGCTTTGGGTGTGAAGCAAAATACGTACAGCCGTATGGAAACCGGGCAGATAAAAATTCAGGAGGAACAACTTGACAAAATAGCCGCAGCCCTTGATGTAGAAAAAGAAGAAATAGAAGCATTTGACGATAAACTTGCTTTTACTAACTGTACACAAACTGCAACTGTAATAGGTGTCAATCACATTTTGAACAATCACTTTTCAGAAGAACTCAAACAAGTATATGAAGACTTGCTTGCTGCAAAGGAAAAAATTATTGCGCAGTTAGAAGATAAAATAAAGCAATTAGAGGCAAGATAATCATCCCAATCAGGATATTTTCGCAGAAGTCTGTACCATAGTTTTCTCGCATTTAATTTCAATAAAAAAAATTGGCATTTGTCTATCTGCCTTTCAAATGTAAAAATTTGATTCTTTGAAATTTTTTCCTAATGCGCCTCCAGCCAGTTATCCCCAGCACCGGCTTCCGCTATTACCGGCACTCCGTTAGGCAAAGGCATGGCACGCTGCATTCCTCCGGTGATGAGTGTTTTGGCAGCTTCCAGTTCTGCTTCCGGCACGTCAAAAATAAGTTCATCGTGTACCTGCAAGATCATCTTGGTTTGAAGATTCGCTTTCTTTAATTCCCTATGTACTTCTATCATTGCCAGCTTGATCATATCTGCGGCGGTGCCTTGTATCGGCATGTTGATGGCGTTGCGCTCCGCATAGCCGCGCACGGTGGGGTTGGAGGATGTGATATCCCGCAGCCAGCGTTTGCGTCCTTTATAGGTTTGTACAAAACCGTTTTCTCTTGCAAAATTGATCTGTGCATCCATGTATGATTTAATCGCCGCATATTCTTTAAAATAACTTTCAATAATTCCTTTGGCTTCCGTGCGGGAAATGCCCAAGTTCTCTGCCAGCCCGAATGCCGATTGCCCATAGATGATACCGAAGTTCACGGCTTTGGCAGAGCGGCGCATTTGCGGTGTTACTTCGGTTTCCGCTACGCCATAGACCTTTGCCGCCGTGGCGGTATGAATGTCTTTTCCTTGTTGGAAAGCGTGTATCATTTCCGGATCGTTGGCAAGCGCGGCTATGATGCGCAGTTCTATCTGCGAATAATCCGCCGATACGAGCTTCCATCCCCGGCTGCGCGGGATGAAGGCTTTACGTACTTCTTTTCCTCTGTCGGTTTTTATAGGGATGTTTTGCAGGTTGGGATTCACGCTGCTCAGCCTTCCGGTTACGGCTATGGTTTGGTTGAAATTCGTATGCACTCTTCCTGTTCGGGGATTAATCATTTGCGGCAGCGCATCCACATAGGTGCTTTTCAATTTGGTAAGCTCGCGGTACACTAAAATATCGTCAATGATGGCATGTTTGTTACGGAGTTTTTGCAGCACATCTTCACTTGTAGCATATTGTCCGGTCTTGGTTTTTTTGGCGCTATCGAGTTTCATGTGGTCGAAAAGCACTTCCCCCAACTGTTTCGGAGAGCCGAGGTTAAAACGCAAGCCTGCCTGTTCATATACTTTCTGCTCGGCGGTTTGAATATCTTTTTCCAATTCCTTGCTATAGTCGTTGAGGAAAGGCACATCAATTCCTACGCCTTCAAATTCCATATCCAGCAAAACGGGAATGAGCGGTGTTTCTACGTTTTCAAAAATATTCCGCACGTCGTTTTTATCTATTACGGGGTCCAAAGCCTGTTTCAGTTGCAGGGTTATGTCGGCATCTTCAGCGGCATACTCTTTCACTGCTTCCACCTCTGCATCGCGCATACTTTTCTGATTTTTTCCTTTGCCAATCAGGGTTTCGATGGATACAGGTTCATAGCCGAGGTATTTCATGCTCATGGCGTCCATGCTGCGTTTGCCGTCAGGCTCTGCCACATAATGCGCCAGCATGGTATCGTATATTTTTCCTTTCAGTTCGAAACCATAGCCTTTCAACATCGTAAGATCATACTTGATATTTTGCCCCACCCATAGCAAGTCTGCTTTTTCAAAAAGCGGGTGGAATCGGTTGAGTATGGTGATCACTTCCTCTCTGTTTTCAGGAAGCGCCACATAAAATGCTTCGCCTTTTTTCCAACTGAAACTAAGCCCTACCAAATCCGCCAGGTGTGCATCTATATTTGTGGTTTCGGTATCGAAGGAAATTTCTTGTTGTTGTAGGAGCAGTGCGATAAGTTGGGTTATTTCTTCTTCGGTTTGGATAAGCTGATAATCATGTTCGGTAGTGGCGATGGTTTCAAACTGTGTGGGAATGGATTCCGTTACTTGCTCGATTACCGTTACCGACACCGTTTTGCTCGCCGTAGCACCGGTGATAAGCGGATTGCCGAAAAGATCGGTAGCAATGACTTGCTGCGCACCGGCAGGGGAAGATGGAGTAGCGCCCACCGGCTCGCCCAAAATCCGTTTTCCCAGGGTTTTAAATTCCAGCTCTGCGAACAGCTCTTCCAGTACGGGTCTGTTCCATTCCTTTACCCTGAAATCTTCCTCATGAAAATTAAGCGGCACGTTGGTAATGATGGTGGCGAGCTTTTTACTGAGGAGGGCATCTTCTCTTCCCGCCCTTATTTTTTCGCCCAGTTTTCCTTTGATATTAGCGGCATTTTCCAACACGTTTTCGAGGGTGTCGTATTCGGCCAGCAGCTTTGCAGCGGTCTTTTCCCCTACGCCGGCAATACCCGGAATATTATCCACAGCATCGCCCATCAACCCTAAAATATCAATAACCTGATGTACATTTTTGATATTCCATTTTTCGCACACTTCTTTAGCGCCGAGTATCTCTACGCCGCCACCCTGATAAGAAGGTTTGTAGATAAATACATTGTTACGCACAAGTTGCCCATAGTCTTTATCCGGTGTAACCATATAAACGGTATAATCTAATCCGGCGGCTTCCAAAGCCAGGGTGCCGATGATGTCATCCGCTTCATAGCCATCCAGTTCCAAGCAGGGAAGATTAAAGCCTTTCACAAGTTTTTTAATATCCGGCAGTGCGGCGATGAGGTCTTCGGGCGCATCGGAACGATTGGCTTTATAGTCGGCAAAATCGGTATGGCGCTCGGTAGCTGCTGCCGTATCAAACACCACAGCCAGATGCGAGGGCTTTTCTTTATTAATGAGATCAAATAAAGTAGAAGTGAAACCGAACTGTGCATTGGTGTTTCTTCCTTTGGATGTGATGCGCGGGCTGCGAATCAGCGCATAATAGGCACGGAAGATGAGCGCCATCGCATCCAGTAAAAAAAGTTTCTTTTCAGGCATGGAACGAAGATAAGGCTATTGTTTTTTTCGGGTGGGAATTGCTGTGAAAATTACCCCTTCCCTATTCCTGCTCATTTTTATGCTGAAGAGAGGAGAAAAAAATGTATTCTTTAGGCATTAAAATGGGAGAAAAATGTTTTTTTATGGTAGTATTTTGGGAGAAAAATGTAGTTTTATAGGAAAAAACAGGGAGAAAAATGTACCGATATAAGCTAAACAGCTTGAAAAAATGGAAACTTTCCAAAAATAGAAAGCCCCTGCTGTTTCTCGGGGCAAGGCAGGTAGGGAAGACCTATATCTTGCAGGAATTCGGTAAAACAACGTACAAGCAGGTGGCTTACGTGAATTTTGAACATCCTAATGCCCCGAAAACGCTGTTTGAGGTAGATTTTGATGCGGACAGGATAATGACCGTTCTCAATGCGTACGCTAATCTTAAAATCAATGCTGAAGATACACTGATTATTTTCGATGAAATACAATCGGCTCCCAAAGGTATTACGGCGCTAAAATATTTTTACGAAGACGCACCCCAATACCATATCATCGCGGCTGGTTCGCTTTTAGGGATCAATATTCATCCCAATACGTCTTTTCCCGTGGGAAAAGTGGATTTTATGAAATTGTACCCGATGTCTTTTTACGAATTTTTGCTGGCTATGGGAGAGACCGGGATGGCAGAATTATTGGAAAAAAACGATTTGGAAAACCTGAATTTTTTCCATCAAAAACTCATCAATTATTTACGCTATTACCTGTTTGTGGGCGGGATGCCGGAAGCAGTTGGTGATTTTGTCGAAAACCGCGATTGGCAAAAGGTGCGCCGTATCCAAAACCAAATCATCACATCGTACCGGAGCGATTTTTCAAAACATGCTCCAAAGGAAATTCTGCCCCGCATCAATAGGGTGTGGGACAGTATGCCCGCTCAATTATCGAAAGAAAACAAAAAATTTATTTACGGTGTCATCAAAGAGGGCGCAAGAGCGAAAGATTTTGAGTTGGCTATTCAATGGCTTACGGATGCAGGGCTGTTGCACAAAGTCTATAATACTTCCAAGCCGGCTTTGCCTCTGGTTGCCTATCAGGAATTATCGGCATTTAAACTTTTTCATAATGATGTAGGATTACTTGGAGCGATGTCTCGCTTGAATGCCAAAACCATTGCCGATGGAGATACGATATTTTCCGAATTTAAAGGAGCATTGGCAGAGCAATATGTCTTTCAGCAACTTGCTCAAAACGAAACGCTCTCTGTTTATTATCATACCTTCGACAAAAGCAAATACGAGCTTGATTTTTTAGTGCAGACAGAAAACGATGAGGTTATCCCAATCGAAGTGAAAGCCGGCGAAAATTTACTATCGAACAGCTTCCGGCTTTTTTGTCAAAAGAACAACCCTCAAACAGCTATACGGACTTCACTGTCGAGATACAAAAAAGAATCGTGGATGACCAATATTCCACTCTATGGCATCCATGCGGTCCAATAAAGATAGGGTGCATTTATCCCCGCATAAATGAGAATCGGCTATAAAAACTATTTTTGGACACAACATGAACCGCATAGACAGATTGTTCGGAATCCTCACGTTGCTACAATCCAGGAAATACATGCCTGCCGAAAAAATTGCCGACCGATTTCATATAAGCATCCGCACAGTATATAGGGATATTAAAGCCATGACAGAGTCCGGCATTCCGGTGAGTTTTGAACCGAATAAGGGTTATTTTATCGTGCAAGGTTATTTTCTACCCCCCGTTTCCTTTAGCTCCGAAGAAGCTAATGCCCTATTGCTGATGGAAAAATTTGTAACCGTTTTTGCCGATAAATCCATTCAAAAACATTACGGAAGTGCTTTGGGAAAAGTGAAAGCGGTATTGCGTGGCGTGCAGCAGGAGGCGCTGGAAGAGCTGGACAAACATACCTATTTTCAGGTGCCGGATATGTTTCAAAAACATTTTGAATTTTTAGCCGTCATTCAAAAAGCAATTGCTTCCAAAAGCACATTGAAGATTGGCTATAAAAACCTGAAAGAGGAAATATCCACGCGGGAAATCGAACCGATCGGTCTGGTGTTTTATGCGTTTTACTGGCACATCATAGCCTGGTGCAGGCTTCGCCGGGAATACCGCGATTTTAAAGTATCACGCATCCTGCAATTACAGGAAACAGATCTTCCCTTTTCCCGCAAACAACACCTCAGCCTCAATGAATATATGCAGCAACAGCCAATGGATTATTGCCCGTTAAAATAGTCATCCGTAGCCTATAATTTTTATTCAAAGCCGCCATTTTAAAATATTTTCAAACAGACTGCCATAGGGTTGTCAGTGAGGGGTGATTCCTTTGCTGGAAAATTATAAAACATGAACATCATTCCTTTATTACTGAAAGAAATGGCTGAAGAAGCCGACACTACCCGCAAGATGCTTTCGCGCATTCCGGATGATAAATACGACTGGGCGCCGCATTCAAAAAGCATGAACATCAGCAGGCTGGCATCGCATATTGCCGAATTGCCGGGATGGGTTACTACTGCCTTCACCACCAATGAACTGAACTTTGCCAACGGCGATTACACTCCGTATCTTGCTACCGATACCAAAGGTCTGCTTGCGTTTTTTGAGAAAAATTACGACCAGGCAAAAACCACGTTGCAACAGGCTAAAGAAGAAGAACTGAACCTGCCTTGGTTGTTGAAAAACGGCGATCAAATTCTGCAAGAATATACCAAGTATGAAACCGTGCGGATGGCTTTTGCACAAATGATTCATCATCGTGCGCAACTCGGTGTGTACCTGCGTTTGCTGGATATACCCATTCCGGGCAGCTATGGTCCCAGTGCCGATGAATCCTGATTTTTCTTTGCTGCTATAGCCCACATAGCTATGCCTATATCCGGTGCATTTTATCTCTTTGTTTCAAAGGAAGCGAGGAGGTGAAATGCACTTATGGGTTTTTCAGACAAGATTAATTGCTACCTTCGCTATAAACTAATATTCTTATGCAGACAGGCATTCTTCATCTTCACAATATTATGCGCTGGGTGGTTATCGTGTTCATGCTGCTTACCTTGATAAAATCTGCCGGTGGGCTGAACGGAATGAAAGCCTTTACCGCAGGCGATAAAAAAACAGCATTGTTCATGATGATCAGTGTGGATGTACAATTGCTGCTGGGCTTGGCGCTTTATTTCATGGGGCCTTGGGGCATTAAAAATATTCAAAACCAGGGCATGGGCAATGTGATGAAAGATAGTGTGAGCCGTTTCTTTGCAGTAGAACATACGCTGGGAATGCTTATAGGCTTAGTGCTTATTCATATAGGCTATGCCGCCGTTAAGAAAGATATAAGTGATGCCGCTAAGTTTAAAAAACTATTTTGGTGTACGCTCATCGCGGCTGTAGTGATGATTGCCTCCGTACCTTGGCCCTTCCGCGAAGGCATAGGGAGAGCCTTGTTTCCCGGCATGTAATACTTAGCCCGGCTTCTCATGCTTCGCTATATTATTCAGCCATTTTACACCGGCTATATCGTCCTTAGTTTTTTGGTAAGCCTTGTTCTTGCGTTCCCTTTTTTTCTGATAACGGGTTGGATCAATACTTCTGCTTCGGGAAAAATCAGTTACCGCCTTGTGCATTATTGGAGCAGATGCTGGTTGTATCTTATAGGAATGCCTGTAAAAATAACCGGCAGTTTTCCTAAAGAAAAAAAATTCGTCATCATAGCCAATCATATTTCTTACCTGGATACGCTGAATATCTATGCCGTTGTTCCCGAATATTTCAAAACCCTGGCACGCAGGGAGATGGCGGCTATTCCCGTATTCGGAATGATATATAGGCAACTGACCATCCTGGTGGACAGAAGCAGCCATGAAAGCCGTACCAAAAGCCTGCGCCTGATGTGGAAACAACTAAAAGAGGAAACGCACATCGCTCTATTTCCCGAAGGGAGTTTTAATGAAACCGGAGCCGTTTTAAAAGATTTTTATGACGGTGCTTTTCGCCTGGCGGTCAATACCCAAACGCCTATATTACCCATTATCTTTCCCGACACGGAAAAACGATGGCATTATAGCGCTTGGTGGAAATTAACTCCCGGCAAGAACCGCGCCTTCATCCTGCCGCCTATAGATGTGGTAGGAAAAGACATAAGCGCGATAAAAGAAGAAGCATTTTTAAGGATGAAAGAAAGCCTGTTGCAACAACGATAAATTTCATTCGCTCTTTTTCTAGGTTCATAGGTTTTGTGTTTATTTTTAAATTTTTACGATAGAAAAATGCGCGTAGTCATTCAACGAGTTTCCAACGCTTCCGTAACGATAGACGGAGCTGTGAAAGCCGCTATTAATTCCGGTTTTATGATTTTGCTGGGTGTAGAAACCGAAGATAATACAGACGATGCCGATTGGCTTTGCCGGAAGATAATTCAGTTGCGGGTATTTGCCGATGAGCAGGGGTTGATGAATAAAGATATTCTTACCATAGGTGGTGATATATTGGTGGTCAGCCAGTTTACCTTACATGCTGCATACAAAAAGGGAAATCGTCCTTCGTTTATCAAAGCTGCACGGCCGGAACAAGCCATTCCGTTGTATGAATATTTTGTAAAGCAACTGGAAGCCGCTTTGGGGAAGCCGGTAGCCACAGGCCGTTTCGGTGCGGATATGAAAGTAGGGCTAGTGAACGATGGGCCGGTTACCCTTTGTATGGACAGCAAACAACCCGAATAAACGATTTTATTCCTGCCGGTAGGGAAATTATATTGTATCTTTCTGCGAGTAAATAGTTTCGGATATGAATCGTTTTTTATTGTGGATAGCTTCTGCTTTGTTTTTTGCCTCCTGCGGAGAAGTGTATGTAAACGGAGAGGGCAATACCACCACGAAAGAATTTTCCGTAGGAAATTATTCTGCCATTGATATTTCCGCGCCGATACAGGTGGAGATACTGGTGCAGGAGGGCGCTCCTTCCGTGAGTATTTCTGGCTATGAAAATCTGCTCAAGCACATTATCGTTACCACAAAAGATAACGAACTGCATATAGAAGTGGAAGATGGGGTGAGCGTCCATTCGGATCAACCTTTGACGGCAGTCATTCAGCTTCCGCAGTTAAAGACTATAGACCTTTCCGGTGCGGTAACGGCGGCTATAAAAGGCGAAGTAAAAGGCGATAAGATGGAGTGTGATATGAGCGGCAGCACAGCCCTGCATATCGCATCCATACAGGTGAAAACACTACAGGCGGATCTGTCGGGAAAAGGAACGCTTACGGTGGAAAGCGGAATTGCAGAAACAGTTTCTTACGATATATCCGGCAGCGGCAAAGTGCATGGCTATGGATTGCAGGCAAGCCGGGTGCTGATAGATGTAAGCGGAGCCGGCACAGTAGAAACCACGGCGTTGAAGAATCTGGATGTATCCATTTCCGGATCGGGTAGCATTTCTTACAAAGGAAACCCCGCCATCAAAAAAGATATTAGCGGGGCAGGAACGTTGCAGGCTATGGATTGATGTGCTTAATTGTCCTTGACAATGAAGAAGCGATAATCATCTCCAAACCAGGTAGCGTATTCTTTTTTAAAGCCGTTCACACGCATGGATTTCGCAAAGCTTTTGCACTCTTCACCGGGGTCGGTTTTGCTGAGGAATTGTGCATTTACTTCGGTAATGCGCCCTATGGTTTGCGTAGCGGGTACATATATTTCCCAGTCATTTTGGTATAGCTCGGCAGCAAATTTTACATAGCCGTCTTTACTGCTGGTAATGCTTACGGAGTCGTCGCCCACTTTTTTGTACGTTATTTCTGCCTTCGAAAGCATAAGCGTATCCAGCAGGTTGCTGAAATTATTGTTCTTTTCATAGCGGCGCAGTATCAGTGTATCCATCTCTTGTTCCGTATAATTCACCAGAACAAAAGCAGGAGACAAGAACTGGCAATGGCTGCCGTTATCGCCTTTGCCACAGGAAGTCATAAACACTATAGCGCCTATAAACGCTACCGCAAGTATGGATAAATATTTCATTCAGATGATTATTTTAAGAAAATTTAGTTAGGCGAAAATAATCATTTGCCCTTTAATTCCTATACTATAGGCAAAGAAAGCATATTGCCTTGGAGCAATCCTTGGGGTGTCCTTCAAATCTTCGCTTTGTTTTTTATTACCTCACCCCTTTGTCTCCTCTCCATTGCATGGAGAAGGAAAATGGCGCGAAGATTTAAAGGACACCCAATCCTTTGGGCAGGCAATTTTTTTTTGTTTCAAAAAATAAAAACTAAAAAATTAGTTGGCATTAACTAAAAGTTTAGTAGGTTTACTAAAAATTTAGTTGAAAGTCTATTTATCATGAGCAAACAATTCAAGACACTGACCAAGGCAGAAGAGCAAATCATGCAGGCGCTATGGGGGCTGCAACAGGCATTTGTGAAAGACATTATCGAAAAATTACCCAAGCCTAAGCCGCATTATAATACCGTAAGCACTCTTATTAAAATACTGGAGGATAAAGGTTTTGTAGCGCATGAAAGCTTCGGGAAAGCCAATCGTTACTATCCGGTCATTGCCAAAAAAGAGTACAGCATAGGCAGCATGAAACAGTTTGTAGGCAAGTATTTCGACGGATCGTTTGCCAATATGCTTTCTTTTTTTGCGAAGGAAAAAGACATCAATATAGAAGAGCTGGAAGCTATCCTTAAAGAGATTAAAAAATCGAAATCTTAAAATAGAAGACTATGGTGTACCTTCTTCAAACCATTGCCTATGCGGCTGTATGTTATTTGCTTTATATGCTGTTTTTGAAAGACCGGCCGATGCACCGTTTTAGCCGCCTTTATCTGTTGGTCTGCGCCACACTTCCGTTTGTATCGCCCTTCGTAAAATTGAATTTTTTATCGGCGCAAGAGAGTCCGGTTACAGAATATATAAACGTTCGGATGCCGGAGATAGCCATAACGGATGCCGCGCTGCGGGAGGATACCTATAGACTCTTCTTGTTGCTTGCAATGCTGTATGCGACGATCAGTCTTACCTTTTTTGCGATCACCGTTTATAAATGGCTGCGTCTTAAAAGCATTATCCGCAAATCGGAAAAACAGGCAATGCCGGGTTATACCTTGCTTACTCATACCGGCTTCGGACCGGGAAGCTGGGGGCGCTACATTTTCCTGCCGGAGGGGCATGCCGACCCGCGCATCATTGCTCACGAAGCGGCGCATATACGTCTGCATCATACAAAGGACATGGTTTTTCTTACCGCTATACAATGTGTGTTTTGGTACCATCCTGTTTTGCATCTTATAAAAAAAGAACTGCGGCAAGTGCATGAATTTGAAGCGGACGCAGCGGTAAAAACCGATACTGCCGAATACCAGGAATTGCTGCTCCACCATTTTCTTACCGAATGCCGTTTGCCTTTTGCACATTCATTTATTCATCACCCAATAAAACGTCGTATTATAATGCTCAACAAAAATAACCGCCGCTCTAAGAACTATGTATGGAGCATGGCATTTACCACTGTCGCCTTTCTGCTGTTTGCAGGGAATATGATTTGGTTTCAAAGCTGCAAAGCCAAAAGCTGGGAAATGAAGAAAGAAGAAGCCGCCCCCCAAGTCAAGCAAGGAAACCGTATGGATGCCGCCGGTAAAGACAGTGCCTGGATTTATACGGTGGCCTACAAAATGCCGCAGCCTTCGGTAGATCTCGCAGTCTTTCTCGGTGAAAACATCCACTATCCCGAAGCAGCAAAAAAGAGAAAACTGGAGGGGCGTGTACTCGTAAAGTTCATTGTGGACAAGGAGGGAAAAATAACGGATGCACACGTAGTAAAATCACCGGATGAATTATTATCGCAGGAAGCGCTAAGAGTAATCCGCCTCATTCCCGATTGGACTCCCGGGGAAAATGAACATGGAGAAAAGGTAGCTGTCTATTTTACGCAGCCGATTATTTTTAGGCTGGGCGAGGAAGGAAATTGATGAAATTTGTTTGAGTTGTTTTCAGCAAATTATAGGCTTCAGTAGATGACGCTGGTTTTATGGCTTCAAACACACTTGTGAAGGAGATTTGGATTAGAAAAGACAAATTATTCGTACTGGCTAATCGCTTTCTTTAAAATCGCTACGACCTCGTTTCTCAAAGACAAAGGCTCTATTACCTTTACCCGTCCGCATTGGGCAAGTATGAGGCTGAGCAGGTCTTCGTTGGGGTGTACATATAATGCAATGCGAAACTCTTCTGTTGAGCGAAGTCTCCGACTTCGTTCAAGTGGCAGTTGTTCTCTGAACAACAAAGCTATTTAATCATGCTACATTACGTTTACTATTGTTTTGAGCAATCAGAGATTGCTTACCGCTACGAAGTAGTCTGGAGACTACTCCGAACGAGTTATTTTTCAACCTGATGGAAACAGGTTGATATTTATACGATTTTCAAAGCCTTCATTCTGCTTCTGAAATAGCACTCCTATTATTTCTTAATAATTTTACTTGTGTCCATGATTTTATTTTCACGATCAATGATTTGGCAGATATACACTCCTGCTGCAACATTGCTGAACGGCAAATGAATAGTATGAACACCTTTGCTATACTTTTGAAGCGGGATTCTATAGAGGCCGTATCCTGTTGCACTGACTATTTGTATTTTCAGATGCTTTTCTTCAGGCAAAATTAATTGTACATAGGCATCATTTGCAACAGGGTTAGGATAAATAAAGCCATTGAAAATACGTTGGTTATTTTCCAGTAGAGGGAAGCCGGTGGTCATAAAGCTTGTATGCCACACGAAACCACTCTCGATACTTTTTCTGAATAACGTATCATTTTCAAAAATGATATCAGCATTCGTTCTGCCAAAAATCAACAATGCTCCATCCGATGATAAAGACAAGCCATTGGGGGTAGCAATTCCTGCACTTAAAGGCGCAAGAGATACAGACAGTTTGCTATTAAGCATTACGCCATTTGTGTCGAGCTCGATGAGGTAACATTCACGATGATTTGTTGGGATACTTAGCGTTTGAGCGCCTATATGAATGTTGCCATCTGCGGTTCCTGTTATATAAACCTTTCCGTTGTTGGCTGCGGCCACTCCGCCAATCCAATCGTTATTATTTTGAGCGCCTATACGGTTGAGCCATTTTACATGCAAATCCTTATCTAAAGCCAATAGGAAATTATCTGTTAGCCCAACGGGGTTTGGAGCATTAAAGTTGGTTATAGTATGATTTCCCGCAGAAATTGAATCTGCAAATATACCGGCGAGGTATAAAGCGCCTGTTGGGGAGAGGGATAATGACGTAATGTTACTGGTTTTATTAGTATTGGCGTACCTGCTTGCGGAAACAAAGGTATTTGCCGTTATGTTGTTGAGCGTACCATCTGTTTTTATAATAAAAAAACCTGATTGTGCTTGACTGCCTCCTACTACTATGTTTCCGTTTAGTTTTAACGTATCACCCTTAAAAGCTTGACAAGCTATAAATAACTCGTTAGCCGTGTTTATAATCGGTTCACCTGTTACCGTATTTACATCACCGGTGCCTTCAATGGTTACTATGTTATTTACCTGCCCGGAAAAATCCATTTTTACCACGCATATTTTCAAGTCGTTATTATTAAACGAAATGTTTTGGTTGTTAGTTACAAGCGAGTCTTGTGCGGTAACGACTAACAGCAAGTCCGTATTGCTAATGCCTACAGTAGGAGCATAGGGCATTGTGGGATGGGTACTCAAAGTAGATAACCATACAAAATTGCCTGAAGCATCATATTTAATTACAACGTACTTACTACCGCTCCATGGGTACGATTGCCCGTTTACCTCTATACCATCTACGGCAAGAGCGGTAATGTATATATTACCCGTTCCGTCTTTTACCAGACCGGCGGTTTTTACAGATGAATTGTATTTTATAAATCTGCTCCAGTTCGTGTTTCCCGTACTGCCTATCTGCGAGAGAAAAATATTTTTTCCGGTACAGGAATAAGACGAGGTAGATAGGTATAAACTATCCTCCGTAGTGCCTAAAACATACCATTCGTTATTATTTGATTTAAGGGAAGAAAAAACAGTGGCTTTTGCGGATAACCCGGCAGAGGCATTAAGAACATTCGATGAATTTTGTGCTGCTAAATGGTGAAAACAGCAAAACAGTAGAAATGTAAAGATGGTTTTCATGGTTATTGTTTAAGAAAGTTAAATAAATGGAGTAGGAACGTACTAAGTTAAATAAATATTTTCAGCATTCAATAAATCCTATTTTATTCCGGTGAAGGAGTCAAACATTTTTCATATAACTTCTTGCACCACTTAATATATATATAGATATTATATTGATTACGCAACATCAAACATACTATTTTAAAATAATTTTATTAAGCGGTGCAAGAAGTCGACACACATTTACCCTTATCTCAACTTGCATCAGTTAGTAGGGCTTTTTGAACAACTCCTTTCGGACTAAGGATCTACAATATTAAAAGTTGTTTTAACTCCAACTCCACCTGGTAATGAAACCGCTTCGTCTTCCCAACCGTCAGCATAAAATTCACCTATTACACCGCCATCATTAGAGTATATTTTTACTAAGTAAACACCAGATCCTATTTCTGTTTCCTGATAGGTAAATGCATCCCGGCAAGGGTTAGCGCAATCACCGTAGCAACCAAGATTTGCCGGTTGAGAAGGACAATACCAACAGTCAAAATAAATTACCTCATTACCTCCAGAATATGACCATGGACAACCTGGTCTACCAATTGTCGGTAAGGCAATCGAGGTTGTTACAGCTAATAACATTACAATTGTACTAATGACAATTTTGTTCAAAATCGTACTTGGATTTATTAAAATATTAAACATGATTTATGATTTATGTACGCCTACTCTAAATCGCTTTTCGGCTTCCGCGTATTTTACTTGGCTGTCATACAAATTCAATTCAAAAATACACGTTAGTAAAAATTCATTCTTCCTTTAAAGAAATACCATACCGTATGCAACATATAGACACAGGGTCGTTTTTGAAACCCATAAGATAAAAGTATGCGGTCCATTTTTTCTTTCCTACAGGTAAAAAACTGCAATTTTTCAGTTTTTTACCTGTAAAAATTGTCATCGAGGATATATAATTCTAAGCGTTTCCATGATGCAGCCTCCTGAAATTCATATCGCGTATGCCGATGACCATACTGCCGTACGAAAAGGGATTATCTCATTTCTAAGCGGCTTAGGCGGTATTGTTGTAGATATAGAAGCCAATAACGGGAAAGAGCTTATTAAACAGTTGGAAAAGGTAAAACGGTTACCAGATGTGTGCCTTCTGGATATTAACATGCCCCAAATGGACGGCTTTGAGACATTGGTTGAAATAAAGAAACGTTGGCAGTCTATGAAGGTATTAATACTTACTGTGCATGATGCAGAGCTATACGTTATAAGAATGATCAGGAACGGGGCAAACGGATATTTACTAAAAAGCTGTGACCCGGAAGAAATAAAAAAAGCGCTTTTTACTATTGATACCAAGGGCGTGTATTTTTCCGATGTTATCAGCAGCCGGTTTTTCCATGCCATACAAAATAAGGAAATTAAGCTTCCCAATTTTACCGCAAAGGAAATAGAAGTTTTAAAATATTGCTGCACCGATATGAGCTATGCTCAAATAGGCGAAAAGATGGGTACTACTTCCCGCAGCGTAGAAGGCTATCGAGATAGCCTGTTTAAAAAACTAAAAGTGAACAGCAGGGTTAGCTTAGCCTTATACGCAGTGCGGTTTGGATATGTGCCTTTAGAAATTAAAAACCATAATTAAAATAGTTACTTATGAAACTGAAAACATTAGCGCTTGTAACAATGACAGCCACTATTCTTTCCTGCAAGAACAGATCAACCGACAACCAACACACGCAGGATAGTAATTCGTTCATCCCGGTTGACTCTGCGAATAAAATGCTAACGAGTTATTTGACCAGTATTGATAACCCGCAATCGGAAGGCTCTTTAAAATCCCTGATTATAGATGCAAGCGCATTAAGAAGCTACCTGAATAATACCGAAAACGGTGAAATAAACAAAGTGAAAATAATGTTTGCCCACACGCTGGAGTATATTAACAGCGGTCATGAAGGGCAAAATGCCGGGTATCAATCGGGCGCATTAACGCTCATAATTGCCGGATACGACGATGAGGGAAACTACATTTATAACCATGAAAATAAGGTTTTGGATAATGGTGCCGGTTGTCCTATAAATTGCCCTTCCGGCGAGGCCGGGAATGAGCTGCTAATTAAATAACTTGCTTTGTGGTGAATAACACAGAATATTTTTATCTCCACGTATCACTGTTGTTAGGCGCAATTTTGTTTTCGGTATTGTGCGGTATTTTTAAATTCAGGACGGTTGATTTTCCTGCTAAAATACTCTGCGTATTGCTTGGGGTTACTTTTTTAAATGAGATAACTGCTTCGGTTTTTGCAATAAAATACCATAATAATCTCTCCGTTTATTCTATTTTCAATATTGTACAATTTGTATTGTTAGCGGCATATTTCAATTTTGCCATTGATGTTTTTCGCAAATCGAATATAGGGTTGTACATTGGTATTGCAGGTATGGCGGTAGGTATTCTGAATATTGTTTTTTTAGAGCCTCTCGGTAATTTCAATACTAATTTTCTCCTTTTTGAAGCACTGTGCATTATAGCAATGGCTTTGTTTTTCTTTTTCCGGCTGTTGCTGGTCAATGATAATTTTCAATTGCACAGATACCCTCATTTCTGGTTTAGCGTCATATTGGTGTTTTTTTGGAGTGCAAGTTTTTTATGTTGGGGTTTATACGACTATTATATTTATTTAAAAAAAGGAAGCAAGATAATATCGTATTCCATACTTGCCATCAACCTGATTACATACATAGCTATCGGTATCAGCTTTCTTTCCTATCATAAAATGACGAGAGCGGATGGAAAATGAGTACATTATAAAAATTACCGTTGCGGGAACCATACTTTTTGTAGTATTTGTTTTTTTCCTCGTTGCCTACCTGATTGTCCATAAACGCAAACAAAACGCATTCAAATTAGAGAAGCATAAAATGATCTACGACCACGAGAATAAAATGTTGCGGGCGCGGATGGAAGAATATGAACGCGCCTTGACGCAAGTATCTAAGGAAATACATGATAATATAGGGCAAGAAGTAAACTTCGCCCGTATGCACATGCGGATGATAGCAAAACTGTCTGTGCGTGAGGAACAATCCACGTTAATTCATAAAGCGGATGAATTGCTGCATAAGATTGATAAAGATGTTCGCAGTTTGAGCCATACGCTAAACAGCGACTATATCAAAGTGCGCGGGCTGCATGATATATTGCTTAAAGATGCGGAGCATATCACCGCTTCAAAAGACGTGGAATGTATATTGAAAATTGAAGGCAAAATCAGGAATATGGACACGGAAAAAGAATTGCTTATATACCGTATTGCGCAGGAGGTAATTAATAATGCCGTAAGACATGCCGAGGCATTAAGGATTGATATTCTTTTAGCGTACAAGAAAGATAGCTTTATTATGAACATCACCGATAACGGTATAGGTTTTGACCCTAAAATGGTCTCTACTATGGACGGTATAGGGCTATTGAACATGTATCAAAGAGCTAAAGCCTTAGGTGGGAAGATTGAAGTACGCTCTGCTATAGGAAAAGGTACTACGGTTACATTAACCATAAAAAATGCTGTTTATGTGCCATAGGCAATACTGAAACGAGTATAAATTTCAACGTCATTTTCCCCGCTCGCCTCTTTGTTTTTCTTCTCCGCCCACATTATTTCATTAACATTTATCTTTGTCCGGTTGTTCCCTATGAAAAAACAGGTATTCCTGATTCGTCATGCCAAATCAAGCTGGGCTAATCCTATGCAAAGCGATTTTGACCGACCGCTGAATGAGCGCGGGGAAGAAGACGCGCCTATGATGGGTAAGCGACTGAAGGAAAAGAAGATTTATCCCGACCTGATCATCGCCAGCGCTGCCAAACGCACCCGGCAGACCGCCAAAAGAATTGCCAAAGCCATAGGCTATGATAAGGAAAAGATTGACTTACAACCCCGCATTTATCATTGCGAATCGGAAATGTACCGGCAGGTAATCAGCAGCATAGGGGAGGAGGTAGCTACCGCCTTCATCATAGGGCACAATCCCGGTATTACCGGCTTTGTGAACAGCCTTTCCGAGCTTTTTGCCATAGACAATATGCCCACCTGCGGCATTGTTGGCGCAAGATTTGATGGTGTATGGAGCGATTTTTCAGTTGCTAAGAAAGAAGTATTTTTATTCGATTATCCCAAGAAACCATGACAATAGTAAAGTCTGCCGCAGACATCACCCCTACCCTTGAAGAATTATTTGAAAAACATACCGGAAAAAAACCTGAAAGCATCACACCGCTTGCTGCTTCCGGTTCCGACAGAAAATACTTCCGCATGACGGAAGGGAAAACCTCCATTATAGGCACTTACAACGAAAACGTAAACGAAAACAATTCCTATTTCTACTTCACGGATTTATTGCTGAAGCATGAAATACACGTGCCGGAAATCTATTTGAAAAGCAAAGACAAACGCTATTATCTGCAACAAGACCTGGGCGATGTATCCTTGTTTGCTCATTTGATGCAGGAAGGATTTACCGAGCAGGTGAAAGAACATTTTCGCCAGGCATTGCATGAGCTGATTAAACTACAATGGGTGGCAGGTACGCAGGCGAATTATGACCAGTGCTTTGCTACCAAGCGTTTTGACGAGCAAGCCATCATGGCGGATCTGATGTATTTCAAATACTATTTTGCCGACCTGCAAAAAATCCATTATGACAAGCGCGCCGTGCTGAATGAAATGGAAGAATGGAGTAAGGAACTCGGAAGGATACAGCCGCAAACGCTGATGTACCGCGATTTTCAGAGCCGAAACATTATGTTGCATGAAGGGAAAACCTACCTCATAGACTATCAAGGGGCTATGCAAGGCCCGCCTCAATATGATATTGCCTCCTTGCTCTGGCAGGCGAAAGCACAATTACCCCAGCAATGGAAAGAAGATCTGCTGAGAGATTATATTGAAAAATCGGGAGAATATCCTGTGGCGCGTGTGGAAGAATTGTATTTCAGAAAAGCCTATCAGCATTTCGTATTGTTGCGATTGCTGCAAGTACTCGGCGCTTACGGCTTTAGGGGGTTGATGGAGAAACGCCCTCATTTTATTTCCAGCATTGCACCCGCATTAAAAAATATGGAGCAGTTTCTTTCCGATAATCCGCAACTGCCCAATTACCCTAATTTCAGGAAATTACTGGAAGCCGTATCGGCTCCTTCCGTTCAGGCACGCTATACGCCTGCCTTTACGGACGGGTCTTCCAAGCTCCATGTACAGATCAACAGTTTTTCCTACAAAACCGGTTTGCCTGAAGATAAGTCGGAACATGGCGGCGGCTTCATTTTCGACTGTCGTGGAATTTTAAATCCCGGTCGCTACGAAGAATATAAATACCTTACCGGAAAGGATGAATCCGTGCAGTATTTTTTGAGAGATAAAACCGCTATGCCGCAGTTTCTGGAGCATGTTTTTTCGTTAGTATCCATCAATGTAAATGAGTACTTGCAACGGGGTTTCGATCACCTGAGTATCTCCTTTGGTTGCACAGGCGGTCAGCATAGGTCGGTATTCGCAGCCGAGCAACTCGCAAAATATTTGGAACAGAAATACGGTTTGAAGCCCGCTTTAAAACATCTGAACAAAAAGAAATGGCTGCTGGAAAAGAAGTAGTGCGCCCGTTTCAGGATAATCCTACATCGTTTCCCGTTCCCGTTGCAAGCGCAGCATCTCATCGCGCAATCGGGCAGCTTCCATAAAGTCCAGTTCCTTCGCTGCTTTCTCCATGGCTTTTTTGGTTTGAGCAATGAGTTTATCCATTTGTGCCGGAGTTTTAGCCGCGCCGTATTGCACGCTTTCCTCCGCTGCTACGCTTTCCAGTTCATCATTTATGGCATATTTGTTTTCCTTATCATAGCCTTTAATATCCAGTACGGAGGTTTGCTTGAAGATTTGTTCTTTGGATTTGATAACGGTTTTAGGCGTAATGTTATGCGCCGTGTTATAGGCAATTTGTTTATCTCTGCGGCGACCGGTTTCATCTATGGTGCGCTGCATGCTGTCGGTTATTTTATCGGCATAAAAGATCACCAGACCTTCTGCATTCCGGGCAGCGCGTCCAGCCATCTGTGTCAGCGAACGTTCATTCCTCAAAAAACCTTCCTTATCTGCATCTAAAATTGCCATTAAAGAAACTTCCGGTAAGTCCAGTCCTTCTCTCAAAAGATTGACCCCTACGAGCACATCAATATTTCCCAATCGCAGATCCCGCAGGATTTCCACGCGCTCCAGCGTATCTACTTCTGAGTGGATGTATTTAGAGTTTACATGGATGCGTTTGAGGTATTTATCCAGCTCTTCCGCCATGCGTTTGGTAAGCGTGGTTACCAAAACCCGGTCGCCTTTTTTTACCCGTTTATCAATTTCATCCAGCAGATCGTCTATTTGATTGATGCTCGGACGCACTTCTATAGGC
>JAEZZY010000076.1 GCA_023418315.1 Bacteroidota bacterium
ATGCAACGGTTGCAGAAAAGGGAAATACCACAACTCTTTTTTCTTACCGAAAAATCCGGCTACTTTATTTAGATAAAATAATTCGGTTGTTGTTTTCAGAACGAGCATAGCCAAGCCACCCATCCAAAAACGAGCGTCAAAAAAACCGGCTATAAACAGCGCTAAAAACGATACATTGAACAGATAGACCAGCAGCAGCACCGCCACAAGGGTGTTGTCATCATATTTTCCCATTTTGGAAGCCCAGCGGATGCGCTGATGCAAAAAGCTGCTCCACGTAGGTTGCGGTGCGGTGCTCACCACTGTTTCCCGGCATTTCAGATAAGCGGTTCGATGAGGAAAACGATGCTGCATTTTCATCATCAGCAAATAATCGTCGCCACTTGCCAGATGGTCAATCCCTTTATAGCCATCTACCTCATAAAATGCTTTTTTGCTGAATGCAAGGTTGGCGCCATTGCACATATTGCCGAGTTTTAAACGATGGGCTGCAGCCGTAATTCCTTGCATAGACATAAAATCCAGCGACTGAAAAACAGAGAACCAGGATGAATTTGCCGTGAATGTTACCGCCCCGATAATCATTACCGGATGTCGGGTTTCGTATAACGCCGCTATGTTTTTGAGCCAGTTTTTTCCTACATGGCAATCGGCATCGGTAGTGAGAATCAGCTCGCCCGAAGCATGGGAAACCGCTATTTCGATTGCTCGTTTTTTATAGGCATTCACTGCTTCATCTTTCAAAAAATCCTTTAATCGCAGGCAGGTTACATTCGGCGCATGAAGCGATTGCACCGCTTCGTAGGTAAGGTCGGTGGAGTGGTCGTCTATGACGATGATTTCATAAAATTCTTTAGGATAATCATTGGCAAGGATGGATTGCAGGCAGTTTATAATATTGTCCACTTCATTTCTTGCCGGAATAACAACGGTGATGTGGGTAGATGGAATCTGATTTTCAGGTAAAACAAATTCCGGTTGCAGCCGCCATCCTTTTTTATACAAAAGCAGCAGCGCTATGTAGCAAAGCAGCAACAAGGATAATATGCTCCACACGGCCATCATCGGTTTATTAAAGTTTGGGTGATGAGCGGAAGGGTTTCCTCGTCCAGCAATCTATGTCCTTTATCCAGTACCGTCAAATGCACGGTAGGCAAGCCTTCTATAAATTTGCGTGCTTTTTGCAAAGGAATTACCGTGTCTCGTTTTCCCATAAAAAGCTGCACGGGAAGGGACTGCTGTGCGATTATGTTTCTCAGATGTCTATGATGCGGCACTAGCAATGAAAGTGAATGCCATATCTGTTGTAGTTTTTTACGGTCTTCTTGCGTTTTCAGATAATGCAGCACAAAGCGGTATTTGCTTTCGGCAATCAGTTTATAGCGCTTCGCCGCTTCTATAAAACGCAGGTTTTTTTCATCCGATAAAAACCGTTTAAACAGCTTGCTGCCCGATGTAGTTCCGGTAACAAAATGGTAGAAGGGATGAAATGACAATCCGTCGGAAGCCGCTAATACACACTGTTCCACCTGCATGGGAAATAATTCTACGGCGCATAGGCAAATTCTTCCGCCAATGCTGTAGCCAAATAATGAAAATGTTTTTTGGTGGAAGGAATGCAGCAAGGTTTCAATTATTTTTTTCAATTCATCTTTGGAAAGCAAGGCATCCTCCGCACATTTTGTTTTGCCGTGATGCGGAAGATCTACGGAAACAATCGTAAAGGATGGCGTTAAATAAGAAAGGCTATTCCGAAAAAAATATGCGTTGCTGCCATAGCCGTGAAAACAAAGGAGCAGGCGCTTGCCTGTACCGGCATGTACATAGTGTATGTCTTTGTCAGGAAGATGCACAAACCCCGAAACCATAATTGTTACAGTACCTGCACGATTAAAAATTTTAAATACTCCGTATTTGGCACATGCCATAGGATGGGATGGTCGGAAGCCTGTGTCTGCCAGGTTACCTGGCGTAGTTTGCGTTTTGCGTCTTTAGCCGCCATGCCTATGGTTTTTAAAAAAAGCTCCGGGTCCACAAGATTGGTGCAGGAAGCGGTTACCAAAAAGCCGCCCGGCTTCACCAGTTTCATTCCCCGCAGGTTGATTTCTTTATAGCCGGTTATTGCTTTTTGAATATTTTCCCTGCTTTTGGTAAATGCCGGCGGGTCTAACATCACTACATCATAGCGCTTTCCTTCTTTCACCCATTGTTTCAGCACATCAAAGGCATTGACGCTTTCGAACCGGCAAATATTCTGGTAGCCGTTCAGCGTTGCATTTTTGCGTGCCGTTTGCACCGCGGTATCGGATATGTCCAAACCCAGCACCGATTTGGCGCCGTAATGCGCGGCATGAAGAGAAAACGTACCTGTATAGCAAAATGCTTCCAGCACATTTGCTCCTTTTACAATATGCTGTATGGCCCGGCGGTTGTCTTGCTGGTCCAGAAAATAGCCTGTCTTTTGTCCGTTTACAAGATCTACATGAAAGTTCAGCCCGTTTTCATGAATGATAATATCGGTATCAAACGGTGCGGACAAAAATCCTTTTTGCTGCGGAAGTCCCTCCAGTTCCCGCACGGGCACATCATTGCGTTCATAAATTCCTTTGGGAGAAAAAACCGTATTTATAGCCGCTACAATGGCCTCTTTCCGGCGATCCATGCCTAAGGCTAAGGTCTGTAAAACAAAATAATCGTTGAATTTATCAATAATAAGCGCGGGCATTTGGTCGGCTTCCCCGAATATGAGGCGGCAGTTCTCTGTATAGCCTATTTGTTTCCGGTATTCCCAGGCTTCCCGGATGCGTTTGAGGAAAAAACCATCATCAATTTGTTCGTCTTTCTCGCGCGTCAATAAACGGATGCGTATCTGCGATGCAGGGTTAATATAGCCTTTGCCTACAAAAGAACCGTTATAAGAATATACTTCTACGATATCGCCTGCTTCATACTCGCCTTCATTATCGCCAAGCTCGTTTGCAAATATCCACGGATGCCCGTTCACTACACGCTCTCCGATTTTTTTTCTGAGAAAGAATTTTGCCATGGGGTAAAAATACATTAATTCGGCTGGGAGGCAACCGGCTTGCAGCGATCCTTATTTCCTAACGGTTCGTTATCCAAATTTTAAGCGGCGGTTAAGCGTTTGCAAAACGGGGGTTAAGCCGCCCGGATTATTTCTCCGGCGCTGTTTGCGGGTACATCTTTGCATCATCAAAACGAAATAAAAATGAAAAACACCGCCACCCAAAAAATCGCTATCTACATCAGCTTGCTGACCACCATTATCCTTTCCGTGCAGTTTTAAAGACACCATCATAAAAAACAAAACCATGAAAACCGTAAACAATCTCTCCCTTTCTTTAGTAGGACTTACCGTAAAAACCTATATGGCTATAAGCGTGCTGTGGAGCAAGGCAGATGCCGCCTATCATGCGCTGAAAGGCGATGCGAAAAAACTTCCGGCTTCTACTACCGTTTTTACTACTTCGGCTCAATAAGAGCGTTTTTACTTTCTTATAGCAATAACTATTCAATCTGGTTGTGTTCCGCTATATTTCTCGGTTTTTATCAAGACCATGTTGGAGAAAAAAACACGCCGAACTCGTTTACGCCTTCCACCGTTTCTGATGCTGTATTGGCAATGGACTGCTTATTTCAAAAACCGCTTCATCTCTCTGTCGGCATCACGGGATTTAATGCTTTCCCGTTTATCGTGCAGCTTTTTACCTTTTCCTAAGCCTATTTCTAATTTAGCCAATCCTTTTTCATTAATGAACATCGCCAGGGGCACAATGGTATAGCCTTTTTCTTTCATTTTCTGCTGCCATTTTCGTAGCTCGCGTTTGTTTAAAAGCAGTTTTCTTTCTCTTACGGGGTCATGTCCCGCATAGCCTGCGTTTACATATTCGGCTATGTGCAGGCTTTTAATCCAAAGCTCGTTTTTATAGTAAAAACAGTAGGCATCGTTAAAGCTTACCTTGCTCAGACGGATGGATTTTATTTCCGACCCGGTGAGAAGGATGCCCGCTGTGAGTTTGTCCTCTATAGCGTATTCAAACGTAGCGGGGCGGTTTTTTATGTAAACTTCGTAAGCCAATTTTTTAGAATGAGGGTAGAACCGGAATTAGGATGCTTCGGCTATTTGGTAAACCAATCAATGGTTTCAGACAATTTTTGCTTCAGCTCTTTTCGATCCACTATAAAATCAAGGAAACCGTGTTCCAGCAAAAACTCGGAACGTTGGAATCCTTCGGGCAGATCTTTTTTAATGGTTTCTTTGATAACGCGGGGACCGGCAAAGCCGATTAACGCCTTTGGCTCTGCGATGTTGATATCACCCAGCATAGCGTAGGAAGCGGTAACGCCGCCCGTAGTAGGGTCGGTCATCAGGGATATATAGGGCAAGCCTGCTTTGGCAAGACGGGTCAGTTTGGCAGAGGTTTTAGCCATTTGCATCAGCGAAAAAGCGCTTTCCATCATCCTTGCCCCGCCTGATTTGGAAATAATCATAAACGGCAGTTTGTGTTTGATGGCATAGTCAATGCCGCGGCTTATTTTTTCCCCTACTACCGAGCCCATGGAGCCGCCTATGAAATTGAAATTCATGCAAGCCACTACTAGTTCTTTTCCTTCTACCTTGCCTGCACCTACGGTCATTGCATCTTTCAGTCCGGTGTTTTTTTGCGCGTCATCCAAACGTTTGGCATAGGGTTTTACGTCCACGAAACCTAAGTTGTCTTTAGGCGCTATATTTTCAAACAGCAGCTTATGTTCGCCGTTATCAAAGATGATTTGGAAATATTCTTCCGAATTAATACGGTTATGATAGTTGCAGCTCTTGCACACATAGAGGTCGTCTTCCAGTTCTTTTATCGTAACGGTGGTCTTGCACTCCGGGCATTTATGCCATAGTCCGTCCGGCGCTTCTTTTTTTTCCTGCGTGGTGGTCAGTATCCCTTTTTTTATTCTTCTAAACCAAGTGGACATATTCTGCTTATTTTTTAAAAAAGAGGGTAAAGGTACAAGTAAAAAAATTGTTGTTGAATTTGTTGGGGTTTATAAAAAACGCTTCAACAAATTTGTGTTTTTATGAATGTACGGAGGCGTTTCAGGCATGTTCCAGTTCGCTAAGGTAGCGCTCGGCATCCAAAGCCGCCATACATCCGCTTCCTGCGGCTGTTACTGCCTGACGGTAGATTTTGTCCTGCACATCTCCACAGGCAAATACGCCTTCTATATTGGTTTTGGAAGTGCCTGGCCGGGTGAGAATATAGCCTGCTTCATCCATGTCCAGCAGTCCTTTGAACAAGCCGGAATTGGGTTGATGTCCAATCGCCACAAAAAACGCACTGATGGCTATTTCCGTAGTTTCTCCGGTGATGTTGTTTTTCACGCATACGCCGGTTACTTTGTTTTCTCCCAATACTTCCTGTGTTTCGGTATTCCAGTAAATCTGAATATTCGGTACTTTTTTTACCCGTTCCTGCATTATTTTACTGGCTTTCATTCCGTCTTCATCTTTACGTACCAGCATGTGCACTTTGCTGCATATTTTAGAAAGGTAAATAGCTTCTTCGCAAGCCGTATCGCCTGCGCCTACGATGGCTACTTCCTGTCCTTTAAAGAAAAAGCCGTCGCAAACTGCACAGGCGGAAACCCCGTGTCCATTCAGCCGCTGCTCGGAGGGCAGGTCCAGCCATTTGGCAGAAGCGCCCGTAGCAATGATGATTGCATTGGCTTCTATCCATTTTTCTTCATCTATCTGCACTTTATAGGGGCGGCTGCTGAAGTCCACTTTCGTAGCATATCCCCAGCGGATGTCGGCACCCATGCGCTGTGCTTGTTTTTCAAAATCAACCATCATTTGCGGCCCCATAATGCCATCGGGATAGCCGGGGTAGTTTTCTACATCGGTGGTGATGGTAAGTTGGCCGCCTGGCTGCAACCCTTGGTATAAAACGGGTTTCAGATTGGCGCGTGCTGCATAGATGGCGGCGGTATAGCCTGCGGGTCCGGAGCCGATAATGAGGCAATCCGTTTTTTCTGTTTCTGACATGTGTATTGTTTTTTCTATCGTATGAATGATTGGTATTTTTTTAAGGGGTGTAAGATAAGCGATAATGAGCCGTTCATTTTATTTGTCTATGATTTTCGTGATTTCTTGCACGCCATAGCCCGCCCACACGCCTAAACCGTCTCCTTGGATATTGCTGGTAACATTCACCGGTGAGGAAAAGGGGTTGCCTATAGAACCGGTAACAAATTCCAGGGTACTGAAAAACTTAAATGAGCCTTTGTCTATGGCGCACCATTTCAGCGTAACGGTATCTCCGCGGAAGAAATAGCCTATAGAATCGAAATTTTGTTGCTCCTGTGTTCGGTTATAACCCGCCATCAACACCAGGCTGTCTATTGTAGTGCCGTTGATGATCTGATCATCGTAAGTGGAGTTGAAGGAAGTGAGGTAAGGCTCGCTGTTTCGCTTGGTGAAGTAGCGTACATAATTGCCCAGTGTATCGGGGTCTTCATACTTTACGTACATCAGCACTGCTGTTTCTACTTTTACTTCGCCGTTCGGTTTTTTAAACCATACCGAATCTACTCCTTTGACAGCGGGTATCTTGGTGATGGAGGTATAGGTTTTTCCTTCCGCTTCTATAGTAAGTGTATAAGATTTTTCCGGCTCGCCTTTAAACGCTCTGGCTACAGCGTCTGCAGTATCTACTGTATAAAAAGAGAACGTATTGCTTCCGTTGCTGCCGGTATCAATGGTGTATTCTTTTAGCTGAATGGTTTTATTCCCGTCGGAAACCTTTACGATAGCGCCGTGCACGATACTATTCTGCAAGATGTTTAGATCTATTTTAGAAAAATACCCTACCGATTTGGTGAGTACGACAAAGGGATAGCCGTTGGTTTCTATTTGCCCGTCCACTACCAGCTTAGGCTCGCCGCTGCTTAGGTTTACGTTTACTTCCTTTTCGCAGGAAACAAGCAAAGCGCAGGAAAGGAGAATGAGGAAAGTGAAAAAAAAGTTTCGCACGAAGAAAAAAATAAGGGTTCGAAATTACGATTTCCATCAATAAACATAGCGCCCGTCGGAGCTATACATGACCGGAAGCAGTTTGTGGTTTCGTTCAAAATAATCGTAGCCGGCTTTAAGGTTCACCCAGAATTTCTGTTTATCCAGATCGTTGCTGTAGTTTTTGCCGAGGAAATTCAGTCCCACTCTGTTGAAACGCGTAGGAAAGATATGCACGGGGATATAATTTTGTCCGCTCAGTTTGGCATTCAGGCAGAGGGTATAAATCTCCTGAATAACTGGGTCGGTAAGGGGCATACAGCCTACGGTAACGCAGCCGCCGTGTATATAAATATCTCCGCCGGGTTTTTCTTTATTACCCAGCACCATGTCGGAATAATTAGGATAATTAATCAGCAGAGAGAGATAAAAATCACTTTTAGGGTTAAAATCTTCGATGAAATAAAGTCCTTCCGGCACCTGGCGATCGCCTTCGTAGCGCTTGGGCCCCAGTATTCCCGAAAGGGCGCAGATACGGTAGTTTTTTACGAGCGTATATTCGGAAGTGTCGTTATCACGCGCCCAAAGCTCCATATCATTACTGGATTTAAAACTTCGGATGTAAATATCTTTGCAGGGATATTGCAAGCCTTTCGATTTGAACAGCTTGGCAAGCATATCGTTATAAGACATCCACGCCTGGCTCACCCGGTTGAAGGAAAATTGAAAATTCCGGAAGGTAGAGACATCATCTTGTGCGAACGCACCGAAACAAAAACTCATCACGAAGGCAAGCGCACAAAATCTTTTATAGAAAACAGACATAGCAATCAATTATTGGAGTATGAAGGCATTAGGTTAGTAGCGCAAATATAAAATTTTAAACGGGGGTATTTTTGATATAAAATGTTAATGAGTGGAAGAAGGGAAGCAGGGAAAAATATTGTTTGGGAGGATAAATTTGCAGGGGAATGATTCAGGCTATAAAACACCGTAAAATATGAACGATCCATATATTATCCCCGCACAAGCAAGAATAGGACATGTGCACCTCAAAGTGGCAGACCTTCAGCGTTCGCTTGCATTTTATCGCGATTTGCTGGGCTTTGAGCTTACCATGATGTACGGCAATCAGGCGGCATTTGTTTCCGCAGGCGGCTATCACCATCATATTGGTCTGAACACATGGCAGAGCAAAAACGCTCCTCCGGCTTCTAAAAACGGGGTGGGCTTGTATCATACGGCTATCGTATATCCTACACGCAGAGATCTGGCTGTCATCTTCGACCGCCTGCGGAAAGCAGGTTATCCTTTGACCGGCGCCAGCGACCACGGTGTATCGGAAGCCCTATATCTGGATGATCCCGACGGTAATGGCGTAGAGCTTTATTGGGATCGCCCCAAGGAACTTTGGCCAAAGAAAAGTGAGGGTACTATTGAGATGTTTACCATAGCGCTCGACTTAGCAGATTTATTGAAAGAAATAGAACGGGAGTAAGCGCCTGTTTGCATTTTCAATAAACGATTTTATCGGCATCGCTCTACCTTCTTTGCCTATATCTCTCCACTTGCGAGGCGCTATCTTATTGCCTCATAGCCTATAGAATGGATTTTTCATGATTATCACTGTAATTTCGCAGCCCAATTAACACCTATGGAATATAATTTTCAGCAGATAGAGCAAAAGTGGAAAGCATACTGGAAAGAAAATAAGGTTTATAAAACGACCAATGATACCGGTAAGCCAAAATATTACATCCTCGATATGTTCCCCTATCCGAGTGGTGCAGGGTTGCATGTAGGACACCCGCTGGGCTATATCGCTTCGGATATTTATGCACGCTATAAAAAAATGAAAGGCTTCAATGTGCTGCATCCGATGGGTTTTGACGCGTTTGGCTTGCCTGCGGAACAATATGCGCTGGAAACAGGACAGCACCCGACCGTAACAACGGAAAAAAATATTGCTCGTTATAAAGAACAATTAGACAATATAGGCTTCTGCTATGATTGGGAACGCGAAGTGCGTACAAGCAATCCGAATTATTATAAATGGACACAGTGGATTTTCCTGCAATTATTCCATAGTTTTTATGATAGAAAAGAACAAAAAGCAAGACCCATCAAGGAGCTGATTTCCATTTTTGAAAACGAAGGAAATGCGAATGCGATTTGTCCGGAAGATGAGAACCTGAAATTTACAGCCGCAGAATGGAAGGCTTTTGACGAAAAACAACAGCGCGAAATTTTGATGCAATACCGCCTGGCTTATCAGGGCTATGCGGAGGTTTGGTGGTGCGAAGGCTTGGGAACGGTATTGGCAAATGATGAAGTAGTAAACGGCGTTTCAGAGCGTGGCGGTTTTCCTGTGGAGCGCAAGAAAATGCGTCAGTGGTTTTTGAGAATTACAGAATATGCGGACAGGTTGATTGACAGCCTTGATAAATTGGAATGGAGCGATGCGATGAAGGAAATGCAGCGCAACTGGATTGGGAAGAGCATGGGTGCGGAAATCCAATTCAAAATTCAAAATTCAAAATTCAAAATCCCAGTTTTCACTACTCGCCCTGATACCATTTTCGGAGTGGATTTTATGGTGTTGGCACCGGAGCATGAATTGGTAAATGAGATAACGACTGCGGAGCAAAAAGAAGCTGTTGCAGCGTATAAAGATTATGTAAAAAGCCGCTCCGAACGCGAACGCATGGCGGAAACGAAAAAAATAACCGGCGAATTTACCGGCGCTTATGTGGAGCATCCTTTTACTAAAAAGCAACTTCCCGTTTGGATTTCAGAATATGTACTGGCGGGTTACGGAACAGGCGCTATTATGGCGGTACCAAGCGGCGACAGTCGTGATCACGCTTTTGCGAAGCATTTTAAAATCCCCATTACCAACATTTTCGGGGCAAATTATAACGGTGAGGAAGCCTATAGCGCCAAAGAAGGGACGCTTGAAAACAGTGATTTTCTCAATGGAAAAAACATCAAAGAAGCGGCGGCACTCGTAATCGAAGAGTTGAAGAAAAAAAACATCGGTACGCCTAAGGTTAATTATAAACTGCGCGATGCAGGCTTTAGCCGTCAGCGATATTGGGGCGAGCCGTTTCCGATAATTTATCAGGATGGAATTGCCTATGCCATAGACGAACCTCAACTGAAGATTTCCGATAACGAAAGACGATTGCCTGTGGAGCTGCCCATGGTGGAGCATTACAAACCCGGAGCACAAGGCGAAGGTCCGCTGGCGAATGTGGAAGACTGGGTGAACCTTACCCCCAGCCCCTCTCCATCTGAGATGGAGAGGGGGGAAGGTGTGCTTTATCAGAAAACAGATGGTGGAGAGAATAGAGTAAATGAGGGTGAATATTTGAATACATTAAAGCAAACAAACCTTCCTAAATATCGTATTGCTAATTTAAAGAATTATGAACATGCGCGGAGAAACCGTAAAGAATATACGATAGCTGAGCATTTGCTTTGGCAGGAATTGCGAAACAATCGTGCGGGCTATAAAGTGCGCCGTCAGCACCCGATAGATGCGTTCATTGTTGATTTTGTGTTTTTGCAGCAGTCGCTGATAGTAGAGGTGGACGGTGGCTATCATAACGATGCGTTGCAAAAAGAAAATGATGTGGAGCGCACGACTGTATTGGAAAGCCTTGGCTTTAAAGTAATCCGTTTTACCAACGAAGAAATTGAAAAAAACATAGAAAAGGTAGTTGGTGTTATTAAAGGCGAATTAGAAAAAAGAAGAAAAGAAATCGCCGAAAGAATAAACACAACATCATCACAAAATGAGGATACGCAACATGTCACCCCTTCTCCACACGTGGAGAAGGGGCTGGGGGTTGAGGTGCTAAAACGCGAAACTTCCACCATGCCAGGTTATGCCGGTAGCAGTTGGTATTTCCTGCGCTATATGGATCCGCAAAATGATGGAGAATTTGCCTCAAGAAAAGCTACGGATTACTGGCGTGAAGTGGACTTATACATCGGCGGTACGGAACATGCCGTAGGGCATTTACTGTATAGCCGTATGTGGACAAAAGCCTTATATGACTTGGGTTTTATAGGTTTTGATGAGCCGTTTAAGAAGCTGGTGAATCAGGGGATGATACAAGGGAATTCAAGGTTTGTGTATGAATTAAGTGGGGGCGTACATGTTGATACAAATCTCTTGGATGATGGTGAAATAATTAGTGGTAATAGTAAACTTGGGATAACAGGAAAAGTAAAACATCCTAATGTTTTTGTTTCATTTGGAGTTTATGATAGGGTGGAAAAAGGTATCATGAATGCTGCTGAAATGGAAGCGTTAAATGAGTTGATTAAAATACAATTGCAAAAATTTAATAAGTCCGGTTTGACATTCAGAGTTCTTACTGAGCATATCATTCCCCATAGAATTGACGTAAACATAGTTGATGGCAATGAACTCAATATCGAGGAATTCAGAAATTGGAAAAATGGCGAATATGCCAATGCCGAGTTTATTCTGGAAGATGGCACTCTATATTCTCCCCTCTCCATCTCTGATGGAGAGGGGCAGGGGGTGAGGTATATTTGTGGCTCTGCCATCGAAAAAATGTCCAAATCAAAATACAACGTCGTAAACCCCGACGATATTGTAGCGCAATATGGCGCGGATACCTTCCGCATGTATGAGATGTTTCTCGGCCCTATAGACGTAAGCAAACCCTGGGATACCAAAGGCATTGAAGGGGTACATCGCTTTCTGAAAAAGCTATGGCGTTTATATTTCGATGAACAAAAAGGATGGATGGTAACGGATGAAAAAGCCACTGAAGCCGAACTGAAAATCCTCCATAAAACCATTAAGAAAATTGCAGATGATATAGAGAAATTTTCATTCAATACATCAGTCAGTCAGTTTATGATCTGCGTAAATGAACTTGCAAGTCTCCACTGCCATAAAAAAACAATACTCGAACCTTTAGCACTATGCATCGCACCATTTGCACCGCATTTGGCAGAAGAACTCTGGCATCAGTTCGGACATAAGGAAAGTATCGTCCATGCAGATTTTCCGGTTTATCAAGAACAATACGTAACAGAAAGCTCTAAAAATTATCCCATAGCCATCAATGGAAAAACACGGTTGGAAATGGATTTTCCTTTGGATGCGGAACAAGGTTTTATAGAACAGCAGGTTTTAGCGAATGAAAATGTGCAGAAATATCTGGAAGGCAGGCAACCAAAGAAAATCATTTTTGTGAAAGGAAGAATGATTAATATAGTAGTGTAGCATTAACGAATTTATTCCTGATTTATAGGGCGGGTTTTTAACAAACAAGCAGGAAAGAATGCGCTAAATTTGCATAATCCGGTTGGTGTCATGCACGTTTATAGAACATATCCTTTGCTTTCTATAGGTAGCCTATGTGTTGCCCCGTTGGCGTGTACCTACCCTTATTTGTCGCCTCTCGGGCGCAAACTTTATTTCAGTTCTAATTTTAAGGACTTTAACACAATAGCCCCGACCTGTTTTAAAAAGTCATAGTTGCTTCAGGTTCGGGGAGTTTGTTTTATTATTTTATTTTTTGAATAAGGTTGGCAGGGAAAAACAAAGGCTGATTTTATTCTTCTTTCAACACAGATTTTATTATTTCACTAAAAACCTTGCCTATAAAAGCATGTAGGTGGGCGGATAAAAAACAACCATTATGAATACACACGTTAAAAATCCCGTAGTGATAAGGGATGAAGATTATGAATTGCTAAGACCGTATATCAGCAATGTAACAGAAAGAGAAGGTGAAATGACCCTGAGCAGCGAGCTGAAAAGAGCTGTAATCGTAGCCAAAGAAGCGTTTCCACCGAATACCATAGGGCTTAACTCAAAGATATCCATACAAGATCTTGAAACGGACAAGGTAAAAGAAATCACCTTGGTGATGCCGGCACATATTGATATACAAAACAATAAATTTTCTATCCTTACTCCTATGGGCGCCGCGTTAATTGGTTTTAGAGCAGGAGAGGAAGTAAGCTGGAAAATGCCTGCCGGAATAAAGCGCTTCAGAATTCTGGAGGTGGTGAATTGAGTACGTCCTGTGCTTACTCAAGAAATCCATGATGTTTATAGCCAAACGGAACGCAGATTTACCGGCGGCAGGCAGTTGTATGCGCCCATAGATTGCTTCTGCGTTCTGTTCTTTCAGGCATATTTTTTTAGGCTACGAAGAGTATAATTTTCTGTTTTTTGTTGTATATTTCGGACACGGATGCCATGAAAACCACCAACGAGATAAACGCTCTGCTACGGTTGATAGACGACCCCGACGATGAGGTATATACTGCCATTTCGGAGAAAATAGTGCATTACGGAAAAGACATTATCCCTAATCTCGAAAGCCTATGGGAACGCACCGCCGATGAAATACTACAGGAGCGAATAGAACAACTTATCCATAGAGTGCATTTTGAGGATCTCCAAGCCGAGTTTCTGGAATGGGCACAGTCGAAAAGACCGGAACTGCTGCGTGGCGCTATTCTGGTGGCTAAATATCAATTCCCTGAGCTGAATATTCCTTCCTTGCTCGCACAGTTTGATGCCATCCGGAGAAATATATGGCTGGAGCTGAATAATTACCTTACTCCCTTAGAGCAGGTAAATGTGCTTAACAGCATTCTTTACAACTACTATAAACTGCAAGGGCATGAGCTGACCGAGCGGGAGCCGAAATATTTTTTCATCAACCAGGTGCTGGAAGGCAAGCATGGCAATTCCTATAGCCTCGGCATTTTATACCTGGCACTCTGTGAAATGCTGGACATTCCTGTTTTTGCGATGAATATTCCCCGGCAGTTTGTATTCGCCTATCTGGATACGTTACATCATTTTTTCGCTACGGATAATGACGGCATTCAGCAGGTACAATTCTTTATAGATCCTATGAACGGCATGGTTTATACTCAAACCGATGTGTCTGCTTATCTGAAGAAAATAAATGCCGTAGATGCGGATGCGTACTATACGCCCTTAAATTCCCTGCGCATTATTTATAAAATGCTGGAAGAGCTGGCGCTGTGCTACCGCTACAAAAAGCAGGAACAAAAAGCAGATGAAATACAACAATTGATACGGTTGCTGATGGCGGATAACAGCTAATATTTTCTGCGCATACTAACTATTCCAGATTTCTTTGCGTCTAAAGGGTATGACTCACCTTAAAACAAAGAAATCATGAAACGTATTTTTCTCCTCACTGTAGCCTTGCTGCTGCATGCGCTTATGTATGCTCAAGGCACGATCAGCTTTACGCTGAATCAACAACCTTGTAACAATGACGGGATTGTTACAACCACCGTTACGGGGCTCACGAACCCAATCACCGTTACATACTACACCTCCACTATGGGTACGCCGGTGGTACACACCATCACCAGCGGCAACACGGATGTGCTGAATAACTATAGCGGAGCGCAATTGTCTGTGATGGCTGTAGATAATAATCAGGTTGTTGCTTATGGAAGTTTTTCCGCTCTTCCGTTTACGGTATCGGTCAATCAATGGAACACTACTACTTGTCCGAATCCTGCTTCTGTGCCTGTTACCGTATCCGGAGGTGCTGCGCCCTATACTTACAACTGGATGGATCAAAACAATGTTACCGTTAGCACGAGCAATCCTGCCAGCCTTTCCGGAGGACATTATAGCCTGACCGTAACCGACAATAACGGGTGTACGGTAAGTATAGATTCCGGCATTATGATTTATGCACAAGCTTCTTTTAGCGTAGCGGTTGCTACTACTCAGGCAAATTGTACGAATGGTACGGCTATGGCCACGGTGTCAGGGTCGGGGGTAACTCCTTATTCTTATTTGTGGAATAACAATGCTACTACCTCTTCCATCAGCAATCTGGGAATGGGCGGCTATACCGTTGCCGTTACCGATGCACAAGGATGCAGCGCTACCGGCTATGGATATGTGAGTCAGTCGGTAACAATCAATCCGAATATCGTTACGACACCGGCTACTTGTGTACAGACAAACGGAGCTGTATCTTCCTTTCCAAGCGGAGGTACACCGCCCTATACTTATTTGTGGAATAATTTATCTACAGCACAAACACAAACCAATATAACCGCAGGATATTACTCCGTGAAAGTAACGGATGCCAACGGCTGCACCGGCAGCGGCGGAAACAATGTAACGTCCACAACTCCGGTAAATGTTACCTATACAGCCACAGCAAGTTCTTGTACTGCGCCTACAGGTTCGGCTACCTTGTCTGTATCCGGCGGTGCAAGTCCTTATACCATCAACTGGAATACATTTCCTGCGCAAACCGGCGTTACTGCCAGCAACCTTCCTCCGGGAAATTATGCGTTCACCGTTACCGATGCGAATAACTGCGTACAAACCGGAGTGGCAACTATTCCACCGGTGAATATCATCACGGCAAGTTTCACCCATCTGTCGCCTACCTGCACCCAGGCAAACGGTAGCATTTCCGTAAGTGCAGCCGGCGGCACTACCCCTTATACCTATTCCTGGAGCAATGCAGCTACCACATCTTCCATTACCGGTGTGGCTGCAGGCAGTTATTCCGTAACCATTACCGATAATGCAGGCTGCGCCATTACCAAGAGTCATTATTTAGCAGCCTATTCTCCGCTTTCCTTAGGTATAGCTACCACACCCGCTTCGTGCCTGTACGCGAGCGATGGGATGATTACCGCCACTCCTATAGGAGGCACAGCGCCCTATACATGGGCTACTTCCGGCGGTACCAATACCATGACGGGCTTAGCCACCGGAAATTATTCTGTAGGGCTAACCGATGCGAACGGATGCACAGCGCACCAAAACGTGCATGTTCCTTATAACACCTTCAACGATGCTTGTTATTGTACCATTACAGGTACAGTATATCATGATGCAAATAACAACTGCGTACAAGATGCCGGAGAAAACGGAATTCCGAACATTCAAATGCACCTGAGTGGTTTCGGCTATGTTTATACGAATGCAAACGGTGTGTATAGTTTTAAAGCTCCCAACGGAAGTTATACGCTTTCAGAAACCGTACAGACGCTGTATCCCTTATCTTCTTGTCAGAATAATAATGTGTCCGTAACCGTTACCGCTGCAAGCAACTGTATCCAGACTTTTGATTTCGCACAATCCATCAACCCGCTGCACGATGTGAAGGTTACCAGATGGAACAGCACCATGCCTATACCCGGCTACAATTACAGCACTATTGCGATTATAAAAAATGAAGGTACCGTGCCCGAAACGAATATAGTGGGCGGAATGGATTATGAGGCGCAACTGCCCGCTCCGTCTATTTCTCCTTCCGGTATTTGGGTAAATGGTGCAGGCCCGCATCATGCTATCTCTTCCGCTGCCAATTTCAGTTTGAACCCCGGCATAGCCCAGGCATTCTACATGGATAACCTTATCCCTACCAACATGCCCTTGAATACGATGCTTACCATAAAAGATACGGTAGCTGCATCGGCGCCTGTCAGCAACTGGCTTTCCGATTATACTCCGTTCAATAACGTAAACTACTTTACTCAAAGCGTGGTAGGCAGCTACGATCCCAATTTCAAAGAGGTGATCCCTATGGGTGAAGGACCTACCGGAAAGATATATGCCGAAGACACGGTTTTGGAATATATGGTGCATTTCCAAAATCTCGGTACCTATGAGGCATTTAATATTGTAGTGCTGGATACGCTTGATGCCGACCTTGACTGGACTACGTTAAAACCCGGCTATAGCTCACACCCAGCTACCATATCCATGGATGAAAACGGCGTACTCAAATATTCTTTCGAGAACATTCACCTCCCTGCAAAAATGTATGACGAAGCAGGCAGCAATGGTATGTTCACATATTCTATAAAGCTGAAAAAGAACCTGCCTATAGGTACGCAGTTTACCAACACCGCAGCTATATACTTCGATTTTAACGAACCGGTAATTACCAATACCACCATCAATACACTATCAGCACCTACACACACCGGTGGCATTCCTACCCAAAAACACAACGCCTTTAGTCTGTATCCAAACCCTGCTCATAATAATTGTTTTGTGAAACTCAGCGGGGCACAAACCGAAACAAGTGCAGTATTAAAGATTACGGACCTGACAGGTAAGACCATCAGCATGAAACAAATTCATCTGACCAAAGGAGAGCAGGTTATAGAACTGAATACGGCTTCGCTTATCTCCGGTATGTACTTCGTAGTGTTGCAAGCAGATGGCAAGCAAAGCACACGGAAGCTGGTGATTGTGAAATAATTTTCAAGAAAAAAAATTGCAACACCCCAAAAAGCAATCTCCCGAAAAGAGATTGCTTTTTTTTTCATTACGGTTTATCCCATAAAAAAGACTAAGCAATGGGTTGCTTAGAAAATATTCAGTAATAAATCCTGAAAAATTAACGAATTACAACTACTCCCAAATGATTGGGGCAGCCATATTTTTTACTGGAAGCGGCGCAGGAAGCCATCATGAAGAGTACTAATGCTATAGCCACAGGCGCGAAACGACGAATGGTAGAAAATTTGTTCATGGTTTATTTTAATGCTTAAAAACTAAAAAGCTCCGTTACTTTTGTACGAAGATAAGGAATTTTTCATGTACATTCATTTTATAGCCATAGGCGGCGCTATCATGCACCAGCTTGCCTTGGCGCTTCATAGGAAAGGGAATAAAATAACCGGCAGCGATGATGAAATAAATGATCCCGCCAAGACCAATCTCCGCCAAGCAGGTTTGCTGCCAGCACAGCCGGGCTGGTACCCCGAAAAAATCACGAAAGATATAGATGCCATCGTCTTAGGGATGCACGCCAGAGCCGATAACCCCGAGTTGCTGCGCGCGCAGGAATGGGGTATTCCTGTTTATTCATTTCCGCAATATGTATATGAAGTAAGCAAAGAAAAACAACGTGTGGTGATAGCCGGAAGTCATGGGAAAACCACCATTACCTCTATGGTGATGCACATTCTTCGCAAAGCCGGAAGAGAATTTGATTACCTCGTAGGCGCTAAGGTAAATGGTTTTGCCCAGAGCGTACA
Organism: Bacteroidota bacterium; assembly: GCA_023418315.1. Taxonomy (GTDB): domain Bacteria; phylum Bacteroidota; class Bacteroidia; order Chitinophagales; family Chitinophagaceae; genus JAFIGV01. The sequence goes on from JAEZZY010000076.1 coordinate 18,095, forward strand.
ATTGAGCGATGCCCCGCTCATCGTGTTGGAAGGAGATGAATATCCCGCATCCGCCATCGAAAAGAAACCCAAGATTTTTTTCTATCATCCGCAGATAACCGTGCTGAGCGGTATTGCCTGGGATCATATCAACGTCTTTCCTACCTACGAAAATTATTGCAGTCAGTTTATCCATTATCTGGAAAATATGGAAGCCGGCGCTTTTTTATTTTATAATGCAGAAGACCCCGAAGTGGTGCGTATCGTACAAACATCAGCCCGGCATCTGAAAGCATTTCCCTATAAAACACCTGAATTTCATTACCAAAATGGCAATGCAGTCCTCGAAACGGAAAACGGCTCGCTACAACTTTCCGTATTCGGCAGGCATAATTTGCTGAACATGGAAGCAGCTGTTTCCGTATGCGAAGCGTTAGGCATAAATCGTGCGGACGGATATAAAACCATTAGTGATTTTGCAGGAGCTGCCAAGCGTTTGGAGAAATTAATGGACGAAGAAAAAATGGTTGTCTATAGGGATTTTGCCCATGCTCCTTCCAAGCTGAATGCCACGCTGGATGCGGTGCGGGAAGCCTATCCCGATCGTAAGCTGATTGCTTGTTTTGAACTGCATACCTATAGCAGTCTTAATGAAAAATTCCTCTCGGAATATGAAGGGAGCATGAATGCGGCAGATGAAGCTATTGTCTATTATAGCCATCATGCGCTTTCGCTGAAAGGGTTGCCTGCTTTAGATAAGGAAAAAGTAAAAAATCAGTTTAACAGAAACGACCTGACCGTCATAGCCCAAAAAGAAGAACTGGAAAACCATGTGAAGGCGCTGTTGCGCGAAGCCGGTGAACCGGTTTGCTTATTGCTTATGAGCTCAGGCAGTTTCGACGGAATTGACTGGAATAGTTTATGTTCGCACTCAAATTAAACATCCATGGCCCAGCTTCAGCTAAAGCGTCCTATCATCTTCTTCGACCTTGAAACCACCGGCGTAGATGCGGCTAAAGACCGTATTGTAGAGCTTGCTTTTATCAAACTGCACCCCGGCGGCAGCAGGGATAGTTTTATCAAACGAATCCATCCCGGTATGCCCATCCCTAAAGAATCATCGGATATTCACGGCATCACGGATGAGGATGTGAAAGATGCGCCTATGTTCAAGCATATAGCTCATCAGCTTTATGACTGGATGCAAAACTGCGATTTGGGCGGCTATAACTCCAGCAAATTCGATATTCCGGTATTGGCGGAAGAGTTTTTGCGCGCAGGCATTCAAGTGGATTTTACCGAGCGAAAAATGATAGATGTGCAGCAGATATTTTTTAAGATGGAAAGCCGGTCGCTAAGTGCAGCCTATAAATTTTATTGCCAGAAAAGCCTGGAAAATGCCCATAGTGCAGAGGCTGATGTCATGGCCACGATAGATGTGCTGGAAGCGCAGTTGGATCGCTATGAAGAGCTCACAAACGATGTGTTGTCGTTGCATAAGTTTACCGGTGGCGAGCAAGTGGTGGATTATCCGCGCCGCATCATCATGAAAGAAGGACAGCCCGTGTTTAATTTCGGCAAGTATAAAGGCATGAAGGTAGAAGAGGTTTTTGCTAAGGAACCACAGTATTACGACTGGATGATGCAGGCAGATTTTGCCCTGCATACCAAGCAAAAAATATCAGAAATACTCAACCGGATGAAGCTCAAAAATTTAGGAATAAAGTCCTAACCATTTATTTAACTTCGCGGTCTTTGATTATTTAGTATTTTTCCAAAAATCAATAAGCACCCTCATTTGGACAAGCTTGTCATCATACCAACTTACAACGAGAAAGAGAATATTGAAAAGATTATCCGCAAGGTGTTTTCCCTTGCAGGAGGTTTTCACATACTTATCATAGATGACGGCTCTCCTGACGGCACGGCTACCATCGTAAAAAGATTACAAGACGAATTTTCCGATGCATTGTATCTTATAGAGCGCAGCGGTAAGCAAGGGTTAGGTACAGCCTATATCGCCGGGTTCAGATGGGCATTGGATCGCAGTTATCAGTATGTTTTTGAAATGGATGCCGATTTTTCTCATAATCCGGATGATTTACCCCGGCTTTATGATGCCTGTGCCAAGGGAAGTGCGGATGTAGCAGTCGGTTCCCGCTATGTAAGAGGAGGCAAGGTGGTAAACTGGCCGGCAGATCGTGTGTTTATTTCCAAAGGAGCTTCTTTTTATACAAGGCTCATCACATTTATGCCGGTGAAAGATACAACGGCGGGTTTCGTATGCTACCGGCGCAAGGTGCTGGAAACATTGCCTTTGGATAAAGTTCGTTTTATTGGCTATGCGTTTCAGATAGAAATGAAATACCGCGCATGGAAGGCAGGTTTCAAGATTAAAGAAGTACCTATTATTTTTGAAGACAGAAAAGAAGGTGCTTCTAAAATGAGCAAAGGAATAGTGCAGGAAGCCATCTTCGGCGTATGGAAAATGCGTCATTTCGATAGAGAACGGGATTGATGGGCCGCCACGCTACATATTCAGGTAGTTCATCAGCAGTTCATAGCGGTCTTTCGTGTCATCCACATTTTGCAGGGTTCCATATACTTCCTTCACGGTAATACTATGCCGTTCAAAAGAGGATGCTAAAGGCGATAAGTTGCTGCGGTTGGTCTTCAGCGTGATTTCTATTTTCCCATCGGCGGCATTATGCAATTGCAAACTAATGATACTTACTTCTTCATTTTCACAGACACGCGCTATCTGGGAAAGGCTGTAATCGCGAGGCAGCATTTCAATGACGATGATGCCGCCAGGGTTGTCCACTCCGCTGTTTTCGGTGATGTAGCGCAGCAGTTCATCTTGCGTGATGGCGCCGATATAGGTGTTGTGTTCATCTATGACCGGCAAGATGGAAAGATGTTGCCTATGAGCTATACGCATCGCTTCAAACGGATGCCCTTGTGCAAATACAGCCGGTTTATAGTCTAAAAAATCCGCAGCGCTGAGCACTGCTTCCGGCTGCTCCCAGTCAAAAAGATCGTTTTCCCTAATCAATGCCACGTATTTTCCCTTATCTACCAGCGGAAGTTGTGTCAGGTTGGTTTCATCCATTAGCGACAAGGCTTTATTGCCCGTATCGCTAAGCGCAAGCTGCGGCACGGATGGCGAGATCAGTTTTTCTATCGTCATAATGCAGTCTGTTCATAGCTTCGCATACGAAGCGGATAAAAATAGCTCCCTATAAAAGAGAAAATTGTAAACAACAAAGTTACGGAATCTGTTACCCTTTGTGTTCTTCCAAAAATTTAGCGAGAATGACGTTGAACTCCGAAGGTACTTCCATCATCGGCGCATGACCGCATTTGTCTATCCAGTGCAGTTCCGAAGTGGGGAGCAGTTGGTGAAATTCTTCAGCCACCATAGGAGGGGTAATGGTATCGTTTTTCCCCCAGATAAGGCAAACCGGAACGTGTATGCCATTCAGTTCATCGCCAAGATTGTGCTTGATGGCAGAACGTGCTAAGGAAATGATTTTAATGGCTTTCAAGCGATTATTTACAATGCTGAAGACTTCATCAACCAATTCTTTAGAGGCAATTTTGGGATCGTAAAACGTAAGCTCTGTTTTTTTGCGGATGTATTCATAATCGCCGCGTTTCGGATAGGTTTCTCCCATTCCGTTTTCAAACAGCCCGGAGCTGCCGGTAAGCGTAATCGTTTTTACAAGATGTTGATTTTTTAAAGTATAAACCAGCCCCACATGCCCGCCCAGGGAATTACCGAGTAGGTGGACGTTTTTCAGCCCTTTGGCTTCAATGAATTTTTGAACATGCTTAGCAAGCCCGCTCACGGAAGTATCCAATATATTCAGCTCAAATAAAGGCAGCATAGGGATGATGACCCTATGCGAGGTTTTAAAATGATCTACCAAATCTTTAAAATTACTCAAGGCGCCGAAAAGCCCGTGCAACAGCACTAAAGGTTCGCCTTGCCCTTCTTCTACAAATTTGAATTTGCCGCTCTGTTTAATCTCGTATTCCATGAGGCTCAATTGTATGAGGCTAAAATTACTATTGTTTGTTGTAAAATAGCAAAGTTTTTAGCGGAGAATCTCCCTTGGCTCAAAAGGTTTTTCCCGAAAATAAAAATCCGCATAAGCCGGTATTTACTACCATCCGCCGCCTACCGACCGGTACAAAGCTATCTGCCCTTGTAGAATATTCTTTTTGGTTTCGATGAGATTAATTTCAGCTTCTATAGCCGTTTTCTGCGCGGTTATAACTTCCAGATAGGAGGCATAGCCGGCTTTGAACAGTTCGTTGGAAGTACTGACCGCTTCCATCAGCGTTTCGGTTTCTTCTTGGTTGAAGCGATAGGCTTTTTTAAACTGGTTGATATTATTGGAAAGGGTATGAATCTCCCGGAATGCTTCTAAAACCGTTTTGTTATAGGCATATACGGCTTCCATGCGTTCTGCTTCCGCTCTTTTGATGTCGCCCTGCAATGCGCTTCTGTTGATCAGCGGGGCGGTAAGCCCTCCGATGATGCCGTAAGCCAGTGATGCGGGGTCAAACAAGAGTTTGCTGTTGAAAGAACTGAAGCCGGCAAACGGCATGAGGGTCAAAGCCGGTAGCAGAGCTGCCTTGGCTGCTTGTACGTCTGCACCGCTGGCTTTGAGCTTCCATTCTGCTTCCAGAATATCGGGACGGGTGGCTAGTACGGTTGCCGGAGGCGCAGGGATAAAATGGGTGGAGGTACCTATGCTCAAGATGTCGGCGTTCCGGGAGATGGGCTGTGGGAAGCGTCCCAGAAAATAATTGATCTCGTTTTCGATTTGTAGAATGTTGCGCTCGGTTTGTGTCAGCAGTGCTTTGGTGCGGAGCAGTTGCGCTTTCATTTGTTGCACACCCAGTTCGGTAGTGCGTCCGGCTTCTTTTTGCATTTGTGTAATATAGAGGGCGCTATCTTGCAACGCCATATTATCATCAAGCACATTTTTCACCGCATCTAAAGCCAGCAGTTCATAATAGCGGGAAGCCACTTCGGCTACCAAGGTGGTGATGATCAGTTGGTGCCCTTGCTGAGAAGCCAGCAGATTCATGTACGCTGCTTTTTTCCGGTTTTTGAGTTTTCCCCATAGGTCAATTTCCCAACTGCTTCTTAATCCGATAAAATAATTAGGCACTATAGGCTGCGCTATTTTTTGATCCTCGCCGATATTGTCGGAAAGATTGGTGTCAAAATTACCCACGCCTTCCATCGTATAATCGCCATATTTTTGAGCGGATGCCGCAACGTCAACGCCTATGATGGGATACAAAGCGCCTTTGCGCACACGAAACTGCGCGGCTGCCATTTCTATGCGTTGCTTCGCGATAAATACATCGGGGTTTTGCAAGAGCGCCAGCGTGATAAGCCGGGTGAGGTTGCTGTCTGCAAAGATGCTTTTGTCAATGCGTTTTCCCGTGGAATCGTTGATGGCGAAATGGTCAGGAATCTTCAATGCTCCTTTCTGCTCCGTTAGTTGTCTGGAGCCGGTGCAGCCCGTAAGGAATATACCTGTTGCTATAGAAACGGTTATAAAAAGATGCGTAGATATGTGGGGAAAGCGGAACATCTGTTTTTGCTTTAAGTATGTTAATTGTGGTTGATAATGGATTCTTCCGAAAATTGCAGCGATGGCGGTGCAGGTTCGGAAACCGGCAGGGAAGAGGATTTTTTTCTTTTGCCTATGCTTGCGAATAATACATACAACCCCGGCACGAGGATGATGCCAAATACGGTTCCTGTAAGCATCCCGCCGGCTGCGGCGGTTCCGATGCTTTTATTGCCCATAGCACCCGCACCGCTGGCGATACAGAGCGGAATCAATCCGGCAATGAATGCAAAAGAGGTCATCAGGATGGGGCGAAGCCTGGACACGGCACCTTCCACCGCTGATTGCAACACCGTAGCACCTTCTTTGCCGCGCTGAATGGCAAATTCTACAATGAGAATGGCATTCTTTCCTAATAAACCGATAAGCATCACGAGGGCAACCTGCGCATAAATATTGTTTTCCAATCCGGCTATTTTTAAAAATAAAAATGAACCGAAAATGCCCGTAGGTAAGGATAAGATAACGGGGAGCGGCAGTAAAAAACTTTCGTACTGCGCCGCCAGCAGCAAATAAACAAAGACCAGACAGATTAGGAAGATGAACACCGCCTGATTGCCGGAAAGGATTTGCTCGCGCGTCATTCCCGACCATTCTATTCCATAGCCCCGCGGCAGGGTAGCCTGCGCAATCTTTTCCACTTCGCTGATGGCATCGCCACTGCTATATCCTTCTGCTGCATCACCGTTAATCATAGCGGATGTGTACATGTTATAGCGGGTCAGTTGCTCCGGCCCGTAAACCCGCTCCATCTTGATGAAACTGGAATACGGTACCATTTCGCCCTTGTTACTTTTAACGTATAAATGCAGCACATCTTCAGGCTTGGCCCTGTATTGTGGCGCCGCTTGCAGCATCACTTTATACATTTGTCCGAAGCGGATAAAATTGGTGGTGTAATAGCTGCCTAGTAAAGTTTGCAATGTACTTAAGGCATTGTCAATCGTTACTCCGTTCTTAGCCGCCATTTCCTGATCCACGTGAATGAGGTATTGGGGGAAGTTAGGGTCGAAGCCGGTATAGATATTTGTTACCACGGGCGATTGTTCCAGTGCAGTGATAAAATCTTTTGTAACGGCTGCTGTTTTTTGCAAATCATCCGTACCGGTACGGTCTAATAATCGGAGTTCAAAACCGCTTGCATTCCCGAAGCCGGGTACGGTAGGCGGCGGGAAAAACTGAATGCTTGCATCGGCTATATTTTCGGTACGTTTTTCTAATTCTTTGATGGTTTCGGCAAGTGATTTTTTTCGTTCGTCCCAGGGTTTTAGGTTGATCATTCCCATGCCATAGGAAGCGCCTGCCACATCGCTCATCAGGCTAAAGCCTGCAAGTGTGGAGATGGACTCTACGCCCTCTACATCTTTGGTGGCGGCTTGGATACGGTTGAGTACTTTTTCCGTACGTTCCAGCGTAGCGCCCGGCGGTGTGGTTACATTCACATATACCATACCCTGATCTTCCGTTGGGATAAAGCCGGAAGGCAGGATGGCTTGGAAGCCCCATGTAGCCAGAAAGAAGAGGATGAGTAAGACAAACGTAACCATTCTTCTGCCGGCTATTTGGGTAATAAGCCGGGTGTATTTACCTGAAACTTTATCATAGCCTTTATTGAATTTGCCAAAGAACCGGTCCAAAAATCCTGTTTTCTTTTTTGCAGGGTCGGGGTGTTTGAGCATGAGGGCACAGAGCGCGGGCGTAAGCGTTACGGCATTCACTCCTGAAATAACAATTGCGATAGCCAACGTCAGCGAAAATTGCCTATAAAACACACCTACTGGCCCGGACATAAACGCTACAGGAACGAATACTGCCGACATCACCAGCGTGATGGCTATGAGGGCGCCGCTTATTTCCTTCATAGCTGCGAGGGTGGCTTGCAGCGGGGGCAAATGGTTTTCCGTCATCTTGGTATGAACGGCTTCTACCACCACGATGGCATTATCCACCACGATGCCTATGGCAAGCACCAAAGCAAATAAGGTAAGCAGGTTGATGGAAAATCCAAGCATCTGCATAAAGAACAAAGTGCCGATTAAGGCCACAGGTACTGCCAATGCAGGGATAAGCGTGGAGCGGAAATCCTGAAGAAACAAAAATACGACGAGGAAAACCAGTAGAAAAGCTTCCACGAGCGTTACCAAAACTTCGGCTATGGAGGCGTCCAAAAAACGGGATACGTCGTAGCTGATGTTATAGGTCATGCCCGGTGGGAAGGAGGTTTCTTTCAATTCTGCCATCCGGGTTTTGATATTATCAATTACCTCGCTTGCATTGGAGCCGGGGCGTTGCTTGATCATGATGGAAGCGGAAGGTCTTCCATCCGTCATGGAGGTCATATCATAATCGAGAGAGCCGAATTCCACGTCGGCTATATCGCCAAGTTTTAATGCCGATCCATCGGCTTCTGCGCGGAGGACAATATTTTTATATTCTTCCGGCTGCACAAATTTTCCGCTATAGCGAAGCACATATTGCAGGGGTTGTACGTCTTTTCCGGAGCTTTCTCCGGTCTTGCCCGGCGCGGCTTCCACGTTTTGGGCACGTATGGCTTCTATTACTTCTTCGGTAGAAATATTATAGGCGTGCAGTTTATGCGGTTTCAGCCATACGCGCATGGCATAGTCTCTCGCCCCCATGATCTCCACTAATCCCACGCCTTCGATGCGTTTCAATTCTTTCAGCACATTGATGTCGGTGAAGTTGTAAATGAACATTTCATCCGCCGTTGTATCCGTACTCATGATGTTCAGATACATGAGCATACTGTTCACTTCTTTTTCCGTAGTTACACCGGCTTTGATCACTTCTTCGGGCAATTCATCCAGTACGGTGGTAACCCGGTTCTGCACATTCACTGCGGCTATATCGGGGTCGGTTCCTACATTGAAATATACCTGTATGACGGCCATACCGTTGTTGCTCGTTACGGTGGACATATAGGTCATGCCCGGCACACCATTGATGGCACGCTCCAAAGGCGTGGCAACGGCTTTGGTCAGTACTTCGGCATTAGCACCTGTATAGTTGGCGGTTACGATCACCGAAGGTGGAACGATGTCCGGAAACTGTGTTATAGGGAGATTGAATAAGGATAATACTCCCAGCAGGACAATAATAAGGGATATGACCAGTGAAAGGACCGGTCGTCTAATGAACGTATCAAACATGCTGAATGAAGTTTAGTACTTCCTGAAATAGTTAGAAAATATTCTTTTGGATTAAGCTGTCGAGGCTCACCATTGCTGGGGCCACTTGCATTCCGTCTTTGATGTTTTGTATGCCTTCGTAAACGATGGTTTCGCCTTTCTGCAATCCGGATGCTACTATATAGAAATCATCCATTCTTGCTTTCGGAACAAAATTGCGCATGGTTACTTTGTTGGATTCATCCACTACAAACACATAGTTTTTGTCTTGTACTTCGAAAACGGCTTTCTGCGGAAGTACCAACGCACTCTCTATTTCGTTTGTCAGTTTTATTTTTCCGGTAGCGCCATGTTTTAATAGAAATTCCGGATTGGGAAACCGTGCACGAAAAGCGATAGAGCCTGTATTCTCCTGAAACTCGCTCGCTACGGTTTCTATTTCTCCTGAAAATTCATATTGCTTACCATCGGAAAGTACCAGGCGCACTATTTTATCGGAAGGATCTTCTTGCGGTTTGCTGCGCAGATAATCCAGATATTCGTTTTCTGAAATATTGAAATAGGCGAATACGGAGCTGATGTCCGATACGCTTGTTAGCAGCGTGCCTTCTTCCAGCAGGCTTCCTGCTTTCAGCGGAATGCGGTCTATGATGCCATCGTAAGGAGCATATATTTTAGTATAAGTGAGCTTGGCTTGGGCATGGTCCAAAGCTGCTTTTGCTTCTTCTATTCTTGCATGTTGCGCGGCATATTTCGCTTGGGCTACTTCCATTTCGGTAGCAGAAAGTATTTTTTTCTGAACGAGCAATTTTACCCGCTCGAGTTCCAGCTCTACGGTTTTGGCATCGGCGATGATGCTGTTGAGGCTTGCTTTGGCACGGCTTACTTCCGCCCTATATTCCCCATCGCTGATGGTAAATAGCAGCTGTCCTTTCTTGACGAATTTGCCCTCATCTATATGTATTTTTTCCAGAAAACCGGATACCCGGCTTCTTAGCTCTACATTTTGAATAGCCTGTATATCCGCTACATACATGCGGTCTAACGAAATATCCTTTTCCATAACAGTGGTTACGGGGATTTTTTTATTTTCCTCATCGGAAGAGGGGAGGGGTTCCGTATTACAAGATACGAGAAGCAATCCAACAAGTGGAATGCAAACAAACAGTCCTTTACGCATGGCGTTGCGTTTTTAAAATTTATAAATAATAGTTCGTAATAATAGCCGGTTGCAAGAACCAACCGAAAAAGACGGCAAGAAGCGCCTCAATCAAAACAGGGTATATCTGAAAAGAAACAGATAATAAGCCGGCTTGGTAATACCCGCCCAATTGGAAAATATAGGGGTATGCGCATCGTCAGGGGTGTACGTTTGCACCGCGTTTGCAACCCAGTTCGTAGTGTGTTTTTTAAGCAGGGATTTTACCTTGCTCTTCGAATGGGTAAGTACACGGGTATGTAAATCTGCCGTACGTCCGGTGCATTCGGATACTAAGCCTGAATGATCTGAAGAAAGGATGGGATGGTGCGAAGACCCGGCAAAAAAATGATTTGCAGAGCCGGCACCGGCATTCGGAAGCGTAAGCGAAGCCATCCATACTAAGAGGAGTATAAACCCTGCAAGAACAGCCTTAGTACTGATTTTTGAAAACATACGCCGAAATTCTTGGCGAAGCTATAGCAAAATACTCTTTCAAAATGTTAATTAGTGCGGTTTTGACTTGCCGCTGCGCTCTTGTTTTTCTTATCTATTACCTTTTTTTAAAACCTCGACAAGTGCAATACCTTTGCAGCAGAAAAAATGTTCAGGCACAAAGGGAAAAGCAGGAAATTCAGACAAAACATAGGCATTGCCAGTTTATTGTCGTTTGTAGCCGGCGTAGTAAATGTAGTGGGCGTTTTAGCCGTGCAGCGACTCACCAGCAATGTTACAGGGCATTTTGCCTTTATGGTAGAAGAAGCCGCTAAGATGCAAATGCAACAAGCGGTGTTCTATGCCATCTATGTTTTTTTCTTTTTTATAGGCGCGTGTTTTTCCCGTGTTTTGATAGAGTTGATTAGTATGCGGAGCGAACAGTACGCTTTTATCGTTCCCGTGCTGATAGAAATGCTGATCCTTACCACCGTCGTGTTTTTAGACCTTAGATTTATTCAAAACCACCCCAATGAAATAGCCTGCACGTTGTTATTTGCAATGGGGCTGCAAAACGCTTTGGTAACCACTATTTCCAACTCCGTGGTGCGCACCACGCATCTTACGGGCTTATTTACCGACATGGGGATAGAAGTGGCGCAATTGCTTTTTTACCGTTCGGCTACGCAACAGAAAAAACTTACCACCTCCATAAAACTAAGATTGGCGATTATTGCCGCATTTTTTGTGGGTGGCGTAGCGGCCGGCTTTCTGTTTGCTTATTTCCAGACCCGCACCTTGCTTCTAGCATCTGCTACCTTGCTTATAGGGTTGGTGTCTGATTATGTGCGTATAAAATTCAGACAGCGAAAAATCCGGCAACAAAAACTTGAAGGAAAAAAAACAACCTGAGAGGGTGTAGTTCTCAGGTTGTGGTAAAGGAAGCTATCATTTTTAATAAGCCTGTGCAAAAAGCACTCGCTGCGCAGAGGGCTTGCCGGTAAGTATGCAGGTTCCTTCTTCTTTTTTATTGTTTAACGGAATGCAACGAATGGTAGCCTTGGTCAGTTCTTTGATTTTTTCTTCGGTTTCTGCAGTGCCGTCCCAGTGTGCGGAGAGGAAGCCGCCTTTGGTTTTCAGCGTAGTTTCAAATTCCTCCCAGCTATTCACTTCGGTAAAATGTTCGTTCCGGAAGTTCAGTGCTTTGTTGTACATATTCTGCTGAATATCGTCCAGCAGTTTTATCAACGCTTCGCTCAATCCGTCTAAAGAATAACTTGTTTTTTCTTTGGTGTCGCGACGTGCCACTTCGGCTACGTTATTCTCTAAATCCCTTGCTCCTATAGCCACGCGTACGGGTACGCCTTTCAATTCGTATTCTGCAAATTTCCAACCGGGGCGGGCAGTATCGTCATCATCATATTTTACCCGAATGCCCTGGGCTTGCAGCGCTTTCATCAGTTCTTTGGCTTTAGCATCAATACGTTCTTTAACGGCGGCATCTTTATTATATATAGGAACAACGACCACGTGCAGCGGAGCGATTTTAGGCGGCAACACCAAGCCCGAATCATCGCTGTGCGCCATCACCAGCCCGCCTATAAGTCTTGTAGAAACACCCCATGAAGTAGCCCATACATATTCCATCTTGTTTCCCTTGTCGGAAAATTTTACGTCGAATGCTTTGGCAAAATTTTGTCCGAGGAAGTGCGAAGTGCCGGCTTGCAGGGCTTTGCCATCCTGCATCATGGCTTCTATGCAATAGGTTTCTTCCGCACCGGCAAAACGCTCGTTGGCTGTTTTTACTCCTTTGATTACAGGCAGGGCCATATATTCTTCACAGAAACTTGCATATACATCCAGCATTTTTTCAGTTTCTTCAATGGCTTCTTCTTTGGTGGCGTGTGCGGTATGTCCTTCTTGCCAGAGAAACTCTGCCGTGCGCAAAAACAGGCGGGTACGCATTTCCCAGCGCACTACATTCGCCCATTGATTGATGAGCAACGGAAGATCCCGGTAGGATTGAATCCAGTTTTTATAGGTATTCCAGATGATGGTTTCGGAAGTGGGGCGTACGATCAGTTCTTCTTCCAGCCTGGCTTCGGGGTCCACGATTACGCCTTTCCCGTCCGGGTCGTTTTTTAAACGGTAATGGGTTACCACGGCACATTCTTTAGCAAAACCTTCTACGTGCGCGGCTTCCTTACTCAGGAAACTTTTTGGAATAAAAATCGGGAAGTAAGCGTTCTGATGTCCGGTGGCTTTAAAGCGCTTGTCCAGCTCGTCGCGCATGTTTTCCCAAAGGGCAAAACCATAAGGTTTGATGACCATGCAGCCCCGCACGGCAGAATTTTCGGCAAGCCCTCCTTTGAGAACGAGGTCGTTATACCACTGTGCGTAGTCGGTTTCTTTTGATGTTAAAATGCTCATAATTTTGGCATAGTTTTCGATGCTCTGATAATTGGCAGAATGCCGCAAATGTAGTAATTTCAACAAGTTTTAAACAACTAAAAACGGACGATGATGAAACGGTTGCTTTCCATATCATTTTTACTGCTTGGCATAGGGTTCTCCGCCTATGGGCAGGATGATATTTATTATAACAGTGCGGATATAGAAAGGGAGAAACGGGAAGATAAGAAACGTGCGGCGGAGGAAGCCGAGCAAAGAGCCGATGAAGAACGAAATTACGACTACAGCGCTTCGGAAAACTCCTATGACGAAGAAGGAAACTACCGCACTTACAACAACAGCTATGGCAATGACGGAGAATCCTATAGCGATTATGACAATGATTATTATTACTCCTCCAATATTCGCCGGTTCAATTATCCTTTCTATGGAATGGGTTATTACAACTCTTTTTACAATCCTTACTGGTACGATCCCTACTGGTCTGATCCCTATTGGGGCTGGAGTGCCTGGAATCGCCCCGGCTTCTCTATAGGCTTTGGCGGCGGACCGTATTGGAGTTCTTACTGGAGCTGGTATTCCTGGTACGGATACCCTATGTACAGCAGTTATTATTACTATCCTTATTATGGCAATGCTTATTATAATGCCTATTATAGCGGTTACTGGAACGGTTATTACTCAGGATTGTACAATGATAATTACGGCATACGCCAGACCTATGGACCGAGAAATACCTACTCTTCCAATTCTGTTATTCATAACAATATGAACTCTTCCGGCATCAGAAGCGGAGTGCGCCCTACACCGGGTTCCGGCAACAGCGGCAACCGGCCGCCAACCCATATACGATCCACAACAGATGCGCCCCGTACGATTGACAGAAATCCTGCTGAAAGAACAAACCGCAGATTTTTTACCAACGACCGTACCGAACCTTCCTATAACAGAGATAATAATGTGCGTATGAATGATGATGCTATTCGCGACGGACGCAGGCAAAACGTACCAAACCGAACCACCATCACGCCGGAGCGTAATTATTCTTCTCCACCCTCACGCGTACAACCCAATCGCCAAATGACTGCACCACGCTACGAACGTCCTGCTCCTAATTACCAGCGTAGCCAGCCGGTTTACCAACGCAGCGAGCCGGTAAGAAGCGCACCCACTTATTCGCCGCCGTCACGTAGCGGTGGCAGCAACTTTGGCGGAGGATCGCGTAGCGGCGGCTCACATAGCGGCGGATTCGGAGGAAGAAGATAAGAAGGAACGAGCGGAACCATTCCCCGAAAAAATAAAAATCGGGAGCTGCAAAGGCCGGGTTTATTACCCGAACGGAGCCGGCAGGTATAATGTTTTTGTCCTGCGCATAGCCTGCTTTATTCTGTTGCCCTCTTTGTGTGAATTGTTCTTTCCTCTTTTTAATAAAACGGTATAGTTTTTGAAAAACTTGTCAGGAAGCAATTATTATAGAAATGATACGATCAAGATTTTATAAAACAGCGTGCTTGTTTTCTGCCGCTACCGCTATGGCTGTGGGCACAATGGCACAAAGCGCTGAGGATGTATTGCGTTATTCCTTCATCAACCCCACAAGCACGGCACGCGCTATGGGCATTGGAAATGCACTGGGTTCTGTAGGCGGCGACTTTGGTACATTGAGCGTGAACCCTGCCGGTATAGGCATTTACCGTAAGGGAGAAATGATGGTTACGCCATCGTTAAAAATGAACAGCGCAAACAGCACTTACCTCCATACCTCAAATACAGAATCTGCAAGTCGTTTTAATTTTAATAACCTGGGAATGGTGTTTACCAAAGCGCCAAGGGGGAAACGCTATGATAAAGCAGCCTGGAAATCTGTTTCCTTTGCCTTTGGGCTGAACCGCCTGGCAGATTTTAATCGCCATTATTCCTACAGCGGGCTGATGAAAGGAAGCGGAAATAATTATAGCAGCTTCAGCGAAATATTTGTAAACGATGCCCTACAAAATCCGGGAAATATAGATAATAACCTCGGCTACCAAAGCTATCTGATTGATAAGGATGATAGCGGACGCTTCTTTACGCACGCCAACTGGGAAACAGGGCTGAACCAGAAACGCTATGTAAAAGAGCGCGGCGGTATGAATGAACTTTTATTTTCGCTGGGTGGCAACTATGAGGAAAAATTGTTGCTGGGCGCTACGGTCAGTCTGCCTATTATCAATTACCGACGGGAATCTTATTTTCAGGAGGTAGATGCTGCCAACGATCCGTCCAATTATTTTCAGGCATTCCGTTACAACGAATCGTTGCAAAGCTCCGGTATGGGCTTCACTCTGAAGCTGGGCGCTATTTACAAAGCCTCCGATTATTTCCGGCTGGGCGCAGCCGTACACACGCCTACATGGCTTATGCTTTCGGATGTATATGACGAGTCCATCACCGCCAATACCGAAACCTATAAACAGGAATTTTACCCTGCAAGCGACCAAAACCCGGTTACGTCTGTAAGTCTTACACAAGGTACCTTCGACTATAGCATACGCACACCCTGGCGAGCCGTACTG
>JAEZZY010000041.1 GCA_023418315.1 Bacteroidota bacterium
AACATATCATCCTGCGCGCCATATACAAAAAGGTATTTGGCATTTACCGTACCGCCAAAAAATTCGATACCGTCATCGCCTCCTTTATACACAGCGATGTATTCAACCGTTGTACCGGCACCTACACCTTCAAAAGTAAAGCCATTGTGTTCCTTTGTAGTAGTTTGTTTTTTGCCGGTATATTCGGTGCGCACGTAGCGCAATACGCCGGAGTTGTCGTTTGCATCATTTCCGCCGTACGTAACGCCTGCACCCATTTCCGAAGCGGAAGTGCCGCCTTGCACATTCACGGGGGCTTTACCACAAAGAATGATACCGCCCCAATCTTGATGCGCGGGATTTGCTTTTCCTGAAGTAAATACAATCGGTTTTTCTTTTGTTCCTTCCGCCATAATCTTAGCGCCGGGCTCAATAAGCAGATAAGCGGTAGCGGGTTCATCGGGGTCTGATTTTACGGTTACGCCTTCTTCAATCGTGAGTGTATAGCCGGGTTTTACGTGTACGCCACCTGTCAAAGTATAGGTAAATCCTTTTCCTAATTTCGTGTTGGCGCTAATATCTCCGGAAATAACCGAACCGTCAGGGAGTAATTCATTATCCGTTGAAACCGGAGTGGGATCATCATCTCCTCTGTTACAAGCGGTAGCCAAAGAAAGCACTGCAATAGCAGGCAAAAACAACTTAGTGAATGTTTTCATTTTTTTCATCATTATTTATGTTGCAAAAGTGCCGGTCTAAGGTTACCAAATTGTTAGATTGCTATTAACTGATGTTTAATTGTTGGCAAGAAGCGATGGGTATCGAAAAAATAAAAGCCGCTTTGCGATCAAAGCAGCTTTCCCTAAAAATAAACTATTGAGATTAGAGTCGGTAACCGATAGACAACCCGAAATCAAGACCGCGTTTGTAATCCAGTACGGTAAGGCTTCCATTTTCAAATTGTTGTTTTTGAACAATGTTCGGATTCAGAATATTTCCTAAGTTGAGGTTGAAGGAAAATCCTTTTTTAAATTCTGTAGTGATGATAAAATCAAGTGTATTCACCGGCATTTCATAAATATCGCCTGCACCCTGACTGCCCGCAGCGAATACGCGCTTACCGAACACATTATAGGTAAGTGTGAACAAGGAATAGCTTTTACGGTCGGATGACCAATCCTGGCGATAGGCATAATCGAAATTGAGGATGTACGGAGAAGCACCCATCAGCGGACGACGAGTATGAGTGAGCGCTATGGGAGAAGGAGAACGCAGTTTTTTTAAATCCCCGATTTCTATTTGAGAATATAAAAATGCAGCATTAAACCCTACGGTACTGTTGTTTAAAAACCCGGAGGTCTTATTCATCCACTTGCCTATATTTCTACTGTATTCTAACTCTAAACCGCCGAGATAAGCTTGATCGGTATTGACATAAGTAAGCAAAGGATCTGCTGATGCGACAATCACTAACTCTATAGGGTTTTGCATGTATTTCCCTAAAAGGTTTACGGACAATATTTCTGATGGCGAGGGGTACCATTCATACTTGATATCTACATTATAATTCGTTCCGTTTTTCAACATAGGATTTCCTTCGCGCTCCTGCGTACCAAAGCTTTCATTATACCGGAACGGTCCCAGCTCCACAAACTGAGGACGGGTAATGGTGCGGCTTGCAGCAAAAAGCACATTAGAAGTAGAAGTCCATTCTTTTTTGATAGTAAGGGAAGGCATGAGGTCTATTCCGGTCAAATCTGTTTTTCTATAGGGAGCGCTGTAAATATCCGAGCCTTTTTTGTAGTAGATAAGCTGTGTGGCATACTCCGCCCGCAAACCGGCAATTATATTCCATTTCCCTACTTTATACAAAGCATTCATGTAACCGGAAGCCACTGCAAGTTCTGCTTCATAATTATTGGGAGCGTAGTAAGATTCGATGTATTTATAGGAACCTTCCGTTACGCCATCGCCCATTACTCTTTTTTCAAAAGCCATGTCCACATTGTCAGGGTCAATGGCTACGCCGCCGCCGGCAATCTTCATATCTATCTGGCGAGAGCCGAATTTTCTGTATTTGTACCGTCCGTTTATACCGCCCGTAAGCAAGGTAAGACCGGTGGTTTTTTCTTTGTCTTCGTGTACAAATTCAAGTTTACCGCTGTATTCATTATCATTCAATGTACCGAAGAAACGGTGATTATTGCTCACGGCATCGGCAGCAAACGTATATACATTTCCGTTGGCTGTAGGCGTTACTCTAAATGTATTTTGCAAACGGTCAGGCATATCGCCACGGGTATTGCTCCATGAAATGCCCCAGTTTACACGGTTCTTAGCCGATAGTTCATGCTTGCCGTAAAGCTGATGGGTGATGAGTCTGTTTTGCATATAGGTGTTTCTTCTTGAGAAAAGCTCACCCAAATCATTATCGGTACCGCGCAGTACAATCCAATTATCCAAAGCATCATTTACATACAAAAAAGTATATCCGATATCATTTTTTGTATTGAGTTTATACACCACATTCAAAAGTCCGGTTGTGTTGGCGCTGTAGTTATAATTTTCAGTATGGTATTTATACCTCGGTGATTGCTGAGCATTATACAAAGCAAGCAAACCCGGCGTGTATTTCAGTTCGTTTTTATGGCGGAATGTGGCATAATATCCTATACCGCTACCGTTTTTCGAGAAGGCTTTATAATCGCCGGTAGCTATGTTCACACCATAAGCAGGGCGGGCGCTTTTCATCGTAGGGGAAAAACGTGTATGAAAGGCATTTTTTGTTGTGCCCGCTTCTTTGCTGTCGTAATATTTGGTAGCGGCAATGGAGCTTGGCAATGCTCTTTTATTTGCGGAAAAACCTAAGGTAGCACTTGTGCGGTAGCCCTCCGTTGTGGATTGAGCATACAAGAAATTTTTTCCGGTAGTAATACTATTGCCACCTATGCTCAACCCTACTTGTACAAAATGTTCTTCTGAATAGTCTTTGGTTACGATATCTATCATGCCCCCTGCAAAATCTCCGTAATACTGAGGAGCATAGGATTTGGAAATGGCAAGATTTTTAATAGCGCCCGCCGGGAAAATATGTAGGGGAATTACCTTCTGGTCGGGATGAGTGGAAGGAACAGGCAATCCGTTTATGGTTACATTATTATAGCGGTCGCCCAAGCCTCTTACCACAAGCGATTTATTGGAAGGAGTAGAAACACCTACTACTTTCGTTACACCTTCCGCCACATTGGAAACTCCTTTTCGGGTCATCTCCTGCGCACCGATTTTTTGCACTACTTCCTTTGCCTCTCTTCTTTCCATCAATAAAATAGTTTCCGATTCTTTATTCGCCTTGGCAACTACTGTTACATCATTTAGCTCTTGAGTTTCTCCTTTCAGATCTATGTTAAAAACCTTCACTTTGCCGGCTTCTATCACGATGTCGTTCCATTCTTTTTTTTCATAGCCGGGAGCAAACACCACTACCTTATGCTTTCCGGCAGGTACTTCTATTTTATAGGCACCTTCCTCATCGGTAACCACGCCTATCGTAGTGCCTTCCAACCCTATCACTGCGCTTATCACCGCTTCTTCAGT
Source organism: Bacteroidota bacterium (assembly GCA_023418315.1). Classification (GTDB taxonomy): domain Bacteria; phylum Bacteroidota; class Bacteroidia; order Chitinophagales; family Chitinophagaceae; genus JAFIGV01. The sequence continues at coordinate 3,574 of JAEZZY010000041.1, forward strand.
GTTCATTTCTTTTACCATGCCTTGTAGTACACCCGTTTGGGCGTAGCCCGTTGCTGTGGCTATAAAGCAAAGGAAAAACAGCGCTATTCTGTGTATTTTTTTATTAAGCATTTTCAATGATAAATTTTCTGCAAATGTCTTTTGGCAATGTTATCTTCTGTTTACGCAAATGTTACGGCTACGTGATATGAATGTTATGCGAATATTAATTCTTACTTTATCGTTGTGGAAAGGTTGCTTTTGTTTTAATTTTTGATTAGCGGCGAAGTGATAATTTTGAACCATGAACATCCGGCAGTTATTCCTTACGCATGTAGCACAAACATCGCCCGCTCCCATCGCTCTTCATATTGTAAAAGCAGAGGGAAATTATCTTATAGACAGCGAAGGAAAAAAATACTTAGACCTTATAGGCGGCATCAGCGTATGCAATGTGGGCCATGGAAATCAGGAAGTGGTTGCGGCTATAAAACAGCAAGCGGAGCGCTACCTGCACGTCATGGTTTATGGGGAACTGGTACAGTCGCCACAAGTGGAATACGCGCAGTTGCTCACCCAACACCTTCCCGATAGGCTCCATTCTGTTTACTTTACCAATTCCGGTGCGGAAGCTGTGGAAGGCGCAATAAAACTTGCCCGGCGTGTAACCAACCGCACGGATATCATTGCGTGTAATAATAGTTATCATGGCTCTACTACCGGCGCGCTCAGTCTGCTCGGCGATGAATACTGGCGGCGCTCTTTCCGTCCGTTGATGCCGGGCATAGGACATTATGATTATAATGCGCAGGCGTTAATAGATGCCATAAACGACCAAACAGCTTGTGTGGTTTTAGAAACCGTGCAGGCAGAAGCCGGCGTCATCGCTCCCTATAATGACTGGATAAAAGCGGTAAGGAAAAAATGTGATGAAACGGGCACTTTATTGATTCTGGATGAAGTACAATGCGGCTTTGGCAGAACGGGCAGTTTGTGGGGTTTTGAACAATATGATATAGTGCCGGACATCCTTTTACTTGGCAAAGCTTTAGGCGGGGGAATGCCTTTAGGTGCGTTTATTTCTTCAAAAGAAAAAATGGATATGCTTACCGAAAATCCGGTATTGGGGCATATCACTACGTTTGGCGGGCATCCGGTAAGCTGTGCGGCAGGTAAGGCGGCGATGAACTATTTACTAAAAGAAAAACTGATAGAAGAAGTAGAGGAAAAAGGAAAATTATTTAGCTCCTTATTAAAACATGCTTCTATAAAAGCTGTACGCCATGCCGGGCTGCTCATAGCGGTGGAATTGGATTCGGATGAAGCCGTGATGAACTGTTTGAAAGCCTGTTTGCAAAAAGGATTATTCTCCGACTGGTTTCTGTTTGCGCCGCAATGTATCCGCATTGCACCGCCGCTTACCATTACCTATGAAGAAATAAAAATGGCTTCTAATCTGTTGTTGGAATGTTTGTAACTATTACCTGCAAAAATCACCGGAAATAATTACCCCTGGCGATAACATCAACTCACTCGTTGCCGCCATTCATACAGGCTTCCGCCTTTTTCAAAAAAGCGCGCTATATTTTTTTCCACTTCGGCATCCGCTTCCAATGGCGGCGCATGATGCGGTTTGATGCGTGCATCCATCACCAGCGAACTTTCACAGCCCCAGTGTTTGAATTTCGTAAACGAAGAAATTCCATATACATCATGAGAAGGATTGCTGCGGGTGAAGCTCACCCATAGGAAATTGTTGAGCTGTGCAGCAATAAACGCACTGTCATCTACGATAAGCAGCAAAGGAATATTTTTTAATTCCTCTTTTTTATCCTTCAATTGTACGTTTAACAAATCCATTTCCTGCTGGGCTTGTTCATAGCTGGTAAAGGGCTTTGTTTGTAGCGCCACCACGCCGGGCATCACTATTGTAGCATGGGAAAAACCGGAAAGGACTTGCAGACAAGCAGGAATTTCATGAGCTAAGACTCTTCGTTTTTCACCATATACCGCTACAATCATTTTACTGCCTTTATTCAATCCAGTTCCTGAATAATCCAGCGTATCTATCGTTGTCTCTGTTTGAAAATGAATATCGGTGCGGAGATCCACGCGCTCCAGCAGGTATTGAAAATATTCTTGAATGTGATGGGTAGAAAGCCGGTTGCTTTCATCAGCGGTAATGAATAAAAATTTGGCAAGGCTTAGCTGCCCAGTGCCTAAAATATGATTGGCTATAGTGAGCAGTTCCGCAGGCTTTTTCGCGGGTTGATAAGGAGTATAACGTTCTGTGCCTATAGCCAGCAGCAAAGGATGCACCCCGGCGGCATCCACGGCATTTACTTCTTTCAGCCCCGGCAGTTCATGCGCTATGGCATTGCCGGTAAGCTCGTGAATGAGCGCACCGAAACTTGTATCTTCCTGTGGCGGCCTGCCCACAACGGTAAAGGGGAGAATCGCATTTTTTTTCGCATAGACTTTATGCACCTTCATCACCGGAAAATCATGCACTAAGCTATAATATCCGAGATGATCGCCAAACGGGCCTTCGGGCTTGGTATCCCGCGCATGTATTTCTCCCGTAATCACAAAATCAGCATCGGCGCTGATGCAATAGCCGTCCTTGTAATAATAACGAAAACGCCTGCCACCCAGTGCGCCCGCAAAGGTCATTTCGCTCAATCCTTCCGGCAGCGGCATCACTGCAGATAAGGTATGCGCCGGCGGACCGCCTAAGAAAATACTGAGTTTCAGCGGTGCACCTTTTTTATCGGCTTTGTATTGATGCACACCTATGCCCCTATGAATCTGATAATGCAATCCTATCTCTTTGTTTTGCTCATAGTCGTTTCCCGAAAGCTGCACGCGGTACATGCCCAGATTAGCGTTCATAATGCCGGGCTTATCTATATCTTCCGAATAGACCTGCGGCAGGGTAAGAAAGGCGCCGCCGTCCTTTTTCCAATGCAGGATTTGCGGCAATTCGGAAATGGAAATTTCTTCATGAAACGCATGGGCGGAAGAAGACAGTTTTTTAGGCAAGGCATTCCAGGTGGCTATAGCGGTAGGGATGTTTTGCCATGGTTTTTTGAGCGCCGCGATGGGATTATTCTTCAGCTCTATGAGTTGTTGTACGCGGCTGAAAGTATCTCTGAAGATAAATTTGCTCCGCTCTATACTGCCAAAAATATTGGATACCGCACGAAAACGCGAGCCTTTTATCTTTTCAAAAAGCAAGGCAGGCCCGTTGGCTTCATAGATTTTCAAATGCAGCGCCGCCATTTCCAGATAGGGGTCCACTTCTTCTTTCACACGCACCAGCATTCCGTTTTTCTCCAGGTTGGAAAGGCAAGATTCAAGCGAGGTATAGCTCATTATTGCAGGTCAAGAATTTAAGGAAGTGAAGGTAAGGAAATGTTGATGGAAGGTTATAGGAATAGGGTCTGTAAGTGTAGTGGAGCTTTTGACATTTGCAATTTGTAATTTGTAATTTTTCATTTGTCATTTCTTACTCGCGTCATTGCGAGCTTTTTCAGCGAAGCAATCTCACGAAATGGGCTTGTTTATAGGAGTATTACGTGAGATTGCGTCACTCCGCTGCGCTGCGTTCGCAAGGACGGGAGAGTGGTGCTGCGTTCGCAAGGACAGGAGCTTTTGGCATTTGTAATTTGTAATTTAAATACAAATGAACTATTTTGACTTCCTATAGCTTTTACCTAAACCTCCTATACATTCGTTTATGACCAAACAGCTAACCCTCTCTGTCATTTTATTGTTTTCATTTTTTATAAACGGAAAAGCACAAAACGAACGCGGATTTGCATTTTTGCAAATCCGCGTTTAACTCCATTTTTCACCTATTCTCTACCGCACCAAACTCAGACGTTGCACCGTAACCTGCGCTCCATCGCAATACATAGAAACGACATATTGACCGGAGGGCAAATGATTAGGCAGGTCAAGTTGCACCCTGCCTTCTTGTTTGGAATCATCCATTTCTTTTTGGAAAACAGTACGTCCCAACATATCCGTTACCTTCACAACACCCTGTTTATAGGATGGCAAACCCGAAAACTCAAGGCTTGCTGTACCGGATGACGGATTGGGAACAATACTAAATTGTGTTGCACTAGCAAGATTGTTTGTATGGGTTGGGGCGGGTTTCAATTGTCCGCAAACTAAATTATCAGCAAAAGGGAGATTAAAGGAAACTATTTGATATGCCTGCGAGTTAACTTGTACGCCTTGCATACCAACATCAATTATATCAGCTTCAATGTTTTTCATCCATACTTCTTGGTCTGGGTCGCAATCATTACCATAATTATTACGAATGGCATAGCTATAATCCTTTACATTTCCCGAGTAAGCAAAATAGTTTGAACTGGCATTGCGTACAATTCCAATCCCCTCAAATGCCAAATCACCTGAGTAGGTTACCTCCCTATTAACATTTCCATTAGGGTCTGTTTCCAAGTAGAATGCCCCAGTTGTTATTGGGGCACCCAATGTGTCCAATTCATATCTATAACCTGTAATGGCTATTTGCTCTTCTGTCCGCTTAGCAGAAATGCTTTTGGCTATAAAAGCGCTTACAAATTCCGGCTCAAGATAACGCCAGTTCCAAGTAATATTTCCGTTCAACGGATCTGCCTTCATAATTATTGCATCTGGTTGTTGATTTACACCGCCCGGAACAAGATACCAAAGTAGTGTATTACCGCATATTACGACATGTGTTCCGTCATAGGCATCATTAATACCTGTTCCGCTAAAGGAGTGAGCACGGTATTGCCATTCCCAGCCAAACGCATTCCACCACCATATTCCACCCAAATCATATTTCTTATTGATAATAATATTGTTGTTTTGGTCGATTGTGGTAAGCAATAATCTGTAACCATCCACTTGTTGTGTAGCGCCTTTCATATTACCGGTAAAGGAATAGTAACGATTGCCGCCCACATCACATATAGCAACTTCTGAGTACATGGATATTTCTTCCTGCATACCGCTTGTCTGCGGTACTCCTGTGGCATTGGTGAACATATAAAATGCTTTATCTACCAAGGTACCACACACAATGTATCTGTAACCGTTAGGGTTTGTGGAGTCCTCTACTACGCTGGAAAAGCTAAGACCGGAAACCGTGTAACGCCTATACCATTGCGGAATGCCATTTTTGTCGGTCTTTAATAAAAAAGGTTCGCTGAAATCAGCAATTCCGATGCAAGAACTTACGTCTCCGGTTTTATAGGCATGACCGCATACTATAAACCCGCCGTCTGAGGTTTGCTTTGCATCCGATACCGTAAAAGCTATGCTTAGGGTCTGGCAAATACCGCTAATTTCCACTCCTTCCACATAGGTTTTTACCCATTGTGTCTGGTTGTTGGCATCGGTAGCCAACAATTGGAAACGGGGAATAGTAAAGATAGGTCCCACATTATTGTACCCGCCAATGTTGTTGGGCAATACCTTTCCAGAGAGTAGGTAGCCATCACCCCACTGCATGCCTGTTATATAGTCTATACTTTTGTTGTCCGTTTCTGCCGCCGCTCCAGTGCTGCTCGAAGTAATATAATGCGTTATTGCGTTTTGCGCATCAACCGCACGGGGCAAGTACAATAGCACAACAGTCATGCCTATGGCATAAAACATCTGTCTGGCTGTTTTTGATTTGGTCATAGTTTATAATTTTTTTGGTTAAAATAATCGTAAACATAATAAATAATCGACAATAAATGATAATTAGAATATGTGAGAACAAAAAATTAGAAAAACTTACGATAAAATTTTACTTTAGAATCGGTTTTATAAGCAACCCTTTCTATAAAAATTATAGGCAATGAGAAAGAACTATATACTCATCATCGTTATTGTAATGTACACGGCAGTATCATGCAAAGCACAAAACGAACGTTTTCTTAATCACGCCGGAAGAGATTTTTGGTTTTCTTATAGTATTTTACCTGAGTCTGAAATAATAAAGCCAACCTATGTATTCTATATTTCAGGGGTATATAACGCTAATATTACTTTAAGGTTTACGTTGACAGGTGCTACACAAAACTATTTTTTACCGGGTGGAACCGTATTGAAAATTGTCCTTGATTCTATGCAAAAAGCAGCTTTGCAGGGAGCGCCTATGGATACGGTTCACAAAAAAAGTCTCCATATCACTTCTGATGCGGATATCGTAGTTCATTATGCGGATGTATTTACATATTCTGATGACGGCACATTAATCTTTCCATCCGATAATCAAGCCTACGGACAAGAATTTTATCTCAATGGACCTAATATTTATCACGCAAATCCAGTAAGACCAAACGCAGCAGGGTATTCGATTGTATCTCGTTGCGACAGTGTGATAATTGAAATTACACCATCCGATTCCGTATTGAATCATCCTCCGGGTATTCCTTATTATGTAACACTCAATCAAGGTGAGGGCTACTTTTTGGCAGGAAATGGTATTTTACAGGATTTAAGCGGTTCAAAAATTTTGGTTCAAAAATCTACCTGTTGCAACCCGATTAATATATTTGTGAATTATGCGCACGGGGCATTTATTACATGGCCTTTATTAAAACCCGGCACAATCCTTCCCTGTTGTTCTGAGCAGTTATTAGAGCAACTACTTCCCGTTAATCTATGGGATACGGTTTATCCCGTAGTTCGGTTCAGAAACAATCCCTATTCCCTTTTTAAATTTGTATCTGCCTCCAATAACAACAAGATTTATTTTGATGGAATTTATCAGTTTACACTAAATACTACACAAGGCTATGATACCATTATTAATGATGCGATTGTAGTTACTTCAGACAATCCCGTCAGCATTACTCAAAATATGGTTTCGCAATATCACGCTTATCATGATCCCCAGAGTTCCTCAATGCCTGTAGATTCCGCTTCAGACCCGTCTTCCTTATTGGTATTGCCGTTGCAACAAGGAGTAAGAGAGGCATACTTCACATCTTTAGCTACTATTCCCAACCCTAATAATACAAACCCTAATCCTATAAACCACGCCGATTACAAATTCAACGCCATCACGCTTATCAGCAAAACCGCCAATGTGCCCACCATCCGGCTCAACAACGCAAGCGTCGCCTCACAATTCATGGCCTTTCCTAACAATCCCGGCTATATGTATGCCTATATCCTGCTCGATAGCATCACCTATCATTTAGAATCCGATGAACCTATAACAGCTTATTACTACGGCGCTTACCAACGCGGCTCCGCAGCCTATCCCATAGGAGATATACATCCGAACATCGTCAAAGACGACAGCTTCCGCATCTGCATCAACGATACCGTCATCCTCACCGCTCCCGCCGCCGACAGCGTGCTGTGGAGCAACGGCAGCCGGCAGCAAAGCATAAAAGCCTATGAAACAGGCAGCTACTCCGTACAGCTTTTCTACCCCGGCGGCTGCAACAAAAGCCGAACCTACTGGGTGGACGTAACGCCCTACACACAATCCCAACTTACCGACAGCTTTTACAAATGCCCCCAAGATACCTTGCTGCTCACCGCCCGCCCCGCCGACCGCTATCTGTGGGATGACGGCAGCACAACAGCCACCAAAGAAGCAGCGCAATACGGCAGCTATACTGTGGTGGAAACCTTCCAATCCGCTTGCAGCCAAGCTGTTCACGAGTTTGTGGTGTCGCCGTTTGCGGCAGCGCCGTTTATTTCCCTCGGCAATGATACCGCCCTCTGCGCCGGTGATTATATTCTGCTCACCGCACCCGATGAGCGCACCCTATGGAGCAACGGAAGTACGGGCTCGTCCCTCACCGTTACCCAGCCGGGCGTTTACTGGGCGCAATACACCGACACCTGCGGCTATAGCCTTAGCGATACCATTGTCATAGCCGATACCCTGTGTATGAAAAACTTCTGCAACCTTGCCTTCCCCACCGCCTTCACGCCCAATGCCGATGGACGGAATGATGTCTTCCGCGCTATAGCCTACGGCGAATTTCCCGAATATACCCTCGAAGTCTATGACCGTTGGGGTGAGCAGGTGTTCAAAACCGAAACCCCCTCCGCCGGTTGGGATGGCACGTTCAAAGGCAGCTTAGCCCCCGGAGATGTGTATTTCTATAGGTGCATGTATAAATGTCCGCTTAAAGGGAATGAGGTGCAGTTGGTGAAAGGGGATTTGACGTTGATACGGTAGTTTAGCGGACAGTGGCGTTTCTGTCATTTGTAATTTGTCTATTCGCGCCCTTGCGAGGAATGAGACACGAACAATATCCTTAAAAGGGTTTTTCAAGCTGCGCCACCTTGTCTTTTACAAATGCTTCCATAGCTTCGCCTACCACAAAAAAACTTCCAGTAATCAAAACGGCGGTTGTTTCATCCGCATCGTCATCTCCTTGCAAAGCAGCTTCCATAGCGGCTTTCACTGAGGGATACCAAGCGCCGTTCAGCCCTGTTTCTTTTGCTATGGCGCAGAGGTCTTCTGCCGGTAATGCCCGTGGAATGCCGGCATTGCAGAAATAATAATTGCTTCCTTCCGTAGGGAAAAAACTCAGCGCCTGCCGCACGTCTTTATCTTTCACAAAGCCTATAACGATTTTTTTATTTTTTGCGGTGATTTGTTTCCATTGGTTAAGCATCTCCCGAATGCCCGCGGGGTTATGCGCCACATCGGAAATGATAAGCGGTCGGGTTTGCCACACATCCCATCTGCCACGCAATCCCGTAAGTTGCTTCACCTGCGCCAGCGCTTCCAGGGCATGCTCCATAGTAATCGTTAATCCGGTAGTGGTGTCCAGCACTTCCACAGCCGCCAGTACGGTACGGATATTATGCTGCTGATAGCCGCCAAGCAAATCGGTTTTCAAATCATACATCATCCGCTTGGCTCTGTGGATCACTTTGAAATACTGATGTGTTACGTCTTGTCCGGTTTTTACCAGATCCCATATAGGCTGCGCATAATAGAGTTTGGAATGGTGCCGCATAGCCGCTTCCAGAAAAACCCGCTCCGTTTCCGTATTTTCTTCTCCTATCACTACGGGAATATGCGGTTTGATGATACCTGCTTTTTCACTTGCAATTTCTTTGAGCGTAGCGCCCAGTACATCCTGATGATCGTAGCTGATGTTGGTAATGATAGAAAGTAAGGGTGTAATAATATTCGTGCTGTCGAGCCTGCCGCCCAGCCCCGTTTCGATAACGGCTATATCCACACCGGCATCGGCAAATGCCTGAAAAGCCATGGCTACGGTTACTTCAAAAAAAGAAGGTTGGATGCGCTCTATCAGTTCAAGGTTGTTTTGCACAAACGAAACCACCCATTCTTCCTGCACCAGAGCGCCGTCTATTCTAAAACGTTCTCTGAAATCCACCAAATGCGGGGAGGTGTATAACCCTGTTTTATAGCCAGAGTGCTGGAGGATGGCAGCCAGCGCATGACTCGTGCTGCCTTTTCCGTTGGTGCCGGCTATGTGAATGGTTTTAAACTGTTCCTGCGGATTGCCTAAGGCTTCACAGAGTTTCCGGATATTCGTCAGGTCTTTTTTAAGAGCATCTTTACCTGTTTTGGAAAACATAGGTAATTGCTCATACAAAAACTGTAAGGTTGCCGCGTACGTTCCTTGTTTCTCCATACATTCCTACGAGCGTGTTTTGAATACGATAGTGATTTCTCCGAATTGCTCCGGCGCGGCGTTGGGGCTGGCGCTGAATTTGGCCTGACTCAGTTTTTGCAGGGCTATTTTGGTAAGTGCACTGCTGGGAGAGCTTTTCACGGCTTTGGAAATGATATTGCCGTTTCTGTCCACTTTGATGCGAATCACTACTTTGCCGCCTTCATTAAATTCGGCAGAGAATTTTTTAGGGGAAATATCTCTTCCGGTAAGGGTGTGGCTAATGCCTCCTGTGCCGGGCCCCGGTGAACCTTCATAGTTGCTTGCTCCGGGTGTGCCGCCGGGTGCGCCGCGGTCGCCATCGCCGGTGGTATTTCCTTCACTGGTGCCCGATTGGTCGGCAGAGGCGCTGTTGCCGCCCCGCCCGCTTGCTCCGTCATATACATATCTGGGGCGCTGAGCTTGCCGGGTGGTGTGGCGGCCGTCCGTCTCATCGTTGGCAGCAGCTCTATTATCAGGAGTGGTGGAGGACGTTTGGCGGTTGTAGCGGGTATTTGGTGTAGTTCTGTTGATAACGGGGGCATCGGCATCCTCCGATTCCATAAGTTCTTTTTCTTGTGTTTGCGCTGCGGAAGATTGGGTATTATTAAATGCAACCGCTGCGGCAGGGTCTTCCCTATCCATAGGCTGGTCATCACCGCTGCCATTGTCGCTGGTGCCTAAATTGACCTCCATTCCCAGTTCTTCTACCGCCAACGCAACGGGCACGGAGTATTTTACCAGGATGAAAAATAAAATAAGTAAAAGGTGAATACCGACCGTCCATGCGATGGCTTTGGTGCGGGTAGAGGCATCTACTTCCAGATAAGCTTCACGAGCCATGAATAATGGTGTTTGTTAAAAAAATAAAGGTACAGAATCCTTTGCACTCTATGAACAGCCCTCGAAATGAGCGACATTCCCTTAACTTAGCGGCAATGAAAGAACTCGTCATCGCCTCTAATAACAAAGGAAAAATTACCGAAATCCGGGCTATAATGGATCCCCAGATGGCGCTTTATTCGCTGGAAGATATTCATTTCAACCGGGAGATAGAAGAGCCTTTCCATACGTTTGAGGAGAATGCCCTTACCAAAGCGCAGACGGTTTTTAATTTCTGCGGCAAAAACTGTTTTGCGGATGACAGCGGACTGTGCGTGCCGGCGCTCCGCAACGAACCCGGTGTACACAGCGCCTACTATGGCGGACTTCCCCGCAGCGACCGGAAAAACAATGAACGATTACTGAAAGAATTGCAAAACGTAACCGACCGGAGCGCTTTCTATAAATGCGTCATCTGTTTGCTATGGGAGGGAAGTACTTATTTTTTTGAAGGAAGCTGTCCGGGGAAAATTGCTACAGAACCTTCAGGCGATAAAGGTTTCGGCTATGATCCCTTATTTATTCCCGAAGGCTATGAACAAAGTTTTGGTACATTACCTTTAACCTTGAAAAATGAACTGAGCCACAGAGGAAAAGCAGTAAGGCAAATGGTCGCATTTATTAACGGACAACTGACATGAAATTCTCCATAGGCGATAAAATTCTTCTGAAACGTACGGACGAAGAAGGCGTGGTAACCAACGTCATCAGTGAAGATATGTTTGAAGTGCAGGTAGGTGGCACTATATTTCCCGTACACAAAGAAGATATAGACCATCCTTATCTTAAATGGTTTACACAACACAAAACAGGACAAAAAAAAGCAAGTCCTCCCGAACAATTGCCGGTGGAAAAACTCCATCTCCGTCCGCAACGGCTGGCACAAGGCATTTATCTTTCCTTTCTTCCGGTGTTCAAAACCGAATTGTTTGAAGATGTAGTGGATTACCTGAAGATTTATTTACTGAACGAAACCCCTCATACCATAGCGATAAAATATGAGGTGAAAATTCTTCATGAAACGGATTTTAGTTATACAGGTGTGTTGCATCCTTTTGCCGACTTGTACCTGCACCGCCTTCCCTATGAAGATATGAATGATGTGCCGCGTTTCCACTGGCGACTAAGCGTAGCCCAAAATGAAAAACTGAAACCGGAAGAAGGTATTTTAAAAATAAAACCCCAAAAATTATTTGCGCATATAGAGCATTGTCTTAGCCAAAACGAACCCACCTTCACCTATCTGCTTACCGAAGATTTTATCCTAAAACCCAAAGAAGAAAAACCTGCGGCTAAGCCTTCGCCACTTCCGGCGATAAAGCCGAAATCCGCAAAACGTTTTTCACTGGATGAACTGCCCCGCTATGAATTGGATTTGCACATTGAGCAATTGACCGAAGATTATAAAAGCCTAAGCAATGCCGAAATTATCTTGATCCAGCTCAATACGTTCCGCCGCTATCTTTCGCTCGCCATCATGCACGGCCAGCAGCGTATGATTGTGATCCACGGATTGGGAAAAGGAAAACTGAAAGAAGAAATACATAAAATCCTGAAGCAAGTGCCGGAGGTAAAAAGCTATAAGAACGAATGGATAGGTAAATACGGCTTCGGCGCCACGGAAATCATCTTTCGTTCTTAGTTCGTATCCGGTGCTGTAGCATTCATTTTGCTGATTGCAAGACGTTTTCTTATCGAAAAATCATTGTTGCGCTTTTTGCTTTGCTTGCGTGTTTTTGCGGCGCATAAAGCCACACTCACACCTACATAGCTTTTAACGAGTAAGCCGGTAGTAAATGTAGAGATCTTCTCTTTCATAAATAATAATAAAGTGGTTGACGTATATGACACAAATATGCCGCACCAGTTTTTGCCCGGAAAACTATTGAAGGCGTTTAACCGTTGTTTTACATCCCATTAACCAGTCCTTTACAAGAGCGGCAAGAAACAGGTCGGTAAATTCTTTGTCATGAGGTTGTCATTTTGTATAAAAAAATGACAATAGAAACAGGGATTTTAGCGCTATAAAAATTATTTTTATATCAACGCTTCGTATCACCGCTAAAAAATGAACCGTTATGAAAAAAATTTTTACGCTCGCCGCCGTTCTTTTTTCCTGCATGGGCTATGGAAAAACCACCGGCATTACCATCCCTACGCTTTACCCTCATTTCGGCTCCAGCCGGCCCGATTATAACGCGGGAGGAATGCCCATAAGGCTTACCGCTAAGGTGAAAACCATATTCGACGGAAGCCAGTATCAATTCTTCGATTCCTCTACCTATAGCTATAGCAGCGGCAGAGGCGGCATCCTCGACCTCGATTATCAGGACAATTTTCTCGACTTCGACCTTAGCGTTTATTATCAATACGACCCATCCTTGCAAGCCTATATGCCGGTAAGAAGATACACACAGAGCTTCAACGATGCAGGCGATGTGGAAAACAGAATTCAGGAAAACTGGATCAACGATCAGATACAATGGCACAACGGCGTGATGTATGAATATCATTACAACCCGCTTTCCCGGCTGGAGCAAACAAGCCTGTATGTATGGAACGGCTCCTGGACGGGGAATAGCATGGATTTTAAACTGAGCTATAATAATCAGAACGACATTACCGAGATAAAATTCGTAACGGGCACTACCGAACTGAGCTATGATGCCAACCATAATGTTACCGAACGAAAAGAATACATCTATACTACTGCGGAAGGATGGCACTATAGCGATTATTATTCTTTTAGCTATGATGCCGCCAACCATCTTACTTCCTATACGCTACAGAAATTTGCAAACGGCGCATGGAGCAATAGTTTTAAAAAGGAATTTATTTTTACCAATGGTGTGATGACGCACACTATCGAATATAGCTGGAAAGACAATAGCTGGCAAACCGAACGCCGGAATCTATTCAGCTACGATGCAGGAGGCAATAAGCTCGACGATGCGTATCAAGTGTGGGATGATGTGGTTCAAGACTTTGTAAACACCCGCAAAGAAGAATGGACGTACAATGCGCAAAACCAGCCGCTCACTTACAAATCACTCACCTGGAACGCCGCTGCCCAAGCTTGGCAAGCTATCAAAAACGATTTTCTGTACCGCTATAAATATGAGTATTACACCCCTACGTTGATCGCCAAAATACCGGATGCCACCGAAGTGTTCACCCTTTATCCGCAGCCGGCCTCCGATGTGCTGAACTTACATTTTCATCATCCTTCCGGCACCACCTATCAGGCATATATCTATGATATGCGCGGCAGCGTGGTAAAATCCATGGAAGTGAGTACGAATCAAAACAAGATTCCGCTGGGCGATATACCTTCCGGCAACTACCTCATAGGGCTGCATCATGAAGGTAAAAAAATAGCGCAGCCTATAATCATTGCGCATTGATTCCTATGTGGGAAATGAAAAACAAGGAATTGTATTGCAGCAGTTGTTGTTCTTTTGCAGGCAGTACATTCCTAACATTCCTTCATTCCCAGCGGGATGTATAGGGCAAGTCCGCCTTCAGCTGTTTCTTTATATTTATGGTTCATGTCCAGGGCGGTTTCCCACATGGTTTTTACCACTGTGTCTAAAGATACACGGGCTTTATCGGGGTCGCTAAGCAATGCCAACTGAGAAGCAGTGATGGCCTTAATAGCGCCCATCGTGTTGCGTTCGATGCAGGGTACTTGCACCAGTCCACCTACGGGGTCGCAGGTAAGCCCCAGATGGTGTTCCATAGCGATTTCGGAGGCCATCATAGCCTGTCTGGCGCTTCCGCCCATACATTCGGTAAGGGCTGCCGCCGCCATAGAGGAAGACACGCCAATCTCTGCCTGACAACCGCCCATTGCTGCGGAGAGTGTAGCCCCTTTTTTGAAAATACTGCCTATCTCGGATGCGGCAAGGAGGAATTGGATGATTTTATCTTCGGTATAACCATCGCAAAAAGTGATAAAATAATGCAGCACGGCTGGCACTACGCCCGCGGCACCGTTGGTAGGCGCGGTTACCACCCGTCCGAAGGAAGCATTTTCTTCATTCACCGCCAGTGCGAAGCAACTTACCCAGTCCAGTATATACTGAAACCCTTGCCCGCCGGCACGGATAGCATGTATCCATTCGTCATAGTTGTTATAGGTTCTTCCGTTGAGCAGTTTTTGGTTGAGGATGGAAGCGCGTCGGGTTACGTTCAGTCCGCCGGGCAATACGCCTTTTGCATGTACGCCGCGGTAAGTGCATTCGCGCATCACTTCCCATATTTTCAGCACGCCTTTTCGCACTTCTGCTTCCTGATGCCAGGCGCTTTCGTTTTCCATTACAATTTCGTGAATGGAAAGCCCTGTTTTGCGGCACCAGTGCAGTAGGTCATCGGCACGTTCTATAGGGAAAGGCAGCTCTATAGCAGTAGTGCTTCCGCCTTCTTCTCCTTCCTTCACCACAAACCCGCCGCCTATGGAATAATAGGTTTCGGCGATATGGCTGCCGTCTTTAAAATTGCATAAAAAAGTCAAGGCATTCGGATGATAAGGAAGCGATTCGTTCATCAGAAATTCCACATCGGTTTGCGGATCAAAATCTATTTCGATGCGGTGAGCATAGTTCATTTTCTTTTCCCGGGTAATTTGCTCGATGCGGGGCGTTATTTCATTTACATCAAAGGTTACAGGGTCTTCTCCGCAAAGCCCTAAGATGACGGCGACATCGGTGCCATGCCCTTTTCCGGTCTTGGCTAAAGAGCCGTAAAGCAGTACCCGCACCTGTGTTACCTCCTCAAAACCTTTGGCGCTTACCGTGTCGTTAAACCGCAACGCAGCCCGCCAAGGACCTAAGGTGTGCGAACTACTGGGACCTACTCCAATCTTAAAAATATCAAATACCGATATGGCTTCTCGCTTCATGGAAAATTTAAAGGCTTAAAGTTAGTTGAAAACGCGCATCTAACGAAAAGAGGAAAAATTTGGGGCTTCCTGCAAAAGAAAATGACAAGGTTCTATCCGCTTGTTATTTCCTCACAATCCTTATTTCCACCCTTCTGTTGATAGAAGCTTGCTCCTGCGTTTCTTCATTGGCGTAAATGGGTCGGGATTTTCCGTAGCCTTTATAGCTGATGCGGTCTTCGGTGATGCCGCGGGCTTTCAGGTATTCATAGATGAAGCGGGCGCGGTTTTGAGAAAGATCCAGCTGACCGGAGTCGAGGTCGTAGGCATCCGGCACGTTGGAGATGCAGCATACATGCCCTTCTATGGCAATTTTCATTCGTGGATTATCCTTCATTACTTGCAGCAGGTTTTGCAATTCGGCATCGGAGGTTTGCTTGGGAAAATGCCGCCCCATAGGGAAATAAATATTTTTAAGAATAAAGGATTTGCCCACCGGCACATCTTCTATAGCAAAGCCGGTATCGGTGGTGGAAGGGGGTGTTTCCAGTTTTTCCCGCGGGCGCATGATGACGGTCATATCGCCTCGTTCTTCTTCTCTGTCTTGCTGCGGCTTCTTCCCTACCCGCTCATATTCCATCACAATATCCACTCTCCGGTCTTGGGCTATGCCTTTATCCTTACCGAAGGTATCGTTTCGCCTCACTTCTCCTTTTCCTATGACGGTTCGGATTTCATTCAGATTCAGGTCAAAATTTTTAAGGTATTGCTTTACATTATTCGCACGTTTTTGAGAGAGGGAAAGATTGTATTCTTCGGAAGCAAGAAAATCGGCATAACCCACAATGGCTATAGGCGCACGTTTATTTATTTTATTATCGGCATATAAACGGTCAATAACGGTTTGCGCTCGTGCGTTGAGTGTGGCTATATCCAGGTCAAAATAAACCGCGAAGGTATCATTCTTGCTTTGGGCAAAAGCGGAAGCATATCCTACAATCCATAACAGAAATAACAATAAGCGTTTCATGCAATTCATTTGTCCCTAAAATAAGAAATTATCCTTCACAGCGGGTAATCCTCACAACATAGCCCCGCAGAATTTACAATATTCGGCATCGCTTTCATGCCCTTGCCTATGACAGTGCGGGCAGGTTTGCGTCGTTACTTTCATATCCGTCATTCCTTTTACAAGGCTCGCCGACACAATGCCCGTAGGCACGGCTATGATACAATAACCCAGCAACATGATAAAGGAAGCCAGCAACTTGCCCATAGGCGTGATGGGCGATACATCTCCATAGCCTACCGTGGTAAGCGTTACGATAGCCCAATAGATGCTTTGCGGGATACTGTTGAAGGATTCGTTTTTATGATGCTCGATGATATACATCAAGGAGCCGCACACAATAGTGATGAGAATGACGGAAAGAAAAAACACAGCAATCTTGCGGCGGGCGTGCCATAGGGCATTTAATAAATGAAGGCTTTCGCGAAGAAAATGCACCATCTTAAATACACGAAATACCCGTAGCAGCCGGATGACTCTTATGATAAGAAAATAATGAAATGAAGGAAAAATAACTGCCAGATAGGTGGGCAGGATAGCAAGAATATCAATCACTCCGTAAAAACTCTTCATATAGTTGAACGGCTTTTCGGATGCCACGAGACGCAAAATATACTCAATAGTAAAAATAAGCGTGAAGATGATTTCCAGATAAAAGAAGACATCCTTATAAAGAGCAAAGAGCGTAGGGACGGTTTCTAAGGTGATGATGATGACGCTGGCAAGAATCAGGAACAAAATGCAGACATCAAAAATCTTTCCCGCAAGGGTATCTGCTTCAAACACGGTTTCATAAAGATGCTGACGCCAGGTTTTGCGCTTGGGTGTTGCTTGCATCAATCTAATGTAGCAAGAACGGAGGAGTTTTGCAACATTAATTTACACGCCTAAACGCTTTTCAGGCGCTACCTGCCGCTTTTCACCTGCGCATCGCACACGGCTATCGCTACCATATTCACCATTTGCCTTACGGAACTGCCTAATTGCAGCACATGCACCGGTTTTTTCAAACCCAGTAAAACAGGTCCTATAGCTTCTGCGCCGCCTACCGCTTGCAGCAGATGATAGGCGATATTACCCGCTGCAAGGTTGGGAAAAATCAGCACATTGGGCGCTTCATTTACCAGCTCGGAAAACGGATAATTTTCTTTCAGCAAATCTTTATCGAATGCCACACCGGCCTGTATCTCCCCGTCTATCACCAGCTCGGGATGTTCCTTCCGGATTTGATCCACTACATTGCGCACCAGTATCGCCTCCGGCGACACGCTGCTTCCGAAATTGGAATAAGAAAGCATCGCCACGCGCGGTTTTACGTTAAAATGTTTTACGGCATTGGCGGTGAGCAGCGTAATGTCTTTCAGCTCTTCTTCGGTAGGGTTGAAGTTGAGCGTGGTATCGGCAAAGAACAAGGGTCCTTTTTTGGTAAGCATGATATACATCCCCGCCATGCGTTTCACTCCTTCATCCATGCCGATGATTTCCAGAGCGGGTTTCACCGTATCGGGATAGCGGCGGGTGAGTCCGGATATCATTGCATCGGCTTCGCCCTGTGCCACCATCATGCAGCCGAAATAGGGACGCTCGCGCATGATTTTCCGGGCTTCGTAAAGATTAAATCCGCGCCGTTTTCTTTTTTCAAAAAATAACTCGCCGTACTGTATTCGTTTGGCTTCCATCTCTTCGCTTTTAGGGTCTATGATGGTAACATCGTGAAGCGGAAGTTCATTTTCTTCGATGATTCTGCGGATGCGTTTTTCATTTCCCAAAAGAATAGGAATCGCCACCCGCTCATCCCGAACAATCTGTGCGGCTTTCAGCACTTTCAGGTTTTCGGCTTCGGCAAAGACCACCCGTTGCGGATTTTGTTTGGCTTTGTTGATGATAAACCGCAGCATACTGTCATCCGAGCCAAGGCGTTTATAGAGTTCCTCTTCATAGGCTTCCCAATCTTCTATAGGGCGCTTGGCTACACCGCTTTCCATAGCGGCTCTGGCTACGGCAGAAGAGATCGTAACCAGCAAGCGGGGATCCATAGGCTTGGGAATAATATAAGTAGAGCCGTAGTGGAGATGATGCTCATTATACGCCACATTCACTATTTCGGGAACGGGTTCTTTGGCTAATGCTGCAAGCGCTTTTACGGCAGCCAGTTTCATGTCTTCATTGATGGTGGTGGCACGCACATCCAAAGCGCCGCGGAAGATATAGGGAAAGCCCAGCACGTTGTTTACCTGATTGGGATAATCACTTCTGCCCGTAGCCATTATCACATCGGGGCGCGCTGCCAGCGCATCTTCATAGGCTATTTCGGGTGTGGGGTTGGCAAGGGCAAAAACAATGGGCTTGTCCGCCATCGCCTTCACCATGTCCCGGCTTACAATATTTCCTTTGGAAAGCCCTATAAAAACATCGGCTTTTATCATGGCTTCTTCCAGGCTGAGGTCATCGCCGGGCTGGGCGAAATAATGTTTGTTTTCGTCTAAATCGGTGCGGGATTTCCGGATGAGTCCTTTGCTGTCGAACATGTACATATTCCGGACATCGGCAC
>JAEZZY010000043.1 GCA_023418315.1 Bacteroidota bacterium
CAAGAGAAATTACCTTAAACGTAACCGATATTTACAATTGTAAATCAAGCAGCAGTATATGGGTTACACCGGAGAACTGCTGTGTCATCAATTTCCCTACAGCCTTCACCCCTAACCAAGATGGCAAAAACGACATCTTCCGACCCATCACCAAAGGCAATCAGAAAATCTCAAAATTTGTAGTGAAAAACCGTTGGGGACAACAGATCTTTGAAACCGCTGACAACCTCATGGGCTGGGATGGCAACTTCGGCGGAGCTCCCCAAGACATGGGCGTGTATTTCTACTTCATCCGCTATCAGTGCAGCGACGGACAGTATTATGAAGAAAAAGGTGAAGTGATGCTGGTGCGGTAAAGGAAGTTTTAGAAATAAAGAAACAGAAAGCAAGATGCAGCAAAGGGTGCATCTTGCTTTTTTACTTGCCCCTTTGTTTTGAGTGTTTAATTTTGAGCATTGAATTTTTCCGACTCATACGACGTAGTGATTATCGGCAGTGGCTTAGGAGGCTTGCTAAGTGCAGTCATCCTGGCTAAAGAAGGTATGAACGTATGCGTACTGGAAAAAAACAAGCAGATTGGCGGCTGCCTGCAAACCTTTTCCTTGCAAAAACAAGTATTCGATAGCTGTGTCCATTATATAGGCGGATTAGGCGAAGGGCATACGCTGCATCAGCTATTCCAATATGCAGGCATTCTCAACAGCCTTGAGCTGAAACCCTTTGACCCAAACGGCTTTGACAGGATACAACTGGGTGCGGATGAGGTTTCATTTCCTTTGGCTATAGGTGCTGAAAATTTTATCGAACAACTACTCCCCCATTTCCCAAACGAAAAAAATGCACTGCAACAATATATCGCCCTATTGAAAAAAACAGGGGATCATTTTCCGCTATACCGCTTGCGAAATGGCGATGCACAAGAAAAGGCGCAAGTAGCTCATTGGGAATTGAGCCAAACCCTTTCTCAACTTACTCAAAACCGTTTGCTTCAAAACGTGCTGATGGGCAACAACCTCCTCTATGCCGGTGTACGGGGAAAAACACCGTTTTACCTACATGCACTGGTAACGGAAAGCTATATCCATAGCGCACATAAACTGCTTCCCGGTAGTTCGCAAATTGCTAAATTTTTAGCTGTAGAGCTTCGTAAGCACGGCGGAACCCTGTTCCGAAATACGGATATAACAAAGCTGAAGGAAAACAACGGAAGCATACAATACGCCGAAACTGCCGAAGGACAACGATTTTATGGAAAGCGATTTATAGCCAACATCCACCCCCAAGCCTTGCTGCGCCTGCTGGATACTTCCGTCATCAAACCTGCCTATAAAAATCGGATAAACAGACTGGAACAGACCCGTTCTTCCTTCATGCTGAATTTAGTACTCAAACCGAAAACCGTTCCGGCAAGAGCATATAATCTCTACTGGCATCGTTCGCAAGATGCATTGGAAGGCATTCATAGAAAAAACAAAAACAGCTTTGATACGCTGGCGGTTTATTCCACCGAAAGCAAAATTCATCAAGGATTTTCTGAAAGCTTGTCCCTACTTACCTACATGGACTATAACGAGGTACTCGAATGGCAAGATACGCACAACCATACCGGCGCAAAAAGCGACAGAGGCGAGCGTTATACCTCCTTTAAAGAATTAAAAAGCAAGCAACTTTTGGCGATTGCATATACCCTCATTCCCGAATTAAAAGGCAATATCATAGCACAAAGCGCCGCCACTCCGCTCACCTTCAGAGATTACACAGCCACCCCAACCGGTGCCCTCTACGGCATCATGAAGGATGTGCAGAAACCGGCGGAAACGACCATAGCCGTAAGAACCAAAATGCCCAACCTTCTGCTGACAGGGCAGAATGTGAACCTGCACGGAGTACTGGGCGTAAGCATTACAGCCGTAGCCACCGGCGCAGAATGGTTGGGCATGGATTATCTCCTTCAAAAAATAAAAGGAGAAAAATAATGATAGGGAGACTTATAGGGGCCTGAAAATTAGGTAGTCATTCTGCTTTATCATCTATATACAAAAATACACACCCCCCATAGGACGATACAAGAGGGGATTTACGGATTTTTATTTCGGGAAATACGGTAAATACATACGTAGTTTTACGCAAAAGCACGGTTTGAACTATTCCCTTTATCCTAATTCGCTTATTCAGAAGAGAAAATCAATAATACGGTAAACCGCATACGTAATTTTACGCAAGCATATAGCCACAAGGAAAGAAAGTAACGGAACAAGAAGGGGAATAAATGGAGGGTGAATACTCCCTTTATCCTAATTTCGCTACATGCAGGAGAAGAAACCAAAGGGTAAAAATCCAAAAGCACAGGTTTACGGAATTTCTGAACCGGAAGTGGAAAAAAATCTAAAATCTAAAATCCAACATGCCACCGAGGATATTTTTATAAAAGGTGCGCGGATGCACAATCTGAAAAATATTGATGTTGCTTTTCCTAAAAATAAATTCATTGTAGTAACGGGTGTTTCCGGTTCGGGAAAATCCTCCCTCACTATGGATACGCTTTTTGCCGAAGGGCAGCGCCGCTATGCCGAAAGCCTCAGCGCCTATGCCCGGCAATTTCTCATGCGGATGGATAAACCGGATGTGGATTATATCAAAGGGCTTTGCCCGGCAATTGCCATAGAGCAAAAAGTAACTGCCCGCACACCGCGCAGCACCGTCGGTTCTATGACGGAGCTATATGATTATCTGCGTTTGCTATATGCCCGCATCGGAAAAACCTACTCGCCTGTAAGCGGAAAAGAAGTAAAAAAAGACAGTGTAAGCGATGTAGTAGATTTCATTAAAACCTTGCCGCAGGGGGATAAAGTGCAGATTCTCGTGCCGTTAATCATCCGTCCTAAACGAAGCCTTAAAGAAGAGTTGGAAATACTGATGCATAAAGGGTTTTCACGGATATACGTACAAGGCGAAGATAAACCCATTCGTATAGAAGAAGCTGTAGAAGATGAAGCTTTGACGAAGAAAAAAACACTGTATGTATTGATTGACCGGATAGTGGTGAAGGAGTTTGAAGAGGATGATTTGCATCGTTTGTCGGATAGTGTGCAGACCGCTTTTTACGAGGCGGAAGGGATGTGCATAATCGAAGTAAATGGTAAAAAGCTCCATAACTTCAACAGTCGTTTTGAGGCAGACGGCATTCAGTTTGACGAACCCACGCCCAATTTATTTTCGTTCAATAATCCCTATGGTGCCTGCCCTACCTGTGAAGGTTTTGGGATGACGCTCGGCATTGATGAAGACCTCGTGATACCTGATAAAACATTGAGTGTATATGAAGGAGCTATAGCCCCGTGGAAAGGAGAGAAGATGAGCGAATGGCAACGCCTCTTCATCCGGGAAGCATCCAAATTTGATTTCCCTGTTCATAAACCGATTGCTGCGCTTTCGGAAAAAGAATATGAATTGCTATGGAATGGCAATGCCAAAGTGGAAGGTATCAAACAGTTTTTTGAAATGGTAAGCCAAAACCTCTATAAAGTGCAGTACCGCATTATGCAAGCGCGCTATAGGGGCAAGACTACCTGTCCCGATTGCAAAGGATCGCGGTTAAGAAAAGAAGCGTTGTATGTAAAAATCGCCAACAAACACATCGGGGAATTATTGAAAATGCCCGCCAGCGATTTGCAGCTATGGTTCGATCAACTGAAACTGAGCAAACAGGATAAGGCTGTGGCTACGCGCATTCTTTTAGAAATACATCAACGGCTAAAAACCTTGTTGGACGTAGGCTTGAGCTATCTTACACTCAGCAGGACTGCCAACACACTTTCGGGAGGAGAAAGCCAACGGATACAACTCACCAAATTCCTCGGCAGCAACCTTACCGATTCCCTATATATTCTCGACGAACCAAGTATAGGATTGCATTCGCGCGATACAGAACGCCTGATTAATGTTTTGAAATCCTTGCGGGATTTAGGAAATACCGTGGTGGTGGTAGAGCATGATGAAATGATGATGCGCGAGGCGGATCATATTATTGACATGGGGCCTTTAGCATCGCATTTGGGGGGTGAAGTAATAGCGGAAGGAAATGAAAAAGCCATCATCGCCAATGAGAACAGCCTGACGGGAAAATACCTGAGTGGCGCATTGAAAATTCTGTCTTCTCCTATAAAACGAAAAAGCAAAAACAGCATTCGTATAGAAGGTTGTAGGCAGAATAATCTGAAAGACATCTCGGTGGATTTTCCTTTGAATTTATTATGTGTCGTAACCGGTGTGAGTGGCAGTGGAAAAACCACCTTAGTAAAACAAACCTTGTATCCCGCGTTGCAAAAACATTTTGGGGAAAGCAGCGATAAGCCGGGACTGTATAAAGCCCTGAGCGGCGATTTAAAACATATTGCCCAAGTGGAATTGGTGGATCAAAACCCGATCGGAAAATCTTCGCGCAGCAACCCGGTAACTTATATCAAGGCATGGGACGAAATACGGAAATTATTTGCCAAACAACCCCTTTCCAAAATGCGTGGCTATGCAGAACGGCATTACTCTTTCAATACAGACGGCGGACGATGCGATACCTGCATAGGCGAAGGCGAAGTGGTGGTAGA
>JAEZZY010000048.1 GCA_023418315.1 Bacteroidota bacterium
CCTATATACGATACCAAACTGGAGGAATATATCAATAAGATGGTTATTCCGCAGGAAGACAGCGTCATCAAAGAAGGCGAATGGCTGCTCTCCCAAATCCCTAAAAAAACAGAGCTTTATAAATATACCTTATTCTGGCTCACACTCAATGCGCAAAAAAGTCAGATCATGGGAATGGATAAAGTATTTGTACATTTTGTGATGAACCACCACATGAAGGGCGATGCCTTCTGGCTGAGCCCCGATGAGCTTACCAAATATTATGAAGAAGCCTTGCGCAAATCGCCGAATCTGGTAGGCTCCGTAGCTCCCGAACTGGTTTTAAAAGATACCGGAGATCATACACGACGCCTTTCCGAGGTAAAAGCCAAATATACTTTGCTCGTTTTCTGGGAACCTACCTGCGGACATTGTATGCAGGAAGTACCGAAGATAGACTCCATGTATCATGCCGAGCTGAAGGCGAAAGGAGTAAAACTGATCGGCGTACGCACGGATGACCCTGTAGAAACCTGGAAAAAATTCATCAAAGACCATCACCTCACCGAATGGCTGCATCTATACGACCCCGACCGCAGCTCCGGCTACTATAACAAATATGATGTACGCACCACACCGAGTATTTATTTGCTGGACGAAAATAAAATCATCATCGGCAAACGATTGGATCATTCCAATATTGCCACCGTCATAGACATCAACGAACGAAAAAAAGCACAACAATCATCATCTAAAAACTAATGAACATACACAAAATGCAAAAGTTGGTATTAGCCTGTTTGGCAACTGCTTTTATTCATTACAACACGCAGGCACAAACAATTTTCACCTACGGAAACGACAAGGTCTCCAAAGAAGAATTTTTGAGAAACTATGAAAAAAATACACTTAACAAAAAGCCTGATTTTTCCGAGCCTGCGCTGAAAGAATACCTGAATTTGTATTCGCTTTTTAAAATGAAAGTAAAGGAAGCGGAACTGCAACAGATAGACACCATGCCCGCTATACAACGCGAACTGGATAACTACCGCACCCAGCTTTCCAAAAACTACCTGACGGATAAACAAATCACCGCCAAGCTGGTAAAAGAAGCCTATGAACGCTCTAAAGAAGACCGCCATGTAGCGCATATTCTCCTCATGGCGCCGGCTACTATGAAGCCTGCCGATACCCTGGCACTGTACCACCGCATAGATAGTATTTACAACGCACTTACGAAGCAAAAAGCGGATTTTGCCACACTCGCCAAATTATATTCCGATGACGGAGGATCCAAAGAAAAAGGCGGCGATATAGGCTATATGACGGCGTTGCAAACACTCTACCCTTTTGAAAATGCCGTGTATGCTACGGAAACAGGGAAAGTATCCAAGCCCTTCCGTACCCCGCTGGGCTACCATATCGTAAAAATAATCGAAAAAAGACCGGCACGCGGTGAGATAGAAGTAGCACAAATACGCATCAACACCCCTAAATCTAAAGGGGAAGAAGGCGAGAAAGAAGCCAAAGCCCAAATGGATAAAATCTATAAAGAACTGAAAAACGGTGCTTCTTTTGAAAAAATGGTAGCCGAATATTCCGATGACGAAAAAACCATAAGAAACGATGGCGCCATGCCGCGCTTTGGTGTAGGCAGTATGATTTCCGTATTTGAAGATGCCGCGTTTGCACTGAAAAAACCGGGCGATTTTTCTCAGCCTATAAAAACGGATTTTGGCTATCACATCATCAAGCTCATCCAAAAATATCCGATCCGCCCTTATGACTCAGTTTATAGCCAGTTGAAACGCAGAGTAGAAAACGATTCCCGCTCCCAGATAGCAAAAGACGCATTCTTTGAACAAATCAAACAAAAAAACAATTTCAAAGAATACCCCGCCCATTTTGCAGAACTTACCGAACGCATCAACGCCATTCCCGATACGGGCGTGCAGGCTGGCATGTTTACCGCAAAAGATTTTTCGGATATGAACAAACCCTTGTTCAGCCTCAATAAAACCTCCTATACCCAAGCCGACATGATGAATTTTGTGGAAATGCTCACCAGAGGAAGGCTGATGGGTAAACGCCAAAACGTATCCGAAGATCTTTACAAAATGTATCAGACCAAAGTGGTGAATGATTTTGAAGAGCAGCGCTTACTGGAAGAAAATGCAGAGTTTAGAAACCTGATGAAAGAATACCGCGACGGCATTATGCTGTTTGAACTGATGGATAGAAACGTATGGACAAAAGCATCGAAAGACACCGTAGGACTGAAAAAATTCTATGAAGAAAACAAAGCCAAATACCAATGGGAACCTGGCTTTTCGGGAGTAGTATATCGTTTCAAAGATGAAGCCGCCATGAAAAAAGGACAGGTGCTTCTCCTGAAAAACAACGATATTTCCAACGAAGATTTTATTAAAGAAATGAATACCGAAGCCACACCGGATGCCGTAACCCTGCAAAAAGGAAGGTATGAGTTTTCTAAATTTACCGATGCACCCCGTGCCGAACTCGTTGCCGGCGTGCTAAGCAAACCGGTAAAAAATACGGATGGCAGCTATACGCTTGTAAAAACAAATGAAGTATTCAACAGCCCTGCTCAAAAATCTCTGGACGATGCGCGTGGCTATGTAGTAGCCGAATACCAAGACTATCTGGAAAAAGAATGGGACAGCGCCCTGAGAAATAAATATCCGGTGAGGGTAGATGAAAACGTGTTTAAGAGCATGGTGAAATAAGGAGTAGCGTTTATTTTCTGCAAGGAAATTTAATGAGTGTAATTAAGGGTCGCGGCTTCGCCGCGACCCTTATCCGTTCTTTACGGAATAATTTTTATTTTACCTTTCCAAACTCAATACGACAATATGAAGATATCTTTTCACGGCGCAGCACGTACGGTTACAGGTTCCAAACACATCATACACATAGGCAACAAACAAGTTTTACTGGACTGCGGCATGTTTCAAGGCATGGGCAGAGAAACCTATCCGCTGAATAACGACTGGGGCTTTTCCCCTATGGAAATAGATTATGTTATCCTCTCCCACGCACATATAGACCATATCGGCTTGCTCCCCAAGCTTGTAAGCGACGGTTATAAAGGAAAGATTTATTGCACTACGGCAAGCCTTGAACTGATTCGCTTGCTCTTACTGGATTCCGCCAATATACAGGAAGCAGATGTGCGCTACACCAACAAAAACAGACAAAGAGAAAACAAACCCCTTCACGAACCGCTTTATACGGTAAAAGATGCAGAGCAGGTATTCCCTAAGCTGGTGCCGGTGGATTATGAAGAATGGACAACGGTAGATGAAGGAATTGAGCTGATGTACACCGACAACGGACATATCCTCGGAAGCTCTTCCGTAAATCTGAAACTCACAGAAGAGGGGAAACAGGTAAGCCTTACATTCAGCGGCGACATAGGCAGATACCGCGATACGCTGCTGAAATCACCGGATAATTTTCCGCAAGCAGATTATATCATCATGGAATCTACCTATGGGAATAAGCTCCACCCTACCACCAAAGAAGCAATTGAAGAATTGTTTAAAATAATAGTCCACACCTGCCTAATCAAAAAAGGCAAACTCATCATTCCGGCATTCAGCCTCGGACGTACCCAAGAACTTTTATACCTCCTCAATCAATTGGAAGAGGAAGAAAGACTGCCGCCGGTGAGCTATATTGTGGACAGCCCGCTTTCTACCAAAATCACTAAAGTAGTAAAAAGCCATCCCGAATGTTTTAACAAACAAGTACAGAAAGTGCTGCAAACCGATAAAGATGTGTTTGATTTTAAAGGGCTGCGTTATACGCAATCTGTAGATGACTCCATCGCATTGAACACTATCCACGAGCCTATGGTCATCATTTCCGCATCGGGAATGGCAGAAGCCGGCAGAGTGAAGCACCATATCAAAAACAACATTAACGATTCCAAAAATACCATCTTACTCGTAGGCTATTGCGAGCCGCAATCTCTGGGCGGCCGACTGAAAGAAGGCGCAGAGAAGGTTTCCATCTTTGGCGTGCAGCATGACGTAAAAGCAGAAATAGCCACCATTGATACACTGAGCGCACACGGCGACTATGAAGACCTGAGCCAGTGGCTGGCTTGCCAGGATGAAAAAATGGTACGTAAACTTTTTTTAGTGCATGGAGAATGGGAAGTGCAGGAAGCTTTTAAAACCAAACTCATCAAAAAAGGATTTCGGGATGTGATCATTCCCGAGCATCATGAAACGGTGGGATTGGGAGATTTATAGGCTATCGCCAAAATAAATCCCGCAGATAATAGAGGAGCAAAAGCTGTATTATCTGCGGGAGCATATCGCTCTAAAACTCCGCATTCTTAGGCGTTCTCGGAAAAGGTATCACATCGCGGATGTTGGTCATGCCGGTTACAAACTGTACCATCCGCTCAAAGCCAAGCCCAAAGCCGGAGTGCGGTACACTTCCGAAGCGGCGCGTATCCAGATACCAGTACATTTCTTCGGCGGGAATATTCATTTCCTTCATACGCTGCTCTAATTTTTCCAAACGCTCTTCCCGCTGCGAACCGCCTACAATTTCGCCGATTCCCGGGGCAAGAATATCCATAGCCGCTACCGTTTTTCCGTCTTCATTTTGCCGCATATAGAAGGCTTTAAAATCCTTAGGGTAATCGGTAACAATCACCGGTTTCTTAAAATGCTTTTCTACCAAATACCGTTCATGTTCACTTTGCATATCAATGCCCCATTTCACTTCATACTGAAATTTTTTCTTTTTATAGGCAGGCGATTGCAATAAAATATCAATAGCATCTGTATAGGTAATCCGCTCAAAACGGTTGTTCATCACAAATTCCAGCTTTTCAATCAAGCCCATTTCGCTGCGTTCGTTTTGCGGTTTTTGTTTTTCTTCATCCGCAAGGCGCTGCGCAAGAAACGTTAAATCTTCTCGGTTATGCTCCAATGTGTATTGAATAATGTACTTGATAAATTCTTCTGCCAGATCCATATTATCATTCAAATCGCTAAAAGCCACTTCCGGTTCTATCATCCAAAACTCGGCAAGGTGTCTTGCCGTATTGCTGTTTTCTGCACGAAATGTAGGCCCGAACGTATAAACCTCACTAAACGCCGTTGCTGCCAACTCTGCTTCCAACTGCCCGCTTACGGTGAGGTTCGTGCTTCTTCCGAAAAAATCCTCGTTAAAGTCCACATTACCGTTTTCCAATCGCGGCGTATTTTCAAAAGGAAGAGTCGTTACCCGAAACATTTCTCCGGCACCTTCCGCATCGCTTGCTGTAATGATAGGCGTATGCAAATACACGAATCCTTTTTTATGGAAGAACTCATGAATGGCAAATGCCAGGGCATGACGCACACGAAACACGGCGCCAAACGTATTGGTACGAAAACGCAAATGCGCAATTTCCCGCAAATATTCCAAGCTCGGACGGTTCTTTAATTGCAAAGGATATTTTTCACCATCGCAATCGCCTAAGATTTCTATCGCCGCTGCTTTCACTTCATATTTTTGTCCTTTACCCATCGAAGCAATCAATTTTCCGTTCACGCTCAGCGCTGCGCCGTTAGTAATTCTTTTCACTAATTCAGGGTCGGTTTCAAGGTCTATCACCACTTGCAGGTTGCTCATGCACGAGCCGTCATTCAGGGCTATAAACTGATTATTTCTAAAGCTCCGCACCCAGCCTTTTACCGTTACCTCATAATCTACCTTGTCGCTTTTTAGTATGTCTTTGATTTTTGTACGTTTCATCATTTTCTTTGGGAATAAAAAAATTATAAGAATTGCAAAATAAGTCTATCCAAATTTAAGTGTTACCCTCCGGATGCAGCTTTTTTTCTTGTGCTATAGGCGTGGCTACCAATTGCTGAAACAACCGCTCAAAAGAGCTTTCCAAATCTTCTGAAAACCCTATATGCACTTTAGAGCTTTGAATAATAGTGCTTCTTGTAGCTGTAAGCCAGCGAAAACGGGAGGGAAGATCCCAAGCGGAAATTTTACTTTTCTCATTCCTGCCCAAGGCTATATCTTCAAAGGCTTTTAAATTTTCTTCTATCCACCCCACATCCATATTCGGGTCTAAGCAACAGAGCTTGCCTTCATCAAGATGGATGCGGCAGGACAAAATATTTTTTTCCTTGCAAAAAAGCACCAGACCGGCGTTGATAAACTCTTCCCGCTCTACCCGTGGCACCACACGGATCACCGCATATTCATATAGTAGTTGTTTGCGCATGAATGGCTTCGTTCAAAAATAGAGAGGAATGTTGTATTCTGTAGCAAATAAACCGGAGATAGCTTTCGCGCACGGCATCTGCCGTAAGTGCCGCATCGTAGGTTTCGAGCCATTCATCAGGCAATTGTTGCAAAACAGCATGGATTTTTTCTTCGGTCAATAACGTTTTGCAGCGGACATCCGCTTCGGCTAAGGAAGTGGCTTGCGGCAATAATACATGGTCTTTTATCAACGGGAAAGAGGATGTTTTTGCTTTTTCCCAGTTTGCCCAGTTATGATGAAAATACAAACAAGCACCATGATCTATCAGCCAAAGTTCTTTATACCACATCAGCATATTGGTATTGCGAACGGTGCGGTCCATATTGGTGAGCAGAGCATCCATCCATACGACTGTAGAAGCTGTTTGGCTGTCTATAGTCATCACCACAGGATCGTAGGTAATAGAGCCGCTCAGGTAATGCAGCGCCAGATTTTTTCCGGTGCTTGCCTTCAGTAAATCTTGAATTTCTTCATCGGGTTCGGTTCGCCCAAAACCCTCATCTAATAAGGCAAAGACCAGTTCCGGTACTTTCAATCCCAGCAATCTTGCTATTTCTCCGCCTATAAATTCCGCTACTAAGGCTTTTACGCCTTGCCCGGCTCCTTTAAATTTTAAAACATATAAAAAGCTGTCGTCCGCTTCTATAATAGCCGGCAAAGACCCGCCTTCCCTAAGCGGCGTTACATAGCGCAAGGTATGAATGGTGCGAATGTTATTCATATTATAGGGAAAAATTACTTGGCGCTTGTCTCGGTCGTTTGCGGGGCTTTGTTTTTTGAGGTAGGCTTAGGCTTGTCAAAAAACAAATATTTCACAGCCATTGCCATCATAAATACGGCAAAGATTTTTTTCACTATAGAAATATTGAGTGAGAGGGTTACTTTGCTTCCGAGATAGCCGCCCACCATAAATGTAGCCGCAAGGATCAATGCCACTTTCCAGTTGGAATTGCCCGCTTTGTGATAATTATAGGCTCCTATAAATGCTACCGGAAGGGCGAGCATGGCAAGCGAGGTACCCTGCGCCATTTTTTGATCCATTCCTAAAAAATAAACCAAAGCAGGAACAATGATGATGCCGCCGCCTATCCCTACGAGGCTGGACATAAAGCCTGCCAGCATACCGATACATAGTAAAATAAAAATATCATTCATACTCGTATTCATTTATTTAGCGCCGAATTTGGTTTCATAATCCTTGATGGCGTGACCGATGATTTTCTTCGCCAGCCGCGCACCTTGAAACTCTTCTATCTTCACTACCTTTTCTTCCAAGCGTTTATATTCTTCAAAAAAATGACGGAGTTCTTTCACAAAATGCGGCGGCAACTGGTCTATATCATTAATATGGCGTACGCTCATGTCATGGGCACAAACGGCTATAATCTTATCATCGGCTTCGCCTTGGTCGAGCATCCGCATCACGCCTATCACTTTGGCTTCTACGAGGCAGAGTGGCTGCATATCAATCTGCGAAAGCACGAGAATATCCAGCGGGTCATTATCATCACAATAGGTTTTAGGAATAAAACCGTAGTTGGCAGGATAATAGGTGGAAGAATACAAGACACGATCCAGTTTTAGCAAGCCGGTATCTTTGTCTAATTCATACTTCGCGCGGCTGTTGCGCGGTATTTCTATGATGGCATTTACGGTATCGGGCGCGTTATCGCCATAGGGTACGGAATGCCAGGGATGAAAATTCATAATTATTTAATGAGGCTGATACGAAATAGGATGCTCTGCTGTTTTTCAGCCCTGCAAAGGTAGGTGTTTCCTATTTTACATTCACCCGCTTATTCACGCGGGCAATGTATTCCCAAGGATAAGCGCTTGATTGCCGAAGGAAAAAAACGGCTATAAATCCTGTATTTTCACCGATTGTCATCTCTATGTAAGAATATCCCTTTTAAGATAATATTTTGAACCTCACGTTGTTTTTTACTGGTGTAAATATATCTTTGTCGGTACAAAAAAATACAATCGCAATTCTTTAAACAGTAATTAAAACCAAAAACAAAAAAACAACGATTATGGCAGAAGTAAAAACAGCTGCGGCAAAACCTTCATCTCATGGAAGCAACGCAGGTAAACCTAAAAACTCGAACTACACGATTATCAATTTGCTGATTATCGTTATATGCTTTACTGCAGCACACCTGGTCTTTCACTTTTGGTTTGGTAATGCAGAAAACTTTAGAGATGCAGAACGACATATTCCTGCAAACTTTTTGGGTACAGTATATACCGGCGGATGGGTTATCCCGATTTTGATGTCCACAGCGCTTGTGCTGATTTGCTTCGTAATCGAACGCGCACTTACTGTCCGCAGAGCGAACGGAAAAATCAACAACGGAGAATTTGTACGCAAAGTACAGTTTCACTTAGCTAATAAAAACATTGACGCTGCGCTTGCCGAGTGCGATAAACAATCCGGCTCCGTAGGCAACGTAATGCGTGCAGGTCTTTTGAAATACAGAGAAATGACCACCAACAACGAGCTGGAAACCGAACAAAAAATCCTGAGCATTCAGAAAGAAATTGAAGAAGCAACTTCTTTGGAATTGCCTATGTTAGAGAAAAACTTAGTGTTCCTTTCCACTATCGCTTCCGTAGCTACGCTTTTAGGTCTTTTCGGTACGGTATTAGGGATGATCCGCGCCTTCCAGGCAATGGGACAAGCAGGTGCGCCTGATGCCGCCGCCCTTGCGAATGGTATCTCCGAAGCCTTGATTAACACGGCTATCGGTATCGGTACGTCTGCCATCGCCATTGTAACCTACAACTATTTTACTACAGTGATAGACGGTATTACTTATAGCATTGATGAAAGCGGGTTTACCCTTACTCAGAGCTTCGCAGCAAATTATAAATAATAATCTGTTTGCGCCTTTGTGGAAAACTGAGTCTTTTTAATCTTATTAAGTAATTACCGAAAAAAAGCACCATGCCTAAAGTAAAAGTTCCCCGGAAGAGTACCAATGTAGATATGACCGCGATGTGCGATGTGGCCTTCCTGCTGCTTACCTTCTTCATGCTGGCTACCAAATTCAAACCGGATGAACCGGTAACGGTGGTAACGCCCAACTCCATATCCGACATTCCGCTTCCGGATAACAATATCATGATGATTACGATAGATCCGAATGGACGGATTTTCTTCTCCGTAGATAACCAAAACGACAGAGAAAACATCATCCGCGACGTGAATGAATACAAAGGGCTGAACCTTGATGAAAATCAGATAAGAGCCTTCAAACTCGGGTCTTCCATAGGCGTTCCGTTCAATCAGCTTAAATCCTACCTCTCTATGGACCCTGCCGACCAAAAGCAGATAGACAAAACCACAGAGGGAGTACCTGTAGATACGGTGGCGGATAGCGAGCTGAACGAGCTTGGTGCCTGGATACGGATTACAAGGAACAACAACCCTAAAGTGCGTATCACCATCAAGGCGGATGCCGCTACTTCCTATCCCGAAATTCAAAAAGTGATTAAAACACTGGAGGGATGGAAAATCTTTAAGTTTAACCTGATTACCGGCTTGAAAGCCATTCCTCCGGGAACGGCAGCCTACGAAGCCAGCATGGGCAGAGGACCAAAAGAGTAGGTAATATGCAGTGGGCAGTTGCCTATGAATTGGATTAAAAAATTTAACTAACAAAATAAAAACATACAGCCATGGCAGAATTGGATACCTCGAGTGGTGGTGGGCATAAAAAAGGCGGCGGGGTCAAGAAAGGGAAAAAACTTTCTACCCGTGTGGACCTTACCCCTATGGTGGACTTAGGCTTCTTGCTGATTACCTTCTTTATGTTTACGACCACCTTGTCGAAACCCAAGACAATGGAAATCAACATGCCTTTTAAAGATGAAAATCTGAAAAAAGAAGATGAAAGCAAGATCAAAGCAAGCACCGCCCTCACCGTCTTATTGAGCAAAGACCATCGCATTTATTACTACGAAGGGCTGGCAGATGACCCTAATACTCCACCGGATGTACAGGTTACGTATTTCAAACCTACGGACGGCATCCGCGATGTCATCATCAACAAAAAGAAAAAAGTAGAAGAACTGAAACAACAGGGAGCGCTTACCGCAACCGATAAGATGACCGTACTCATCAAACCGGATGACAACAGCACCTACGATGATTTGGTAAGCGTCCTGGATGAAATGAGCATCAACGATGTGCGGGTTTATGCCATCGTGGACATTACTCCCGTTGATAAAGAATTCATTGAGATGACGGAGAATGCGAATGCCGGCGCTCAGTAAATTAAAAACGTGTAACGTTTTATGGAAAATGCACGATACAACGTCATTAAAAATAAAACCGCATCACTTTAAAAAGTAAACAACCCATGGACGTTAATAAAATTCTTAAAACCGACTACCTCGACCTCCTCTTTGAAGGGCGTAATAAAAAATACGGAGGCTATGAGTTGCGTAAAAATTATCCTAAGCGTGCGTTGCGTTCTTTGTTGCTCATTGCAGGCATAGGAATAGCAGCGGGGGCTTATGCGGTCATCTCCAACCTGAAGCCTAAGGTGGAAACCAAGCCCGTGGACATCAGCAAAGAAATAATCCTTGCCGAGCCGCCGCCCATTGATCCTAAAAAACCACCGCCACCGCCGCCGCCTTCCGAGCCGCCACCACCGGTGAAGCCTACGG
>JAEZZY010000022.1 GCA_023418315.1 Bacteroidota bacterium
CCGAATGGGCCATAAAGGTGGGACTGCCTATAAAAGGTCTCGTTAAAAATACCATTTTCCGCCAGTTTTGCGGGGGTGAAAATTTAACGGAAGCCGCACAAACCGCCCGTAAACTGGGAGCGTACAATATGGGAGTCATTCTCGATTATAGCGTGGAAGGTAAAGAAGCCGAAGAGGAATTTGACAAAGCCGTACCCGAGTTTTTAAAGGCTATAAAACACGCCGCTACCGAACCGAATATCCCTTTTGCCAGTGTAAAAATTACCGGGTTTGCCCGTTTTGCCCTGTTGGAAAAAGTGCATGCAAAAGAACCGCTTACCGAACAAGAACAACAAGAATGGCAGCGAGTGCATGAACGAGTGGATAAATTATGCGCCGCAGGCAACGAGCATCATATCCGCATATTGATTGATGCGGAAGAAACCTGGATTCAGGAAGCGGTAAATGAACTGACCGAAGCAATGATGGAAAAATACAACAAGACAGAAGCCATCGTATATAATACCTATCAGCTATACTGCCACGGTTCGTTACCCTTTTTACAATATTGCTGCGATGAAGCAGCAGCGAAAAACTATATCCTCGGCGCCAAATTGGTGCGCGGCGCTTACATGGAAAAAGAACGTGCCCGTGCCGAAGACCTGGGCTACCTCTCCCCTATACAACCTGATAAAGAAGCTACGGACAGAGACTATAACGAAGCGTTATTATTCTGTCTGCGTCATCTGGATCGTATCTCCGTATTTATAGGCACGCATAATGAGCATAGCTCCATGCTGGGCGCTCAATATCTGGAAGAGCACCACATTCCGCCCAACACACCCAAAGTTTATTTTTCTCAGCTCTATGGCATGAGCGATAACATCTCCTTCAACCTTGCACATGCAGGCTATAATGTAGCGAAATACCTTCCCTACGGACCGGTAAAAGATGTGATTCCTTACCTTATGCGCCGCGCACAAGAAAACACTTCCGTAGCCGGACAAACCGGACGTGAGCTTTCGTTAATCAATAAAGAACTGAAAAGAAGAAAAGGATAGAAGCAGGCGTTTTTTTTACCCCAACAAGAATACAAAGAAATAAAAAACAGAGACAGCTTAGCTTAGGAAAACCGCACCATATTTTACACAAGAAAGGCTCGCTGAATGCGAGCCTTATTCAATTCATTATCTTTTACAATGCCTATAGCTGATTGTAGATAGGAGCATCTACGTTGCGGGCTATGCCGTAGTATTGGAATGTTTTATGACGATATCCTTTTTTAAGGTAGGCATCCGTATCTCCTTCTTCAGAGATGGTTACCCAGTCTTTTTCTTTGTCAATTTTCCAGCGATATACTGCTACGGTATTTGCACCGCGGCGGGTTAAGGCATAGAACTGTGTTTTTTTATCCCTATAACCCATCTTTATCATTTGGTCATCGGTAAATTCATCTTCTGCGATGCTTGCATAATCATTGGTCGTAGGGTTGAACCAGCTGTTTACAGCTACACGACCTTCACCGGGGTTGCGGTAGGCGAAGAACATAGGTGCTTTCTTACTCCAGCCCCAGTTCAGAATTTGTCCGTCTTGATATTCACCTTCGGTTACCGTTACATAGTT
Source organism: Bacteroidota bacterium (assembly GCA_023418315.1). Taxonomy (GTDB): domain Bacteria; phylum Bacteroidota; class Bacteroidia; order Chitinophagales; family Chitinophagaceae; genus JAFIGV01. Next base: position 1,603 of record JAEZZY010000022.1, read on the forward strand.
TTTAGCAGCGGGGTTATACCAGCGGTTTACCATCACCAGCTCTTCATCTACTACATTCTGAGCAAGGCTTCTATTTGTGAATATTACTGTAGCCAATACACCTGTAATGAGTACAAAGGTTCTTTTCATAATTATCGTGATTTTCAAAATTGTTTTCCAAAATACAGAAAAATTTTTAAGCCTTGCAATAGTCTGACCGTATTTTTTTTTTAGTTGGCTTATTCCAGCCCAAATAGTTTGCCAAATTACGCATTTGGCGTAGCTTTGACGCCCTTGATGCGCCAACCTGACAGTTATTGAAAATCTGCATAGGATTTGACGTTCAGCCTTTATTCTACCAATTTTTAAAAATTAAATCATTACCAAACTTCATTAACACCCGCATAAATGTTAGGATTTCTCTCAAAAATTTTCGGCGGCAGCAAATCGGACAAAGACGTAAAACGCATAGAGCCTCTTGTTTCCGATATCAACCGTTTTTATAACGAATACGCTTCTCTTTCTCTGGATGAGCTAAGAAATAAAACACAGGAATTTCGTCAGACGATAAAAGAACGCCTGGCGCATATAGATGAAGAAATAGCCGCAAAAAAAGCAGAAGCGGAAAACCAACCGGAAGCCGGACCACAATCCCGCGAAGCCATTTATGATGAAGTAGATAAACTCATCAAACAACGGGATGAACAGCTTGAAGTAGTGTTGAAAGAAATACTGCCGCAAGCCTTCGCCACCGTAAAAGAAACTGCACGCCGCCTCAAAGAAAACACAGAGTTGACGGTAACGGCTACAGAGCTGGATAAAGAACTGGCGCTGGAAAAAGATTATATCCGTATAGATGGCGATAAAGCTATTTATCAAAATACATGGCAAGCTGCAGGCAACACCGTTTCTTGGAACATGGTACACTATGATGTACAGCTTATAGGCGGCACTGTATTGCACGAAGGTAAAATAGCCGAAATGGCTACGGGGGAAGGTAAAACCCTGGTATCTACCTTGCCTGCTTACCTTAATGCACTCGCCGGACTGGGCGTACATATCGTAACGGTGAATGACTATCTCGCCCGCCGCGACCAGGAATGGAACGGCCCGCTGTTTGAATTTTTAGGACTTACGGTAGATTGTATTGATAAACATCAACCCAACTCCCCCATGCGCCGCAAAGCCTATATGGCGGATATTACCTATGGCACCAACAACGAATTCGGCTTCGACTACCTGCGCGATAATATGGTACAGCATAGCAGCGAAATGGTGCAACGCAAACATCACTTTGCTATGGTGGATGAGGTGGACAGCGTATTGATAGATGATGCGCGTACTCCCTTAATTATTTCCGGACCTGTACCCAAAGGCGATGAACAACAATTCCACGCACTGAAACCTCGTATCGAACGATTATTAGAAGCTCAAAAAAAAGTAGCCAACCACGCGCTTACCGAAGCAAAGAGAATGATTGCGGAAGGTAAAGCGGATAAAGATAACGGTGGTTTGCAACTCTATCGCGCTTATCGCGGTTTGCCTAAGAACAGCGCCTTAATCAAGTATCTTAGTGAAGAAGGCAACAAACAAATCCTGCAAAAAGCGGAAAACCATTTTCTGGGCGAGCAACAACGCCACATGCCTAAGGTAAATGAAGAATTGTATTTTACCATTGAAGAAAAACACAACAGTGTAGATCTTACCGAAAAAGGAATCCAACTCATTACCGGCTCCGGCGAAGACCCCAACTTTTTTATCCTGCCCGACATCGCTACCGAATTAGCAAATATTGAGAACAGCGCCGATACCCCGGAAGAAAAACAACAACGCAAAGACGCATTGCTGCAAGAATATGCCGTAAAAGCAGATCGTATCCATTCCGTACAACAATTATTAAAAGCCTATACCTTATTTGATAAAGATATCGAGTATGTAGTGATGGACGGAAAGGTGAAAATTGTAGATGAGCAAACCGGACGTATCCTTGACGGCCGCCGCTATAGCGATGGCTTGCACCAAGCCATAGAAGCCAAAGAAAATGTGGCAGTAGAAGCTGCTACACAAACTTTTGCTACCGTAACGCTGCAAAACTATTTCCGTATGTACCATAAGCTCTGCGGCATGACCGGTACTGCCGAAACGGAAGCAGGCGAATTCTGGGAAATTTACAAGCTGGATGTGGTAACCATTCCCACTAACCTCCCTATAGCCCGTAAAGACGATCAAGACCTTGTCTATAAAACCAAACGCGAAAAATATAAGGCGGTCATAGATGAAATCGAAAAACTAAGCGCTGCCGGAAGACCCGTATTGGTGGGTACTACATCAGTAGAAGTTTCTGAATTGCTAAGCAGAATGCTGCAGCAGAAAAAAATAAACCACAACGTACTGAACGCGAAACAACACGCCAAGGAAGCACAGATTGTAGCCGAAGCCGGTTTGGCAAGCGCAGTAACCATAGCCACCAACATGGCAGGACGTGGTACGGACATCAAACTCGGCCCGGGCGTGAAGGACGCAGGCGGGTTGGCAATCATAGGCACTGAGCGCCATGAAAGCCGCCGTGTGGATCGTCAGCTTCGCGGTCGTGCCGGCCGCCAGGGAGACCCCGGTTCTTCACAGTTCTTTGTTTCTTTGGAAGATGACCTGATGCGCTTATTCGGTTCGGAAAGAATTGCCGGGTTGATGGATAAAATGGGACATAAAGAAGGGGAAGTATTGCAGCACGGCATGATTACCAAATCTATTGAACGCGCCCAACGAAAAGTAGAAGAAAACAACTTCGGAACCCGTAAGCATTTGCTGGAGTATGATGATGTGATGAACTCGCAGCGGGATGTGATCTATAAACGCCGTAAACACGCGCTTTCAGGCGATCGCCTTTCCATTGACCTTGACAATGCCTTGTTTGATGTATGCAACGATATAGCCCTTCAATTTGAAGACAACAGAGACTATGATGCTTTCCGTATAGAAGTCATGAAGCACTTGGCATTAGAACCGGAAACTCCGAAGCAAGGTTTTGAAAAAGCCGATATGAATGAAATAGGCGACCGGCTTTATCAACAGGCAAAAGATTTTTATTCGCGTAAATGGGCGGCAGTAAGAGAACAAATGTTGCCTACCCTTCGTCAGATACATGAGCAAAACGGAGACCGCATAGAAAATATCGTAGTGCCGTTTACGGATGGCATCAAGGGATTGCAGGTGTTTGTGAATTTAAAGGAATCCGTAGATCAGGAAGCCCGCCCCGTGATACAAACATTGGAAAAAAGCATGACCCTGGCGATGATAGATGATGCCTGGAAAGATCATCTCCGTGCTATGGATGACCTTCGCACCTCCGTAAGAATGGCTTCCTACGAGCAAAAAGACCCGCTCCTCATTTATAAATTTGAAGCCTTCAACCTCTTCAAACAAATGCTGCTGGAAACCAACCGCAACATTATTTCCTTCTTGCTGAGAGCGAATATCCATGTACAGGAACAACCACCGCAAGCCGCCCAAGAAATGCCACAACGCACAGACATGAGCCAGATGCACGCCAACAAAGAAGAAGTAGATGAAGCAGGCTCCGAATACGGTGCAGATGAGCGGGATATGGGAGACGCGCCTGCCGTAAAACGCACTCCCGTGCAGGCAGGGCCTAAGATAGGACGCAATGACCCTTGCCCCTGTGGTAGCGGTAAGAAGTATAAACAATGCCACGGAAAAGGATTGTAACGGAAATTAAACAATTTTAAAAAGCTGTACGATGTGCAGCTTTTTTTATGGATGTAGGGTTATCATCTGGTGCTAAAAAAATCCTCCTTGAAAAGGTTTCCGGCTCATATCCTCCATGGCGCTAAAGCATCTGCTATCTTCCGGTCATTGCCTAAGCGGGGTACTTTATTTTGCCCACCCAGCTTGCCTTCCGCTTTCATGTATTCCTGAAAGGCATGGGGCTTCATAGGGCGTATTTTCAGGGGTTGCAGGATGTTGCCCGTGATAAGGTCATTATAGTAAATATTTTTCCTGCGTAGCTCCTCATCTACCTCCCTTGCAAAGATGCCAAGGTCTTCCGGCGTTTTTTCAAACTCTATAAACCATTCATGATACGGAAGTCCATCCTCGCTTTTTATCATGGGGGCAACAGTGTATTCCACAATGCGGGCATCGTATTTTTTGGCTGCCGCAAGCAAAGCTTCATCCACTTCTTCGGCTATCACATGCTCGCCAAATGCGGAAATAAAATGTTTGGTACGACCTGTCACCACCAGCCGGTACGGTTGTGTGCTGACAAAGCGCACAGTATCGCCTATGTTATAGCCCCATAGCCCGGCATTGCTGTTGATAATAAGCGCGTAGTTTACTCCGGTTTTCACCTCCGACAAAGGAATGCGCACCGGGTTTTTATCGAAGATATGCTCCGCAGGTACAAACTCGAAATAAATACCCGAATTGGTATTCAGCAGCAAGCCTTCTTCATGCAGGGTATCTTGAAATGCAAAAAAACCTTCGGAAGCTGGAAAAGTTTCTATCGTATCTATAGGGCTGCCGATGCTATCAAACAGCTTCGCTTTATAAGGCTCAAAATTGACACCGCCGTGTACAATCACTTGTAATTGCGGAAAAAGTTGTTTTATTTTTTTGCCGTCTGCCTTTTCCATCAGCCAGTCGAAATACATCTGTACCCAAGGGGGGATACCGCTGATGAGGGTCATATTTTCATGAAGGGTTTCTTCAATGATTTTTCCCAGCTTGGTTTCCCAGTCTTCTATGCAATTCGTTTCATAAGAAGGTAATTGGTTTTTGCGGAGGTAGCGCGGCACATAGTGGTTTACGATACCGCTGAGCCTTCCCGTAGGGATGCCGCCCACCCGCTCCAGTTCCGGCGACCCCGAGAGGAAAATCATCCTGCCGTCGGCAAAGGCCGTGTTGCCGCTTTCCGCCATATAGCAAAGCAAGGCATTGCGTGCGGTATGGATATGATTGGGAATCGAATCTTTGGTGATAGGGATGTATTTTACCCCGCTTGTAGTGCCCGAGGTTTTGGCAAAATAAATAGGCTTCCCCTTCCACAGCACATTGTCTTTGCCTTGTTTTATTTCTTCTATATAGGGCTTGAAGGCTTCATAATCTCTCACCGGCACTGCTTGGGCATATTCTGTGGCATGATGCACCTCTTTTAGTTTATGCTCGCTGCCGAAGGAGGTTTGTGCTCCTGTTTTCAAAAGTTGTTGCAGGATGGCTTGCTGATCGCTCACGGCGGTCATCGTTTCCTTGCGTATTTTTTTATGAATAATAGATGCGTAGGGCTTTGCAAGAAATGATTTTATCTTCATGAGCGTTCTATATGCAGCGGATGCTGCTAACAAAAATACCTAAATATCGGCAAGTAGGCAGTAAGATAAAAAAATCAATAAAACCTTCTCTATCCGCTTCATTTATCGCTCAAACCTGTATTTTTGATGCAACAAAATCATTTTGCCAATATGAAAAGCGGTACCATTCTTCTTATCGTCATAGCAGCATTATTGCTTATCGGCGGCTGTATGACCTGCAATGTGCAGAAAAGCCTTGTTACTTTAGATGAAAATGCAAAAAGCAAATGGGGCGAGGTGCAAAACCAATATCAACGCCGTGCCGACCTTGTGCCCAACCTTGTGGCTACCGTAAAAGGCGCAGCCGATTTTGAACAATCTACCCTCACCGAAGTGGTAAATGCCCGTGCTAAAGCCACCTCTATACAGGTAGATCCCGATAACCTTACTCCCGAAAAATTGAAAGAATTTCAGGCTGCACAAGGCGAATTATCGCAAGCCTTAGGCCGCTTGATGATGATTACGGAAAACTATCCGCAATTGCGCGCTACAGAAGCCTTCAGAGACCTGCAAGTGCAACTGGAAGGAACCGAAAACCGCATCACCGTAGCCCGAAAAGGTTTTAACGACGCAGTGCAGCAATACAATACCCAACTGCGCATCTTCCCCAACAATATTTTTGCGGGGATGATGGGTTTCCAAACGAAGGGAATGTTTGAAGCAGATGCCAATGCACAAAAAGCACCGCAGGTACAATTCTAACGCGGTATGTTTCCTTTTTCCAAGAAAAAAAACGAGCTGCTGGAGCGCGATGACCGGGAACGGATTGTAGCGGCTATCCGTGCCGTAGAAGCACAGACCACGGGCGAAATACGGGTTTTTATAGAATCCTATTGCAGCTATATGGATGCGCTGGACCGAGCACGGGAACTCTTTGCCCGATTAAAAATGTACCATACGGAACGCCATAACGCAGTGCTGGTTTATATAGCGCTTCATGACCATCAATTTGCTATCTATGGAGATGAAAATGCGTATGAACAATTTGGAGGATCCGCATTCTGGCAATCGGCAGCCGAACATCTGGTGGCGCATTTCAAGCAAACTAAGATAACGGAAGGAATTGTGAGCTGCATAGAGGAACTGGGTACAGCGCTGAAAACGCATTTTCCCTATGACCCTGCCGTTACGAAAAATGAATTGCCGGACGAAATAGTATTTGGTAAATAATGAGATCACTGCTCAGGTATAAAGGTTTTTGGTTGTTGGTACTCGTACTGCTCACCACAGTATGGGGTAAGGTATGGGCACAGCAGGACGCAGACTTTCCACAACCGGCCAACCCGCCTAAGCTGGTCAATGATTTTGCCCATAGCATGACCGCCGAGCAGGTAGCAGAGCTGGAAGCACGACTGGTTAATTTTGATAAAACAACGTCCACACAGATATCCATTGTAACCGTAAAAAGCATAGGCAGCTATGAGGTGGCACAATATAGCGTGGAGCTTGCCAACCGCTGGAAGATAGGACGCGCATCAAAAAACAATGGAGTATTGGTGCTGGCGGCTATAGATGACAGAAAAATAAACATCTCTACCGGCTACGGATTGGAAGGTGCGCTTCCCGATGCGGTATGCGGGCGAATCATCCGTAATGAAATCGTTCCTGCTTTCAAAACCGGAAATTATTACGAAGGATTTAGCAAGGCAGCAAATGCCATCATCAAAGCCACCAAAGGCGAATATACCGCAGACCCCGGAACCGGCGAGAAAACAGGACTTCGTCAGATAGCGTTCATCATCATCATTGTATTCATCATCGTAGTCATCCTTGCGGCATCAGGCGGCGGAGGCAACGGAGGTGGAGGCTATATGAGCGGCAGAGGCTCACGAGGCTGGTGGGCAGGCAGCTACATGGGTAGCGGATGGGGCGGCAGTGGCGGTGGATGGAGCTCCGGAGGCGGCAGCAGCGGCGGATTCGGTGGGTTTGGCGGCGGAAGTTTTGGCGGCGGTGGCGCCAGCGGAAGCTGGTAAAGCAACTATGTAGCTATTCACCGACTCTCCTCGTAAGTAGCTTTATACCCCACCAAGGATTTTCATCGCGCAAACGTTCGATTATTTTTTCTCTAAACTCCATTGTACTTGAGATTTCCACAGTAATCTTTACAACCCCATATCCGCTGCACATAAAAAAGGGGGAGCTATAGGCTACCCCTTTTTGTCGGATTATCGGATGATTTTTTGAAAAAATCGTCTTCTTAATAACCCATATCCATTCCGCCCATACCGCCCGGCATTGCAGGAGCTGCGGCCGATTTTGGTTCCGGTTTGTCAGCGATAACACATTCGGTAGTAAGGAGCATGCTTGCTATAGAAGCTGCATTTTCCAAAGCTACGCGACTTACTTTAGCGGGATCTATTACCCCTGCGCCCAGCAGGTTTTCATAGGTTTCGGTGCGTGCATTGAAACCGAAATCTGCTTTTCCATCCCGTACTTTTTGTACTACGATAGATCCTTCGATACCGGCATTTTCCACGATGGTGCGAAGCGGAGCTTCCAAGGCACGGCGTACAATAGCAACACCTGTGTTTTCATCAGCGTTTTCGCCGGTTACGTTGGCAAGGCTTTCTACAGAGCGAATGTACGCTACGCCGCCACCTGCTACGATACCTTCTTCCACTGCTGCGCGCGTTGCATGAAGGGCATCATCCACACGGGCTTTCTTTTCTTTCATTTCCACTTCGGAAGCAGCACCCACATACAATACGGCTACACCGCCGCTTAATTTCGCCAAGCGTTCTTGCAGTTTTTCACGATCGTAATCGGAAGTAGTGGTTTCGATTTGTGCTTTGATTTGGTTCACGCGGGCAGTGATGCCGTCTTTTTCACCTTTACCGCCTACGATGGTAGTGTTGTCTTTGTCTATAGTGATGCTTTCTGCCTGACCAAGATATTCCATAGTAGCGTTTTCCAGTTTGTAACCTTGTTCTTCGCTGATAACGGTACCGCCGGTCAATACAGCGATGTCTTGTAGCATTTCTTTACGACGGTCGCCGAAACCGGGAGCTTTTACCGCCGCTATTTTCAGGGAGCCGCGTAATTTATTTACTACCAGCGTAGCCAATGCTTCACCATCTACATCTTCAGCAATGATCAACAACGGACGACCGCTTTGAACGGTGCTTTCGAGGATAGGAAGAATATCTTTCAGCGTGCTGATTTTTTTGTCATAAATCAGGATGTACGGATTTTGAAATTCCGTTTGCATTTTTTCGGTGTTGGTTACGAAGTACGGAGAAAGATAACCGCGGTCGAATTGCATCCCTTCTACTACATCTACGGTAGTATCGGTTCCTTTTGCTTCTTCTACGGTAATCACGCCTTCGTTGCCCACTTTTGCCATTGCTTCAGCTATCAGTTTACCGATGTTGCTGTCGTTATTGGCAGAGATAGTAGCTACTTGCTCGATTTTGCTGTTGTCGTTACCTACTTTTTGAGATTGAGATTTCAGGTTTTCCACTACTATGGAAACGGCTTTGTCAATACCGCGTTTCAAATCCATAGGATTGGCGCCGGCGGCTACGTTGCGCAAGCCTTCGCTGATGATTGCCTGAGCGAGTACGGTAGCGGTAGTGGTACCATCACCGGCTACGTCTGCGGTTTTGGAAGCTACTTCTTTTACCATTTGAGCGCCCATGTTTTCGATAGCGTCTTCAAGTTCGATTTCTTTTGCTACGGACACGCCGTCTTTAGTGATGCCGGGTGCACCGAATTTTTTCTCGATTACTACGTTACGACCTTTTGGACCGAGGGTTACTTTTACCGCATCTGCCAAAACGTCCACACCACGTTTCATTTTAGAACGTGCATCTGTATTGAAAAAAAGTTGTTTAGCCATTTTATTATTGATTTGAAAATTTGATGATTTGGAAATTTGATGATGTGAAAATTTGATGATGTGAAAATTCTGTGATGAGTATTACCTCGTCTTCAAATCAGCACATCTTCAAATCTTCAAATTGATTAAACGATTGCAAGAATATCCGTTTCGCGCATGATGAGGTAGTCGGTACCTTCAAGGCTGATTTCGGTGCCAGCGTATTTGCTGTAGAGAACAGTGTCGCCTGCTTTTACGGTTACAGGCTCGTCCTTTTTACCGGGGCCGGCAGCTACAACGATGCCGCGTTGTGGTTTTTCCTTTGCTGTGTCGGGGATGATGATGCCGCCTGCTGTTTTTTCTTCAGCTGCTGCGGGCTGTACAATCACTCTGTCGTGGAGCGGAGTAATGTTTACAGTGTTCGCCATGGTTATGTTGTTTTTAAAAATTGAAGAAATTGAATGACAACCCAGTATCAGCAACTGTGCCAAGCGGTTTTGTAAGTCATTTTTGCAGTCGCAGACGGAAAGGATAGAAAATTTTGACTTTTAAAACGTCATTTTTTCATCCGCTCCTATAAACCTGTTTAAAATCTTCTTTACAATTATGGCGGAGCTTAGGTTATCTCATCGGATTATCTGTGCTTTTATAGGCATTTTGCAAAAGCATCAAATCCGCCAGCACCATTGCCGTAACCGCTTCTACCACCACAGGGGCACGCAGCGCAATGCAGAGATCATGTCGCCCTTTTATTTCAAAATTTTCGACCTGGCGGGTGGCTTTGTTCCAAGTTTGCTGTGGCTGTGGTGTGCTGCTTGCAGGCTTTATAGCAATGCGAAATTCGAGGTCATTTCCATTGGTGATACCTCCGTTGATACCCCCTGCATGGTTGGTTTGTGTGGTTCCTTTTTCATCTATGATGCGGTCATTATGGGCGCTGCCGCTCATGCTTGCGGCGGCAAAACCGCTTCCGAATTCGATTGCTTTCACCGCAGGGATGGAAAAAACCGCATGACTGATCAGGCTTTCCACAGAGTTAAAAAACGGTTCGCCCAGCCCTATGGGCAATCCTTTTACCCTGCATGCCACAATACCGCCTATACTGTCCTGGCGTTCTACTGCTTGGGCAATGGCTGCTTCTATATCCGTATTGCCGCCGGCTGCTACGAGTTTTGCTTCTATGAAAAGCTCCGATACTATTTTTTTAGCTACCACGCCGGCGGCTACGAGGGCTACGGTGAGCCTTCCGCTGCTATGTCCGCCGCCTCGATAATCATTATAGCCCTTGAATTTTTCATGCAGTACAAAATCGGCATGACCCGGGCGTGGCGTATCCTTCAATTTTTCGTAATCCTTAGAGCGGGTATCGGCATTTTCAAAAAGAATAGTGAGCGGAGCGCCGGTGGTTTTCCCTTGAAATACTCCGGAAATAATTCTTGGCAGATCCTGTTCCTTGCGCGGGGTAGTGCCTGCCGCACCGGACTTTCTTCTTTCTATATCCCTATGAAAATCTTCTTGTTTCAGATCTATCCCCGCCGGGCAGCCGTCAAGGACTATGCCCACGTTCGCTCCATGTGATTCGCCAAAAATATGTAGCCGAAAAAACGTTCCCAATGAATTCATGTTACCAATAAATTTAACTGCAGAAGAATATTCGGCTTTATTTAGCTTGTAAATCCGAACGTACTGCCCGCCTATAGTTGCTGAAATTACGGCTAATTTTGTTTCAAGTTACTATTCGTAAAAAGGGCATACTCCTTTCAATACCCTCTTAGAAATTTCATAGCCTATTTCTAACAGACCATCCGCATTAGGCCTCTCCATCTCCCACCGAAATCACGATTCCTTTTGTTTCCTTCGCATCCGGATTCACTTTAGGCGGTTTGCTGCCGAATTTCCAGGTGTTGTTGTCCGGTGTGCGGTCTATCAGTTTGTGATAGGGATCAATACCCGCACTTATAGGCTTTTCATTCACCACAAACTCGAAGGTTTTTTCGGGAGCATCCATTTTAATGCGCTGCAAGACTAATTCTTTTTCTTTGTTTTTACCCTTCACTTTTTCCTCCGCAAAAATGCCGATATCCATATAATCCGCTACAGGCACTTTGGTTTGTTTACCCATACTATCCGAACGGAATTTGGCGCTGCCCACCGTGAGTTTCACCTTGTATTTACCTCCGGCAACAGGCGTATAGGAAAGGTCTTTTACATAGTTTTCATAGATAGTGATGGTCTCAAATGCATCTTTGATAAAATAGCGAAGACTATCCGGCGTAGCTGCTTTAATATACTCCACAAACTCGATGGCATGGGTGTAAGGCGGCTCCTGAAATGCTACTTTCCGGATGTATTGACGCAACGCTTGGTTCAGCACCTCTTCGCCTAAATAATCACGAAGTGCATACATGATGACGCTGCCTTTGTTGTAATGAATATAACCTTGATTTTCGCAGAGCATCAACGGCACTTCTTTCTTGGTTTCAAAACTGCGCCCTTTCAGATAGTCATCCATTTCATACCGCAAAAATTTCTTCATGGCTTGCCTGCCGTATTCTTTTTCCATCACCATTAGCGCGCTGTACTGGCTCATGGTTTCCGACATCAGCACACTGCCCTGCACATTGCCGCCGATTACCTGATGCGCCCACCACTGATGCGCCACTTCATGCGCCGTTACGTAAAACGGTACGTCTATCTTATCCTCATCGCCATCTACTTTGGCTATAAAACCTATGCTTTCCGAAAAAGGTATGGTATTGGGAAACGACTGGGCAAAGCTGGAATAGCGCGGAAACTCGATGATGCGCACTTGCCTGTGTTGATAGGGACTGAAATTGGTGGTAAAATAATCCAGCGAGCGTTTCACACTTTTTATCATCCTGTCCACATTGTATTCATGTCCTTTGTGATAAAAAATTTCAATCTGCACATCCTTCCATTTATCGCGCTTCACTTCATAACGTGCGCTAAGGAAAGAGTAAAAATTAAGAATAGGGCTGTCCATTTTATAATGAAAATAGCGTCTTCCATTTTCCTTCCATTCTTTTTGTAAATAACCGGGGGCAATCGCTATTTGATCTTCACTGGTACTCACCGTTGCTTCAAAGCGTATCCAGTCGGCATCGTTGGCGATGTAGGTATTCCGGCGTGCAAAGCTATCCGTAATAGGCGCCATGCGCGGTTTTGGTGCTAAGCCGTATTTTTTGCGTGCTACATTTTCGCTCAGCTCGGCATCGGGGTTATAGCCTATAGAAGGAAAATAACGACTGTTGATAAAGGTACCGTTGTTCACTACCGATTGATCCGTAACCGCATTTTCAAAACCATGCTGCGCATAATGCAGTTCAAAATTAAATGCCACACTATCGCCCGGCAACAGCGGCTGCGTCAGTTTCATCATCTTTATACCAAAGTAACTATCCTCTCCAATGATTTCATTCGCCCGGCTCAACTCCATTTTTTTAAAGTTAAATTTTCTATCGGCTTCGCTTTGATAGTTGATAAGGATGGTGTCAATAGGGAATGCGTGTTTATTCTTCAAAACAAAGCTGCCTTTTGCATCGAAGCCCCTTTTATCGGTGTCAAAATCTATCTGAATAGTGGACGCTACGATGCGTGGCTGTAAGGTCTTTTCATAGCGCTTGTATTTTTTTTCATAAGCCACGGCATCTTTTTCCCGCTCCTTAGGTGTGATGACTTTATTGAGTACATTGGTATTGTAAAAAATATAGCCTCCTGCGCTCAGGGCAATCAACATACAGGCAAAAAGCGCAGCTACATAGGGTTTGGAAAACTCGGATTTCGATAAGCGGTATTTTGCTTTCCAGCTTTTTTCTTTTCCCCTTGCAAAAACGAATAAGGCCAGCATACACAGCACCAACACAATAGCCAGCCAGTAGCCGTTGTATAGCAACCAGGTGCCGACCGTATGTCCATAACCATTCATATCCGAATAAGGCATGTGCGGCCCGCCGGAACCAAAAAGGTAAATCTGATTGTTCCATTCCAGCAAGCTGAAAACGATATTGACAAACAGCAGCGGCACTAATGAAAGGAAAAAGCCCAAGTATTTATTCGGCGTATAAACCTGCACGGCCAGACACAAGCCTATGGTAATGGAAAAATCAACCAGCATCCGTAGTGCAGCCATAAGGTAGTGTAGCGGCTCTACCTTAAAATAACCCATCGAAATTTGTATCATCATGCCGGTCAGCACGGCTACGATTTCCAGCAACAGCACCACGCCCATCAGCCCAAGATATTTGGAAAAAAATAGGCTTGCATTGCTCACAGGCGTAGCGCCTATCAGTTCATCCATTTTCACTTCCCGCTCGCGCCAGATGATGGTACCCGAAAAAAACACAACGAAGATGAGAATGAAGAATTGAAAAATACCGGCAACATTGTCGAGGATTTTATAGGTTACGGGGTAGGTTTCCGTTTCGTACATCGCGCCCATATACTGCGCCAGCACAAACATCATCACCATGCCTAAGGCACAGATGATAATGAAGAACGGGCTTTTCACCATTTTCAGAAATTCAAACCGGGCGAGGTAAAACAGGTTTTGCCAGTTGGCTTTTGCAGAAAAATCTTTTTCAGGAACGGGCAGCATGCTAAGGGATTGCCGGGTTTCGGGAAGGGTTTCTATTTTTTCATCCTTGCGCTTGAACCAGGTAAACGGCTGTAGAAATTGGGTGAAGCTGAATTTATAAAAGCTCATAAACGTCAATACCAGCGCGATGCCCAGCCATAGCAAGCGGTTGTAAAGCATCTTGCCCACCAGCGGAATGAGTTGGGTGTTTTGCTCTTCGGGTGTCCAGTATTTGGTGGTTTGCGTATAGGCTTCTTTTCCGAAGGGTTCCAGGATGGCAGCAAGCGTACTGTTATCAAGGTCTGCCGTGATGCTGTCGGTAATGATGCGGATCACAAGCAGCACAATACAGAACAAATACGCCGTGAGGGTAGAGCGTGTGAACGTAGTAACGGAGAAAATAATGATGCCGAGCAGCAGTATATTTTCTACGGTGAAAAGAAAAAACGGCTGGAGGAAATTGACGGCTTTAAACTCGCCCATCAGCGGTGTGCCTATACCAAATAAGCTCCCGATCCAATAGCCGATAAGCTGCCCTGAAAACACAAAGACCGCTACAAGAAATGCTGCAAAAAACCTTCCGAAAAAGTAGCCAGCTTTGGTGATAGGCTTGGTGAAGAAAAACGGATGTATGTTGTATTCGTAATCTTTTTGAATAGCCGTAGCCATCACCGCTACCAATATCACACTATTTACCAGACCAAGGATATTATCATTCAACCCTGCCAGCAAACCCGATATGGCATACGCCGAGTTGCCGATCACATTCGTGTCTTGCTGTGCGGTTTCAAACACTCCGGCTGCTGCCAAGCCTATGAACAATGCCAGCGTAAAGAATATAGTAAAGTAGATATAGGTGGCGGGCTTTTTAAAACTGAGCTTCAGCTCAAACAAAAATATTTCTGCAAACATGAGCGTGCTTAGTTTTTAGTAATGGTAGAAAAATAAACATCTTCCAGGTCGCCTTCCACGGGCAGAAAACCCTCGCCGGGCAAGGCATCGGCATATACATGGATAGAAAGTTTCCCGTCCTGCGATTTGGAGGAAATTACCTGATAACTTTTCCGATAGTCATCAAACTCACTTCGTCCGATCATTTTGCGCCATATCTTTCCCTTCACTGTTTCCTGCGCTTCTTGCGGCGTTCCTTCCAGCATGATTTGTCCTTTGTTCATCACCACCATCCGGTTGCATAGGCTTTTCACATCATCTACTATATGGGTGGAAAGTATCACAATTACTTGCTCGCCAATCTCACTCAGCAGGTTATGAAATCGGTTGCGCTCCATAGGATCCAGACCGGCTGTAGGCTCATCCACAATTATCAATTTCGGATTGCCCAGCAAGGCTTGAGCAATCCCAAAGCGCTGCCGCATACCGCCGGAATAGTCGCTCACATTTCGCTTGCGGGCTTCATACAGATTGGTTTGTTGCAATAGGGCTTCTACGATTTCTTTTCGTTCACCTTTATGGCTGATGCCTTTCAACACTGCAAAATGCGTGAGCAAATCCAATGCAGATACTTTAGGGTAAAAACCAAAATCCTGCGGCAGATAGCCCAGCACTTTTCGCAATGCCGTTTTATCTTTCAAAACATTGATATCGCCCAATAAAATGCTTCCTTCATCGGGGTCTTGCAAGGCGGCTATGGTGCGCATTAATGTAGATTTGCCGGCGCCATTCGGGCCTAACAGCCCAAACATACCTTTGCCAATGGTGAGGTTGATCTCATTCAGCGCTTTCAAACCGTTGCTATAGGTTTTGCTGATATTGCGGATGGTTAACTCCATAAAATGTGGTTATGACTGATTGTAATCTATAAAACTTATTTGAAAATTTTTCAACGTATATAGCTATTGCTCGAAAAAAATTTTTCTTTTATCGTTGCTGTGGTGAAAAAGTTACAAGGGGGTTTATAGGAGCTAATGAGCATTTTCGATATCCCTTAGGGATGATAAGCAGAACAAATAAAATCGTTAATTTGCTGTATAGCTAAGCGATAAATTATGGAGATAACAACCGATTTATATTTGGGAGATAGCAGTGAGCAATTAAAATTGCTGCCGGACAATTCGGTGGATTTGATTATCACATCTCCACCCTATGCAGATCAGCGAAAAAGCACTTATGGCGGTATTCATCCTGACAAATACGTTGAATGGTTTTTGCCAATTTCAAAGCAACTTTTAAGGGTACTTAGCCCCAAAGGCACTTTCATTTTAAACATCAAAGAAAAAGTGATTGAAGGAGAGCGAAGCACTTATGTGATGGAATTAATAATGGAAATGCGCAGACAAGGCTGGCTTTGGACGGAAGAATTCATATGGCACAAAAAAAATTCTTATCCGGGAAAATGGCCCAATCGTTTTCGAGATGCGTGGGAAAGACTTTTACAATTCAATAAACAAAAACAGTTCCATATGTACCAGGAAGAAGTTATGGTACCTATGGGAGGATGGGCAAAATCCCGATTAAAAAATCTTTCCGACACAGACAAAATTCGGGATACGTCAAGGGTGGGTAGCGGCTTTGGAAAAAATATTTCAAATTGGCTTGACAGAGATAAGGCTTACCCGACTAATGTTTTGCATTTGGCAACAGAATGCAATAATAAAAATCATAGTGCTGCATTCCCCGAAGAATTACCCGAATGGTTCATCAGACTTTTTACACGAGAAAAGGATACCGTTCTTGACCCTTTTATGGGATCAGGTACTACTTTAAAAGTAGCAAACAGAATGAAGCGAAACTCAATTGGTATTGAGGTTGTGCCAGAATATTACGAAATGGTCAAACAACAGCTCAAACCGGTTGAACTGTATTTATTAGACCCGAACATTGAATATGAAAAACCTAAGCCTAAAAAACGTATCGCAGTACGTTGAGCAAAACATAGGAATATTCCATCAAAAACGTATTCAAAGCCTTGATGGGTTAAGGCTTTCGCAGGTTCTGAAGCGTAAAAATCCATACTTATTCAAAGCCAAATACGTTTTGACGGCCGAACAAATTGTTCGTGGTATCGTGGATGCACATATTTCATCAAACGAAGAAACAATTTTTGGTGATTGGTTAGAAGGTCTTGCCATATTTATAAATGGAAAGGTTTATAATGGTAAAAAGTCAGGGATAATTGGCGTGGATATAGAGTTTGACAACAATGGTGTGCGAAATATTGTAACAATTAAATCCGGCCCTAATTGGGGCAATAGTTCACAAATTGCCAAAATGATCGCAGATTTTAAAACGGCAAAAAAAACATTACGAACAAGCAATTCTCAACTTAACATCGTTGCTGTGAACGGTTGTTGCTATGGTCGGGACAATCAACCCGACAAAGGAGATTATTTTAAATTCTGTGGACAACGATTTTGGGAATTTATTTCAGGAAATACAGAGCTTTATACTGAAATTATTGAGCCGCTTGGGTATAAAGCAAAAGAAAAGAATGACGACTTTATAAAATCGTATTCTCAAATGATAAACAAATTTACCAGAGAGTTTTCTAACGAATTTTGTAAGGAAAATGGAGAAATTGACTGGAAAAAAATAGTTCGTTTTAATTCTGCAACAGAGGCAACCTTAAAAAGGGAGTAGGATTAGATTTGGTGCGTTACTGAGTAAAGAGGCTTTAATGCTAAGCTTCTTCAAGAAAGAAGAAAGCAATGCGTTATTTGTTTACGATTTGCACTCTCTCCAGTATTTTTCATATACCGCGCTTTTAAATTTTATGCGTACACTTGGGTCATCGCACAATTTTTATTTATCGTTTCCTCCATTTTCACCCCCGTATAAACTACCCAATTTTACTGTTCCACGGTTTATCCTAACTTGCGCACTATGCCTTCCCTGTTTGCAGCGCCCGATATTCCGAACGGCTATAAATATGCCGATATCATCTTGCCGCTCAACCTTCCGCAGATGCTCACCTATGGTATCCCCGAACCCCTGCAACCCGTTTTACAAAAAGGAATGCGTGTGGAAGTAGCGCTGGGAAAGAACAAACAATACGCAGGCATCATCGCCACCCTGCACAATGATAAACCGGAAGTGTATCAGGTAAAGCCTATAAAGAAATTATTGGACGAGCTTCCGGTGGTCAATGAAATACAATTGCGCTTCTGGAACTGGATAATGCATTACTATATGGCTACCCCCGGCGAGGTGATGAATGCCGCATTACCCGCACATTTGAAGTTAAGCCACGAAACCAAACTAACCCTTAATGACGACCGGCCGCAGCAAATAAACTGGAGCGATACGGGCTTTCTTGCTATCGATGCGCTGGAAGTGCGCAAAGAAATTTACATCACCGAACTGCGTGCTATAGTGGGTGAAAAAAACATGAATGCCGTGCTCCAAGAATTGTTGGAAAATGAAGCAGTCTTCATCCATGATAGCCTGCAGCCTACCTATAAACCTAAAAAAGAAAATATCGTTTCCTTAGCTTCTTCTTACCAAAATGAAACGGCATTGCATGAATTGTTTGAAAGCCTGAAACGCGCGCCCAAACAAGAATCCATCTTGCTGTCGTATATGGAGCTGGCAGCAAAAAGCAACATAGTGAAGCAGCAGGATCTGCTGGAACGTGCCGATGCAAGCAGCACTCAATTGAAATCCCTATGCGAGAAAGGAATCTTTATCATAGAGCAAAAACAAACCGACCGCATCCTCATTCCCGACAAGGAAGCCGCGCAGGAGATTGTGTTTACCGAAGCGCAACAACAGGCATTGACATGCCTGAATAACGGTTTGCAAGAAAAGAATGTGGTATTGCTGGAAGGTGTAACCGGCAGCGGAAAAACCCTTCTCTATATTCATAAAATAAAAGAGTGCATAGCCGAAGGAAAACAAGCCTTACTCCTCCTGCCGGAAATAGGGCTTACTACCCAACTGGTGAGCAGACTGTACGGGTATTTCGGAGAAGAACTTGGCGTGTATCACAGTCGCTTTAGCAATAATGAACGCGTAGAAATCTGGGAACATGTAAAGAACCATAAGTACAAAATAGTAGTAGGCCCACGTTCCGCGCTCTGGCTGCCTTATGATAAGCTGGGCTTGATTATCGTAGATGAAGAACATGATGTTTCCTACAAACAGAAAGACCCGGCTCCACGCTTTCATGCCCGTGATGCGGCTATCTATCTGGCAGCTCTTCATCAGGCAAAAGTGATACTCGGCTCCGCTACGCCTTCGGTGGAAAGCCTATACAACAGCAAGCAAAACAAATATGCCTATAGCTGTTTGCACGAACGCTATAAAGGTGTGAAGATGCCACAGATAGAACTGGTAAATGCAAAATCGCTGGAGCAGATGCGGGCACAACAGATTAAACTCATCACACCCCAACTGCGGCAAGCAATGATTGAGGCTTTGGAGCGCCGCAAACAGATTATTTTGTTTCAGAACAGAAGAGGCTATGCACCTTTTCAGCTTTGCACCGTATGCGGATGGGTGCCACATTGCAAAAATTGCTCCGTAGCGCTTACTTACCATAAAAGTTCTGACAAACTGCATTGTCATTACTGCGGTTTAAAAGCCACCGTGCTGCATACCTGCCTCAATTGCGGCAGCAACCGCTTACAAAGTAAAAGCTTTGGCACCGAGCGCGTCGAAGAAGAAGTACAACAGCTCTTCCCGAAAGCACGTGTGGCGCGTATGGACATAGACAGTATGCGTGGGAAACACAGCATGCCCCAGCTTCTGGAAAAATTGGAAAAACGCACTATTGATGTGCTGGTGGGAACACAAATGGTAGTAAAAGGACTTGATTTTGCCAATGTAGCGCTCGTAGGAATCCTCAATGCAGACAGCCTGCTCAGCTATCCCGATTTCCGGGTGAATGAACGCGCCTTTCAACTGATGGAACAAGTAAGCGGAAGAGCCGGCAGAAACGATGGCGAAGGAAAGGTATTGATACAATCGTACAATATAGAACATCCGGTGCTAAGGTGGGTGCAGCAGCACAACGTATCTGCTTTTTACGAAAAAGAAATCAGCTATCGCCAACATTTTGCTTATCCGCCCTTTAGCCGCTCTATAAAAATCATCTTCAAACATAAAGACGAGCCTACCTGCATTGCCGCCGCTACCTTAATGGCAGAAGCATTGAACACGATGGAAGGAATAATGGTACAAGGACCGGCGCCGGCGCTGGTGAGCAAAGTGCGTAATTTTTTTGTACAGGAAATATGGCTGAAATGTCCGCCGAGAGATTTAGGACTGATCGAACGGGTAAAAGCAAAAGCCCTTTCAGAAAGACAAAACATCACTTCCAAAAGGGGCTTTACCCATGTGCAAATCTTATTTGATGTGGATGCCTTATAGCATCATTTGTACAAACCGGTTCACTTTTTTCCTAAAACCGCATTCCGTTAATCCCTTCTGCCACCGAATAAACGAAGCAAGAAAAGGAAAATATTGATGAAATCCAGATAAAGGCTCAACGCACCCATAACAGCCAGTTTACGAACACCTGCAGCTTGCGTGCCTTCAAATTCTATACCTGCACCGATACGTTTCAGTTTTTGAACATCATAGGCAGTAAGCCCGGTAAAGACCATTACCCCTATGATGCTGATGATATAGCCCATAGCATCGCTTTTCATAAACATATTAATCAGCATAGCTACCAGCACTCCTATCAAACCCATGGTGAGGATTCTTCCGAAGCCGGTAAGGTCTTTATCCGTAGTATAGCCCATCACCGCCATGATGCCGAACATAGCCGCCGCAGATAAGAAACATCCGATAATGGAACTCGTGGTATAAGCCATGAGGATAAAGCTAAAGCTGATCCCGTTGATAGCAGCATAAAGCAGAAACAATCCTGTGATAGCAGGCGCGCTCAATCGTGCAAACCCAAAAGACATCAACATCACAAAGCCTATAGGTGCCAGCATCACTACCCATCCCAGCATATTCAGCTTGCCGGCTTCGGCATTTATAAGGTAAGAAAGCCATTGTGTATTGGCAGCAAACATATAGGCAAAAGCAGCCGAAAGTGCCAGTGCTGCGAACATCCACATAAAGACATTTGCCATAAAACTCTTGGCTATGCTTTTGGAGCCGGTATGGCTGCTGATTACTTCCGCATTCATGTAGGTTTCTCTGTTTGGTTCGTAGTTACTCATTTTTCAGAAAAGTTATTTTATCAAAAATAGGATAAACAATTAGAAAGGATTGGTTAATTATTAAGAAGCCATAGGATAAATACATTATCGCTTCTTATAACTCAGCCCCATATTATACAACATAAACGCCCATTTATCGCTTTGCTCTTCGATAAGCATCGCAGTAGGTTTTCCTGCTCCGTGTCCCGCTTTGGTTTCTATGCGTATCAACGTGGGTTTCGGACAACTTTGGGCGTTTTGCAAAGCAGCAGCAAATTTAAATGAATGTGCCGGCACTACACGGTCGTCATGGTCGCCGGTAAAAATCATCGTAGCCGGATAGCAAGTACCCGGTTTTACATTATGCACCGGTGAATAACGATAGAGATAGTCAAACATTTCCTTGCTGTCGTCTGCCGTACCATAGTCATAAGCCCATCCCGCGCCCGCAGTGAATTTGTGATAGCGCAGCATATCCAGCACACCTACCGCCGGGAAGCAAACCTTATACAGATCAGGACGCTGCGTCATACAGGCCCCGACGAGCAAGCCGCCGTTAGAGCCGCCTGAGATAGCCAGGTAGTCTTTGGTTGTATATTTTTCCTGAATGAGGTATTCCGCTGCGGCTATAAAATCGTCAAATACGTTTTGCTTGTTCATCTTCGTACCCGCATTATGCCATTCATCTCCATATTCACCGCCGCCACGCAGGTTGGCCACTGCATAGATACCGCCGTTTTCCATAAATACGAGATTGCTGACGCTGAAGGAAGGCGTGAGGCTGATGCTGAATCCGCCATAGCCGTAGAGCATGAGCGCATTCTTACCATCTTGTACGATGCCTTTTTTATAGGTAAGGATCATAGGGATGCGCGTACCGTCTTTGGAAGGATAAAAAACTTGTTTGCTTTCATATTGCGAAGGGTCGAATTTTAAAGAGGGTTTTTTATAAACGGAGGATTGCCCCGTAGCAATATCGTATTTGAAAATAGTAGTGGGATAAACATAGGAAGTGAAAGAATAATAAAGTTCTTTTTCTTCTTTCTTTCCTGAAAAACCACCTGCGCTGCCTAAGCCGGGCAATTCAATTTTTCGCTCCTGCTTGCCGTCCAGGCTATACTGATACACTTCGGAAACCGCATCTTTAATGTATTTGGTATAGAGCTTACCCCCGCAAGTGCTCACGCTTAGCGGAAATTGGGATTCGGGTATCAGGTCTTTCCAGTTTTCCGGCTTGGGGTTAGCACCGTTTACGGTTACTAATTTTTTATTGGGCGCGTTTTGGTTGGTGAGGATATAAAGCTGCCCGTCCTGTGCATAAATTACATCCTGCTCATAGGCAAATCCTGTAACCACGGGGATGATCGGCGCGCGACTCATAGTAAGGTTTTGAAGATACAGCTCATTGCCATAGGTGGCATTTGCTGCGCTGATGATGAGGAAATTTTCATCTTCGGTTACGTAGCCGCCTACATAACGGCGGGGCGTTTCTTCACCGCCAAAGATTAACGCATCTTGGCTTTGCGGTGTTCCCAGTTTATGGTAATAAAGTTTGTGTTTATCCGTCATGCCGGAAAGCTGACTTCCTTCTTTGGGCTTGTCATAACTGCTGTAGTAAAATCCATCATTGCCCTTCCAGGAAACACCGCTGAATTTCACATCGGTCAACGTATCATCCAGTCGTTTTTTTGTTTCTGCATCAAGGATGATGATATTCGTCCAATCACTGCCCCCCGCGG
>JAEZZY010000036.1 GCA_023418315.1 Bacteroidota bacterium
ATGATGATCTTCGTCCAATCACTGCCCCCCTCGGAAATCTGATAGGCACAAAGCGAACCGTCTTTGGTGAATTGTATTCCGGAAAGGGAGGTAGTGCCGTCTTTGGAAAATTTATTGGGATCCAGAAAAACCTCTGTAGCTCCGTCTTCTTTTTGCCTATAAAGCACGGATTGATTTTGCAAACCGTCATTTTTAAAGAAATAGGTATAGTTTCCTTCTTTAAACGGGGCGGAATATTTTTCATAATTCCAGAGTTCGGTCAAACGTGCTTTTATCGCTTCGCGAAAAGGAATTTGGGAGAGGTAGGCATTGGTTACTTTATTTTCTTTTTTTACCCACTCATTGGTTTCCGCACTGCGGTCGTCCTCCAGCCAGCGATAAGGATCAGCTACGGCAGTGCCAAAGAAATTATCTGTCTGATCTGTCTTGACGGTAGGCGGATACGTGCCTTTAAACTCTTGTGCCTTAGCGGATATACTCATAAGGAATAATGCAGTGGAAACGGTTATAATTGACTTCATGATGAAATGGAATGAAGGGTAAAAATACGGCTTCTATCTTGTTTAAAAAGAAAGTTGAAAACTCAGGCTATCGTTCTACGTGCGTCTGCTATGCGACCAATCAACTATAAGCCCTACCTTTGCACCAATTTTTTATAAATCATAAATAACCATTTATGCATAACGCCTATTTCCATTTTGCAGAACCTAAGAACGAACCGGTTTTGAACTATGCTCCCGGCTCTCCCGAACGCATCTCTTTGCAAAACACCCTTGCCGAAATGAAAGCGCAGAAACGCGACATCCCCATGTATATCGGCGGTAAAGAAGTGCGTACGAAAGACAAGAAAGAAATTCGTCCGCCACACGAAACCGCGCATCTCTTAGGCCATTTCTCCGCAGGCGATAAAACCCATGTAAAAAAAGCAATAGATGCAGCGCTTGCCGCCCGCACCAATTGGGCGAATATGCAATGGGAACATCGTGCCGCTATTTTCTTAAAAGCCGCAGATCTCCTCGCTACCAAATACCGCTGGAGAATGAATGCCGCTACCATGCTGGGGCAAAGCAAAAATGCCTATCAGGCAGAGATAGACAGCGCCTGCGAGCTTATTGATTTCTTGCGTTTCAATGTGCATTACCTTACCGAAATTTATAAACAACAACCGCTTTCGCCCAAGGGCATGCACAACCGTTTGGAATATCGTCCGCTGGAAGGGTTTGTACTGGCAGTAACTCCTTTCAACTTTTCTGCTATCGGTGGCAACCTCCCTACATCGGCGGCTATGTGCGGCAATGTGGTAGTGTGGAAACCTGCGAATACGCAAATCTATTCCGCAAGCGTATTTATGGAAATATTGATGGAAGCCGGACTGCCCGCAGGTGTTATCAACCTCGTCTATCCTCCGGGACCGGTAATTGGAGAAATATGTTTTGCACATCCTGATTTCGCAGGAGTGCATTTCACAGGCTCTACCGGCGTATTCCAAGAAATGTGGCGCAGCATAGGCAACAATATTGCGAAATACAAAACTTATCCGCGCATTGTAGGCGAAACCGGGGGTAAGGATTTCGTATTCGTACACCCCAATTCCGATGTGGACGCAGTAGTAGCAGCTTTGGCACGTGGCGCTTTTGAATATCAAGGGCAAAAATGCTCTGCAGCTTCCCGCGCTTACCTTCCTTCTAATCTTGCCAAAGAAATAAAAGAAAAACTCATCGCAGAAATCAAAACCATGAAGATGGGCGTAGTAGATGATTTTAGCAATTTTATCAATGCAGTAATAGACGAAAAATCCTTCAACAGCCTGAAAAAATATATTGACGGTGTAGCCAACAGCAAGGGCAAAGCGAAGATCCTCTGTGGCGGTACCTGCGATAAGAAAAAAGGTTGGTTTGTAGCGCCTACACTCATCGAAACTTCCGACCCTAAATATGTAACCATGTGTGAAGAACTCTTTGGACCGGTGCTGACGATCTATGTCTATAAAGAAGAACAATGGGAAGCTACACTGGATGTGGTGGACAGCACTTCGCCTTATGCACTCACGGGAGCCATCTTCTCCAACGACCGTTATGCCATCGAAACCATGACGAGCAAACTGGTGAATGCGGCAGGTAATTTTTATATCAATGATAAACCTACAGGAGCCGTTGTAGGACAGCAGCCGTTTGGTGGCGCTCGTGCTTCCGGCACGAATGATAAGGCTGGTTCGCAACTCAATCTCTACCGCTGGCTCAGCGCAAGAACGGTGAAAGAAACGCTGGTGCCTGCTACGGATTATCGCTATCCTTTTTTGATGGAAGATTGATAGCTTATCATATTCTAATACAAACCTCGAATACATAGTGTTTTCGAGGTTTTTTTTGTTAGCTTAGGCAGATGCTTGTTATTGAATTTGGATTACAAGAACCCCCTATACTAAGTTTATCGAAATATTCTCGGTTTTCTTATGGATGGTGAATATATCGTTTAAAATATGAGGTGCGTTTGCATTGTCAATTTGCTTTTAATAATTTTAAGCCTATGAAAAACAAATGGATTTGCATAGCATTATTTTTATTGGGCTTAAATCAAGCGACGAAAGCTCAAGAGATATATTCCTATGTAGAACAGATGCCCAAACCCAGCTTTAACATTTCCGATTACTTACATACTACCTTAACATATCCGCTCCTCGCAAAAGAACAAAATGCAGAAGGCAAAGTAGTACTAAAGTTTATAGTAGATTCTATCGGTGCTATAAAAGATATAAAAATTGTCCGCTCCGTACACCCTGCATTGGATACTGAAAGTGTCCGAGTAGTTAGTATGATGCCTAAATGGGAGCCGGGTAAACAAAACGGCAAGCCCGTAAATGTATATTATAGCCTGCCTATTATTTTTGAATTACCAAAGTCTCCTATTGAAAATGTGAAGGCAGACACTTTTAGGATCATGGCTCCTAAGCCCACTTTTGATCTTCAAAATTTCTTTTATCAAAATGTAAGATATCCTCAAAAGGTTAAGGATAAGAAGCTTGATGTTTTTGTAAAAGCACAGTTTACTATTGATACTTTGGGCAAAGTATCTAATATACATTTTACTGATTCCTCTGAGGTAGTTTTTCAGCATGAAATAAGAAAAGTAATAAGTAGTATGCCTACATGGGAATCCGGTACATTAAACGGGAAGCCTGTATGTATTACCCTGGCCCTGAATTTCTTTTTTGATGCCGTTTCTGTTGAACACCATGTAGCGATTGGGCGTAAAACTACAATTTCTACCTACCTTAAACTTTATGGGCCTTATTTTGTAAGAGAAGAAAACTGCAAGTAAACCAAAATGCAAGTATAATGAAGATAAAAAGATGCAACCTTTTTCCTATTTTGAAAAATTAAGCACACCAGCCAAAATGCAAAATCCTGCCATTTACCAAGAAGCTCCGGAATATTGCCATTATTTCTTCGATCTTGTGCCCAGCGATAATTTACTTGCCGAGCTGAAAAACAGTAGAGAAGCCACACTGGCTATTTTTGAGCAGATAACCCCTGAACAAGAAAACCGCGCCTATGCGGCCGGTAAATGGACGACCAATGAAGTGATAAGGCATATCATAGATTGCGAACGCGTCTATACCTATAGGGCTTTACGTTTTTCACGGTTTGATGCTACCGAACTGGCAGGTTTCGAACAAGATGATTATATCCGATCCTTGAAGGCAATTCCGCTTTCGCTTGTAGATTTAAAAGAAGAATACATTGCCGTAAGAACCGCTACCATAGCCTTATTTGCATCTATGACAGAAGAAATGCTCCATTTTAAAGCAAGAGCGAATAACGTATATTTCACTCCGAATGCCATCGGCTTTATGACTGTAGGACACAATCTTCACCATATCGGCTTCCTCCAAAAAAATTACCTGAAATAATACGATTAGTACAACCAGTCTGGTCTTTGTATGTGCGAGTTAAAACCGATTTTATGCTGAGCCTTAACTTGCTTTGAGGCTAAGGTCTTCTACCCGTGTAGCCCGCATAGCCGGATACCAGGCTGCCAATAAGCCGATGACGAGAATGGTGATGAAGATGAGTAGCACATCCTTAACGTGCATCACCACAGGATAGGCCTCCACAATGAAGGCTCCTTGTAGTTTTATCCATTGAAACTGCTGCTGCCCTATGCAGAGCAAGATACCTAACAATACGCCTGCCAGTCCGCCTATGAACGCCCATAAAACTCCTTCCGCCATAAATATTTTTCTGACGGCAGAAGGCGTTACACCCATCGCCCTCAGAATGGCTATGTCTTTTCTTTTTTCAAGTACCAGCAGTGTGAGCGCCCCCACCATATTGAACGAAGCAATAATCAGCACCAGCAATAAAATGGCATAGACCGCCCATTTCTCTGTTTTCATCACCATATAGAGCGTTTTATTTTGCTCATAGCGAGTGGCAACCAGATAATCCTTACCGAAAATTTGCTGCAGGGATTTTTTTATTTTTTCGGCGGCGGCATTTTCCTGCAAACGGATTTCTAAAGAAGAATAATGTCCTTCCTGCAAAAACAACGATTGCGCTACGAACAAAGGTGCCAGAGCATAACGGCTGTCAAACTCATCCTGCACCCGAAACACACCGCCTACATCCAGATGAACGGACTGCAAAGCCGAAGCGGGATTTAATATAGGGTTTTCGATTTTCGGATTGGGGTAAAAAACAGTGAGTTTGCTGAACACATTCTGCGGTTGCAAACCCAATTTATTGGCTATGTGCAAGCCTACTATCGTAGTATGATTGGGGGCGGTGCGCACCTGCCTGTCGCCGTCAAAAACATACTGTTCATAATCATTTACAGAAGGATAAACGGTATCCACACCTTTCAGCGTAGCGATCATATCCTCGCCATTGGCATTCAGCCATACATTATCTTCTATTACTTTGCTGATATGAGAAATGCCCTGCACCTTGTACAATCGCTGCATTTGCCCTTCCTGCGCCGAAAAAAATTTACCTTTTGCCGCCGTGATTTTTATATCGGGATAAAAAGCCTTGTAAAGATCTTTTATCAGCAAGCTGAAACCATTGAATACGGAAAACAAAACCATCATGGCGCAAGCGCCCACAGCTATGGCTGCCATGCTGATGCGCGACAGCACAGGAACGGCATTCGCTGTACCTTTTCCTTTTAAATACCGCCAGGCTAATTGTCTTATTAATACCAACAAAAGGAGTTTTTATTTTTTCCGCTATTCATCCTTTTTTTCTTTGGACTCCCGTTCTTCACGAATCTGCTTAAAAAGGGTTTCCATTTTGTCCACATATTCCAGCGTATCATCGGTAAAAAAATGTAGCTCGGGTATGCGGCGCAATTGATTCCTTACACGCATGCCCAGCAAGTTGCGAAATTCTTTTGTCCGTTCTTTGATTTGCTGCATCAGCCCTTCGGGGTTATTTATCTTAAACAAGCTCAGAAAAATACGCGCTTCCAGCAAATCCGGAGTGATGGTTACTTTGGAAACGGACACCATTCCGCCGTCTATCACATTGATGCCTTCTCGCTGAAAAATATCGCTCATTTCTTCCAGCACCAGCTGAGCCACCTGTCGTTGTCTTTTAGATTCTTCCATTGTCAAAAAAATGTTGATGGTAAAGATACAAGTTAGCAATTTACAAGGGGTATTTCCTGTATTGGCAGAATAAAAAAATACTTAAATTCGTTGTTTCAATTTCAAAATTTTACATGAAGAAACATCTTATTTTTGTTGCGTTTTGCACAGCTGTGGCGCTGGTTTCGTGTACGGAGAAAATACCGTTGAATACGGCGGGGAGTGGTCAGGTTTGGTTTGATACGACCTATGTAGCGAATGTAGAAAGCCAAGAACCACGAAATGTTTTAGCAGAAGAAGCTACCGGAGTGCAATGTCCAAACTGCCCTGATGGAGCTATGAGGTTAAAGGAAATAGAAGATAAATATCCCGGCCGGTTGATTGCAATTGGTCTTCATGCGGGCAAGCTAACCGATCCTTTGGAAGAATCTAAATATAATTTCCAGACGAATTTTGCAGCCAACCTTTTTAGCAGCTATTTTGGAGAACCCGAAGCTAAACCTGCCGCATGTTTTGACCGTACCAAACAGGATAATGTTTATTTATCCATATTCAGATTAAAATGGTCTGTCTTTGCTGATGAACGCATGAGCAAACCTGCTTCACTAAATTTAACCATTACCTCAACCTACGATGCTGAATCTAATGATTATATCATTACCGTAAAAGGCGCTTATACCGTACCTACGAATAAAACGCAAAATTTAAGTATCATGATTACGGAAGACAATATTATAGATGCTCAAGAAGACCAAAAAGGCAATATAATGACGGACTACGTACATATGCACGTACTCAGAGATATGGTTACGGCAACTACGGGTGATCAGATATTGAAAGATATTTCTGAAATAAAAGCGGGACGAGTGTTCATCAAGTCTTTTCGCTATAAAGTACCCGAAGGTAAAGATTGGAATGTGGACAATTTGAACATTGTAGCCTTTGTACATAATAATGAATCCGGCGACAGAGAAGTGCAGCAAGCTGAAGAGATAAAGCTAAAACAAGAATAAGCTCCGCTCCAAGTCAAAACTTTAAGTTATTTTGCCTTGCCATTCATTTGTGTCAAGGCATTTTTATTTTATGTATTCCGGTAAACTGACAGCAATATTTCTCTCCATCGCGTTATGTATAGGGGCTTGTAAAGAGGAGCCTAAGAACGAACAAAATGAGGACAGCCAGACTGAAAACAAAACGATTGCCAAACCTGTTTTTAATGCAGACTCTGCCTATAGCTATATAGAAAAACAACTCAGCTTCGGACCGCGCGTGCCCGGTACACCTGCACAACAACATGCCGCTGCCTGGATGGCGGAAAAACTAAACGCTCATTGCGATACCGTTTATATACAAAAAACAGAAGTGAAGGCAGGTAATGGAAAAATATTGCCTTGTATCAACCTCATAGGCACCATCCATCCCCAAGCGACTAAGCGTATCTTGCTGTTGGCTCATTGGGACAGTCGTCCCTGGGCAGATATGGATATAGACCATCGTGATAAAGCCATCCTTGCGGCAGATGACGGCGGTAGCGGCGTAGCGGTACTCTTAGAGCTTGCCCGCCAGATACAAAGCCAGCCCTTACCCGAGCATCTCGGCATAGATATCCTCCTTACGGATGTAGAGGATTATGGCAAAACAGAATGGGGGGACGACAGTTATGCACTTGGCACACAATACTGGGCTAAGCACCCGCATATACCGGGCTATACCGCCTCGTTCGGCATTTTGCTGGATATGGTAGGCGCTCGCAATGCGCGCTTCCCGCTCGAAGGATTTTCAACACAGTACGCACCTGCCGTGCAACAAAGAGTATGGAAAGCAGCGGGTGCAGCGGGCTATTCATCCTATTTCCCCTATGAAAACGGACCAGCTATTACCGATGATCATGTATTTGTAAACGAATTGACCAAGATACCTACGATAGACATCATCAATCTCCAAACAAATTCTGAAAAAAGTTTTGCTCCTCATTGGCACACGCATCAGGATGATATGAGCATCATTGACCGCAATACGTTGAAAGCCGTAGGCGAAACCGTTTTGCAGGTTATTTATGAAATAGCAGCGGAAGAAGGCAGTATATAATCCGTTTTGACATGCGCTAAAAAGACGAAAACGTTTCCCTATAAATCACCAGTTTATTTTCCCTAAGGATGGGCACCACAGGATGAAGGTCGGGGGTAGTGCAATAGGCCAGATCTTTCTGCAATCCAAATCCGGAAAGCCTCCTATAATGAGAGCTGTCTATAAGAAAATCAAGAAAATTTCCTTTAGAAGCCTTGTGCAATTCACTACACGCCCTGGCGCTGTCGCACTGAATGGTAAAATGATTTTTTACGCTATTGACCACTGCGCCGGCAAATAAACTGTCTTCCATATTAAAACGGTCTTTCCAGGCGGCACATCCTAAAAGCACATTTTTCCGTTGCAGGACCAGGAAATCGCATACGGCGCTAAGATTCAAAAAAGAGCCGGTAATGATTGCTTCCGCATCTTGCACCATGTGGAGCAGACGCGTGCCGTTAGTAGTGGTCAGCACCAGCGTTTTACCCTTAATAAACTCAGCAGGGTATTCTAAAGGGGAATTGCCATAGGATAAGCCCGGTGCAATTTTCCCATCCCGCTCACCGGCGGTAAGGCTGTTGGCAATTTCACTGCCTTGTTGGATACATTCTTCTACAGAAGCTACGGGAACAATACAGGTAGCGCCATTATGCAGCGCAGCGGCTATGGTAGAGGTAGCCCGAAAAACATCAATAATCACCACAATCGTATTCTTCGTATCAAACAAATGCAGTAAAGCAGGAGATAAGCAGACTTCGATGCGAGGCGGGTTGGATACCATGTGTATATATTTTTGCGCTGCAAGATAAACGATGAAAAACAAAAACGTCATGATGTTCCATCATGACGTTTCATAAATTTCATGTGTATTC
This sequence comes from Bacteroidota bacterium, assembly GCA_023418315.1. Classification (GTDB taxonomy): domain Bacteria; phylum Bacteroidota; class Bacteroidia; order Chitinophagales; family Chitinophagaceae; genus JAFIGV01. The sequence continues at coordinate 8,527 of JAEZZY010000036.1, forward strand.
CGTATTAATAAACCCACATATCGTGTTCTTTATTAAAAAGCATTTCGTTTACGCGCTGTCCTTCATAAAGCGCATCCATATCAGACATGTTCATTTGACGGAACGTGTTATCGAACGGATTGCTTACTTTAATCACGTAGCTGGAGAAAAACCTGTTTTCAAAATACTCATCCCAGTTCATTCTCGCAATATCATTTTCCGGATTAAATACTTCGTACTGAGCAAGTAGCTCTCTAATTTCAGGATAATATAACCAGAACTTAGGTGCAGAAGTACGGTAGGTACCATCATCTTCATAAATATCCATAATTGGCGCCATACCAATTATACGAACCACCATTCTACCGAGATTGCGGTCGAAAATATAATCTTCTTTCAGTCTAAATTTGGTAAACACATCAGGATTAAAATCTCTTCTGACAACCGTCATCGTAATTTCACCGGTAATGGGATCTTCTACGGGCGTAGAATCCACTCGTCCCTGAGTCATTTCTATAATTTGCTCTTTGGTCAATGCCGTAGTGAAACGGTCATCTGTTACAGCATAGGCTTTAATTTTGCCTTTTTTCAAAGCATCCAGAATGATTTCTATAAACATACCGCCACCAGTATGTTCATCGCCGGGGTAGCGAAATGCCATATTTTGCCTTTGGCGGGTACCAATTTCACGCCATACACGTTTTTTCCACATGATGTCGGCTTCTCTGATAGGCTGCCAAGCAAGAGGGCGATTGACGTGAGGTGTCTTATCATATACTCCGTCCCTCACTAAGGCCGGAGACCAACCAGTGATGACTGGTTCGTCAGCATTAGACGAGACTGGCTGATCCATTACATTCTGAGCATGTAAGGCATATCCTGCCAAAACACAAATTGATAATGTCGCGAACTTTTTTAGATTCAAAATATTCATGGTCCTTAGGCTTATTTGCTAAGTTAATTAATTTAAGGTTAATACAATAGAACTTAATGAACGGGTCCTTCCGTCAGGTCCGCGTGCTTTAATGTTCTCAATAAACACTTTATCTCCGATACTGGCTTTTTTCATATAATCCGAAATAAGTGGATTATTTTTGAAGTAAGCCGAATTCACTATGCCTGCGGTTTGATATTCGCCCCGTTTAGGCAGCCAGCTCATTTCATAGCTTGTAACAATAAATTTAGCGTCAAAATCAAAATTATCCAACGCTGCTACAATACCTGCTTGTGCTCTGAACGTAGCCGCAGGAATCGTACCGCCGGTTTTGCCGGCAACTTTACCTACAGGATCTGGAATGGTCTTCACCCTTATTTCCATAGAGCCTACTGATTCCATGCCTTTTGCGGTTTTAGCATTGATAGATGCCGTTACTTTTCCGGGTTTAGTTACCATGATATCGTAATGTCCTTTTTCTTTAGGTGTAATGGTAGCACCTGGAATAGCCACAGATATATCTTCTATAGAATAACCGGCAGCGCTCACCGTTATAGGGTTGGGTACACCAATGTAGAATACGTTCATTTTATCTAACTGAATGGAGGCGCCTGTAGAACCTACCATGTACTGAAATTCGTAAGACCGAGTTTCGCTTTTACCACCACCCATGTTGATACTTACGGTACCTTTAACGGTTTGCAACCCTACACCGGAGGCAACTGTTTCCCAGCTTGCTACTCCGTTTTCTACTTTGGTAATCCGCCCGCTGCTTGAGGAAACTTCAGGGTTTACCGCTTTGTTATAGGCAGCGAGCATAATGCTTGCTTCCACTTGCTGACCAGCTAATACATAGCTGTTTTTAGGAACGGCAATCGCAGTCATTTCATCAAACTTGAAATCACTTTCGCCGGCTTCTTCAATCAGGCGGTTCACCACCATAGCCTCACTGTTGCGCACATCATTTTGAAACTTAGACATCAGCGTAACCACCGCTACTGTAGGCATGTTATGGAAATAAGCTACTTTCCAGTCTGCTGTAGGATTATTATCGTTTTTCTCCACTTCAGCTATGTTCAACGGCATTTGCTGGGCAAATTCTTCGGGATTTCCCGGATGAACCAAGCTCAATAAGAGTTTGCGTAAATCTGTGATTTTTTGTTTTACGGTATCACCGCCTTTTCCGTCCACAAGCAATCTGGTAGAGGCATCAATATCGCTTTGTCCTTTGATTTCCTGCTTGCCGTCCGGTCCGATTTCGTAACCGCCGGTGGCATCAATCATTCTTGTCTTCCAATCTTCCAGATATTTAATCAGTTCTTCAGAGGCTGCTTTAGCTTCTTCCGCTCTGTCGTTGAACGGCTTTGCGTTTTTACCTTTTACGGGGTCGGCAGCTAACTCGCTCAAATTCTTATAGATTTTATCGTTCTTGTCTTTGATGGAACTGTTAGACGAACTGATACTCTCATTAATTGTTTTAAAGGCATGCAAGATTTCTGATGATACGTTCAACGCAAGCATCGCCGTCAGTACCAGGTACATCAGGTTAATCATTAACTGCCGAGGCTCTTTAGGTAGAGACATCCTGTGAGTTTATTTATTAGTTGTTCTAAAATATTATTTTCATTCCTTCGATAAGGCCGCAATCGGCTTAGCTCTTAACGACCCTGCATCGCAGAAAGCATGTTGCCGTAAATCTGGTTCAATTTGGTCAGATTATTGGACAGCATAGCGATTTGCTCTTTAGCGGCTACTGCATCGGTAGCGCTGGATGCCATCGCATCGGAAGCAGATACCAGATTGCTATAGAATTTGTTCATCGCTTTCAAATGATTGTTGGCATCCTGAAGCTCTACTTCATAAATTTGATTTAAAGAGCCTAAGTTTTTAGACAACACTTGCACTTGCTGATGGAATTTAGCAGTATCATCCGCAGCGTTGTTGAAGGAATTCATAGTGTTGGCAGCACCTTGGAAGGTACTCTTCATTTCACCCAACGCATTGGCAGCTTCACGGGCGCTTTGAGAATAAGCATTGGTAGCAGAGGTAACTTCTGTAATATCCTTCACCTGACTTACCACCTGTCCGAATTTCTGGAAATTGTCATTCAGCTTGCCTAAGTTAGCCGGAGTAATTTGAGCATCTTCAAGCATTTGATCTAAGGATCTTGAAGCGGAGGTACCCAATTTAGCTTGGCCTTTTTGACCTTTTCTATAGGCTTCCACGTGTGGATTTTCATCCAGATTAGGATAGTATCTTTCCCAATAGTAATCTTTATGAGGAGGCAATACGCCTAATAAAGCAAAGATGAATGCCTCAGTACACATACCGATAGTAAGTGCGGGGCCTGCCCAAGACCAGTGCTGGATCTTAGCTAATGCACCAATCAAAACCACGGCAGCACCTAAACCGATGATGAGGTTTTTGAAATATTTTCCTTTTTTAGTTTCGAAAAAAAGCCCTATTGAACCCATGTTAATTATTATTTACTAATGATTAGTTTAAAATGATTGTTTTAGAATGTTTTATTATCTATTGTTGGTTAAAGCCTGGTTGATTTGTCCGTAGATACAACGGAAACCAATGTAGGATTTAGCCGTATCTGCAAATTCCCAATCTCTGGTGCCCACCTGCAAATAATATTGTACATCTCTCCAGCTGCCGCCGCGTATTACTTTACGACGAAGCCATTGAGGGTCATTTTCACGAAGCTGGGTATGAATTTCGGGGTTAATATCGGCTACGGCTTGGTAAGCGGTACCGTTATAGCTGGAAGTAGTCCATTCGCTTACATTGCCGGACATGTTATACAAACCGTAATCATTAGGCCAGTAGCGATCAACGGGCACGGTGTAAAGACCTCCGTCTGCCGCATAGTTGCCTCGTTGGGGTTTGAAGTTAGCCAGGTAACATCCTTTTTTGTTCACTACATAAGGACCGCCCCAAGGGAAAGGCGATTCATTACGTCCGCCACGAGCTGCCCATTCCCATTGCATTTCATTAGGTAGGCGGAATTCCCCTTCAAAATATTGTTTGTTCTTTTCACGTTCAGACTTCCAAAGATTGGTACGCCAGTTACAAAACGCCAATGCTTGAAAATAATTGACCCCTACTACAGGATAATTGTTGAACGCGGGGAACCAGTTATATTGTTGTGCTATCGGTTCATTATAGGAATAATTGAACTGACGAATCCAAACCGTAGTATCCGGATAGATGTTCAAATCATACTTGCGGATAAAATTGGTTTGCGGCTGATTGGGATTGGCTACGGATGCTGCATAGTCAAATGTTTCGTAATGATACATCAGCTTGGAGTTGTCGAATAATTTTTTACCCCATCCTGTTTGTGTAGGATCAAGATACAAACCCATTAGCTGATCTTGTACATCCGGATTGCCGTAGTTGATTTTTTTCCGATAATCAATTCTTTGGCTGCCGTCTTCATTATCTATGAAGTCTCCTAAAATGGTATGGGCTATGGAATCTCTAACGGAGTTGGTAAACTGACGATACTCTGCATTTGAAATTTCCGTAGCGTCCATATAGAACCCCGTTATCTGCGTAGTGCGCAGCAAGGCATCATTTCTACCACGAACATCTTCATCGCTGGCGCCCATCCTTAATATGCCTGTAGGGACATATACCATGCCGAGAGGAACAGGGGCTTTATAGTTGAGCGTGTTATTGGCACCCACCAACTGACCTCCTGTACCTGAACTCCCACCACAACTTGCAGCTAATGCTAAAAAAGCGACAGCAGAAATCTTCAGGGTAAGTTGTTTCATACTTTGTTCTGTTATTGTTTGGTTTTTTGCAATTAGGCAAATAAAAGTAAAATTTTTGGTTTTAACACATTCTTGTGTTCAAACCGCACACAATATTTAAAGATTTTTTCAAAAATGCAAGCGTTGTAAAAAAAATAGTTCTTCACGCTCTGGCTTTTTTAATCGGATAACGAATATTCACACCAGTTTCAAAGCCGCTTTCACATCCGTAACCGGTGCACTACAAACTTCTTGCGTGCAAACAAATATATAGGTTTCACCCGAAAAATACTTATACGCCAGCAAAGGAATCTTATTTTCCTCTTTATAAACGCGCCATATCATAGCCTGCGGAAGCAGTTGTTGCGTCAGTTCTTCCTGCTTGTTGTCTGCTTGCGCACCGGCTATAACCACTGTTTTAAATCCTTTTATAAAACGCTGCAATAACAACGCCCAATAGGCAAATGAAACGGTGTGCCGGTTAGCAGCCGTTGCCATCTGCTGCAGCATGTTATAGCCCTGCTCCGTCCAATCTGTCCTGCCCATAACGCTGCCCAGTAAAAACAAATTATGACACATCACCGCATTCGCAGAAGGCAAAGCGCCATCATACAAATCCACCTTTCGTATAGGCAAATGGGGTGTTTGTTTTGATGTGAAATAAAACAGGATTCCGCCTTCCTGCAAAAACGCATCTTGCACTTGTTCGCAGTAATCGTTTGCTTTTATAATCAGCTCTGTATTTCCCGATGCGCTTGCCACTTGCAATAGGGCATGGATGAGAAAAGCATAATCTTCCAGATTCGCTGCTATACGGGCTTTCCCTGCTTTCCATACATGATGCAGCTTGCCTTCCGGTTGAAATTTTTCGAGCAACAAATGAAGATGCTCTTCAGCTTTTTGCAGATAGCTTTTTTCGCCCAGTGCTTCATAGGCTTTTACCAGTGCTATGTTCATCATTGCATTCCACGATAAAAGACTTTTATCATCCGTGAGCGGTCTTGTTTTTTCCCTACGCGCCGCAGTTAATTTTTGTTTTGCCGCAGCGATTTTTTCTTCGATTATTTTTTCTGAAATGCCGGTTTCAGATGCAAGTGTTTCTTTAGTTTTTGCGATGTGCAGAATATTGGTATGCTCCCAGTTTCCTTCTTGCTTGATACCAAAATGTTGGTTGATTAGCTCCTCTTCTTCTTCAAAAACCGCCTTCCATTCTTCCCATGTCCATGTATAAAATTTTCCTTCTTCGCCTTCGCTATCGGCATCCAGAGCGCAGTAATACATACCGCTTTCATCTTTCAATTCTCTTTCTGTAAATTCAATTGTTTCGGTAATCACCTGCCTATAACGCTCGTTTTTTGTAAGCCTGTACGCCGTACTGTACAAGGCTATCAGCAAGGCATTATCATAGAGCATTTTCTCGAAGTGCGGAGCAAGCCATTGCGCATCGGTGCTATAGCGTGCAAAGCCGCCGCCCAATTGGTCGTAGATGCCGCCGTTCATCATTTTATCCAGGCTCAGTAAGGCTTGTTTTTTTGCTTCTTCATCAGCGGTAAAATGCGCATGTTCCAGTAAATAATGCAGCGCCATGGTTTGCGGAAATTTCGGAGCGTTACCGAAGCCGCCGTCTTTTTTATCGGACTGTTTTAAAAGCGAAGCCGTCATTTCCCTACATACCTCGTCATCCCATTCTTTCTCTGCGGCGGGCAAACGAATGTCAGAAGCGTTTTTCAGGAAGTCCGTCATTTGCTCCGACTGGCGAATGATTTCCTCAGGATGCTGCGTCCACAGCTCATGAATGCGCCGGAGTAATTGGTTCCATGAAGGGCGGTTATAGGCAGGTTTCGGAGGGAAGTAGGTGCCTCCGTAAAAAGGAATTTTTTCCGGTGTTACAAACACATTAAGTGGCCACCCACCGCTACCGGTAAGAGCTTGCACGGCATCCATATACAGATGATCTACGTCGGGGTGTTCTTCCCGGTCCACTTTTATATTGATGAAATGTTCGTTCATATAGGCAGATGTTTCGGCATCTTCAAAACTCTCCCGCTCCATCACATGGCACCAGTGGCAAGCCGCATAGCCGATGCTGACGATGACCGGTTTATGTTCCTGCTTCGCAAGCTCAAAAGCCTCATCGCCCCACGGATGCCAATCCACGGGATTATGTGCATGTTGTTGCAGATAAAGACTTTGTTCGTTGATAAGTTGATTAGGCATGGATGCAAGTTAGGGCGGAAAATATTGGTACTGTTTTGTAGGATGATTTTGTGTATCGGTTTTCGCGAAAAGGCACAAAAGAAATAAAGATGCAAGGTTTTTGATTGTACCTTCTTACCCACAAAAATTAGCACTTTTTAGAAACATAACTCTTCTTTATGCGCTCAGCATAGAAACGTTCAATGATCAGATAATACCTGTCTGCTGACCAGCGTCATCACCTATAGCACGCCAACATAGAGGGCAATTGTTTAATTTTGCTGTTCTAAAATAAGAACCATCATGCCACATTATCATAAGCTCGGACAAATACCGCATAAGCGCCACACACAATTTCGCAGCCCCGAAGGAAAGTTATATTCGGAACAGCTTTTCAGCACGGAAGGTTTTTCCTCCAATTATTCCTTGCTTTATCATATCCATCCGCCTACGCAAATCATCCGTTGCGAAGAGCCTATAGATGTATCGCCCAAGCCTGCACATGATAATATCCTAAAACATCGCAGCTTTGAAGGCTTTCATATCCCGCCAGCGGCAGATTATTTAGACAGTAGAAAGATTGTCTTGTTCAACAATGATGTACAGCTTTCCCTTGCCGCACCGCAGCAAAGCATGAAGGATTATTTTTACAAAAACGCAGATGCAGATGAAGTACTTTTTGTGCATGAAGGAGAAGGTATTTTGCATACGCAATACGGGCAATTGTCCTTTGACTACGGCGATTATCTCGTAGTGCCGCGCGGCACTATTTATCAAATAGAATTTAAGACCGCAAGCAACCGCTTGTTCGTGATAGAAAGTTTCAGTCCTGTACGTTTCCCGAAAAGATATTTGAGTAACTACGGACAGCTTCTGGAACATTCGCCTTTTTATGAGCGTGATATTCGTCAGCCGCAACATCTGGAAACCCTGAATCAAAAAGGGGAGTTTTTAATTAAATCCAAAAAACGCGGCTTACAATATGACATTTGGTATGCCAATCATCCTTTTGACGTAGTAGGCTGGGATGGCTATGAATACCCTTATGCACTGAGCATTCATGATTTTGAACCCATCACCGGCAGGGTGCATCAGCCGCCGCCTGTGCATCAGACATTTGATGCGCATAATTTCGTAGTCTGCTCGTTTGTGCCGCGCCTATACGATTATCATCCCGATGCCATACCTGCTCCTTATAACCATAGCAATATTGACAGCGATGAAGTGCTGTATTATGTGGATGGAGATTTTATGAGCCGCAAGCATGTAACCCGCGGTATGATCACGCTGCACCCGGCAGGTATCCCGCATGGGCCGCATCCGGGAGCGGTAGAAAAAAGTATAGGTCAGAAAGAAACCAAAGAGCTGGCAGTAATGGTGGATACTTTCCATCCCTTGAAGATGACGGAAGCCGCCGCCGGCATTGAAGACCCCAATTATATAATGAGCTGGGCTGAATAATGCGCTATGTTTTAGAAGTTACGTATGACGGCACCCATTTCCACGGATCGCAGTTGCAGGGTGATTTGCCCACGGTGCAATGGGCGCTCAATAAAGCGCTTTCCACCTTGCTGCGCGAGCAGGTAATCAGTTTTGGCGCCAGCCGCACCGATGAAGGCGTTCATGCGCTTGGCAACTGTTATCATTTTGATACAGAAAAGGAGCTGACTCCGCAGTTTATTTACAATCTTAATTCCCTACTGCCGCACACGCTTTCGGTAAAAGCCCTGCATACTGCGAAAAGTCCTGAGTTCAACGCACGTTTTGATGCTATCAGCAGAACCTACCGCTATAAAATTTACGCAAAGAAAAATCCGTTTTATCATCAGCGGGCGCTGTACTATCCTTTTAAAATAAAGGAAGAACTATTGGAGCAAACCGCAGCCTTGCTAAAAGAATATTCGGATTTTGAAAGTTTCAGTAAACGTAATACACAAACCCATACTTTCCGGTGTACGATTTTTGAAAGTTTCTGGGAGCGAAGGGAGGATCAGTTGCATTATGTGGTAAAAGCCAATCGTTTTCTCCGAGGAATGGTAAGAGGACTCGTAGGCACGCAATTGCAGGCAGGACGCGGCAGGTATTCATTGGCGGATTTCAAAGCCATTATAGAGGCGAAAGACTGTACCCGAGCGGATTTTAGCGTGGCAGGGCACGGCTTGTATCTGGAGCAGATTGCCTATCCCGGAGGGAGTTTCTTATAAACTTACCCTAAGTTAATCCATCTCAATAATAAAAAATCGCCGCGCTTTTCAGCGCGGCGATTTTTATTTTAAACCTACACTTACACTACGATATTATTGCTTGTTTACGCGTATCGTTTGTGTATGGTCGGCGTCTATGTATTTGATCAAGTAGATACCATTCGCCAGACTACTCATGTTGATGGTTTCAACGTTGCTCGTCATCTTGATGGTATTGATCACTTTACCCGTTACGTCCGTAACTTGAACGGTTGCATCCGCACCTTGCACGCCACTTACCTGAACGGTAAGGTCATGGGATACAGGGTTTGGATAAGCATTCACGGCAAATCCGCCTTTAACATCTACGGTAGCTGTTACTACTTTAGAGTATTCAGCTTTACCGCCGGCATCTTTCATGAGCAGGCGATAATAGTTGATACCATTATACGGTGCATAATCCATGTACGTATAGTGGCTTGCTGCTCCTTTCGCTTGGATATATGCAATGGCTTCAAAGTTTCTTCCGTCTGCACTTCTTTGCAGTTCGAACTTATCGCCTTTTGCTTCATCCAGTGAATTCCAGTCTATTCTGTTTGCCTTACCTACATTGGTAGCTGAAATTTTATCCAGCTTGATAGCCAAGGGCGTACCGGATACACCCAGAGTGAAGGTGCCGGTAGGAATCGTAGTTCCGTAGGAGCTTACCAGGATGTAGTAAGTGGTGTTTGCCGCTGCGGTGAAGGTAACTTCTGAAAGTGCGCCACAATAGTCATCGCTATAGTTTACGCAAGTGAAGGAACCACAAGTACCGTCGTATATTCTCATATACGTATCGCCGGTAATGCCGGTAGAATTACACAAGGTAGCCGTTACCGATCCGGTAGATGTGCCGGTGGTAATGGTGTACCACAATCCGTAATACATACCGCTCGTAGTGCTACCGCAAGTTACAGGCAATACTTCGTGGGTAGCGCCATTGTAGCTGTAGGTTACAGAGCCGCTGCCGGTTGGTGCAGGAATGGCTATAGCGCCGGCGCATGAATCATTAGCCGGTAAGGTCCAGAACGAATTACCGGAGTTAACACTGTACCCGTTGCTTGCGCTTGAACAATCTTCTCTTACATATACGGAGTATTGTCCCGATGCCAGACCGGAAATCGTATAAGGAGAAGTAGCAGGAGAAACCAGCGTACCGCCTGTACCGGCTGTAGCGCCCGTACCCGGCGTGTAGCCGAACGGTCCGTATTCAAGAATGAAATTGCTGCCGGTTCCTGTCCAGGATACATCCACACCGCTTGAGGTATAGTTGCTAAGCGTAAGCGAACTTGGCTGCGGGCAAGTAGGAGCATTCATTACCATTATATCATCTATACTGATGTCTCCTTCAAAGCTACTGCCACGGGTGGCTACCAAGCGGAATTGTATCACACCTGTAAGCCCTGTCAGAGGCACAATCTTATTCTGCCAAGTTGCTGCACTGGAAGTTTGTTGTTGCCCTATGATGCTGTCCATAGGAACCCATCCTGTACCGTTATGCACTTCCACTACCAGTTTGTTGATGGAAACACCATACATGTGGTAAGCAAATTGCAATTGCGGTGTGGTAAGGGATGTGATATCAAACTGTGGAGATTCCAACGTAGCTGTATTACCTGAACTGCCGTTCGAAGCTTCCGTATAGAAGAAATGTGTACCGCTATTGGCAGCAGAAGGTCCTGTGTTGGAAGAAGGCGTAGTGCCGGTGCCGGATACCCACCATGAATAGGTGAAGCCCGGTACGGGAGAAGCTGTCCAGCAGCCGGTCATTTGACCTGAGCCACTATTGGTAGGTTGTGATTCCACATCATATACCCATGGGAAGCTGGTGATAGGCGCACAAGGAGTCGTAAACGTAGCGGAAATCCACATACTGGTATCTGCAGGTCCACAGATATCGCGTACATAGAATTGATAGGTAGTTACCGGATTCAAACCGCTTATGGAATATGGCTTGGTAGAGGTAGTTACTCTGGTGCCCGTACCCAGTGTAAGCGGAGCCGGTCCGTATTCGATCTGCCATTGTGTAGCCGATGAGTTTTGCGTCCAGTTCAAATCCGCAGTAGCCGCGGTTACATTGCTGGCATTCAACCCACTTGGAGGAACACAGCTCGGAGCAGCTATGATATCTACCAGATAATCTTCCGTTTCACCGTAGTAGAACGAAGCAGCACCACCTGGTGCGCAAGGTATCACGGGTGTTGCAGTTGTAGATTGCCATAAGGTAACCCGCATACCGGTAATACCCATAGGAGCTGTAACCGGAATCTGAATAGTACCTGTAGCTATATCACCCGCAGGGGTGTACTGGGTACTTGGAGTAGTACCGGAGTATACTTCTTCACCCGGTGATGTAAACGCACCATCATGGTCAAGATCTATCCATACTTTCACCCAGGCAGAGTAAGGATAACCATTACAAGCTCCCGCTGTAACGGATACCGGATACTGCACACCCTGAGCCAGAGGCGTTGGAGTAAGACCTGTGTAAGATGAATATTGATTGATCATAGAGCCCGGACCACCTGTTTGCAAGCAGGTAGAGCTATTGTTCAAGGTGCTGATCGTTACATTGTAGATCTCACCATCGTATATATACTCTGAATACGAAGGACAATAACAGTTGTAGAAAGGATTTACCGCTACAGAAACCACATTGGAGGTATCATACTGATTGCTTGTACCGCAATAAGTAACCATGCGGTAGTCTGTAGGTACAGTAATACCGGCAGTTTCTGTATAAGTAGTATTGGTACCGCCTGTGGTTTGCCAGCCGCTGCCATCGTTATACTGCCAGTCGTAAGAAATGCCCAAGCCAAGTGTCATGCCGGTAGCTGTTACGGTAAAAGCCGTATTGGCACAAATACTCGCAGGAGCGGTTGCCGTAGCATGGTTAGGAGCGCCCGTACAGTTGGTCAATGCGCCTACGGTAATCACATAGTCTTCTGTTTCACCTTCGAAATCATTATCACAAGCGCCTAACGTAGCACTATAGACTACTGTCCAATCATTCCCCCTTACGCGAAGACCGGTCATACCCGGAGTAGCCGTCAAAGGAACAGTGAACGTAGCGGAAACATTGGAAGCATTACTGTTGAAAGTAAACGAAATCAACTCGGTAGCATCGAAGGTACCGCTTTGATCCCAGTCTATCCATGCACCCAATTCTTGATAGTTAGTCCCTTTGGTAACATCTATGGTATAAGTTACACCCGGCCATAAAGTATCGGTTTGCGAAGCCGTAGGC
>JAEZZY010000084.1 GCA_023418315.1 Bacteroidota bacterium
TATTCACCGAGGATAGCAGTTCCTGGAAAAAAGCTTCTGCCATTTTTCAACTACACCGCCGGATGCCGCCTATGCTTATTTATACCGGGGAACGGACTCATTATACCATTAGCATCGGAGCGCAACGCTTTGTTCAAAAAGCACGCAATTATGATACATCCATCCAATACAAAATAATAAAACGAAGGAAACACATTCCGATGATTACCCAGTTTTTCAACACAGCCAATCCCCTATACAAGCAAATAAAAGACTTCATGAAAAAGCAAGAATAAATTACATTTACAGTTATTCCTTGTTTATAAAATTTCTCTGGATGAAAAAAATATACCTCTTGCTTCTGTGCATGGCTACAGTAGCCTATGCGCAGGCACAAAATAATGAACTGCCGCAGCTCTCCGCACGCACCAAAGGGTTCATAGAAAAAATAAAAGCAGCGGAAAACAAACAACAATTACTGGAAGGCTATGCCTATCGCAAGCTTGCTGACGGGAGGTATTATGCAAGCGCACTTATTAAAGTAAAAAACGCCGCGCAGGCAGAAAGAAACTTACACGGACTGAATGCAAAAATAGGCACGAAAGCAGGAGCGGTATGGACGGTACAAGTGCCGGTTTCTAATCTCCTGCAATTTGCCCAAACCAAGGGGATACAATACATAGAAATAGATCAGTTTGCCTCACCTCAGCTCCATATTGCACGCGTGAAAACAAAAGTGGATTCTGTGCACGGGGGTTACGGCTTGCCTATGCCTTATACCGGCAAAGGCGTTATAATGGGTGTGATGGATTTTGGGTTTGATTATCTTCATCCCGCATTTTATGATACCGGCGGGCATCAATACCGCATCGCGAAAGTATGGGAGCTTGCCGCTACGGGTACACCGCCCGCTCCTTATACTTATGGAAATGAAATAACCGATACCACCCTCATTAAAGCAAATGGTACTGACAATCCACTGCAAAACCACGGCACTTCGGTAGCTGCATTAGCAGGAGGCTCCGGTGTGGGCGGAGATGCTACCAACAGCCAATACAGAGGCGTAGCTTTTGAAAGCGATTTTGTTTTTGTAGGTGTGCGCAGGGATACACTGGGGCAGCAGTGGATGACTGGTACTTTTACCGATTTCATTGACGGCATCAATTATATTTTCACCCAAGCAACCAATGCAGGCAAACCTGCCGTGGTGAACATCAGCTGGGGTTCCCAATCTGGTGCGCATGACGGTTCTTCCTTGTTTAATCAAGCATGTAACAATTTATCAGGATCGGGAAAAATCATTGTGATGAGTGCCGGTAATGAAGGCGGCGACAGGATTCATTTCAATAAAACATTCACCCCTACAGACACAGTAGCTTCTACGTTTGTAACCTTCAGTGATACCACCTATATGCGTACATGGATAGATGCATGGGGCGAAGCGGGAAAAACCTTCTGTGCATCGGTAAGTCTATATGACAACGGTGTAACCGCCAATACTACCGGTTTCTTTTGTGCGGACGGAAATACGCATCAACTCTACCTCGTCTCCAAAAACGGGCTCGACACTTGCTATATAGAGATGAACACTTCCGCTGCTGAAATCAACAACGGCAAACCGCATATCTTCCTGAATGTTTATAATAAATCTTCCGATAGCCTTGTGGTAAGTTTTAAAGCAAACGACGGAACGGTGCATGCATGGAATGAATCCTACTTCTATGGGTATGTAAAACGCTACGACAGTCATTTTGAATCGTTAAATATGCCTGGGATGACCAATGGAAATATAACCTCTACTGTGAGCGAAATGGGTAGTGCAGATTCCGTATTGCTTATAGGCGCTTATACTTCTAATGCCTCCTGGACAAATATCAACGGCACTCCTTATGCGGTGGGTGCTTTTAATAATAGAATTGCTCCATTTTCCAGCAGAGGTCCTTATATTGATGGTAGAATAAAACCGGACATCACCGCTCCGGGGCTGGTAGTGGCTACGGCTTCTTCTTCTTTCGACACTACCTATGCTCCTACCGGCAGTTCTGCTGCTTATGTAATGACTTCCTACACAGATGCTACCAGCGGACGTACCTTTTATTACTCACAGTTTTCGGGTACTTCGGCATCATCGCCTATGGCAGCGGGTATTGTAGCCTTATTGTTACAAGCAAAGCCCGACCTTAGCCCCAGCCAAATAAAAGAACTATTATTTGAAACAGCTATTACTGATGCCAATACAGGAAATATACCTACTGCAGGAAATAACACGTGGGGGCACGGAAAGATTAATGCCTACGATGCGTTAAAAAAACTTATTGTAGAAACCGGCGTGTATGATTACAAAGGCAAGAAATTAGATGCAGTGCTTTACCCCAACCCAAGCAACGGTGTTTTTCAATTAGATTATACCGGCAAGAAGCACGAAACTCTTTCATTGAGTATAGTAGATATGAAAGGCAGCACCGTATCTTCCGAATTATGGACAGTAAACGAAGGATACAACCAACGCGCACTTCAGCTTAGCCATTTGCCTAAAGGCGTTTATTTTTTAAAGCTCGCATCCACCTCAGGAAGTGTAACCATCAAAACTGTTTTTCAATAACAAAGCAGATTATAAAAAAAAGGTAAAGAGAATTAGCAACAATAATCAAAAAAACATTTGGAAAACTGCTATTCTTATATAAATTTGCCACACGTAAAATCAAATCAAAATTTAGAATTGTGTCGTACGAAAACAAAAACTACAACAACGAGAACCGCAACAGCGAAAGCCTATACAGCAAACGCATCAAAGCAGGCAAAAGAAGAACTTATTTCTTTGACGTAAGAACTACCCGCGGTAATGATTATTTTATTACCATTACGGAAAGCAAAAAACGTTTTGACGACAATGGCTATGACAGGCACAAGATGTTTCTTTACAAAGAAGATTTCAACAAGTTCGTAAACGCGCTTACCGAAACCGTAAACTACGTAAAGACCGACCTGATGCCCGATTTTGATTTCGATGCGTATAATCACGATCAGGAAAATGAAGAAGGAACTGTAGTAACCGCCACCACTGTGAGCGAAGTAACAGAAGAAAGCGTGGATGACTGGAAAATCTAATTGACCTTCTTTTAATCAACGATAATAAAAAGCCCTGCATCCAATTCATGCAGGGTTTTTTCGTAAACGATATAGCGAACTGGGCATCAACCGTTTATTTTCTTATCGTGCTTGATAATGTCCGCAATATCTTCCTCTATACTTTTCTTTGCACTTTCCACAATCCTGCCTACTTCATTATTTTTTTTGAAGAGAATAATTGTCGGTACCCATTCTATTTTATAAAGTTTGTTTTCTACATATTTGGCAGCCTTTGCCCTGTCCACTCCATACAAACTGTAGCGGCGCATGGGATAGTTGGCGGCTTGTAAGGTCTTATAAAGCCGGGGGATTAACCGGTGGGAATCTTCGCACCAGGTACCGAGAAAAACAATCACTTCATAATCCGATAATTCTTTTTCCAAATAAGCGATGGTCTCTTTATCGGGCATATAATCTTCAG
The DNA here is from genome assembly GCA_023418315.1 of Bacteroidota bacterium. Classification (GTDB taxonomy): domain Bacteria; phylum Bacteroidota; class Bacteroidia; order Chitinophagales; family Chitinophagaceae; genus JAFIGV01. Next base: position 3,530 of record JAEZZY010000084.1, read on the forward strand.
CCCCTTTTCCCATCCACGAAAAAGAAGGTTCTTTCAATAAATCTTCAAAACTGATTTGTCCTTTGAACACTACCGATCCGTTTTCTTTATCTATAGAACGGTCGTAGTCGGACTGTGCCCTTACATTCATAGTAGCCAGCATTAAAAGGGAAAATAATAATTTTTTCATTGCCTAAGGTTTTTGTTTGTTTGAAGAACGAATAAGAATCGTACCTTATTAGATTCTGTTTCTGATATCCGTCAAAAGATTGCGCAGGCTGAGTAAGGATTGTTTGAGATTAACGGTTTCCGTTACTGCTTTTTTATCCAGTTTTAATTTGCTTTTTGCACCGCTAAGAGTAAATCCATTTTCTTTTACAAGATGGTAAATGGTACGCAATTCCTGAACTTGTTCGGGCGTATAAAGCCGGTCTCCTTTTCGGGTGGTGCGCACTTTCAGGTTAAACTCGGTAGTCCAAAAACGAATATGGGAGGTAGCCACGTTAAAAAGTGTTGCCACTTCGCCAATGGAATAATATTGCTTGGTGGCTTTCCATTCGTCTAAATCGGGGGTAACTGCCGGTTCATTTTTCAGTTTCTTGGGCTTCTTTTCTGCTGCGGCTACTTCGTTTTTCTTATCCTTAGTTTTCTTCGCACGGCTTTTACCCACCGCATTCATCTGCTCCGGTATGATTTCTTCTTCCCCAAAAAGTGTGAGAATGCGTGAACTCATGATTTAAAAATAAGGAAAACTCTTTAGTATGGCGCCATCTTTTGCTATATACAAAGCCTAAGAGGAGCTTGATTTATAGCTTAGCGCAAGCGATCCATTGATTTCACCAGCCTTTCATCTTTTTTAATGCCGTTTATAGCCATGAAGAGAAAAACCATCACCACTACCGGCACAACGATACCCGGCTGATAGCTGCCGTTGCGCGGCATAGGAGCTGCATTTTTAAAATCTTCAATGCGCATCAGGCTCACGGCTATAAAGGCTACGCTTGTCAGCAAGGCCAGCCAGGAAAGCGAGCGCTGGCGTTTTCTGTTTTTAAAAAAGAAAATACTAACCAACGGAAGGGCTATCATCACCACTGCGATGAGCAGCGAAGGGAAATGATCGGTAATGCGCAACGGCGTAACGATAGCGCCTAAGCCGTGCGGCACATCCGCTTTATACACATAGCCGGTGTACCAGTCAATCATGAGTAAGGCGCTGAGCAATGAAGCTATGAGCAACCATAGGGATTGTATTCTTTGAATCATTTTACTTAATTGTTAGTGGATAGTTGTTAGCGATAATGTCTGTAATCGATAATGTCTGTAATCAGTTAATCCGTTCTTCGCCAAAATAGCGTTGCAGCGGTTGCGGTATGTATATTCCTTCCGGTGTTTGATGATTTTCCAGCAGGCAGGCTACAATGCGCGGCAACGCTAAGGCACTTCCATTGAGCGAATGTACTAATTGCGTTTTACCTGTTTCATCTTTGAAACGGATTTTCATTCGGTTGGTTTGGAAGGTTTCAAAATTAGAAACGGAGCTAACTTCCAGCCAGCGTTCCTGGGCGGCGCTATACACTTCAAAATCGTAGGTAAGTGCGGAGGCAAAACTCATATCGCCGCCACACAATCGTAGTATCCGGTAGGGAAGGTCTAACGATTGCAGCAATTTTTCTACATGTGCCACCATTTCTTCCAAGGCTTCATAGCTTTTATCGGGATGGGTAAGCTGCACGATTTCTACTTTATCAAACTGATGCACACGGTTCAGCCCTCTTACATCTTTGCCATAGCTGCCGGCTTCCCTGCGAAAGCAAGGCGTGTAAGCGGTCATTTTTATAGGCAATTCTTTTACAATCTCATCCCGCAGGATATTGGTAACGGGCACTTCCGCAGTAGGGATGAGAAAGAGGTTGTCTTCCGTAGCATGATACATTTGCCCTTCCTTATCCGGTAATTGTCCCGTACCGAAGGCAGAGGCTTCATTAACCATATAGGGTGGATAATATTCTTTATAGCCCGCAGCGGTATTGTAGTCCAGAAAATAAGCAATCAACGCGCGTTGCAGCTTTGCACCTTTATCTATATATACAGGGAAGCCGCTTCCGGTTATTTTAGTACCCAGTTCAAAATCTATAAGATTGTATTTTTCGGTAAGCTCCCAATGGGGAAGTTTTTGCGCACTTAGCTTAGGTATATCTCCCTGCCGGCGCACGATTTCGTTTTCTTCCGGGGTTTTGCCCATAGGCACGGAGGCGTGCGGCAGGTTGGGCAGTTTTACGAGCTTTTCCTGAAGCGCAGTTTCGAGGGTGTTAATGGTAAGGATATATTCTTTGGCAGCTTCTTTGTGCGCGGCTACTTCGGTTTTTATTTTTTCGGCTTCGTCTTTTTTGCCCTGCGCCATCAACGCGCCTATATTTTTGGATGAAGCATTGATAAGGGCGGCAAGGTTGTCGCTTTCTACTTGTATTTTTCTACGTTGTTCGTCCAGCGAAATAATTTCATCCACCAGTTCCGGTTCTTTAAAATTTTTTTTCTTTAGCCCTTCGAGAAGGAGCGTTTTATCCGTTCTGAATAGTTGTATGCTTAGCATAAAAAATAATTGGGTTGCAAAGATAGTTTTTACTCCTAAAGGGGTAAAGCGGAATATTCTACAGCTGTTGCGGGATTTTTCCAATAAAACAACCCATTTCCCTACCTTTGCACACTCATATTTTTATTTCCATTCATGGACCGTAACCAGATTATAGGATTTTCATTGCTTGCCGCGTTGCTTATTACGTATCTTGTTTACAACAATTACTCCGAAACAAAATACAAAGAGCAGTTAGTAGCCGACTCCATAGCGAATGCCAAAGCTCATCCCTTACCTAAAATAGACAGTACTCAATCCGTACAAAACGCCATAGCCGATACGCTGAATGACTCGTTGCAGCAAGCCTTGCCGCCAGCTTTTAAAGGTACGGCGCAAAGCGTGCTCCTGGAGAATGAAAAAATAGCTTTGGATTTTTCCACCCACGGCGCCTATCCTGTAAGTGCTTTGCTGAAAGAATATCAGACGTATAATAAAACCCCACTGTATCTTTTTAAAGGCAAGGAAAATAAACTGAGCCTGGTGCTGCCCATCAACAATGGTGCTACCGCTACCTCCGACCTTTACTATACTCCTATACAAGAAACAAAACCCAACGGCGACCAAACCCTTTCCTTTACCTCCGATATAGGCAACGGACAATCGGTCATCATCACGTATTTGCTGCCTAAAGACGACTATATGCTGCAATGCAATATCCGCACCACAGGCATGAGTATAGCCGATGCCAAACTTACCTGGTTTACCCAATCGCTGCATACCGAACGCGACCTTGCCAACGAACGCCTCAACAGCCAGATTTATTATAGATATTTGGATGGCGAGCATGACTACTACACGATAAAAGAAGGCAATGAAGAAAAAACACTGGAGAAAAAGACGCAGTGGGTAGGTTTCCGAATGCACTTTTTCAGCACGGCACTCATCGCCAAGAATGGGCTATCCAACGTAAATGTAAAGACCGATAACAAACTCGACAGCAATTATGTTTCTCAAAACAAAACCGTTTTTACCGTAAACCCGGATAACAGCGGTGCGGTAGCCTTAGACTGGTACATAGGCCCCAATCATTACAACACCCTGCGTTCCTATAAAATAGGACTGGACGAGATGGTTCCGCTCGGCTACGGCATCATGTCATTTGTAACGTATATCAACAAATGGCTGATCATCCCCATTTTCGATGCGCTTAGCAAATTCATCAGCAACTACGGTGTCATCATCATGCTGATGACCATCATCATCCGCTTGTTACTTTCCTTCTTTACCTATAAAAGCTACCTCTCCGCAGCAAAGATGCGCGTACTGAAACCGGAGATAGACGAACTGCGCGCCAAATATGGAGAAGATCAGCAAAAAATGGGTATGGAGCAAATGAAACTCTACCGTAGCGCCGGCGTAAATCCGCTGGGTGGTTGCCTCCCTACATTGCTCCAGTTGCCTATCCTTTTTGCCATGTATTATTTCTTCCCGTCTTCCATAGAGCTAAGGCAGGAGCGTTTCCTATGGGCGGATGATCTCTCCACCTATGACAGCATCGTAAGCTGGACGACGGACATCCCCGTGATTAGTTCCTTACTTGGCAACCATATCAGTTTATTCACCATCCTCATGACGGCTTCCAGTCTTTTCCTGGCATTATATAATCGCAATATGACGCCACAAGACCCCAACAACCCGTTGATGAAATGGATGCCTTATGTATTTCCGTTTATGCTGATCGGTGTGTTCAATAAAATGGCGGCGGCGCTTACCTTCTATTATTTCTTCTCCAACATGATCAGCATAGCCCAGCAGTTTGTGATACAGAAGTTTTTTATAGACGAGAAAAAAATTCATGCACAAATGCAGGAAAAGAAAAACAAACCGGCCACTCCTTCCAAATGGCAAGCACGCTTAGAAGAAATGCAAAAATCCCAGATGGAAAAAATGAAAAATACTCCGTCCAAACCAAAAAAGTAATAATTTTGACAGCAGTTGGCACGACTTTTTAAACAATACTCGCAAGAAAGAATTTAGTAACTATACTTCATCTTTTTTCGTTTCAATAGGGGTAAATGGTTCACTTGTTTTTACAAAAAGAACCTAAAAATTAAGAGAGCCTTGTATTCTTACAAGGCTTTTCGCTTTTTTTGACCGTAGGTATAGGCAATCGTTTCCGCCGGAACAATAAACCTTTTATTTCATCCCAATTATTTTTTGGATGGAGGGAATTTTTAACCGCTATAGCACCAGGTTATCAATCAATCGCACATCGCCGATTTTAGCGGCTATCAAAGCCACCATGGTTTTAGAACGGTCATAATCTGCCAACAGCTCCAGCGTGTCCGCATCGGCAAGCGATACATACTCCGGCTCAAATCCTTTAGCATTCAGCAAATCCAAACATTCCTTCTGCACGATAGGGAAGCTACCGGACGATTGCTTCGTCTGGATAGAAACAAGACATTGATACAGCAGCCCGGCCAGCATACGCTGCGGCTCGGTAAGCCTTCTGTTTCGGGAGCTCATAGCCAGCCCGTCTGCCTCGCGAATGGTAGGCGCTACTATCAGTTCGGTACGGTCATTTCTGCCCGTCAGTTGCAGCAGTTTTTTAAGTACTTTGCATTGCTGAAAATCTTTTTGACCGAGGTACAAACGATCCGGCTCTACAATATCCAGCAACCTACCCACTACCTGCCCCACACCTTTAAAATGCCCCGGGCGATGCGCACCTTCCAGCACGGTTTCCAGGTAGCCGAATTCATAGCTTTTCATTTGTGCTGCACCGGCGGGATAAATTTCCTCCACCGATGGCAGGAACAATACATCACAACCCGCATCTTCCAGCATCGCCACATCCTCGGCAAGTGTTACGGGATATTTTTCAAAATCGGAAGAATCATTAAACTGGGTAGGATTCACAAAAATACTGCATACGCACAGGTAGGGTTTTTGCGCAGCGGCACGCACCAGGGAAGCATGGCCTTCATGCAGCGCACCCATAGTAGGCACGAAGCTAATAACGGTGTTTGTCGTTCTTTTTTCATTCAAAAAAGCGATGATATCCGCTGTTTTTTTGAATACAATCATGGTTTTCAGCAGTTAATTAATGCAAAGTACGGGTTGCTATTCAATAATTTCGTAATTTTGCCATCCGATTTTTCATAATTATCTTTTTTAGATAAAAATTTAATTTCAAAATATACACATGTCTGCAGATACAAAGAAGAGGGTGTTGATCATTGCAAACGATCTTTCACCGTATGTAGAATTAACGGATTTTGCACACATTCTTAATAAGCTTTCTATAGCCACCTTTGATGCTGGTATAGAAGTGCGGGTCATCATGCCGCGCTTTGGGGTGATTAACGAGCGCCGCCATCGCCTCCATGAGGTGGTGCGCCTTTCGGGTATCAATATCATTATTGATAAGGATGACTATCCGCTGATCATCAAAGTAGCATCCCTGCCTAATGCACGTTTGCAGGTCTATTTTATGGACAATGAAGATTATTTCAAAAGAAAGCAACTCTTCCGCGATGAAAGCGGAGCCTTCTTTGAAGATAATGCGGAGCGCATGATTTTCTTCTGCAAAAGCGCCTTGGAAACTGTAAAAAAATTCGGATGGCCGCCGGACGTGATTCATTGCCACGGATGGATGACTTCTTTGATTCCCGCTTTCCTGAAAACAGCGTATAAAAAAGAACCTGTATTCAATTATTCCAAAACGATTTTTACGGTAGAGAATGATCAGTTTAAAGAAAAACTGCATCCTGACCTTATCAAAAAAGCGCTGATCAGTAACGACATCAAGGAAAAGGATCTGGAATTATTCAAGCCTCTTACCAACACGGCGCTTTCCCTCGGCGGCATCAAATATGCCGATGTAGTGGTGATGGGCGAAGAAAAAATAAAAAAAGAAATAGCAAGTGAAGTAAAACCGAGCCGTTATAAAAAAGTAGTGAAATATGACGCTTCCTGGAAAGAAGATGTAACGCCTTTGCTGGACCTTTATAAAAGCTTAACAGAGTCTTAGGCAAACATTTATCACATTCGCTAAAAAAACGGAAACTTGAAGCGCATTTCAGCCTCCTCCATCACTTTTTTGTTTATTGTATTTACTGCACTTACCGCCTCTATAGGCTGTAATGAAGACACCATACTCAATGCCGATATAGTGCCGGCGGGCGATACGGTCAATTCCATCATCCTGCCGGATACGCTCACCATTTATACCAAAACGATTTTGGATGATTCCACTGTTACGGGCGATAGTCTTTATATCTCCGGCTTATCCGTGAACCATGCCCTGGGTGTGATGACGACCGATATATACTCCGGCAAAACCGCTGCGGGTATCTATTTCCAGATTGTACAACCGAGCCTCAATTTTGCATTCCCCGTAGCTCCGGATTCGGCGGTGCTGATCCTGCCCTATGCGGGCTTTACCTGGGGCGATACAACCTCCGCATTTCAGCCGCAAACATTTAATGTGCATGAAATCACCGGAGATTTTCCAAAGAATAAAATATACACCAACCGCAGTGAGGTAGCTTATGATGCGGCAGTCATCGGCACGGCAACGGTGGTTTCCTATGAAAGCACAAAAGATTCGGTAAAAGACCTGGATGTAAACCGGGCTCCGCATTTGCGCATCAAACTGGCAAGCAGCTTTGTAGATAAAATAAAAAATGCCAACACTGCCACCGTGATGAACGCGTATGCCAATTTTCTGAATTACTTTAAAGGTTTTTACATAGAGCCGGTCAATACCGTGGGCAATGCCATGCCTTATTTTCAAATTATCAGCAATACTACCGGCACAGATTACAATCGGGCAAATGTGCTTTTTTACTACACGGAAAGCGGAACGGTAAAAACAAGGTCTTTCTTCTACGACCCTACTCATGCCGCACGTTTTAATAGAATCATCCGGGATTATACCGGCACACCTACCCAAACTTATTTTAACGCTACCACCCAGTCCGATTCAGTTTTTGTAATTCAAAATGAACCGGGTGCTGCTTTAGACATCGTGATTCCGCACATTAAAAATTTGCCTAAAAACCCGGTGAATAAAGCGGAATTGATAATCACACACTATTCGTTTGCAGGGGATAATGCCGATATTTATTTCGCGCCGGAGAGGCTCTACCCTACCCGTGTAGATGGGAATGGGAATACGGTGCCGGTTCAAGATCGCTACCCGCTTAGCTATGCCGAGCCTTTGTTATTTATGGATGGTAAAAAACAGACTGTAACCATAGGCGGCATTACCTATACACGCTATATAATTAATTTGCCGCGAGAAGTACAACGCGCTATTATAGAACAAAGAGAAAGTTTACATTTGCGTGTTGCGGGAGCTTCGGGTTTTCCAGGCGCTTATAGGCTTATAGGCGGCGGACAAAATGCAAGTGACCCGAATGTACACATCAAACTGAATATTGTATTTTCAAAAATTTAAACAATCACATAACCCTTAAAAATAAAAAAACATGTGCGGCATAGTTGGCTATATCGGCAGCAAAGAAGCCTATCCCATCCTCATCAAAGGACTCAAAAGACTTGAATACCGCGGCTATGACAGCGCAGGCGTGGCCATCCTCAATGGCAGTATGAACGTCTATAAAAAAGCCGGCAAGGTAAGCGAACTGGAAAACCATACTGAAGGCAAAGACCTGAGCGCTACCATAGGCATAGGACATACAAGATGGGCTACACACGGCGTACCGAACGATACCAATGCGCATCCGCATCTTTCCAACTCCGGCGAGCTTTCCCTTATTCATAACGGCATTATAGAGAATTATTCCTCCATCAAAACCGAGCTGACGAAAAGAGGCTATACCTTCCATTCCGATACAGATACGGAAGTGCTGGTCAATCTTATAGAAGAAGTAAAAAAGCAGGATAACGCCTCGCTGGAAGATGCCGTAAGGATAGCGCTGAATGAAGTAATCGGTGCTTATGCCATTGTGGTAATGGACAAAAATAATCCTGACCAGCTTGTAGCGGCACGCAAAGGCAGCCCGCTGGTATTAGGCATTGGCGAAAAAGAATTTTTCATCGCCTCCGATGCTTCCCCCATTATCGAATACACAAAGAATGTAGTCTATCTGGATGATCAGGAATATGCCGTACTAAACCGCGATGGTAGTTTTCACATCAAAACCCTGGGCAATGAGGAAAAATCCCATGCCATCCAGAAGCTGGAGATGAGCCTCGAAGCTATAGAAAAAGGCGGTTTTGAACATTTCATGCTCAAGGAAATATATGAGCAACCCCGCGTAGTAGCAGATGCGCTGCGGGGAAGAATGAACGCCGCCGAAGGATGGATAAAACTTGGCGGAGTAGAAGAATATGCCAACAGAATAGGACGTGCAAAACGCATTATCGTTACTGCCTGCGGCACTTCATGGCACTCAGGCTTAATAGCCGAATACCTTATAGAAGATCTTGCAAGAGTAAATGTAGAAGTAGAATATGCTTCCGAATTCAGATACCGCAACCCTGTGGTTACCGAATCGGATGTAGTAGTAGCCATCTCCCAAAGCGGAGAAACCGCCGATACCCTTGCCGCTATAGAACTCGCCAAAGAGCGTCAGGCATTTGTGTACGGTATATGCAATGTAATCGGGTCTTCCATAGCCCGTGTTTCCCACGCCGGCTCTTATACACATGCCGGTCCGGAAATAGGCGTTGCTTCTACCAAAGCTTTTACTGCACAAGTAACCATTATTACCTTAATGGCGTTGCAGCTTGCCCAATACAAAGGCACGCTCCCTACCTCTAAAATCCGCGAACTCCTGTTTGAGCTGGAACACTTGCCTAAGAAAATTGAAAAAGCGCTGGAGCTGAATGATCAGATTCGTGAGATAGCCGCTATCTATAAAGATGCCCGCAATTTCCTTTATCTGGGAAGAGGACTAAACTTCCCCGTGGCTTTGGAAGGTGCGCTAAAACTGAAAGAAATATCTTACATACATGCAGAAGGCTACCCTGCCGCTGAGATGAAGCACGGACCCATCGCATTGATAGACGAAGAAATGCCAGTGGTATTCCTCGCGACCAACCCAAGCGCCTATGAAAAGATTATTTCCAACATTCAGGAAGTAAAAGCAAGAAAAGGAAAAGTAATTGCCATTGTGAATGAAGGAGACAAAGAAATGTGCAAAATAGCAGACCATGTGATAGAAGTACCTGCTACGGAAGAATTGCTTTCCCCGCTTGTAACCATCGTACCGTTGCAGTTGCTGTCCTACCACATAGCCGTCATGCGCGGCACCAATGTAGATCAGCCGAGAAATCTCGCAAAATCCGTAACGGTGGAATAAATCATAATACTGAAAAATTAAAACGTGTCGCTTAAATTTGCCCACGTTTTTTTATTTTTTTTAACCCAAACATAATTTTCTAATGCCTTATTTATTTACATCCGAGTCAGTTTCCGAAGGACATCCCGATAAAATAGCCGACCAGATTTCAGATGCGCTCATTGATAATTTCCTGGCTTTCGACCCACAGTCGAAAGTAGCTTGTGAAACATTGGTTACTACCGGGCAGGTAGTGCTGGCAGGCGAGGTAAAATCCAAAGCCTATTTAGATGTGCAAACCATCGCCCGCGATGTCATCAAAAGAATAGGATATACCAAAAGCGAATACATGTTTGAAGCAAATTCTTGCGGTGTATTGTCAGCCATTCACGAGCAATCTCCCGACATCAACCAAGGCGTGGATCGCACTAAAAAAGAAGAGCAGGGCGCAGGCGACCAGGGAATGATGTTTGGCTATGCGACCAATGAAACCGACAACTATATGCCGCTGGCGCTGGACTTGGCTCATGCCCTGCTACTGGAATTAGCCGCACTCAGAAGAGAAAACAAACAGATAAAATACCTTCGTCCGGATGCGAAATCACAAGTTACTTTAGAGTATGATGATGATAATCGTCCGGTGCGTATAGACGCTATCGTTATTTCTACTCAGCATGATGATTTTGATGCGGAGCCGAAGATGCTTGCTAAGATTAAAAAAGACCTGACCGATATTTTAATACCCAGAGTAAAGAAAAACTATCCTAAATACGCGCATCTTTTTGACAAGAAAATAAAATACCACATCAACCCCACCGGAAAATTTGTAATTGGCGGACCTCACGGCGATACAGGATTAACCGGTCGCAAAATCATCGTGGATACCTATGGAGGAAAAGGCGCACACGGTGGCGGTGCCTTTAGCGGAAAAGACCCCAGCAAGGTGGATCGCTCCGCAGCCTATGCTACACGCCATATCGCTAAAAACCTGGTAGCTGCCGGTGTGTGTGATGAAGCGCTGGTACAAGTTTCCTACGCCATCGGTGTAGCGGCTCCCATGGGCATTTATATCAACACCTATGGCACTGCCAAAGTAAGCATGAGTGATGGGGAAATAGCCCGCCTCGTAGAAAAAGTATTCGATATGCGACCTTACTTTATTGAGCAGCGCCTGAAGCTGCGCACGCCTATGTATAGCGAAACAGCCGCATACGGACACATGGGCAGAAAAAATGAAATCGTTACCAAAACCTTTAAAAGCCCGGATGGTAAAGAGAAAAAAATGAAAGTGGAATTGTTTACCTGGGAAAAACTTGACTATGTAAGCAAGGTAAAAACCGCTTTTAAAATCAAATAAAAAATCATTGAAACATAAAAAACTGCTTGCCGGAGTCGGTAAGCAGTTTTTTTATTTTATCGCAACAATAGGATTTTCTGCATTTTACTGCTGCCTATAAAACAGATAAGAACTACTTATAAAAATGGCGGAAGGAGTTACTCACATCTGTGCATTTCTTTTAAGGATGTTTAACACAAGTCCTGCTAATTTCGAGGTACACAGAAACCAAAACGGCTATGGACTTAGAACAATTAATGCTACATGTGGAAGCCCTCATTTTTGCAAGCGAGCGACCCGTTACGCAGATGGAAATGATAGAGATGATCTCCCAGTCGGTGGAAGATACCATAGAAATAGACCGAATCAGCGCTTGTATAGAGGCTGTGCGCGAAAAATATGAAGCGGAATACTATCCCTTCCAGCTCCGGGAAGTAGGCGGCGGCTATCAGTTTCTTACAAAAAAAGCATTTCACAAAACCGTTTTGCAGCTCAATGGTGATAAATACGTCAAAAAGCTATCCGCTGCAGCTATGGAAACACTTGCTATCATTGCCTATAAACAGCCTATTACCAAGGCAGAGATTGAATTTATCCGTGGGGTAAGCGCCGATTATTCCATTCAAAAATTGCTGGAAAAAGAATTGATCGTGATAGCCGGGCGCAATGAAGAAATGGTAGGGAAGCCGTTGATATACACGACATCCAAAAATTTTATGGATTATTTAGGCATCAACTCGCCTGCCGACTTACCTCAGCTAAAAGACGTAACCAATATAGAAATCGTAATGCCTACAGATGCTGTCCAGGCAACGCCGGAAGGCCCTGCGGAGCCGATGGTAGTCAATCAGGACGGAAGCTTAGCGCTAACAAACGGCTAAAAATACCCGAACAACTACACAATAGAAGAAAAACCTCGATGTTGAGGTTTTTCTTTTTTTTGAGAAATGCACAACGCATGTCTTGTACTTGTATTTTTGCAGCGTATGAGATGTATCGTTTTAATAGGAATCATCCTTTTCTCCACCCAAGTATTTGCGCAAAGCAAGGCAGATAAAAAAGTTATTAAAAAGCTGAAAGCCGGCATCGAGTATCTGGCTTCTGATGAGCTGGAAGGAAGAAGAGCTGCCACCGAAGGCGAAAAGAAAGCTGCCCGTTACCTTGCCGATTTTTACACAAAAGAAAAAATAGCTCCCTATGAAAAGGAGTATATGATTCCTTTTCAATTTGCTGCCGGAAAAGAACCCGGAAACCTTACCTCACTGACTATAAACGACGAAAAGCTGGAGCTTCATAAAGATTATTTCCCACTTTCCTTCAGCGCCAATACGGAGGAGAAAATCACTCATGAAGTACTGCAGGATGTGCTGGAGCAGGGAGGCACCTGGCTGATGGCGCTGTATGCAAACAAAGAAGAAGCGCAAGACGCACATTTCGACTATGAAAAAACCATGAGCGAAAAAGCCCGTAACGCAAGCAAGCAAGGCGCTAAAGCCGTCATCTTTTATGATAATTACGGGTCTAAATATCCGGTAGTATATAATCCTAAATCCGATTTTGAAACCGCAGCCTTGCCTGTGCTTTACCTATCACATGAGGCCTATAAAAATTATATTTCCGACAAATCCGGTAATACCATATCGCTTCAGGTACACATCGAAAAAAAGGAATTGACCGGCGTGAATGTAGCGGCTTATATCAACAACAATGCACCTTATACCGTCATCCTCGGTGCACACTACGACCACTTAGGATGGGGCGAAGATGGCAACAGCATGTACCGCGGTAAAGAAAAAATGATTCACAACGGAGCGGACGACAACGCAAGCGGCACAGCGGGATTGATGCAATTGGCTTCCAGAATCAAATCCAAAAGACTGCGCAACTACAACTATCTGTTTATCCATTTCTCTGCCGAAGAATTAGGACTCTTAGGCTCTAAAGCCATCGCAAAACAAGCTGGTTTGGACAGTACTAAAATTGCTTACATGATTAATATGGATATGATAGGCCGACTCAACGACAGCACGCACGCCCTTACCGTAGGCGGCGTAGGCACATCGCCTACATGGGGAGAATTACTGGCTAAAGGCAATAAGAATTTTAAGATTAACGTGGACAGTTCCGGCGCCGGACCTTCAGACCACACTTCCTTTTATCATCAAGGAATTCCTGTATTATTTTTCTTTACAGGCTTACATACCGACTACCATAAGCCAAGCGATGATGCAGATAAAATCAACTACATAGGGCAAGCTGCTATTCTCAATTATATCTATAGCATAGTGGATGTAATGGATACGCGTCCTAAGCCTAAGTTTACCCCTACCAAACAAAACTCCATAAAAAGCGTGCGCTTTAAAGTAACGCTGGGCATCATGGCTGATTATTCCTATGAAAACGGCGATGGAGTAAAAGTGGATGGAGTAAGCGAAGACCGCCCTGCCATACGTGCCGGTGTGAAAGCCGGAGATATTATCACCCAACTGGGCAGCCACAAAATAACCGGCATGCAAAGCTATATGGAAGCCTTGTCGCAATTTAAAGAAGGCGATAAGACTACCGTAAAAGTGAAACGTGCAGGCAACATAATGGAGCTGCCGATCACGCTTAAATAAAACATTATGTCCATCCTGCTGAAAATACTCATCAATGCCTTAGCCGTTTTTGGCGCTGCGTATATCTTGCCTGGCATTCATGTAAAAAACTTTGGAACAGCCATTGTTGTAGCTATCGTTTTAGGGTTGTTGAATTTTTTCGTGAAGCCCGTACTTGTATTCTTCAGCATCCCTATCACCCTTCTTACCTTAGGTTTGTTTTTATTAATCATCAATGCACTGATTGTAAAACTCTGCGCCAAATTAGTAAGCGGTTTTCAAGTGGAGGGATGGCTATGGGCCATTATTTTCAGCCTGGTTGTGTCGCTATTTTCCGCCATTTTGGAAAGCATAGTAGAATAATGAAACGTTCTAAGTCTGCACCGGTTTTCCTCATCCTCGCATTGGCGGTTCTTGTTTTTTGGTTAAAAAGAAATCTACCGGAGGAGGGGAAAAGCACTGCTCAGGAAACAAACACTTCCACTGCCGCCGCCTTAAAAGAATTAAATCGCCATCCTGAAAAAATAGTGTATGCTTCACATGCCCTATGCAGAATGCAATGCCGCGACATTACCGAAGCGGAAATAAAAACCGTTTTGCAGACGGGGAAAATCAATTACCGCAAAAGTGATTTACAAAAATCAGATTGCCAGAAACGCTACGCTATAGAAGACAGAGTAAACGACCAACACATCCGCATCATTGTAGCGCCTTGCGGCGACAAACTCACAGTGATAACCTGCATAGATTTAGAAAAGGAATGGCATTGCACTTGCGAATAAGCTAAGGGATAATCTTATCTTCGTACGATTGAATGAAAACCTTTGAAGAATTATTAGATAAAGAATACGGCGCACCAGGCAGCAAGCGAAGAAATGATTTTGAATTTCAGTCGTTGCTGTTTCAAATCGGTACGATGATAAAAGATGCACGCAAGGAAGCAGGGCTTACACAAGAAGAACTTGCAGAGCGGTTGCAAACAAAAAAATCATACATTTCAAGATTGGAAAACGGCAAATGCGATATCTTACTATCTACCCTTTACCGGGTATTTGAAGACGGATTAAAAAAGAAAATGAATATCAGTATAGATTAATCATAAATAATGGCACAGTATAGTATAGGAGAGGCGCTAAACATTTTGCTGGAACAACGCAAATGGAAGCAGAAAGTCCATGAACTGCGCTTGCAGCAAGAATGGGAACAAATCGTAGGGAAAACCATTGCCAAATACACGCGGAATATCTTACTGAACGGCGATGTGCTCACCATTTTTACGGACGTAGCTGCCTTGAAACAGGAATTGCATTACGGCAAGCAACAACTGATGACGACCATCAACGAGTATTTTAATGAAGGCGTAGTGCGGGATATTATAGTGAAGTAGCCGCTCCCCTTCACCCGCTTTACTCATTTTATCTCTACAACAATAGTGTGCTAACACCAATTAAAACGGCTACATTTGCACTTCGTTTTTTAAAACAAAACCACCATGCAATTAGCCGACAGACTCCAACTGTTTTCTGAGCCGCAGACCCTTAAAATGGCGAAATTGAGCCGTGAATTGAGAACACAAGGTTTTAACGTCATAGACCTTAGCCTCGGTGAGCCGGATTTCATTACGCCACAGCATATTCGCAATGCCGCTACGGAAGCGATGGATAAAGGCTATACCAAATATACGCCCGTGGTAGGTATTCCCGAATTGCGCGAAGCCATCTGCCATAAGCTGAAAAGAGACAACGGGCTGGAGTACAGAATGGACGAAATAATCGTATCCACCGGCGCCAAACAATCCCTTGCCAATGCAGTTCTTTGCAGCATCAACCCCGGCGATGAGGTAATCATTCCCACACCGTACTGGGTTACGTACAGCGCATTAGTACAATTGGCGGAAGGCGTAGCTCGCTTTTTACCTTGTAGTATAGAAACCGATTTTAAACTTACACCCGACAAGTTAGAAGCCGCTATTACTCCAAAAACAAGATTATTTATTTTCTCTTCTCCTTGTAATCCCTCCGGCTCGGTTTATTCCAAAGAAGAATTGGCAGCATTGGCGGAAGTGTTTAAAAAATATCCCAATATAGCCATCATCAGCGATGAAATTTATGAATACATCAACTACACCGGCAAGCATGAAAGCATTGCGCAGTTTATAGAATTAAAAGACCGTGTAATGGTGGTAAACGGCTTTTCCAAAGGCTTTGCGATGACGGGTTGGAGATTAGGTTATATGGCAGCGCCTAAAGAAATGGTGCGTGCTTGCGAAAAGCTTCAAGGCCAGTTTACTTCCGGCACTAATTCCATAGCACAACGCGCAGCTATAGCAGCGCTCAACGAAAATCTGCAACCTACCTATGATATGGTTGCGGCTTTTCATAAAAGAAGAGATTTTGTCATTACCGCATTAAGAGAAATAAACGGCATCCAGATCAACGAACCGAAAGGCGCTTTCTACGCTTTCCCCGATGTGCGGTATTTTTTTGGAAAAACAGATGGCGTTACCACCATCCAAAATGATGATGACCTCTCCATGTACCTGCTGAATACGGCGCATGTGAGTACCGTTTGCGGTTCTGCCTTTGGAAGCGACCATTGTATCCGCATCTCATTTGCCACCTCTATGGAGAACCTCAACGAAGGCATCCTCCGAATTAAACGGGCTTTAGATGCACTGCACTAAACCCTGGGGCTTTTGAAATTGTAAAAAGATACCCGTGTTCTTCTTAAATTTATCTCCAAAATGCTATATCGTATAGGGAGAGATAAAAATGAAAACCTTCGGGACAAGTGCGCCGTCGGTCTGTATAGAGACAAGCGCTATGTTTCTTAAAAAAACAATAACCATGTTCAAAATGAAAAAGATCAGTATCGTTGCCTTTACCTTATTTTTTGTGCTGAACAGTTTTGCCCAGCAAAAAACAGATTATCAAAAAAAAGGAGCGCCGATGCCCAATTTTTACATTAATAAAATGGATGGCGGCTACATCATACCCGCACATTTGAAAAAAGGAAAGCCGGTTATGATTATGATCTTCAGCCCGCAATGCGAACATTGTGCTTATATTATGGATTCGCTTAGGAACGCGCGCGATTTGGTGAAGACCACACAAATGATTTTTGTAGCCGAAGAACGGAATAGAGAATACATGAATGCCTTTATGGAAAAAGAGAAAATGAAAGGCGATGCATTTTTTAAAAATACCGGCACCAATAAAGGCGAATTAATCTTTGCCATTTATACCAATAAAATACTGCCGCAGATTACGTTCTATGATGCCAACCATAAGCTGGTAACGATTTTTGACGGCAACTATTCATTTGCAGATGTGAAAAAACACCTCAAATAACGGTTGTCGCCCCTTTATCCATCATAGCATATCGCATGGCTATCTACCATTTATTTTTTGAGCAGAAAATTCCACAATCTCTGGATACGCTATGGGATTTTATTTCCGATCCTCTGAACCTGAAGCTCATTACACCACCGGATCTGGCTATGGAAATTTTATCGCACAATCTACCGCCGCAAATTCATCCCGGCCTTATCATCAGCTATTCCATAAAGCCTTTGGCGGGAATAAAAATGCTATGGCTTACCGAAATAAAGCACTTAAAGGAAAAGGAATATTTTGTAGATGAGCAACGGGCGGGACCCTATAAGATGTGGCATCATTTGCACAAGCTTACTCCGTTTGACAATTATGTGCTGATGAGTGATGTGGTTACCTACCGTCCACCGTACGGATTTATAGGGAGCATCGCGAATAGTATATTTATAAGAAACAAGCTGAAAGATATTTTTGAATACCGCAGGGCTGTACTGGAAAAAAAATTCGGGAAAACAGAGTAGTGTTTTCCCGATGAATAATTTGGTAAGCATCCTCATCATTAAGATGCACCGGATTCTTTCTTTATATAGTCTCTTATCTTTCGTACATAGTCGAAATAACCCGCTTCCATCTTGAACCAGAAAATAAGAAAAATTACTGCTCCTGCTGCACCTAATACATAGGTATAAATACGATGCTCCATCGAACCGAACAAGAAAAACATGGCTGCGGCGATAAGCAAAAAACAGCAGAAGATAGAAATGAGGTAAGGACCTCCGGAGTCTATACGGCGCATTTTAGAACTGATCTTGAGCCCGGTTTTACCACCCTTACCGGTAAAATTCACATGGGTAATGGGCAGGGTTCTTACGCCTGCTTCATGCTCGGCATGAGGGATGATTCTAAGTATTCCGTTTTTTTCGGAAACTTCAAAATCCAACTGATGCGCTTGAATGTGTTTACCGATCAATCTGTTTTTTATCTCTTCAATAGGCATTGAAGAGAGATAACTATAACTACGTTTAAAAATCATATAACTTCAATTTTTTGATGAGGAAATGTGTTTATTTATTACGAAAAATAATCATTAAATTTTTTAAAAGCAACCCTATGTATAAAAAAAATTCCACTGACTGATAATAATATAGACAGATGAAAATGATTTTTGGTTAGCTTTCTTTAAAACACATGCCAGCAAAGGGAATTTGTCGGCAGCCCCATTTTATAATATGTGCAAAACTTGTTAATTATTTTTTTAGTTCCCGATTATTTTGTAATAGGAATTGACCATATTTCGGTAATAAGGTTTTAGCTGTGGTGGGATGGTCTTGTAAAAATCAATGAGCGATTTGGGATCTTGCATATAAGGTTTCAATTCCGGTGGTATGGTACGGGATAGCTCTTGCGGATTTTTTGAAGCGCGTTTATCATCCTGGTCTTGCTCACGAAGCGCTTTTTCCGTTTGCAATAAGCGGGTCAGTATTTCTTGCTGGCGGATGATCATCTCGCTACTCAGTCTTCTGTTTACTAAATCCGTTTCGTTTTTATCCATCTTCTCTTGTATGTCGCGCAGTTGCTTGGCATTGCCCATTCCTTTACTGTTCATCAGGCTTTGCAGTTCTTGCAGTTGTCTTCTTAATGCGGCTTGCTGTGCTGCCATGCGCGCCAGTTGTTCCGCATCGCCATACTCTCCTTCGCTGCCTGCTTGTTGTTTTTGTTCGCCGCCGGGCTTTTCTCCTTGCTGTCCTTGTCTTTTTTCTTGTGCATTTTTCATTTGCTGCATGGCATCGCCAAGCTGTTGTTGCTGGGTAATGATGTCCATCATTTGCTGCCCTGCACCGGGTTTTGGTTTTTTACCACCCGGCTTTTCGCAGCTTCCCTGCTTTTCTCCGTCTTTCATCATCTGGCTTTGCATTGCCATCAGGTTAGCGAGGGTTTCATTCAGCATGAGTGCAAGGTTGTTGGTACGCATCATTACATATTGCTGGCGGGTAACCGCTTCGTTGATCCTTCTGTTTTCGATAGCGCTTAGGGAAAGTTGCATGTTCTTCTCCAGCTCTGTGGTTTCCCGATTGATGGTAGGTGCGAGTTTGAACAAGCGTTTGCTCAGTGCAAACAAACTATCGCGGATCATGAAGGAATTGTGGTGCAATCTGTTTTGTTCTTGTTGGTTTTTTAGATAAGCTTGCGTAGTGGGTGATGTTTGTTTTACCTTATCCATCAGTTGTTCCTGGTCGAAGGAAAGACGCATGAGGTTGGTAAGGATTTGCCTTACGGCTTTGATGTCCAGTTCAATCTGTTCCATGCTCATGCCGCCTGCCATTTTTTGCAGCGACTGCACCATTTGTTTCAGATTTTGCGCTGCTTGTTTTTGTTGCTGACCGGCTTTGCTTTTTTGTCCTTGATTCAGCTCCTGCTGACTTTGCTGCATATCTTGCTGTGCATCTGATCCTGATTTTTGCACATCGCTTAGGTCTTGCTGCTGCTGCATTTGCTTGTTCAGCTCCTGCATCTCTTTCATGTCGTTTTTCATCAGCTCATCCAGTTGTTTCTTCAAGTCTTGTTGTTCTTGGCTTAGTGCATCATTGGTTTTTTTATCTGCATCGGTTTCCTCTTTAAGTTGTAGCTGTTGCTCTGCAAGTTTATCGGCTTTGTTCGCCATATCTTCCATGCGCATTTGCAGTTCCAGTTTTTTCATCAGCTCTTTCATGCGCTCTACATCCATGTTGAAGAGTTTATTTTGCTGTTCCATTTCCTTCATGGTTTGGAAGGCATTTTCTTTATTCAGCTTTTGCATCATCTCTTGTATCTTTTTCATCATCTCTGCCAGCTCTTTATTCAGCATATTATCCATTTGCTTTTGCAGCGCTTCTTGTTTTTCTTTCAGGTCTTCGCTATACTCTTTCTGTTTGCTTTGCTGCATCTGTTCTTCAAAACGTTTCTTGGTATTTTCTAAGTTTTGTTTCAGTTGTTGTTGCTTCTGCATCAGTTCTTGCAAAGATTGCTGTTGCTCCCAATCCATCTTATCGGTTTGCAGCATCTTGCTTTGCATTTCCTGAATGTCTTTCTGTAATTCTTTTGTTTGCTGCGAGCTGTTGCTTAGCCCTGAGCTGATTTGTTCTGCATTGGCAAGAATGGCAGAATCCAGTTGGCTGGCATCAAACATTTGATAGCTCATCACTTCGCTGCGCGATGCTTTACTCCCCTGCACGCCGTCGTTGTCCCAGGCTTCTATGTAGTAAGTAACCTTTTGTCCGGGCTGTAATTGTAAAAGCTCCACATCAAAATAATGCTGGAACGCTGCGAATGCACCCTGAGTTGTTTTTAGAGGAAGGGACTTAGCCGTTAGGGGTTGGTTCTTATCATTGCTTATCGTATAGTGAAACAATACTTTGGTAATGCCGTAATCATCGCCGGCCGTACCGTTCAGCAGGATCTGTTTTCCGGAAACGCTATCGCGAAACTCCTGCAACTGAATGACCGGAAACTGATCGGGAATGACATGCACGCTATAGCGGTATGCTTCTTCAATCTTCGACTGTTGATTGCTTAGGGAAATTGTATAAACGGTGTCGTTCAAAAACCGGGCGCTATAGCCAAATAACTGTGCGTTGCGTTGTAGCGGAATGGGTTGCCCTTCACCGAATTTCAAAGTGGCTTTGTCGGTATGCTCGGCGGCTATACCCCATCGGATAACGGTTCCCATAGGCAAGGTTATATCGCCCAAGCTATGGCGGATTTCATCTTTCTTACCCGTATATTCGGGATAATCCAGTTGCAGTTTTATGGCTTTCAACACGGGTTTCTGCACTACTTCTATTTTATAGGGCTGTGAATAATACCCACCTGCATACAACTTAAACGAAACGGACTCCGTTAGATTTTTAAAATTATAGCGGAAGGTGTTTTTTTCTACAGTCTGCATCGCAATTTTATCGCTGCCTATCTCTACCCATACTTCCTGAGGCAGGGCTTGTCCTTCGGTTTTTATAGTGAGTAAAAAATCTGTGTTGCGTACGGTTTGCAATCTAGGATTCTCTATTATAAAACGAAACGGAGCGGGCTTTTCAAATGCTTTGGCGGGTTGTAATAAACGCTCGGAAGCATCCATAAAAATACTCGGCGAAAACACCATGATAAGGATACATATCACGACAAGCGGCAACAGATAAGGAAGATACTTCCGATTTTTTTTCAGATTTACAGCGGTAGTAATCGGCACTACGGAGATGCGGCCGGCTTTCTGCTCAATGCTTGCGGCTATAAGTTCTCGGCTGCCGGTGGCTGTATCGCCTTGCTTTTTTAATTGCAGAATGTTGAGCAATTTATCGCTGATTTCCGGGAAATGTTTACCTATTATGGCTGCGGCTTGCTCATGACTGATAACGCTTCCCATCTTAGCCATTTTTAGGAACGGGATGATGACCCAGCGGATGAGAGCGAAGGAACCGGCAAAAATGAAAAAACTCACAAGTGTTATTTTCAACCAAACGGGCAGATAGAGATAGTACTCGCTGATGCTTATCGTAAGGACATAGAACAATAGGCAAATCAATAAAATAAGACTGCCGCGCAGTAATTGATTCACATAATACTTGCGAATAAAAGCATCAAGTTTGGAAATAAGCCAGTCGTAGTTGTTCATATCAATCGTCCTTCTTCATGGGTTCATGACAGGAGTTTCCGCAATTTAAGGGATTTTGGAATGTGGCGGCGATAAGGGAATGTTAGAACCATTATAGCAAGCCTTTCTTATAATTATAGCAAGCAAATGTGTTTATTATTTATAAAGCTTATCCAGCCTTTTCTTTTCTGCGGCTACTTTTTGCAAATAGGTTTTATACTTTTTTTCATCAGTCATAGTGAACGTTGCTGAAGTTTGTTTCACACATTTATCATTCAGGGCTTCTTTGGTTACTATTTCCATTTTTACCCTACCCTTTTTCCATTGATATGTCCTTTGTGTAAGGATACTATTTTGCAGCTTACCGTATGAACAGGCAACAGTATCCCTGCTTGTCAAAACCGTATCCGGCGGAGCAATACGCCTTGTTACTACCTTGTAAAAATCTGCATTTACGCTGGCAGAAAAACGCATCAGCGTATCCTTATCAAAAGAAAGCCAGATATTGCTGAAATAACCGATGCTCATAAAGTTGTAAGAATCTTCAACCAGCATTTTAAAGCCGGGTACAAATCGCGCACGGTTAGCCCTTCCTGTATCGGTAGTCAGGTTCGTATTGGGATCATCAATAACTTCGGCATGATAGTTCCACGGTAAAGAAGGCTTACCCTTCTTCCAGTTATGAAAAGGTATTTGCCCCTGGTAATATTCTTTATTCCAATGGTACTTGTATTCATGAATAAATGAATCAAATGTTGAACGACCGATAACGTATCTGTTCCCTACGTTTCCATAATCAAAACGTTCTCTTATAGCGGCTATTGTTTTTTTACTATGAAAGATGGATTTTTTTGTTACAGCATCTTTCCCATTTACAGCCAGCCATTTTCGTAATGATGCTTCATCTTCCTGATCCAGCACCATTATATTCCATGAAAAAAAATACTTATGTAACACCGAATAGTCATTTATAGCCCTGTTTTTGCTTTCAATTTTTTTCCTGAAATCGTCTAAAGATTCCAATCCTATTTTTACCCGTTGCTCGTTCATACGTTTTTCAGACGCTTCGTCAAAATATTCGGGGTAGATTTTCTTGTCATAGTAAGCCCCCTTAATCATAATAGGCAATAACAGGGACGTATTACCTAACCGGACAGTATCAGATAAAGGATTCCCGTTGATGAGATCAGCAAAACAATGAGCTTCAAAATCAAATTTTAAGACTGCCTTATAAAGAAGCGTATCCATAAGATGGGAAGGTCTGCCACCGAATGCTCCTCCATTGTGGTGCGTAATGATGATATCGTAATCCGGGGCATATTTCACGGAAAAATCATCCCATTTGCTATTCCCTAAAACCACCTCGTTGGGAACTCCGTATTTTTTGAAAAGTTTAAGTAATCTCATGGCATTAACGGAATCTACCGTATAGGTGGAGTCTGTCATGTAAGCGCCGTCATTGAGTTCCGCATAATACATTCTTACGTCCCGATCCCATTGCAGCATCTTGTGTATTGTGTCGGCTAACGGTCTTTCACCTAACGTATCATTGGGATATTTTTTAAGGATAGTATGTATATGCGCCAATTGTTCTCCCGTATAATATTTCAGAATTTTATGGTTGATGAAGCGGCTGCCTAACCCGCGAGATAAGAGCGCAGATAAATTCTTCTCTGCTAAAGAATATTGCTTAGTATCCATCGCAGCAAAAAAAGCGTTCAGCAGGTCTTTGCTAAAAGGTTTTTCAGGATTTACGGCAAATGCATTTTTATAGTAGTCGCAAGCAGCGGTAAAGTTGCTATCGCAAATGGCAAGCTCGGCAAGGTTGATATTTTTATAATACTCAAGAAAACGGGACTGAGCGTTTAATTCCGACTTTAGAAAAAAAGCCAAGAGTAATATAGTACAAATAATTTTTGAAAGCATCTTCTTATAAGTCATATAGCGCCTTTAAATTTTGCATACGATTTCTTGAATGATATACCTCTTTGTCTTCATAACTGTAAATTTAATAAAGCAGAAATTATATCCTTCGCTATTTTCAACATAGAATCATCCTGATTTTTCAGCTCACCCTAATTCTTTCTCCTCCATCCTTTTTTGATTTTTTAATACATTCGTTCTTTAAATCGTTGAACGAATGAATAAAGTAGTTGCCAATGCTGATGAGGCCATAAAGGATATAGAATCGGGCATGACACTGATGCTTGGCGGTTTCGGGCTATGTGGCATTCCCGAAAATTGCATCAATGCCCTGGTAAAAAAAGAAGTAACAAACCTTACCTGCATTTCCAATAATGCCGGTGTGGATGATTTCGGACTGGGCTTGCTTCTGAAGAAAAAACAGCTGAAAAAAATGATCGCTTCCTATGTGGGTGAAAATGCCGAATTTGAACGGCAGTTGCTAAGTGGTGAGCTGGACGTGGAGCTGGTGCCGCAGGGTACGCTGGCTACCCGTTGCATGATAGCCGGCTACGGTATCCCCTTCGTGCCGCTGCTGGCTGGCGTAGGCACGGAAGTAGCGGAAGGCAAGGAAACCGTAATGCGCAACGGCAAGCAATACCTCATCGAAGAAGCGTTTGACGCAGATTTTGCCATTGTAAAAGCATGGAAAGGAGATACGATGGGCAACCTGATTTTTAAAGATACCGCCCGCAACTTCAACCCGCTGATGGCGATGGCAGGAAAAATTACTATAGCCGAAGTGGAAGAGCTGGTAGCGCCCGGCGTGTTGAAACCTAATGCCATTCATCTTCCCGGCATTTATGTGAACAGGATTTTCCAGGGAAGCCACTATGAAAAACGTATTGAACAAAGAACCGTAAGAAAAAAATAATCATGGCACTTAATAAAGAACAAATAGCACAGCGTATCGCAAAGGAATTGCAAGACGGCTATTACGTGAACCTCGGCATCGGCATCCCTACCCTTGTTGCCAATTATATTCCCGATGGTATCAGCGTAGTGCTGCAAAGTGAAAACGGCTTGCTCGGCATGGGACCCTTTCCTTATGAAGGCGAGGAAGATGCCGACCTGATAAACGCAGGCAAGCAAACCATCACCACCCTGCCCGGCTCTGCCATCTTCGACAGCGCCATGAGCTTTGGCATGATTCGCAGCGGCAGAGTAGATCTCACCGTACTCGGCGCTATGGAAGTAGCAGAAAACGGGGATATAGCCAATTGGAAAATACCTGGAAAAATGGTAAAAGGTATGGGTGGCGCTATGGATTTGGTGGCCGCTGCCAAAAACATTATCGTAGCCATGCAGCATACCGATAAAGCAGGAAATTCCAAGCTGCTCCCCCAATGTTCGCTGCCTATAACCGGTCTAAAATGTGTTAAGAAAATCGTTTCTGATCTTGGCGTATTCGATGTAACAAATGAAGGCTTTATATGCCGCGAATATGCACCGGGCGTAACCCTTGAAGAAATAAAAGCCAAAACTGCCGGCAAGCTCACCATAGCGGAGGATGTGAAAGAAATAGCGGTTTCATAGGGACTTCGCCCTGCAAAAATAATCTGCCGGAGAGAGGAGCTTAGCTTTCTTTCTTCGGCACTGTTTTGAACACCACATCCCAAAGCACGGAGCTTACACCAAATCCTTTATCGGGGCATTTATAATGATGCAGATGATGATTTCTCCATAGCGCTTTTAAAAAACCCGGAGGTGCAAAAGCATGAATGGCAAAGTGCATAGAACCGTACATAATATAGCCCAATAAAAAGCCGGGGAAAAAGCCCAGTACATTCCAGCCCATAATACCATAGAAGCCCATGAAGAGTAGCGTGGCGATAATGAGGCTTGGCACGGGCGGCATAAACAATCTTTCTTTATCGCGCGGGTATTCATGATGCACGCCATGCATGGTATAAATAAATTTTTGCGCCCGCTTGCTGTCGGCTACAAAATGAAAAAGATAACGGTGCATCAGGTATTCAAAAAAGCTCCAGAATAACGACCCTATAATGAAGAACAATATCTCGCGCCCTATGGACAATCCTTTATACGCATAACCGTAATAAAGCATAAGCGCCATCACCGGAAAATAAATACTGTAAATCACTATGGGATGCGTTTTACTCATCATCTCCATATAATCGCTTTGGAACAACCGCGCCTGCCCTTTGTTTTTAATTTTATCAAAATTCATACGCTACCGTTTAAAACCGTAGTAAAGTTAAATGATTGAGGTTAAATCTATTTTTCCCCCGCACCGTCTAAAAACTCAGGCGTTTGCAGGTCTTTTTTCTTCCCCATCCACACCAGTAAGGCGGGTTGTAGGGTAAGGTTGGTAATCATAGCTAAAAATAAGGTCAGCGAAGTAAGATAGCCTAAAGATTTAGTGCCATCAAAACTGGAAAGGGCAAATACCCCAAAACCCGCTATGAGGATAATGGAGGTATAAATGATACTCAGCCCGGTTTCGTTGATGGTTTTCCGCACCGTATCGCCTATGGTTTTTTCATGCTGTAGCTGTTGTTTATAGCTTACCAGAAATCGGATTGTTACATCAATAGTAATACCCAGCGCTACGCTAAATACTAATACCGTAGAAGGTTTTATAGGCACGCCCGCCCATCCCATAATGCCTGCTGTAATGAGCAAGGGCACTATATTCGTTATCAAAGATATCAATACCACCTTCCAGGAGCGGAATAAAAAAATCATGCAGCCGAAGATCATCACAAAAGCAAGCGCCAGACTATCCCGCAGGCTGTTGATGATAAATTTACTTCCTTCCAGAAATACGATGCTCGTGCCGGTAAACGTGACCTTATACTTACTTGTGTCAAATAATTCCAACGCTTTGGGACGAATGCTGTCCAGTAATTGGGGCAATCGCTTGCTGCCTACATCCGCCATACCTATGCTGAGCCTTGTTTTCTGACGAGTGCTATCCAGAAACGCATGTACCAGGCTGTTGAATGCATTGTCTTTCCCCGATGAGTCCGTTTTCGCACGCAGATAGGGTTGTATGAAGGCTCCGTCAAACATATTGGGCACTCCGTAGCTGCTGCTGTCTCCATCATAATAGGCTTGTCTTGCGAATTTCACGCCTTCTACAATAGAAAGAGGATGCCCTATTTCTTTATATTGTTTCAAATGCTGCGTAAGCTCGTCTATTTTTTCTAACATAGGCAGGGAAACGGCTCCGTTCTTTCTCTTTGCATCTATAACAATTTCCAGAGGCATTACCCCCTTAAAATTTTCCTCAAAAAATTTCAAATCCTGATACACCTTTCCTTTTTTAGGAAGATCATCTACAATATAGCCCACACTGTTGAGACGCATCATGCCCATTACCGAAATACAACAAACGACCCCGGTAGCCGCGTAAATCCATTTGCGATGATTGAACACCCAGGTCGTAAGCGTATCCAGCAGCTTCGTAATCCATTTACTTTCGAGATAGTTGGTATGTTTTCCTTTGGGAGCAGGCAGCATGCTGAACAGCGCCGGAATAAACACTAAGGAGATGACAAACAGCGCCATGATATTCAGAAAGGCAACCGCGCCAAACTCTTTGAGCAGAGCGCTTTTGGTAAAATAAAAAACACCGAAACCTATAGCGGCCGTAAGGTTGGTAAAAAGCGTAATGATGCCCATCTTGTCCACCATATTCAGCAGTGCCATCCGTTTATCGCCATGATGATTATACTCCGAATGATATTTATTCAATAAATAAACACAATTGGGGATGCCGATTACCACAATGAGCGGCGGTATCAATGCGGTAAGCAAGGTGATTTTATAGCCTAAAAGATAGATGGTTGCCTGGCTCCAGACCACCCCTGCCGCCACTACTAACATAGACGCAAACACAGCCATAAATGAGCGAAAAAACAAGGTAAGGATGACTGCGGTAAGGGCAAAAGACAGGATGATGAAAAACTCCATTTCTTTCTGCACATTCGTTGCCATCATCGTGCGGATGAAGGGAAGACCGGAGTGGTGCAATGCCACCTGGTGCTTTTTGCCAAAGCTATCGGTGATGCGAAGGATGTCATCCACTACGGCAACGCGCTGTGGCGAGTTGATGACTTTTTGGTCCATCCGCAGCGCCATCATATAGGCGTTTATTTCTTTATTGTATAAAAAGCCGTTGTAGAAGGGGAGGTTAAAAAAATCACGTTTAAACCGTTCCACATCCACCTTGCCGGCATCCGGAATCAACTTGGCTACTTGCAGTTTATCCGTTGCCGTGTCTTTCACCAGGTTGATGGCATTGGGGATGCTCAGGATATTCTGAACACCGTTTACTTTAGCGAGCTTGCCGGTCATGGCTATATAATCCTGAAAAAAAGCAGGCTCAAAAAATTGATCGGTTTGAACGCCTATTACCAGTAAGTTGCCGTCTTCTCCAAATTGTTTACGGAATTTCTGATAGGTAATATATTCGGCATTATCCTGAGGAACCGCCCGGGAAAATTCATAGCTAAGCTCCACCTTCGTAGCGAAATAAGCCATCGTGGCGGTGATGAGAGCAAGTAATAGGAGTAAAGAAATTCTATAGCGAATAATAAATGCTGCGAGGCGGTGCCACATAGTCTATATCTTCTGGTAAAAAATGGTTGCAAAGGTACTTAAAAGACCGTGCCCTACCTGAAAAATCGCTAAAGGGAATCCTCCGGGCGAGCTATAAATCTATAGAAGTAATACCATGCTATAAATTCGTCCCCTTTTCCAAACAGCAAGAGGCTTCCATAGGAAAGCCTCTTGCTCATTTATTATCGGTTCTCAGAGAGGGTGCTTACTGTACCACAAGTTTGCGAATCAGGCGTTGATCACCCGCTTGCAACGATACCGTATAAACACCTG
>JAEZZY010000035.1 GCA_023418315.1 Bacteroidota bacterium
TTTGTCGAAGTAGCGGATGATTATTATTTTTATTCCTCTTGAAAAGTCCCAATGGTTAGCTTAGTTGATGCAACGAGTAAGATAATCGGGACTTTTCTTTTAAAAAAAATTTCGGATAGTTATGAAACGAAACTAATACTCTACACTTGGTAACGCTATAAACCACGTCCAAATTGATATCTCCGTTTAGTGTTTTTTTTGACAATTTGAAAAAAAAGATAAAAGATGAAACTGCCAATGACATAATTATAATAAAATACACTGCTTTTAGTATGAATATATCTTTAACGTAACTAACAGGTTTAAATGGAATTATTAATAGAAAGTATAAAGATGAAAAAATAATGTGGTACGTTAAAAAAGCAGAAAAGGCAGCACTCGTACTTTCTTTTCTATTTTTTGTTTTATAAAACGCTTTGTAAAATATTTTTAGTAGTAGCATTTTAAATTGTTTTATTTAGTTTCCGTCAATCCAGTTATCTATTGTATCACCAGCCATCAATCTTATTCCACCATACATGACACCGACTCCCCAAGCAACTGGAGCCACAGCAGGCACAAAACTTCCTACATATATAGCTGAACTAATCGCTAAATCCACTTTTGTAGATGTCCTTACAGAACCTAAAGTTTCATATTCTACCGCAGCTTGTGCAACTCCCCACACTGGCAAGAATGAGGCGATAGCCCTTTGCAGCATAGCTTCTTGTGCCACTCATTCCGCAATCCAATCTTCCGCAATTTACTACAGCATAGCTTACAAATACAATACGATAGGATAGACAATTTTATTTTCAGCCAAACCGAAGGGCACAATTGTCTATTCTGTTTCCGTAGTTTTTTGCTATAAAGCCGTACCTTCGTTATCTAAAAAAATCAATTCATTATGGCAATAAAAGCAGGTACAAAAGCTCCGGATTTTACGCTTTACAATACCGATAAAAAGGAAGTTTCCTTAAAAGATTTCGCCGGTAAAAAACTGGTCATCAATTTTTTTCCCGCAGCATTTACGGGTGTTTGCTCTGAGCAACTTTGCAACAACAGAGATGATCAACAGTTTTACAACGATGTGAATGCCTCTGTGGTAGGCGTTTCTGTAGATTTACCCTTTTCGCAAGGGATTTTCAAAAAACAAGAAAACCTGAATTTTGATTTGCTTTCCGATTTCAACAAGCAAATGATTCGCGACTATGACATGTACCTCGACAATTTTGCAAATGGCTATAAAGGCGTGGCAAAAAGAGGCGTGGTAGTAGTAGATGAAAACGGCACGGTAATCTATTCGGAAGAAACGGAAAACCCCGGTGTACAGGTAAATTTTGACGCACTCAAAGCGGCATTGAAATAAAAATCTTTCCTAAAAAAAACTAAAACAAAGGGGCTATGGTGGAAACAATATTAAGCGTTTGCACCGTAGCTTAATCTGTGCAGGTTTGCTTTAAATTCAACACTCTTGCGTATAGCCATTATCGGTGCGGGCGCTTCCGGTTGCTTTGCCGCAGCCAACATTCCTTATAGGCAAGGCAGGGAAGTAGTTGTTTTTGAAAAGACGGGAAAGATGCTGCAAAAAGTGAAACTATCCGGTGGCGGGCGCTGCAATGTTACCCATCAGCTTTCAGACATTCCCGAACTGATTAAAAAATATCCCCGCGGAAAAAACTTCCTCAAAAAAACCTTACACCGCTTCTCCCCTGCCGATACCCTCCGGTGGTTTGAAGAAAGAGGCGTATCCTTAAAAGCGGAGGCAGACGGCAGAATGTTTCCTATAACGGATCATTCGCAAACCATCATAGACGCGCTCACAGCCGCTATGCAACGGAATAAAACCACCGTGCATTACCACAAATCCGTAACGCGTATAGAGCCGGCAAAAGAAGGGCAGTTAAAACTCTATTTTTCGGATCAAACAACATACACAGCCGATAAAGTGCTGGTAGCCTGCGGCGGTTTCCCTAAAAAAGAACAGTATCACTGGTTGCTGCAACTGGGGCATTCCATCCAAGAACCGGTACCTTCATTATTCACGTTCAATCTGCCGGGGCATCCCCTCACCCACCTGATGGGAGTAGCCGTAGCCCATGCTCAGGTAAAAATCGTGGACACTAAAATTTCAGAAAGCGGGCCGGTGCTTATCACGCATTGGGGATTGAGCGGACCGGCCATCCTCCGCGCATCTGCATGGGGCGCCAGAGATATCAACGAACGGCATTATCATTTTAAAACCCGCATCAATTGGCTGGGAGATATAAACGAAACGGAGCTGAAAGACAGGATGGAGGAAAAACGAAAATACGAGGGAAGTAGTTTTATAAACGACCGGAATGATTGGAATCTGCCCAAACGGCTATGGGAATTTTTTCTTTCCGAAGCGGGCATTCAAGAGAAAACCCGCTGGGGCGAACTGAAAGCAAGGCAGCACTATGAGCTTACCGAACTTTTGCTGCGCCATAGTTTTGACGTAGCCGGAAAGACCACCTATAAAGAAGAATTTGTAACAAGCGGCGGCATAGAACTTTCGGAAATACACGTAGAAACAATGGAAAGCAAGCTGGTGCCGGGTCTGTATTTTGCCGGGGAAATCCTGAATGTGGACGGCATAACCGGCGGTTTCAATTTCCAACATGCGTGGAGCAGCGGCTGGCTCTTTGCCAGGAATTTCGACTGATCCGTTTCTTTTTTTATTCATCATAGCGTATTTATTTGGAGAGTGAATGCCTATAAAATGGTAATTATCATTATATTTGATACTGTTTTTAGAAAATAAAAACATCCCCCTTAAATACGCCCCCTTTAATGAAGCATTGTTTTTTAGCGGCTTTGTGCAAATTGCCTTTGAAGGAACGCAAGCTATTTCCATCCTACCCAAAATGGTTTTCAGGAAAATATTTATGCTGCATCGTCTTGTTGGTAGTTCATTCTTTCTACGCACAGGCGCAAGCTGTGTATTGCCCTCCCAATATAGATTTTGAAAGCGGAAACTATGGCTATTGGCAGTTTTTCACGGGAAGCTGCTGCCCTATAAACGCCACTACACTTTCGGGTGCGGTAGCAAACAGACATGTTTTGACTTCAGGAACCGCTGTTGATCCTTATGGCGGATTTCCGGTGGTAGCTCCGGGCGGCGGTATCTATTCTCTAAAACTGGGAAACAACAGCACCGGATCTCAGGCAGAGCGGGCAAGATATTATATCCATGTACCTGCCACTACAGGCAATTATAGTTTGATTTACCGGTATGCCGTGGTTTTTGAAAATCCTTCAGGACATCCTCCTGCGGCACAACCCCGGTTTGAAGTAAAAGCCTATGATTCGGCTACCAACCTGCCTCTTTCTTGCGCACAATATTCTTATGTTTCAGCCGCTAATCTTCCAGGATTTTCGCTAAGCAATATAGGGAGCGATGTATGGTATAAATCATGGACCACAGCAAGCCTCAACCTATCCGGACTTGCGGGTAAAACCATAGCTGTGGATTTTGCCTCCGGAGATTGTGATTACAGCGCCCATTTCGGATATGGCTATGTAGATATGAGTTGCAGTTTGTTTCAGATTCAGGCGGTGAATTGTACGAGCGCGCCCACTACTACGTTGAATGCGCCGCCCGGCTTTCAAAGCTATGTATGGATGGATTCGTCATTTTCCTCCATAATAGATACCGGCGCCACCATGCCATTACCGTAACGGTAAATGCGTTGCCTATTATCAGCATAACACCTGCTACCGCTACGGTTTGTATGGGGCAAAGTATTTTGCTTACTGCAAATGGCGGCGTGTCCTATAATTGGTCGCCGGCTACGGGATTAAGCAATACAATGTATGATACCGTTACCGCATCGCCTGCATTCACCACTACTTATACTGTCATAGGCACGGATAGCAACGGCTGCGTTCAGCAGGATAGTGCAACCGTGTTTTTACGTCCCCAACCGATGATAAGTGCCGGTGCGAACAAAACAGTATGTGAAAACCTTCCGGTACAATTGCAGGCTACGGGCGGCATAAGCTATGTATGGTCGCCGGTAGCTTATTTGTCATGCACCCACTGTGCCAATCCCATCGCTATGCCCCCGGAGGATATAACCTATTCCGTAACCGGTACGGATGCCTATGGCTGTACGGATTCTGCCACTATCTCCCTACAGGTCATTCACCATAAGCCCGTTTCTTTCAGTGAAGACAACAGCATTTGTATGGGTGCCTCCGTATTGCTTTCCGCAAGCGGTGGCGATCAATACATCTGGTCGCCGGCAAGTGATTTGTCTTGCGCAGATTGCAGTGCGCCTATAGCCATGCCCGCTACCACCACTACTTATACCGTTATCATCAAGCAAGGCGATTGTTTTGCGGACACCGGGCGCATCCATATCCATGTGCTGCCTCAGCCTATAATAGATGCAGGGGCGGATCAAACCGTTATAGACGGCGGAAGTGTGGTGTTGCTTGCTACCGGAACGCATACAGAGCGCTACTTGTGGTCGCCGCCGGATTTTCTGAGTTGTACGGACTGTCCTACGCCGGTAGCAAATCCTACACGCACGACCGTCTATACCGTTACAGCCTATAACGGACCTTGCATCGCAAAAGATGAAGTAACCGTTTTTGTAGGCTGCGAGAATAATATTTTTCTCTCCAATACCTTTACCCCTAATGGCGATGGACTGAATGACCGCTTTTTTCCGCAGCGGAGAAGTAATATGCTTATTCAGCGATTTGCTGTTTTTGACCGATGGGGAGAGTTGGTATTTGAAAAAAATAATTTTTCCCCCAATGATGAACAAAGCGGATGGGACGGTACTTATAAAGGAAAATTATTGCCGCCGGATGTGTATGTCTATATCCTGGAAACGCTTTGCGATGCAGGAACTCCCATCCAAATAAAAGGCGATGTGGCGCTCATACGATAGCCGGGAAAATTCACATTCCGCAGGGGTTGGCAAGCACTTTAGGATAGAAAAATTGAATCCATAGGAGAAAGCAAAAGAAACGCAATTAGCCTATCTTTGCGCTCCAATTGATTTTTTTGACTTTTTAATTTATAAAATGAACCCAGCCATACGCCGCTTCATTGTTTTTAATCGCATCTGGATTGCACTTGCCCTCATCGCTCTCGGTTTTTGGATCGGTTTTGCCGCTACCTGGTGGATTGCCTGGATTCCTTTCCTTATAGCCGTGTTGATGATTGTGGCACATTTCCTCATTGGCCCCATGACACTGATACAAGGCTATGTGGAGAATGGCGACATGGAAGGCGCACAAAAGCTGATGGATACCGTAAAATATCCCAACCTGCTGTATAAACCCGTTCGTTCTTCTTACTATATGCTTCGCGCGAATTTCTCCAGTATGGGCGACAATCTGGAGCGGGCGGAAGAAGACCTGCGCAAAGGACTGGCAGCCGGTATGCCCGAAAAAGAATACGAAGGAACCGCCTATCTGCAATTAGGATCTATCGCTTTCAAAAAAGGAAATACGAAAGAAGCCTATGAGCATATTCGCAAAGCCGTGAAAATAGGTTTACCCGATAAAGACAGCGAGGCAACCGCTTTCTTGCAGCTTTCGGGAATTTGCATGCAACGCCGTGATTTCCGCAGCGCCAAAATGTACTTCAGCAAGGCGAAAATGTGCAAGCCTAAGAATAAAGAAGTAGTGAGCCAGATTAATGAAATGAGCAAATACATGGCGAGAATACCCGGCTAATCAAGAACGATACATCTCCTCCCAATTTCTTAATAATTGTAATCCTTCCTTCGTGCCGATGCTTTCGGGATGAAACTGCATACCGATACAGGGATATTTTTCGTGGGCTATAGCCATGATGCACTGATCATCTTCTGATACCGCAAGGCTTTGCAGGCAATCGGGCAACTGCTCAATCACCAGCGAATGATAGCGCATTACTTCAAAACGGGATGGTGTATAGGCAAAAAGAGGATGATCCAGATGTCTTATCCTGCTCGTTTTTCCATGTATGGGATAAGGTGCATGCACCAATTTCGCCCCAAAATACATACCCAGCGCCTGATGTCCTAAACAGATACCCAATATAGGAATGGATTGATGAAAAGCGGCAATCGCCTCCATACAAATACCGGCTTGCAGCGGTGTCTCCGGTCCGGGAGAAAGAATGATGCGAGAAGGTTGGATTTGCTTTATCTCCTCCACATTTAATTCATTATTTTTAAAAACCCTGCATTCCGCCCCGAGCTGCAAAAAATAATCACGCAGGATATAGGTAAAACTATCGTAATTGTCAATGAGCAGATACATCGTTCGGCAGTTAGGATTTTATAGTACCCTCCATCTTATAAATTTTCCAGGATAAAATCCGTCATGCGGCTGTAAAGATGCAACCTTGTATTACCGCCGGAAATACCGTGTGCCTTATTGGGATAATATTCTGCGTCAAACGATTTATCGGCTTTAATCATCTCCTCCACCAGCCTCACCGAATTTTGAAAATGGACGTTATCATCTCCGGTGCCGTGTATGAGCAGCAGTTTTCCTTTCAGATTCTGTACCATGCTCACCGGCGAATTGTTGTCATAGCCGCCGGGGTTTTCGGCAGGTGTGCGCATATAGCGCTCCGTATAGATATTGTCGTAATAACGCCAGTTGGTAACGGGCGCTACGGCGATGGCGGCTTTAAACACATCCGCACCTTTAAAGAGGCAGGTGCTGCTCATGAACCCGCCATAGCTCCATCCCCAGATACCTATCCTTTTTTTATCCACATAGGGAAGCGTAGCCAGGCTTTTGGCTACTGCTATCTGGTCGTCGCTTTCTAATTTTCCCAGTTGCAGATAGGTTTTCTTTTTAAAATCCTCGCCGCGGAAACCGGTGCCTGTGCCATCGGCGCATACGATAATATAGCCTTTTTGTGCCAGCATTTGGTGCCACCAGTAATCTTTGGGCGGAAAGGCATCCGCCACTTGCTGTGAGCCGGGACCACTGTACTGAAACATGAGCACAGGGTATTTTTTTGTCTTGTCAAAATCGGGCGGAGTGATCATCCAGGCATGCAGCATTTCTTTCACGCCTTCTATTTCCATCAGGCGAATCTTACCCCAGTCATAGTCCTCCATTTTCTGTTTCAATTGCCGGTTGTCTTCCAGCGTGCGTACTATTTTTCCGTGCTTGTCGCGCAGATAATATACCGGTGGCTCGGTAAGCGTGGAATATTTATCTAAAAAGAATTGATACCCTTCTATAGGCGTGATGCTGTGCGTGCCTTTCTCCGGCGTGAGCAATTGCCTGTAATTGCCATCCAGACCTACACGATAAAGCTGGCGCTGCAAAGGAGATTTTTCGGCGGCAGTATAGTAAAGCGCATTGCTCGTTTCATCTATGCCGATGAGGTTTTCAATATCATAATTGCCGGAAGTAAGTGCAGTCAGTTTTTTATCCACCCAATCCCAGCGGTAGAAATGATTGTAACCACTCAGTTCACTGCTAAATATGAATGATTTTTTATCGGAAAGAAACTGAAGATTATCATTGATCTCCACATAGTATTTATTGCTTTCGCGGTAAATGACTTGGGTAGCGCCGGTACGGGCATTTGCAAGCAGCAGCTCCAGGTTATTCTGATGGCGGTTGAGGCGGTAAATGCACAATTCATTGGCATCCTTCGTCCATTTTATGCGCGGGATGTAAAGGTCGGTTTCCTTGCCTATGTTTGCCGTTACCGTATTCTTAGAAGCAAGTTGGTAGAGCTTTATTTGAATAAGGGAATTGGCTTCGCCTGCTTTGGGATATTTGAACGTATAGGGCGTGGGATAGAGCTTGTCGTAAACCGTCATGGTATATTCCGGCACATTGCGTTCATCAAAACGATAATAGGCGATTGTTTTACCATCCGGCGACCATTGATAAGCTTGTGTAAATGCAAACTCTTCTTCATATACCCAGTCGCAGTTTCCGTTAATGATTTCATTCCGTTTTCCGTCTTTGGTGATTTGTGTGGTTTTATGGGTTTTAAGGTCTTTGTAAAAAAGATTATTGTCTTTTACAAAAGCCACTTTGCTGCCATCCGGCGAAAAACTTGCGTGCAGCACTTTCTCCGCATCCAGAAGCGAAACGGAACCGGCTTCCATATCATAGACATACACCCTATAAACTGCCGAGCGGCGATAGATATAGCTTGGCTCTTCAAACAAGAGCATTTTATTTTCATCCTTGCTGAATTCGTACCTGTCCGGCTTCACCACCTTTCCGTTAGCCGTCTGGCGACTGTTGTCAAACAAGGTTTTTATTTTTTCGCCGGTGGCGAGGTCGTAAAGATTTATTTGGTAAACCCCGTCTTTCACTTCTTTTTGCGTGTATTGCGTGCCGTTGCGCTTGGCGTTAAAACCAGGTACGGATTTGATGCTGAACGTACCTTTTTTCCATATATCCTGCAAGCTGATGTGTTTTTTCTGTGCAGGGGCAGAAAAGGCAAGGATACATGCTGCGGAAAGCAAAAGAAATCTCTTCATGACGGGATGATTTATAAACACCGTCAAAAATAGCTATGAGAATTGAAAACTAATAGGGGGATTTATAAAGGGAATTTAATAATCTACCGTAGCCTGTATGCCTCTGTCTATCAGCGCCTCTGCCTGCGGACGAAGCTCGTCGAAGCTGCCTTTTTTCACACCGCATTTTCCTTTGTAATGCACCAGCAAAGCACATTGCTCCGCTTGCTCGGGGGTGTGGGCGCAAATGTCCATCAGCGATTGAATCACCCAGTCGAAAGTATTAATATCATCATTCCACACAATTAGGTTGTGGTATTGGTCTTCCAGCACCTCATTATTTTCCTGTTCCTGATATTTCCATTGTAGGCTCATTCCATCACGATTTTTGCAAAGATAAGGATTAGTGGATAGGTGCGAACTCGGGGAATGTGTGGGATTAACAGATACACGTAATCGTATTTACGAATTTTAATCCTAACAGCTTGGTTTACATTCACCATCTACGAGTTTTGAATTTTTGTTCAAGCGGTGGTTGCTCACCTAAATTTATACTATTTGTGTAAGTTTGTTATAGGTATAAAGGAGTTGGTGGTAATATTCCCAAACGACAACCAAGATAAAGATGAAAGAGATATTTTTCATGTTTTTTGTAGTTATTACAAGCGGACTTTTCGGTGGACTTCTTTATTTGATATATCTTCCATTCAAAACCCGACTAAAAAAATCAGGTAAACTCACAGATAAATTAAACCGACAAATTAATTGGACATTTATTATTTTACTTTGCTTACTCGGAGTTGTGCTTTATCTTTTCAAAGACTATAGGACACCAAGTAAAGACAGGCTTGAGAAAGTATCCGATATTAAATTACCGACAAACTTCAACGTTCTTAAAGACGAATACCAAGACATGTGGCAAGATTACTGCATCTTTTACGACATTCAATTTGACAAGAACGCAACGACAGAATTGATAAAAGGCATTAAATCAACAAAGTTTTACAACCCGAATGTAAATCCCAAGTCAATGCTTTATGACAGTTTATTTATTAAAATTGACAACGAAAAAGCAGTTTGGTGTAAATCAGAAAAGGGCTATCGTTTTAGCAGACAAGGCGGACTTACATCATATTCAATCGAACTTGACACATTGACAAACATTTTAAAATACAATGAGTGTGCAGACTAAAAATGTAGCCCGTAACATGAACTGTGCAAAAAACCAAACAATCAGGATAAGATTTCCGCATAATAGGCTTGATACAAATAGTCATTCTTAATGCCATCAATACTCGTTTCAGCAGTTTATTACACTCCTCTATCTTAGCACCACTACCCTACAATTTGACACGTAACAACTTTTTGACAGAAATATTTTGCTGAATAAAATCACTATCGTAATATTGCAATGTAAAAATACAATAAGGCAATGGGAGCAACAAAAACAGAACATTTTACAAACAAGCAAAACCAAATCGCTACAATCGCTAAGGCGCTGGGACACCCTGCAAGAGTTGCTATCATTGAATATTTACTGAAAGTGAACACTTGTATTTGTGGCGATATTGTAAACGAGTTGCCATTAGCACAGCCAACCGTTTCGCAACACTTAAAGGAACTTAAAAATGCAGGACTGATAAAAGGAAACATTGAGGGTAACGCAATTTGCTACTGCATTGATGAAAAAACGTTCACTATCCTAAAAGATTATTTTTCAAAAATCATTCTTACCGTAACTAAAGAAAAATGTTGCTAAAAAAATTTAGACATCAATATCGCAATATTACAATATAACAATTAAACAAATCAAAAATGGAAAATTCACAAAAAATCAAAGAAATCGTAAAGCAAAAATATAGTGAAATTGCTTTGCAGGACAAAGAAACAAACGCCTCATCTTGTTGCGGTGCAGGTGGTTGCTCCACGGAAGTTTACAACATTATGACTGATGATTACAGCGATTTAGAGGGTTATAATCCAGAAGCTGACTTGGGTTTGGGTTGCGGATTACCTACACAGTTTGCCAAAATCAAAAAAGGCGATACCGTTATTGACTTAGGAAGCGGAGCAGGTAACGATTGCTTTGTTGCAAGAAACGAAACAGGAGAAGACGGCAGAGTTATAGGCATTGATTTTACACCGGCAATGATTGACAAAGCAAGAGCCAACGCAGAAAAATTAGGGCTCAAAAATGTTGAGTTCAGACAGGGTGATATTGAGAATATCCCTGTTTCTGCAACTATTGCAGACGTAATCGTTAGCAATTGCGTTTTAAATCTTGTACCCGACAAAGACAAAGTTTTTAAAGAAATTTATAGGGTATTGAAACAAGGTGGACATTTTAGTATCTCGGACGTTGTTTTAGTGGGCAATCTTCCCGACAAATTACGCAATGAAGCAGAAATGTATGCAGGTTGTGTTTCGGGAGCCATTCAAAAAGATGCCTATTTAGCTTTTATAAAAGCAAACGGTTTTTCAAATATCACCATTCAAAAAGAAAAGCCAATTGTTATTCCCGATGATATTTTAAAAAATTATCTAAACGAAGAAGAAGTGCGAAGTTTTAAATCGGGCGATACAGGAATATTCAGCATTACAGTTTATGCGGAAAAACCTAAAACTTGCGGTTGTAGTACAGATTGTTGCAGTTAGTTGAAAAAGAAATTAGAGATTGC
The DNA here is from genome assembly GCA_023418315.1 of Bacteroidota bacterium. GTDB lineage: Bacteria > Bacteroidota > Bacteroidia > Chitinophagales > Chitinophagaceae > JAFIGV01. The sequence continues at coordinate 11,132 of JAEZZY010000035.1, forward strand.
TTACCGCTATGAAGTAGTCTGGAGACTGCTCTAAATGATGTATGCTCCAGACTCTTCCAACCAAAACACGCCCTTCAATCTTTTATATATTTTTTGATAGTTGCACCCTGCGATAAAATGCAATACACATCATAGAAACTACAAGTATATCTGGTAGGGAAAGTTTTGAAATTACCCAGTTATGATAAAATAATCTCACTACTATATAGAGAAAAGCAAACAGCGTCAAATAAAATAGTATTCTTGGCTTTTTAAGCATATAGATAGTTTTATAATGACTTTTCACTCACCAACAAAGTTGTTTGCCTATGTCTTGTAAATCATAAACTAATCCTTAAACGCTCCAAAACGGAAGATCTAAGCCACACATAGGTTCACCGTTTTCGTCTCCTTACACCAGCATCATCACCGGATTTTCCAGATAGGCTTTCAGCGTTTGCAGGAATTGAGCGCCCACCGCGCCATCCACCACGCGATGGTCGCAGCTTAGGGTCAGCTTCAGCAGGTTACGAACGACGATAGCGCCGTTTTCCACCACCGGTGTAGCGGCTATTTTTCCTACGGCTAAAATGCAGGCATCCGGCGGATTGATGATGGCGGTAAATTCGTCTATATCCATCATGCCGAGGTTGGAGATGGTGAAGGTATTTCCTGTAAATTCCGGCGGCTGCAATTTTTTATTGCGGGCGCGGTCAGCGAGTTTTTTCGATTCATCGGATATCTGCGACAGTGATTTCTGATCGGCAAATTTGATAACCGGCACAATCAATCCCTCCTCTACAGCCACGGCACTGCCTATATGTATATGTCCGTTTTGGCGAATGGTATCGCCCATCCATGAGCTATTGACCTCGGGATGCTTGCGGAGCGCCATAGCCACGGCTTTGATGATCATATCGTTGAACGAAATTTTTACCGGTGCTACTTCGTTGATGGCTTTGCGCGCATCCATGGCTTTGTCCATCGTTACCGTCATGCGGAGATAGAAATGCGGTGCGCTGAATTTGCTTTCCGACAAGCGTTTTGCAATGATGGTACGCATTTGCGACAGAGGAAGATCGGTATGGCTTTCCTCGCCCATTGCGATAGGCATAGCGGTTGCAACAGATTGAACTGGGGTTGTTTTTGCAGAAGTAGCTTGTGGAGTATATTCTTCCACATCCCGTTTGATGATTCTGCCGCCATCGCCGGTACCTTTTACTGCGCTGAGGTCAATGCCTTTTTCCGCAGCCATTTTCTTAGCCAGCGGCGAGGCTTTCATCCGTTCATCGGAGGAGGAAGACGGAGCGGCTTGTTCTTCGGTTTTGTGGGGTTGCTCTTGCGATTGTTTGGGTTCGGATGCAGGCGTTTGGGGAGCATTCGCATCGGCGAGATAAGGTTCTATATCCGTTCCTTCTTTCCCTACAATGGCGATAATCTCATTTACTTGCGCGGCTTCGCCTTCTTTTTTTCCTATATAAAGGAGGGTGCCGTCCACATAGGGCAGTACTTCCATCGTGGCTTTATCGGTATCCACATCGGCAAGTACGTCGTCGCTTTTGATGGTGTCGCCTACTTTTTTATGCCATGCTACGATCTTGCCTTCTTTCATCGTATCGCTCAGCAAGGGCATACGGATGACGGTGGCATCCCCGGGATTAGGCGCAGGGGTGGCAGGTTTTGATTCTTGTATAGGTACATCTGCCTTTGCTTCTGCTGCCGGAGTTTCCTCTGCCGCATTGTTGTTTTCCTTCTCTTCCAGCAGGGCTTTATAATCTTCTCCTTCCTTTCCGATTATGGCTATAATATCGTTTACTTTGGCTGCTTTGCCTTGTTCTACGCCTATGTATAAAAGCGTTCCGTCCACATAAGGCATCACCTCCATCGTGGCTTTGTCGGTTTCCACATCGGCAATCACGTCATCACTCTTTACTACATCGCCTACTTTTTTATACCAGTTTGCAATTTTCCCTTCTTTCATCGTATCACTCAGCAAGGGCATTCTTATTGCTTCAGCCATAATAGTCTGTTCAGTTTTATTTTGAGTTTTCAAAAATAATCATTTCCTATTGCTAAAAAACAAACAAGAGCAATTTGTAGGCTAATTCATCTGCACAGCCTATATGTTTTTTATAAAAATGATTCTTCCTATAGCACTCTATTCGGCAGCACAACGAGTCATTTTCGGAGAAGAAAAGAAACGCTTTCTTTCTTGTCAAAAATCAATCTGCATGTTCAACGCGGATTTCAGCGTGCTAAGGTTCGGATTTTTTTGTGCCATCAGGTCAAAAATTTCTTGCTTGCTCAGCACTTTGGTTTCCTTTGTCTGTTCTTCGTTTTCGGGTCTTCGTATTTCGGTGGTGATGCGCAACAGCACGCCGGTTTTTTGTTGAAAAAAATCGGATAATATATTTCGTTGCTGGGTTACATACACCTCCGTGATGTCATCCGGGGCTATAAAACGTACTTCCTGTCCGTCAATAAGCTCCACGCATATTCTCGAAAACTGGGCATAGTAGGCAGATTTATTTTCCCTGCGCAGACTTTCTTTAAATTCGGTATAGAGTTGTTGCACGGTTTCTTCCGTTACGGTGATGCTTTCCGATACCGTTTTCCGCTCAGCTTCCATCATTTTATCTATATCGCCCAGCAAATCTTTATGAATGCGCTTGGCAGTGCCGTTTGTAGCGGGACGTTCAGTAGCGGAATGCGCCTCCTCCCGATTGCTATGCACCGGCGGTTTTTCGGGTACGGGTGCAGCGCTTTTTGAGGGTGGTACATAGGCGGGCGAAGCCTCCAGCATAACACTGGGCTGCGGTGTGGGCAAAGGAGCCGGTGCCGTTTGCGGGATGGGCGGCGTGGCTACGGCATCAATTTTTTTTTTATCTTCCTGTAGAGAAACCGTTGTAGCCGAAGTAGCCTGCAGCAGGTAGCAAAGACGAATGAAGCACATTTCTACATGCAGCCGTTTGTTGTTGCTGTTTTTATAGTTCAGTTCTGCTTCGTTCAATACGTTCAGCGCCGAAAGCACAAACGACGGCGGTGTCTGATTGGCTTTTTCAAAATAGACAGGTTTATGATCTGCGGGAACATCGAGGAGCCTGGCCATGCGGGCATCTTTGCAAAGCAACAAATTTCGGACATGCTCTTCCATTCCTTCTATGATTACATTTCCTTCAAAACCTTTGTCCAGCACTTCGTCCAGCAAGAGCAACGTGCCGCTCACGTCCTGCGCCAGCAAGCGGTCGGTAAGGCTGAAATAGAAATCGGCATCCAGCATATTCAGATGCTCCATAGCCGCATTGTAGGTCAATGCACCTTGCGTAAAACTGGAAATGCGATCCAGCATGGAAAGTGCATCCCGCATACATCCTTCGCTTTTCTGGGCTATGACGTGCAGGGCAGCATCCTGTGCATCTACGCTTTCGGAAAGGGTTATTTGCTTTAAGTGATTCGTAATATCACCTGTGGTAATTCTTTTAAAATCAAATATTTGACAACGGCTAAGGATAGTAGGTAAAATCTTATGCTTTTCGGTAGTGGCTAAGATAAAAATGGCATAGGAGGGTGGCTCTTCCAGGGTTTTCAGAAAGGCATTGAAGGCGGCTGTGCTCAGCATGTGTACCTCATCTATGATGTATATTTTATATTTTCCCTGTTGCGGGGCAAAGCGTACCTGATTGACGAGTTCGCGAATGTCATCCACCGAATTATTGCTCGCCGCATCGAGTTCAAAAATATTGAAAGAGGTATTATCGTTAAACGAGCGACAAGTAGCGCAGTTTCCGCAGGCTTCCATATCGGCGGTAGGGCATTCGCAGTTGATGGTTTTGGCAAGGATACGGGCACAGGTGGTTTTGCCTACACCTCGCGGTCCGCAAAACAGATAGGCATGTGCCAGGTGCTGATGGCGGATGGCGTTTTTTAAGGTAGTAGTAATGTGCTCCTGCCCTACTACGGTATCAAAGGTTTGTGGACGGTATTTGCGTGCGGAAACGATATATTGCTCAGACATAGGTCTTATAAGATGAATCCAAAAATAAATAAAATTCAGCCGCGGAAAGAAAGGAATTGCGAATTGTGGAAAAGCGAAGGGTAGCCTGCGCTCGGAGGATGGATACGGGGGAATAATTTTTTCCAAAACCACTCCCCTATCAAAAAGAAAATAACGTCACATAGGTGCACCGGGTACTTCAGTGCTATACTTTTTTAACTAAATCCGAAAAAGCACCTGCTGCTTGTTTCACTAACTAAATGCGTCCTTTATTTTATCAAAGATGCTCTTGTCTTCTTTATCGGTTTTGGCTTGCACACCTGGCTGGAAATTGGGTGAATTTTTCAGTTTTTCCAGCATTTCTTTTTCCTCGTTGGTGAGGTGTTGCGGCGACCATACGTTTATCTCTACCAGTTGGTCTCCTTTTTCATAGGATTGAAAAGCGGGAAATCCTTTTCCTTTAAGCCGGAATACTTTTCCGCTGTGCGTACCGGCGGGCACTTTTATTTTTGCTTTTCCGTCTATGGTAGGCACTTCCACTTGTGTGCCCAATACGGTTTCGGGGAAGGAGAGGTGGAGCCGGTAAAGCACATCCAGATCGTTGCGGCTAAGCTCGGGATGTTTTTCTTCTTCTACCAGCAAGAGCAAATCTCCGGGATAGCCGCCGCGTTCTCCGGCGTTTCCTTTTCCCGTCATGCTGAGCTGCATCCCGTCTTGCACGCCGGCGGGTATATCCAGCGTGAGGGTTTCTTCTCCATATACCCTGCCTTCTCCTTTACAATTGCCGCATTTGGCGGTTATCTGTGTTCCTTCGCCATGGCAAGTAGGGCAGGTGGTTACGGTTTGCATTTGTCCGAGGAAGGTCTGTTGCACCCTTCTCACTTGTCCGGATCCGCCGCAGGAGCCGCAGGTTTGCACGGAGTTTCTGTCTTTAGCGCCGGTGCCGTTGCATACATCGCAGCTTACGTGTTTTTTTACTTTTATTTTTTTCTGTGCGCCATGGGCGATATCGGCATAGTTCATTTTCAGCTTCACACGCAGGTTGGATCCGCGGGTGCCTTGTCTTCTGCCGCCGTTTTGCCTGCCGCCGCCAAAGAAACTGCCAAACATGTCGTCTCCGAAAATATCCCCGAAATTGGAGAAAATATCCTCCATGCTCGGGCCTCTGCCGCCGCCTGCCGCACCGCCTACGCCTGCATGACCAAATCGGTCGTAACGGGCTTTTTTATCGGCATTGCTGAGTACATCGTAGGCTTCCGCCGCTTCTTTGAATTTTTCCTCGGCGGCTGCATCACCGGGATTGCGGTCGGGGTGATATTGCATAGCCACTTTGCGATAGGCTTTTTTTATTTCATCGGCACCGGCGCTTTTCGATACGCCCAGCACTTCATAATAATCTCTTTTTGACATGGTGGGATAAGTTGTTAATGTCCTTCGAAATAGGCAAGTAGGATTATTTCCCTACTACCACTTTCGCATGACGTATAATTTTGTCGTTCAAATAATAACCCGGCTCTATTTCATCCATCACTTTACCCTGCATTTTTTCATCGCCGGCCGGTATTTCGGTAATGGCTTCGTGCAGATCCGCATCAAAATCCTGATGCAGGCTTTCCATTTTTTTGAGTCCTTTTTGTTGTAAGCTGAGACGCAGTTTATTAAACACCAAGATAACGCCCTCTTTGATATTTTCGGCGTCGTTTGATTTTTCCATTTGCCTGGTAGCTCTATCCATATCATCCAATACGGATAGCAGGTCTTGTATCACATCTTTGCCGGCTGTTTGGCGGAGTTCTTCTTTTTCTCTGGCGTTGCGGCGTTTAAAATTGTCAAATTCAGCCATCAACCGCAGGTATTTATCTTTCATATCCGCCAGTTCTGCTTGTATTTTTTCAGCAGCATCGCCGGTTTCAGGTTCTATTTCATCGTTCAGGTGTCCGGTGCCGGGTAGGCTGTCGTCGGTATTCAACTCCCTTGCTATTTGGTCTTCTACGGATTCGGGCTGAGATGCCAACTTGTCTTTTTCCTGTTCTTCGTTCATGTTCATTTTATCGTTCATGCTCTTTTTAAATTTGAAAAAACCCATAAATGCTACCCACTGGGCAGTTAAAATTCAATGTGAGTTATAGTCAATTAGTTTGCCACATTGCCGATTAGGACAAATTGTCGCAATAGCACAGACAGCTTTTTCATCGTTTATAGGCGCTGCCGCCTATCGAATCCATTCTTTGAGTTTCCATAGCTTAGAACGGTTGGCTGTTGCCTGAAGATACGTTTTTCGTTCGCCGCCGAAGCTTCTGAAAAACGGTTCTATTCCTTTGTCCATGCTTCCTTCAAAATCAAAAATCCTTAACCCTAACTCTTTTGCTTTTTTTATAGCATCCCAAATCAAAAGAGCTACGGCACCATTGTGCGGTGTCTGGGGATTTTTGGCAGTGAGCAGGAGATACATTTTCTCTGCATCATAGGCGGCAAACAACATGGCTGTCGTTTCACCCTGTGTGTTTACGGCTTTTGTGGTATAAGCACAGTTTTTCTTTTGCGCAGTGGTAAAGAGTTTTTTAAAAAAAGCCTGCGTATAGGGATATTTTTCCCCTTTTCGCTCCAGCGTATGTTTGTGAAGCAGGTAAAACATTTCGTAGGCTTCATAGGCAGGAGTGATGGTCAGTTCCCGCTCTGCCTGGCGAATGGCGTATCGTTGCTTGCTTGCTATGTTTTTCCAGATATCGTTTTCTTCACCGGTTACATCCACATAGTAGGTAATGCGCTGCGTATGGGCGATGCCATGTTGGTGAAATACGATAAAATGAGGAAAATCAGGCACTGTTTGCACCTGTAAAAAATCCCATTCGGGAAGCTGTGCCAAAAGCGTTGCTACTAATTTCTCTTCCTGTTGTTCTTTTTTCTTTTCGGAAAGATTCTTAGGGAGAAAAAACAAGGGACCTAAATAAGGAGTGAGCAAGGGATTGCGAATGAGGCTTACACCTATTTTTTTCTCTATCGTATAGGGCCACACTGCTTGCAGGTTTCCGTCTTTTTCCACACATACCGCATTCCATTCCTTACTGACCATATCCAGCCAAAACGGGCGGAAGAACAGCGGCAAAGGAGTTTGCTCGGAAAATGCTATATATCGTTTTTTGCTCTCGTTCGTCATTTGAATTGAAGAATCCGCACCGGTTGTATGGTACGAATATACAATGCCGGCAGCCACATAAACAAGATGCAACATGCCAGCGTGGCCGCATCTATCAGCAGAATCGTGGGTAGGTCAATGCGTACGGGTACTTGTTTCATATAATACGTGCTTTCATCCAGGCGAAGAAAACCGGTTTGTTGTTGTAAAAAGCAAATGCCCAAAGCAAGGATATTTCCCAGCAAAATACCCGTGGCGGCAATGATGAGGGAATGATAAATGAAAATGCGCGGAATGCGGCTCATGCCCATAGATTTCAAAATGCCGATCATCCGTGCCTGTTCTACGATGATGATGACAGTAGCTACGGCGAGGTTGATGATGGCTACGATTGCCATAATAATCAGCACGATCTGGGCATTGATATTTTGCAACTCCAGCCAGTCGAAAATAGTAGCATACACTTCCTTCATTGTATAGGAATGAAGCGGTGCATCCAGATAGTCCTGAAAAATGCGGTCAGCTACGGCATCCATATAGTGGTAGTCGTCCAGATCCACCTGATAGCCGTTAATCTCATCCGGTTGCCATCCGTTGATTCGTTGCAGCATCCGCAGGTCGCAAAGGGCATAGTCTTTATCCACTTCCACCATGCCGGTATGGAATACGCCGGCTACCGTTACCTTCCGAATGCGCGGTGCCGTGCTTCCTCTTTCTATAAAATAAAGCTGTAGTTCCTCTCCGGGCGCAATATTCAGCTTATCGGCGGTGGATTGGGAAAGGATGATTTGCTTCGCATAACTTGAATCTCCAAAATCTATTTTATTCCCTTTCCATTCCATTTTTTCAGGAAAACTATAGGCGGCGGATATGCCTTTGAGTTTGATGCCTTCCATATCCTGCGCGGTTTTCAGAATGGCGGGTCTTATGATAAAAGGCTGAGCTTGCCGCACGTGGGGCAGCGCATTTATCTGACCGGTTAACTGCGCATCATAGCGAATGGGTTGGGTGAGGCTAAAATCGGAAGCATTTTCGGAATAATCCGTTACCACCACATGCCCCCAGAAGCTGAATATTTTTTCTCTTATTTCATATTTAAAACCCTGAATAAAGGCTACCGCCAGCACCATTACGGCTACGCTTACTGCGGTAGCGGCTATAGCCAGTCGTACGATAAAGGAAGAAAAACCACCTTGCCGCCGGCTAAAACTTCGTCGGGCTATGAAAAAAGGAAGATTCAAGACGGGGTAAAAATAACGATGAAAATTGAGATGAGCTTTATCCTCTTTTATCTTCGTGTATTACTATTTGTATTGTGGATAAAGCGTGCGATAGACTTGCTGTATCATCCGCTGTTTTGCAAAACTCTTGGCAGCGATGACTTCGTTTTTGGGTGAAAGTTTAGTTCTGCGTTATAGTCAGTTTTTGGCTCCTCGGCAAGGAATAATTCAAGTTCTTTTTTGTCATTGAAACCTCCAATTTTTTGTTTGTACGTTGCCGATATTTTTGGATTTTCTATTTCTAATTTTCTGTTTTTGCTTATAATCAAAAAATCTTCTTCTTGGTCAATTCCTAAATAGCGCCTATTTGTTAGATTAGCAGCTATTCCTGTTGTGGAGCTTCCTGCAAATGGATCTAAAATCCAACCGTTAGGTTTTGTAGAAGCCAAAATTAAACGGGTTAAAACCGACAACGGTTTTTGTGTTGGATGTTTTCCACAAGATTTTTCCCAAGCTGCAATTGCCGGTAACTTCCAAACATCTTTCATTTGTTTGTCGCCATTTAATTGCTTCATTAGTTCATAATTGAAATAATGAGGAACTTTTTGGCTCTTTCTTGCCCAAATTATTTGTTCAGTTGAATAAGTAAAATATCTGCACGAAAAATTTGGTGGTGGATTTGTTTTTTCCCAAGTGACTACATTCAGAATTTTAAAACCTATTTCATTTAGAATTTGCCCGACCGAAAAAATATTGTGCATTGTTCCGCTAATCCAAATGGTAGCGTCTTCTTTCATTTTATCACGAACTAACGAAAGCCATTTTCTGTTGAAATCGTTGATAAATTCAAAGCCTTTGGATTTGTCCCATTTTCCTTTGTTTACACTTACAATTTGTCCGCTTTGAATTGACAAACCATTATTAGAAAGAAAATAGGGTGGATCTGCAAAAACCATATCAAACTTATGTTCAAATTGGGGCAACAAGTTCATCGTATCTCCGTGAAGAAGATAGAAATCTTTGTCGTCAGATTTGAAATAAGGTTTAAGCATTGAGCAAAATAAATTCCTTTTTAAACTCTCCTAAATTAAGAAAAATACTCTTATCATTAAATCCTTCTTTGAGATCCTCCCATTTATTGGACAGGCATAATTAGAGATTCAGGGCGTTTTTGCATTCTTAACCTGCAAGCAGGATAATGCTTTTTCTGATGCAGTTGAGCAAAGGTTCTCTGTTGCAAAAGGC
>JAEZZY010000077.1 GCA_023418315.1 Bacteroidota bacterium
TTCGCTTATGCCAGTATAAAAAATGGGGGAAGCTATGTTTACATAATGTGGCATTATAGGTTCGCTTCGCACAGCCTTTTCCCTCGCTTATGCGAGCATCCAACCGCACAGGCTGTCCTATAATAACATTATGTAAAATATCCAATGCCATAGTCTTCACCCCGAAAAAATATCCCAACCGCACAATGCCAACGCTAATATTTTTCGGGGTTCAGAAGCCGTATTTTTTTCCCAACCGCACCCACCCATTGAGCCACAGCACCCCACCACCCATTTCAGCGATGCAGTAAAAAAATAAAGCATTGATTGGTTGTTTTGCCGATGTGCTGAATAAAGTGTTTAGTCATTTCACTGCATTGCATTTCGGTAGGCGAAAGCCAAATCTACCTGCATTTATTCCGTTCCATTCCTTACACACCTTATTTCAGCACTGCACAGCAAGCGTATTTCGTACCTCATACCCTTGCTTTTTTCCCACGCTTCAAATTATGGTATGCTTTATTTTTTACTGCGGAGTGTTTGCCCCATTGCCAACGCTCAAAGGCGATTTTTCAAAGGAATAAAAGGAAGTCAATAGACATTTTCCAAAAGAAAAAAGAATAAAAAGGAAAGCAAAGGTAGGTGGCTACGCTCAATGCCAACGCTCAATAAAAAATCCAAAAGACTACGGCATAATGGCAAGGCAAATAAGGTGCTTCGCAGAGTTAATTTTTTTGCCTTGCCACCCTTCGGGCCTTATTCCGTTTCCTTTTGGATTTTTTGCCCCGCCACCTTTTGAAGTGCTTTCTTTTTTTCTGTTTTTTTCTTTGTAAAAAAGTTTTGGTTTTCAGCCACAGCAACGAAAAAGCGGAGCTAATCTCAAAAGTGGTGCGATATGAAAGCCGTTAAAATCATTACTTACAATCCCAAAAATCAAAAATCCGATTTTGAATTTTACGCCTTATCCAAAGGCTTAAACAGTGGTAAGCCGTTAGAAAGCCCTTGCCCGAATTGCTTTGTTATTTCCTGCCGTAGTGTGGAAGAAATGGACGTTTACCGTAGCTTATTATTTGGCTTGTGGAAGTCAAAAGCCTTTCATCAGTTCCTTATTGGTTCGGTCATTCCTTACATTCGGATAGGCGATTTTAAAAACTTCGTTTTTGAACAGGCAAGCCATTTGAAAGGCAAAGAAAAAGTATTTAAAAATGATATTCGAAGGGTTAAAACTTTGGAGCAGAGAGAACGGCACATACACGAACAGTTGCGTTTGATTTCCGAACTCAAACGCATTTACATTGCAAGGCATTTAAAGTGGTAGTCCTGCGGGCTACGCTCTTTTACCTTTACAGTTCCCACCGCTTGCCCGATACTTGCACCATTATCCACATATAAAGGCAATATAAAAGCACCGTTTTATAAAAATAGTGAAAACAGGTGTAACAAAAAATCCCGCCCAAATGGGCAGGATTTCAAACACACGACAAAACCGAAAAACGTGTTTTTACTCTTTTTTAGGTTCGTTAAAACTTTCGTTCGGTTTTGTTTCTTCGTCATTGTCATCACGCATTGCGGTTTGAGCTATGGCAGTCGCCACAGTTCCGCCCAATATCAGATAACCGCCCACCGTTACAATGGTGGCAGGTAACGCAATGGGTGCGGTTAAGATTGCACCGCCTACGGCTGTTAATGTAATACCTATGTTTCGAATGATTTTAAACCATTTCGGGGTTGGAGCGGTTACACGCTCGACCAAATTAAGACTGTCCTTTTTCATTGTTGAATTGTTTTAAAATGATTTTTTCTAAATTGTTTACTCGGTGTTCCAAATAATCTACTTTATGGTTTAGTAAATCATAGCTGTTTTTGAACTCTGTTTTGATAAGCAAAGCCATTGTTTTTACTTCCGTTAAATCCTTTTCCATTCGTTTGAAATCGGAATGAAGCTGTTTAATGAAGTAGGCGACAATCGCCAAGAGCATACTAATCAAAGAGCCGAACACTACATTTAATGTGATTGCATTTTCCATTTTGTCGGCTTTTTAAAATTGGAAATCGTTTTCGATGATGATACCTTTTTCATTGCCTTGTACCAACTGTAACAGCTTCGGGTAAATCATTTGGTAAGCATCTTTACTTCGCAAAACTTGATAGTCGCCGTTCACAAACTCGAAACCGAAACCACACAACGGACAACCTGCCGTATGGGTGTGGGTGTTCCCGATATGGATATACACAAAGCTGAAATTCGGCAGACCGTTAATCTCAATCATACCTTTGTGGAGCTTCGGGAATTTCTGCCGATACTCGGCATTCATTCCACCCCAAGTGTTCAGCCTTAAAGTGTAATTTCCTGTTGGGATTGCGGTTTGCTTTGGAATTTTTACGGCTCTTATCTTGTCTTCTAAAAGGTAGCATTGAAACACATCATCAATATATAAATGGCTTAATGTGCTTTGCTTGCCTTCCGCTACTCTTAAAATTTTTGTTCTCATCGAAGATTTATTTTAAAGGTTAGAAAGAAAAGCCCCTCGCAATGCTTGGGGCTTTCGTTTGTGAATGTTTAAAACGCATCTTCGATTTTCAAACAGTTGCCCGAAGCAAAAGAATAATAATCGCCATTCACTTCCTGAAAGAACTCAATACCGATACATTGAATAACTGTTACATCAGTTCCGAGCGTAGGCGAACCGCCAAGCGTTGCCGTCAGCGTACTACCTGCATACGCAGTATTTAACGGAATGTAAGTCGAATAAGCGATTTCGTTCAGCTCATTGTTTACGTTGTCCGCAGGTTCATACGTTCCTGTTGTGGCATTGTACACATAATCCGAAACCACCGCCAAAGCGTTGATTAAACGGAAGTGAGTAGCCCCAGACGGTGCAGAAACCAAATCCGCAGGGTTAAACGGAGCAATGATAAAATCCGCACTATCTCTTGCAACGGTATGGGTTACATCATACGGAGCATTGAAAACCCCATTGATAGAAAGTTTTTTGTCAAACTCAAAGCCTATTAAATAGTTTCTTTGCGTTGAAATCTCAACCTTTCTGTAACCCCTTGCTTCCGTTCCGTCTTCGAGATTGATTTTTTTCATTACCGAAGTCAAACGTCCTGTTACTTGGCTGTCTGCCATTTTCGACATCAATGCAGATAGGGCGGTTCTTACCGCTTTACCAGCTCTTGCACAACCGCCAAATTCGTTCATATTCTCACGAGTACGTTCAAATTCGGGAGCGGTGTTTACCTGTTCAGCGGTAGGACCGCCCACCATACCCGCAAAAAATCCCTGTTGTCCTTTGATTTTGAAATGTCGGACATCGCCTATCGTTCCGACATACTTCATTAAGCCTTTTTGTCTTGCCATTGTCTTAAATTTTATGAGTTAATAAATACTTTGTTGCAACAGGTACAAAGTTCTATTTAACTCATTTTATGGACAATACACAATGTGGTAAAAGGTAATGCAATAGAATGCTAACGCACCGAAAACACTACTTTTCAGAAATCACGACAGCAATCTGTTTAGGAAATCGGAGGAAGAAACAGGAATAAAAAACAGAAAAGCATACAGCCCGACAGCTTCAAAATGTTTAATTTTATACAGAAAAAAAATGTTTAATAAAAAAAGGTTCAAAAAGTTGTACTTATGTTGTACGTCAAAAATAAAAGCAAGCTAAAACCCTTTATTTACAAGCGTTTCCAAACTTATTACCTATAATTGGGAGTTAGCCGTCAGGCAACAACAACACAGAAGTCCATCAACTTTAAAAATCTAAAAAAATTGGAATTGCAACAATTTAAAGAAATTATAAACCTTAGCAACTCTTTGGAACAAAAGAGGAGAAAAGGAATTTCTTACTTAATAAAACTCACAAAGAATTTTGGACACATCTATAAAGAAGAATTAACTAAATTACCTTACCATATTAATTTAATTGATGAACTACACACAGATGAAAACGCTCATAGCCGAATTTTTGCAAAATTGTTACGTTACCAAGAAAATTATAAATTCGTTTTTTTAGAAAAATTCTTAACTGATGTTTGTCTTTTTGATTTGACTACTGAGAAACCCGAAGTTAAGAAAGTTGATTCTTGTGGACGTATCGACATCCCAATTTTTGATAATAAATACGTTGTAGTAATAGAGAATAAAGTTACTGACAAAGCACCAGACCAAAATAATTCAAATGGAGGACAGTTAGCAAGGTATATTGAAACTTTAAAAAACGTTTATAATAGAAAGCAAGAAGAAATTTACGTTGTATATACACCAAAGTTCACAAGAAATCCTTCTAATGAGTCTTGGGTTAATAAAAACAATTTCTCTTATAAAAAAGATTTCTCAAATAGATTCCGCTCTTTATCATACAAGGATAATATATACCCTTGGCTAAAATATGAAATATTACCTTATGTAAATAAAAATAACACTTACTTATACAGTGCAGTTGAACAATATATTGACCACTTGGAAGGAATGTTTAGTTTAAGAACAATTAATCAACCAATGAATATGAAATTACAAGAATTTATAAAACAAGAATTAGGAATTAAAGATAGTAATCTTGAAGAATCAATTGAAATCCTATCTGAAAAAGAAGAAGAATTAAACAGCATACTAAATCAAATTCAACAATTGAAAAGCAATTATAAAAAGGAAATTATAAAAAAACTTTTTATTGAATGGAAAGAAATGCTTCAATTAGATTTTCCAAATCAACAAATTGTAGGAGATAGTTTCAAACTTGACCAAAACATTATAAATTTAGGCATCCAATTTAATATTGAAAATAAAAAATTTGTAGCAATTATTGAGTGTAACAATTGTGATAAACCAAATCTTTATTTCGGAATAGGTCGTCATTATTCAAGTAAAGAAAAATTTGAATTAAATGACAAATTAAATGATTTGCTCGAAAATAGTGAATTATCAGAACCTGAAAATTATTGGTATGGTTGGAGATTTACTTCTATCGAAAGTGGTTACTTTGATTTAAAAAAACTTATTTCCAATAGTATATCATAATAAAATAAACCTGCCCGAACGGCCAATCGAGTAGACGGCTCCGTCAGTTGTAGCTGACGGAGTGCGCCTCTCACACCACTAATCATACGGGTCTCGTAATTAGCGGTTCATTAAGTTGTGGGGATACGCTGGCATAGTAGTCCAGCATGGATTGGTAGCCTCGCTTCTTTAGTCTTTCCAATGTAATGGTGGTGGTGAGTATCGGGCTTTGGGCAATCGCCCAGCCGCCTTTTCTCGTTCTGCTGAACATGTAAGCATGACGTTGGTCGACGCCAAGACGAATGAGATTCTTTCTCTTCCGCTCAGGTTTCTTCCAATCGTGCCATATACAGTAGCGCAGCCTGTTTCTTACCCAGCTATCCAGTTCTTTGAGTTTGCCCACGATGCTCGCCATGCGGAAGTAGTTGATCCAGCCCTGTTGCACTTCTTTGAGCTTCTTTATCCGCTCGTCAAAGCTGGCAGGTATCGTCTTCTTCGTAATGGCTTTAAGCTTTTGTTTTAGCGTCTTCCATCCTTTTTCACTTACTACCATCTGGTATCTGCCCTTTGCGCCTTTCCGGTACGTGGGTACAAATTTATGTCCCAGCA
>JAEZZY010000004.1 GCA_023418315.1 Bacteroidota bacterium
TTATAGTGTAAATGATAAAGCTGAGAATAATTTTCACATGATGAAAGATTCAAAAGATACTAATACGGTAAAAACAACTAAAGAAGAATTTGATAAATTTGGTAGTTATTGTTTTTTTGTGAAATAATTACTTGTAGTCGTAACTTAATAGTTTAAGAGACTACACTAAATTTCCGTACTGGCGCAAGTGTTCCGCAGGATTACTTGTGTCATATTTAACTCAGCCTTGATGCGCGCGTCTTTGCGAGGCACGAAGCAATCTCACGAAACAGGTTTGTTTATAGGGATTGTTATGTAAGATTGCTTCACTCCGCTGCGCTGCGTTCGCAAAGACGCGAGGATGGTGTTGCGAAATAACCGCTACCTTTTCAAAGATTCTTCGTGGTGTAACGCGTTCCTTGCGCGTCTTTGCGAGGCACGAAGCCATCTCACGAAACAGGTTTGTTTATAGGCTTGTTACGTGAGATTGCTTCACTCCGCTACGCTGCGTTCGCAAAGACGCGAGGATGCTGTTGCGAAATAAGCGCTACCTTTTCAAAGATTCTTCGTGGTGTAATGCGTTCCTTGCACGCGTCTTTGCGAGGCACGAAGCCATCTCACGAAACAGGTTTGTTTATAGGGCGTGTTACCTTGTTTCGTGAGATTGCTTCACTCCGCTACGCTGCATTCGCAAAGACGCGAGTATGCTATTGCGAAATAAGCGCTATTAAGAAATTTATCATACACCCATCAAGGAAGCAGCTGAATTCAACCCACAAGTGCAACTGGGTTAGTTTATAAAAAAATGATTACTAAAAATGTGGGGCTTCCTCCCCCTCACCAGCCCATATACCGCCATATCCAGGAAACGACCGTCATAGTAAATGCAATCCCTGAAATGCGCTTCTTTTTTAAACCCGATTTTTTCTAAAAGAAAAACCGCGCCCCGGTTATCCGGCGCTACTTTGGCTTCTATGGTATGCAAGTTCATGGTGTCGAACCCGAATTGCACAATTGCCCCCACAGCTTCCAGCGCTATGTTTTTCCCCCAGTAATCTACGGAAAGTTCACCACCGATTTCTGCACGCAGGTTGGGGTAGTCAATCCGGTTGAAACCGCAGGTGCCTATCAGTTCTTTATTTTCCCGCAGCATTCCCGCCCATCCGATGCCCTGCCGGTTGTGATAGGCCGCTATCGTTTTCTCTGCGAGCCTGGCAGCGGCTTCAGGATCATTCATATTGTCGCGCGCTATAAACTGATTGATGCGCCCATTCGACCGCATAGCGAATAAGGCGGCCGCATCTTCGGCGGTGATTGCCCGAAGCCGCAGCCGGTTTGTGGTGAGTACGGGAAACTCGTCAAATACTTGCTCGTTGATCTTCATAACGGTTTGTTGGTTTAAAGATGAAGCATAAGGCTGTTCTATCTCTTTGTTATTCCCTATAGTTTACGGTCATTTTGTGAGACTCAATCCCAGCCATACGGCAAGCAGGCTGCCCATTATACTTGCAGCGATATAGAGGAAAGCCGTCAGCGTGTTGCCGGATTGAACTAAATTTATATTTTCCGATGCGAAGGTGGAGAACGTGGTGTAGCCGCCGCAAAATCCTGTTATGAATAAGAATTTCAAATCCGGATGGGTCAGTTGCTGCCGTTCAAAAAGTCCCAGTAGCACTCCTATGACCAAGCATCCCAGCACATTCGCCACGAGGGTGGCAAAGGGAAAAGCGGGTGGGGCATATCTCGTTACGATTACCGAGGTCAGGTATCGAAAAATACTTCCGATGCCACCTCCAATCCCTACTAAAATGATTGCTCTTGTCATGGTTCGCTCTTAGGCGTAAAGATATATACTCATTTATCTCCTTGCAATTTTTGGGACAGAGGAGTTATGTCGCGCTCGAAATGTGTGCGCAAAAAAAATCCCTTGTGCATAGGCGCAAGGGATGTATAAATAAGGTTCAGAGAACGATTAGGCTTCTGTTTTTTCTTCTTTCTTAGCGGCTTTCTTTTCTTTTTTGTTGCCGGAAACCAGTTGTTTCCTTTCCTTGATACGGGCCGATTTACCGCTGCGTTCACGGAGGTAGAACAGTTTGGCACGGCGCACGCGGCCTACCTTATGCAATACGATGGAATCAATATTGGGAGAAAGAAGCGGGAATAAACGTTCTACGCCTACGCCGTCGGATATTTTACGTACGGTAAAGGTTTGCGTAGCACCGGTACCCTGGCGTTTGATCACATCTCCTTTGAACGATTGGATACGTTCTTTGGTTCCTTCAATGATTTTATAATTAACAGTTACATTATCACCGGCTTTGAATTTTGGAAATTCTTTCTTGCCGGATAGTTGCTCATGTACAAACTCAACTGCGTTCATCTTAATTAAAATTTGGGACGGCAAAGGTAAGTGTCATGAATCGTATTTCAAAAAAAAATTGCAATTATTCCGTGTTGCCTTCTTCCAGCAAATCGGGACGGCGCTCTTGCGTGCGCTGCACCGCCATTTCATGGCGCCATTCTTCCACTTTTTTAGGGTCGCCGCTCAGCAATACAGCCGGCACTTTCATTCCATTCCATTCTGCCGGGCGGGTATAGACAGGCGGTGCCAGCAAATTATCCTGAAAAGAATCGGAAAGTGCGGAGGTTTCATTATTCAGCACGCCCGGTATGAGCCTGCCTATGGCATCCGTGAGCACTGCCGCTGCCAGCTCGCCGCCGCTCAGCACATAGTCGCCTATGGATAGCTCTTGCGTAACGTATTGCTGCCGGATGCGCTCGTCTATACCTTTATAATGCCCGCAGAGGATGATGAGGTTTTCCTTAAGCGATAGCCGGTTGGCTGTTTTCTGATTCAGCGTTTCGCCATCGGGTGTCATATAAATGATCTCGTCATAGGCTCTTTCCGAGGTTAGTTTTTCGATGGCGATGGACAAAGGCTCCGGCATCATCACCATGCCTGCGCCGCCGCCAAACTGATAATCATCCACTTGCCCGTGTTTATAGGGAGTATAATCGCGGAGCTGATGCACGTGTACCTCCAGCAAGCCCTTAGCCTGCGCCCTTTTCATAATAGAATGGCTGAAGGGACTTTCTAATAATTCGGGAAGTACCGTGATAATGTCAATACGCATGAGGAAGGCAAAAGTAGAAATCCCAAAGGGAAAATTTCAAATGGGAAATTCCAAAGTTCAAAAAATCAAAAAGCTGAAGGGTTGATTAGTTGATTAGTTGAAGGGTTGATTGTACCTGCCAACTCCCACCTATAGCAACAAAAAATTATCGGCATCCTGTAGAAAAGGAAATTGCTTTCTGGCTTCCGTCAGTAGGTTTTTATCCAGCACCACACTGTGCATAGCCGGCTCGTTTTTCTTTTCCCATAGCACTTCGCCCAGCGGGTGTACCACCATGCTGTCGCCGCTATGATAGATGTTGTTTCCGTCGTTGCCTACGCGGTTCACGCCGATGGTATAACACATATTTTCGATGGCGCGTGCTGTTAGCAAGCTTCGCCAGGCAGTGGCGCGGCGCTCCGGCCAGTTGGCTACCACAATGAGCAAATCGTATTCTTCTTCCTTATTGCGCAGCCATACTGGAAAGCGCAAATCATAACATACCATCAGGCATATTTTCCATCCGTTCACACTTACGATGAGGCGCTTATGGCCTGCTGTATAGTGTTTATCCTCGCCTGCATAGGCAAACAGATGCCGCTTATCATAGTGGTAATGTTGTCCGTTGGGGAGCATCCATATCAGGCGGTTATAATAGCGGCTGTTTTCTTCTATCATGAGGCTGCCCGTGAGGATACATTTATAATGCGCTGCGGTTTCTTTCATCCATTGCACGGCGGATCCCTCCATTGTTTCGGCAAACTGCTCCGGCTTCATGCTGAAACCGGTGTTGAACATTTCCGGCAGGATCACGATTTGTTTTTTTGTTTTGTCTTCAGCCAGCCATTTTTCGTATTGCCTATAATTGGCTTGTTTGTCTTCCCACACAATGTCGGGCTGTATGAGGGTAATTTTTAGTTCTTGCGAAGGCATTTTTTTTGAATTTAGAAATAGTATCTTGTCAAGGAAAAAATCAAACACAATTTTTCATAAAAGGATGAAACCATGAAAAAATTTTTATTCTTTCTGTTGCCTGCGATTTTGTTTTCTTTCCTGGTGCAAAGTAAAGACCTTTCCGGCACGCATTGGCGGGAAATAAGCCGGGTGAACCATGAACGCGAAATAATCCATTTTGAGGACACTATTTTCATTCATTTTCTGGAGGGAAATGAATATACCTGGCAAAAACGTAAGGATTTCATACACCGCGGCAGTTATAAATACAGGGGTACTACCATTGATATGACCACCCGGTTTTTTACGGTGGTAAAGCATACGAAAACAGTGCTTGTGCTGCGCGACAAACAGGCTACTTATCAATTTGAAGCCTACACGCCTGCGCCCCGCGCCCTGGTGCCTGCGGAGAAAAAACCTATAACGGTAAACGGATTGGAGGAAATAGCGGGTAAATGGAATGTGTTTAAACGCACCAGCGCATCTGCCCTCAAAAATATTGACTATGCCCATCTGGTGGAAGACGTAGTGGTGGAAAAAAGAGCGGATTCGTGGGGTGTGATTACCTCTTCTTCCAAGCCGCATGAGGCGGACGGATGGAAGATCACCAAGCTGGAAAACGGCGTACTCTATGCTGAAGGCAAGACTTCCCGCAGCTTTGAAGTTTCTAAAAGAGACGGGGAGCTGATTCTTAAAGAAGGAAGCATTACTTATTTTTTGAAACAGTTTCAGGAATAGATTGCCGGCTACTGCCTGTTGGCGCTTAGCTATTTAGAATAGCTTGAAACGCTCAGAGTAGCCTGACAGGTTGGGGGGTATGCGTATTTTTACTTAGAAAATAGTTTGGAAAATAAATATTAACTATTATTTTAGTGCAGCATTTACTATGCACAATTGATTTTTTTACTGTACTAAACGAATTTTTTATTGAACTGATTTTGACTTTTTATGACTCCCAGCTACCCCGTGGTTTTTCTTAAGGACCTACCTGCTAATGATTTTATTTTTTTGAAGCACACGTATAAATGAATTTGCTAAAAAGGGTGAAACGCCTTTGCATAAAGGCTGAACCTCCCGTGATACCCTTATCATTTTTTCAAAAAATAAACATGATGACCGCTTACCTTACCCGGATTTGAAACTGACCAACGCTTGATGCCTTACTACCGTACCGGATTTAATTCTTAAAAATTTATAGGGAAAGCCGAAAACCTTTTTAGAGTAGGCAAAAATTATTTTTTATGCAAAAACAATACAAATTATGGAGTTATGCGCTCTTTATGTTGGCATTGTTGATTGGTGTAAAAACTCAGGCGCAGCCCAACTGTACCAACCATACGAATAGTAATGGGCAGACCTCTGTTACCTTTAATGTGGAAAACACCAATTCAAGCGCCATCATTATTACAGATATTCAGGCTGCATTGTATGCTAGTTCTGGTAATGTCGATTGGGAATTACTTTATAACACTACACCTGTTAATTCCGGCGGTAGCACCTGGACACAAGGAGTTGTTGGAAACGGACAAAACGGATGGGTATTAGGAGGCTCTGCAACTGGAGTTGCTTCGAGTTCCACTGTGGCAACTGTTTTATCGGGTTTAACTATTACTATCCCGGGAAATACAACTTACGGTTTTTGTCTGACTACCAATGGCACGCTTGCTTATCAATCTTTAAGCACAGGCACTTTTACATTTCCGAGCAACGGGGTAAATTTAATTACCGGCGACAATGTTAGCTTTGGCGGTGGTGTAACCCCCGGCGGGTCCGGTACACCTTCCTTTTACCCTCGCGGTATTGTAGGGTGTATAAATTGGATGACCTCTGTACCTTGTTCCGGCACGCCAACAGCCGGTACCGCTGTGGTTTCTCCTGCTGCAAATGTATGTCCTAACCAAAGCTTTACCGTATCTCTTTCCGGAGCTACGATTGCTGCCGGTCTTACCTATGACTGGCAGTATAATGACGGCAGCGGATGGCAGACTACAGGAGGCACCAATGCAAGCTATACGGCTACGATGACAGCTACCGCACCGGTGGACTATCGCTGTATCGTATATTGCGGCAGTGCGGCGGATACTTCTACTCCGGTAACAGTAAGTCCTAATCCGTTTTACAATTGCTATTGTGCCTCCAGCGCTACTAATAGCGGTGATGGTGAGATATTTAATGTTACCGTAGGCCCATTGAATAACACTTCCACCTGTAGCCAGACGGGTACTACCGGGTCTGTGATGAACCAATATTCTGATTATACCAATTTGGGACCCGATACGTTGTATCATGACGCGCCTTATAACTTATCCGTACAGGCCGGTTCTTGCGGCGGTTCTTATGATGTTTGGGTGAAAGTTTATATAGACCTGGATCAAGATGGCGCCTTTACTAGTACAGGTGAGGAAGTATTCTCGGGTACGACACCTTCCGGATCCTATAATTCCAACGGTACTGAATATGCTACCGGCAGCATTCTCATCCCATCTGCTACCTTCCCGCTTACGGGTACTACAAGGATGCGTGTGGTGATGGTGGAAACCAACTCCGCTTCATCCGTATCGCCCTGCGGCACGTATGGCTACGGTGAAACCGAAGACTATCTCATTTATGTAGCCACTCCGCCATTGTGTACGGGTACGCCGAGCCATGCTACGGCAAGCGGTCCTTCATCCATTTGCCCCAGTACTAATTTTACGCTCAGCGCTTCCGGTGTAGCTATAGGCGTGGGTATCACCTACGACTGGCAATATAATGACGGTAGCGGATGGTTTACCACCGGTATTACCAGTCCTTTCTATACCGTAACCGGAGGTATCACCATACCTACAGACTACCGTATGGTTACTTATTGCGGTACAAGTAATATGTATGACACCTCCAATGTAGTTTCCGTAGCGATAAACGGCTTCTATGCCTGCTACTGTTCTCCGCTGAATGGTACTACATTGAGTCAGTACGGAGTTTGGACTAATTTTATCACCAATGTAACTATTCCTACCACTAACCTGAATAACACGACCACAAGCTATAATAGTAACGGTTATGAGCAATTCATACCGCCTACGGCTTCGCAAACCGATACTTTATGGCCGGGTGTAACTTATACCATAGATGTTACCAAAGGGACTAACTATC
>JAEZZY010000038.1 GCA_023418315.1 Bacteroidota bacterium
GTGGCAGCGAAGCAATGTAAGGGATAAAGAGTTGGTTTTTGAGCGCCGGTCTTTGCCGGCAGGCATTTATTACTATCAGCTCCGGATGAAAGGAAAGCCGACGCTGCAAGGAAAAATGGTGCTGGAATGATAGCGCAGCTGCAAAATACTCATTTAGTTGTAATCCCATAATTTTGAAAAGAACTTGATAAATAGTAAAGCATCATGGAAAAGAAAAAAACCTTAGTATTAGGCGCATCGGAAAAAAGCGAACGGTATAGCAACAAAGCCATACAATCTTTGCAGGCACATGGACATGAAGTGATTGCCATAGGCAGAAGAAAAGGGCAAGTAAACGATACGGAAATCATTACCGACATGCCTGAACTGAACGATATTCACACCATTACCTTATACCTCAATCCCGAAAATCAAAAACCCTATTACGACTATATCCTCCGGCTAAAGCCCAAGCGTGTCATCTTTAACCCCGGCACAGAAAATGAAGAACTGGAACGTAAAGTGGCTATGAGCGGCATCAATATGATGGAAGCCTGCACACTGGTGTTGCTGAATACAGGGCAGTTTTAACTCCGGAAAAGATTTTCCATATTCATCGCTTTCAGCTCCGTTTCTTCCCATTCCTGCTCCGGCAGGCTGTCATAGGTAATAGCGCCGCCGGTTTGGTAAGACAGATAATGTGTGGCGGCATTATAAAACAAGCTCCGGATAATTACATTAAAATCGAAATCGGATGCGGGCGTGATGTAGCCTATACTTCCCGAAAACAACTCCCTTAGGGTAGGTTCATAATGTTCGATAAGTTCCATCACTTTTACCTTAGGTGCGCCGGTCATGCTGCCCATAGGAAAAGAATGTTTTAGGACATCTGTAAACGGCAAGTTTTTTTTCAGTTTACCGCCTACCGTAGAAATCATTTGATGAACACGGGGATAGCTATAAATACCCCCTAATTCTTCCACCTCAATACTCCCTTTCTCCGCACTGATGGAAAGATCATTTCGCACCAAATCTACAATCATGATATTTTCTGCACGGTCTTTTTTGCTTGCGGAAAGTGCTTGTTTCAACTGATGATCTTCCGCCTCGTCCTTACCTCGCTTAATGGTTCCTTTGATGGGCTGCGAAATAAGTCTATCTCCTTGCTTGCACAAATACCGCTCAGGACTACTACAAAGCAAGTATTGATTGTTGTATTTATAAAATGCCGCGAAGGGAGCCGGTGCTGATTGATTTAGCTGATGAAAAACGGCTAAAGGATTTAATACAACATCCGTAGCATAGGCTTCGTTACAAAAATTAATTTCATAGCAATCTCCGTTTCTGATATGCTCCTTTAGCTTTGTGATGGTTTGCAGATAGGCTTCTTTGTCTAAGCGCTTACGAAAATTTATTTGCGGCAAATGATATTCCGAAGCAAGCGGTTGTTTCTGTATTTCCTCAAAAATAGCTTGTGGAGAAGCGTGAACGGTTTCTATCGTCAGTGTTTGTTTGTCGGCGGAAATCCTGCAAACCGTTTGCGGGCAAAAGAAAAACAAATCTGGAAAACGGAAACGATTTTGCTTTGAAGAGGCTGAGGTTTTAAAGAGGGAATTTTTATAATCATAGGCAATATGCCCAAACAACCAATCCTGATGCTGCACATGCCATTCGTGGAGCTTGTCTAAAACCTCTGCGGCATCCTCGCCGGATGAAAAAACCGAAGAAGGCTCTACAGCTACAAGGCATTCATAGAAACTGTAGCGATGATTATCATATTCATTATTATCTAAAAAAACAGAAATGCTGAACCGGTTTGCCCAGTTCAGCATCTTCATTTTCATGGTATTTACTTCGCTCTGTGAAAGAGGGAATGATGTTTTATTCCTATTCAAGGGGCAGCTTAAAAATCGTCATCGTCATCATCATCAAAACTATCGCTGTCGCCGAACCCAAATTCTTTAAAATCATCATCAAAATCTAAATCGTCATCGCCGCCTTTCTTTTTTCCGCCGGATTTGGATTTGGATTTTGGCATGTCAAATTCTTCAAAATCCTTATCAAAATCATCATCGCCAAATTCATCTACCTCCAGGTCATCGTCTATGTCTTCATCATCCTCATCGTCGTCGTCGTCATCATTTCGGGATGCTTTGGTGGATGTTTTCTTAGCCGCTTTCGATTTTGCGGGGGTTTCTTCAACGTCCTCATCCTCCATCATATCCTCGTCTTCTTCTTTTTTGGATTTCGATGCTTTGGACTTGGTTTCGGGCTTTGCCGTGCTCTTTTTTGCAGTTGTTTTTTTGCTGGTATTAGACTTCATAACGCGCTACAGTTGTCTCGTGTAAAATTTTAATTGTTTGAGGAAATTGCCAAATTTTTTTCAGATTTTTTTTTGTGAAAATTATTTTTTCAGAAGTTGGTCTCTGCCGGTTCCGTTGGAGATAAAGGCGATGGTGGTTTGCAAATAGTTTTCTAAATAATTGCAATAGCTGATAAAAGTAGGGGGCAGATCCGCATATTTTTTCGCATCGGATACGGAGCCGTCCCACCCTTCAAACTCATGATAAACAGGCGCAATCTCTGCGCTGCAAATATCGAAGGGGAGTTCATTTGTTTCCTTTCCGTTTATTGTATAAGCCACGGCGGCTTTTATAGGGTTGAGATGATCCATTACATCCGCTTTGGTGATGATGAGTTTGGTAACGCCACTCAGCATCACGGCATAGCGCAAGGCTACGAGGTCTATCCATCCGCAGCGGCGCGGCCGGCCGGTGGTAGCGCCAAATTCCGAACCGGCTTTGCGCAGGGCATCACCCGTTTCATCATGCAGCTCGGTAGGGAAGGGGCCGCCGCCTACACGAGTGCAATAGGCTTTGGTAATGCCATATACTTCTTTAATGCTGGAAGCCGCCACGCCTAAGCCGGTACAAACGCCGGCGGCTATCGTATTGCTGGAGGTAACAAAAGGATAAGTGCCGAAGTCCACATCCAGCATACTGCCTTGTGCGCCTTCTGCCAATATTTTTTTGCCTTGTTTCAGTTGTGCATCTATCCAGTATTCCGCATTGATGATGTTCAGCTTTTTGAGTTTTTCTATAGCATCAAAGAAAGGAGTTTCCCATTCTTCCCAACTTATAGGCGATTCAAATTGCTTGAGAATTTCTAAATGTTTTTGTTTGAGCTTATCATAGCGCTTCTGAAAATCGGGAGAAAGGATATCGCCTACGCGAAGCCCGTTTCTGCCGGTTTTGTCCATGTACGCCGGACCTATTCCTTTTAGGGTAGAGCCGATTTTTTCATGCCCTTTAGCCGCTTCGGATGCAGCATCCAAGGCGCGATGGGTAGGGATGATGAGATGTGCTTTTTGTGAAACAAACAAGCGATTCAGCGCATCTGGCTGTAAAGGCAGAATGGTTTCAATTTCCTTTTGCAAGGTAACGGGGTCTATCACCACACCGTTGCCAATTACATTGGAGCAGTGCCCATGAAAGATGCCGGAAGGAATGGTGTGCAGCACCACTTTGGTACCGTTTACATACAAGGTATGACCGGCATTGGGGCCGCCTTGGAAACGCGCGATAATATCGTAGCCGGCTGCAAGGTAGTCCACTATTTTTCCTTTCCCTTCATCACCCCACTGCAAGCCTAAAAGAACATCAATCATTGGATCAATATAGTTTTTGAAAGAGGGCAAATTTATAGGAAGTTGGGGAGTAAAAAAGGAAACGGTGCGGAAAAATGAGAATAAAGGCCGGAAAGTGGGTAATTTCTGAATTTTATAGGGAAAAGCCTTGAAGGGTTCGTTCGTGCAAGACGCAAAGTTCTCTTCCTTATAGCGCACTGCCCACTGTTTTTTATATTCCGAAAATGCAATAGCTTTCCTGTTTGATTTTTTTCATGAATGCTTATGTCTGAACCAAATTTTTCTACCGTTATTCAACAAGGATATTCTTTTAAAGGAGATGCGCTGTTACTGGGTAAAGCCATGCTCGACGGCCGGTTGCAAGCGGAACTCACTGTATCGCTGCCCTTGAAGACCATGAACCGCCACGGATTGATCAGCGGCGCTACCGGCACAGGGAAAACCAAAACCCTGCAAGTGCTGGCAGAAGGATTGAGTGCGGCAAGCGTTCCGGTTTTGTTGCTGGATATTAAAGGCGACCTGAGCGGTATAGCCGCGCCGGGAGCTGCGAATGAAAAGATCAACGAACGGGTGGCGGCGATGGGGTTGAACGATTATAAACCCACAGGATTTCCTATAGAACTGCTTTCGCTGAGCAAGGAACCGGGTACGAAACTGCGGGCTACCGTTTCCGAATTTGGCCCGGTGCTGTTGTCGAAAATATTAGGTGTAAATAGTACGCAGGAAAGCATTATCGCTATGCTTTTCAAATATTGTGATGATCATCAGCTCCCTTTATTGGATTTGCAAGACCTGGTGAAAACCCTGCAATGGGCGGCAAATGAAGGGAAAGAAGAACTGAGCAATGCCTATGGAACCCTTTCTACCTCCTCTATAGGCACCATTATGCGGAAGGTAATCGAACTGCAACAGCAAGGTGCCGATCAGTTTTTTGGCGAGCGTTCGTTTGAAGTAGAGGATTTGATGCGCATCAATGAGGAGGGCAGAGGTATGGTATCCATTGTGCGGGTAACGGATATGCAGGAGCAGCCCAAATTGTTTTCCACCTTTATGCTGCAAATGCTGTCGGAGCTATACAGCAGCCTGCCGGAAGCGGGTGATACGGATCGCCCGAAGCTGGTGATGTTTATAGACGAGGCACATTTGATTTTCAATGAAGCAAGTCCGGCGCTGGTACAGCAGTTGGAAACTGTCATTAAGCTCATCCGCTCCAAAGGCGTAGGCATTTTCTTTTGCACCCAAAACCCGATGGATATAGCGCCTTCTGTGCTGGGGCAACTGGGGCTGAAGATACAACATGCCCTGCGCGCCTTTACTGCCAACGACCGCAAGACTATTAAACAAACCGCACAAAACTATCCCGACACGGAATTTTATAAAACAGAAGACCTCATCACACAATTAGGCATAGGCGAGGCACTCGTTACTTCACTGAATGAAAAAGGAATCCCTACACCCTTAGTGCATACGATGATTTGTCCGCCGCAATCGAGGATGGACATACTGACCGCCGGAGAGATATTGGATGCCACCCTACAATCGAAAATAGCCGCTAAATATAATGAACCGGTAAACAGGGAAAGCGCCTATGAAATCCTTTCCCGCAAGCTAAGTGCAGCGGCAGAGGAATCCGGAAAGCAAGACAATAAAAAAGAAGAGAAAAGCGTTTTGGAAACCCTCACGGAAAACACCATCGTAAGGAGCATGATGCGCACTGCGGGCAATCAGATTGTGAGGAGCTTGCTCGGTTCCCTGGGGCTGATCGGTGCTGCGCGCAAAAAGAAAAGTAGCTGGTTTTAAATAGCAATATGAATAGATTTATGGTTTGAAAAATTCTGAAGCGAACTCCCTATAAAACAAAAATACTCCCTGTATGGATACGAATAAATTAAGAAAAATAAACCCCGTCATAGCCATTCTTTCGGTAGCGTTGGTGCTGGCGCTGAGCTATATCATCCTCAACGAAACCGGATCGAAGACGGGTATAGATATGCTGGACAAGAAAATATTTGACGATGTAACGGTGGATTGTTCCGATATAGAAAAAAATCTGATCAAGGCTAAGGTGAATGTAAAAGTAGCCAACCGTACTGGGCAAACCCTTCACGGAGTGTCTGTAAAAGTTACGGCGTATGATGAGGAGGGTAGGGAGATCAAATCCAAAACCCGCTCCTTAGATGAGGTTTTGAAACCGCAAAGCGTGATTACCCGCTCGATTTCTTTCCCTAAAAGAACGGTAAGCTGCCGTTGCGTGCTGGAAAGCACCACTACGAATTATTAGAGGATTAAAATAAACGGCCGTGCGAAACGGTTGAGGATAGGTGCTAAATAACGAGAAAAGGCGGCTGGGTGATTGCCCAAAAGCCCGATACTCACCAACACCATTACATTGGAAAGACTAAAGAAGCGAGGCTACCAATCCATGCTGGACTACTATGCCAGTGTATCCCCACAACTTAATGAACCGCTAATTACGAGACCCGTATGATTAGTGGTGTGAGAGGCGCACTCCGTCAGCTACAACTGACGGAGCCGTCTACTCGATTGTGCGTTCGGCATATTTTGTCAGTAAGCCATTTTTCTGTTATTCAGTTCTACGTTGAAATTCACTTTCGCTCCCAATGCTTCGAATACTTTCAAAATAGTTGTAAACCTTGCGTCAGTTGTACTGTTCTCAATTTTAGAAATCTGTGCTTTCTTCACACCCACAAGTTCGCCCAATTCTTCTTGTGTCAAATTACGTTCTTGTCTTGCTTGTTTAATTGCGTGCCCTAACAGGTCAAGACGAAGTTCGTTTTCAAATTTCTCTCTTTTTTTAGTTCCTTTTTTTCCGATGTATTTGTCGGTCAACTCTTCTAAACTATATGTTTTCATTTCTTTTTGATTTTGTCTTTAAAATATATTTCTCTTGATTTTTCTACTCGGTCAATCTCACTCTTAGGAATTTTGTCCGTTTTCTTTATCAGTCCGTGAGTTGAAATTACAACTGTGTCTGTTTTGTCGGTCTTGTCCCAAAATGCAAATAAACGGTAATATGCCTTGTTGTATTTTGTTCTAAATTCCCAGATTTCGCCTTGTAGTTTTTTAAAAAGTTCTTTGTCGTTCGTACTTCGAGCTTTCCAAATGTTGTAAACTATTTTGTCTCTTGCTTTTTCTTCAAGTCTATCCAAAAAGTCCTTTGCTTCATCTAAAAACTGTACCCGAAATTTGTATCCGTCCATTCAAATGCTTATTCTTAAGCAAAGATAAAGTTTCTTATTTAGGAAACAAGTATTTTGGGGTTAAAAGTCAGAAAAATGGAGAGGTTTCATGATTATACCGTATTGTATTTTGTAAGCTATGCCATAGTAAATTGACACAAGAAGTTATGCTGCAAATGGCATCGCCTCATTCTTGCCCAGTGTGGGATGCACCACAATAAAAAACAGGCTCCCCGCCTGCTGCTGCCTCTACAAGAGACAACCCTAACTCCATAGATAGATGAGTGTAAGCACCCCACCATGACGGTTCCGTTCAACAGCGGTTTCATTGCTCGCCCGTTGGGCGCAACG
>JAEZZY010000061.1 GCA_023418315.1 Bacteroidota bacterium
TTAATACCCTCACGCCGGTAGAAGCGTTGCTGAAACTGAACGAGCTGAAGAATGTGGTGAAGCAATATGCGTAGGGACGAATAACCGGTTTTAAAAAAGCGATATGGCGTGGTTTTTTTTATTATCAGATATTCAACCGCCTTGCCATGAAACTAACGATTGTTGCGCTCCTTATTGCCTGCCTTGCCTATGAAAGTTGCATTCCCCGCCCGCCACGCCGCCCGCGACCGCCCAAGCGGCCCGGGTTACACCTTCCGCTCTATGAACTGTCTTCCCACGTTTTTTCTATTCATCATTCTCCTAAAACCGAAGCGATATGCAATCCCGTTTTTCTATAAACAGCTATATAACCATCCTGCTGTTGCTTATTTTATTGGCGCTTTATCTGATGACGACAAGCTGTAAGCCTCTGGGAGCTTTTATGGGGCAGCGTGCCGACGAAAAAGCCGTAAAGCAATTGGCAGCAGCGAAGAAATACCTGCCGGTGGATGTGTTGATCGTACCCGGTATTCCATTTCAAAACGGCAAATGGGACAGGGTGATGAAATCGCGTGTGCTATGGTCGTGGATACTGTATAAGAACGGCTATGTGAAGAATGTCATTTACTCAGGCGATGCGGTTTATTCTCCCTATAAAGAAGGAATTATCATGGCATTGTACGCAGAAAAATTAGGTATCCCCAAAGCACATATCTTCTATGAAACACGGGCGCGGCACAGTACCGAAAATGTTTATTACAGCTATTTGCTCGCACGGGAAAAAGGATTTAAAACCATCGCTTTAGGCACCGATCCTTATTTCCAGTCGCCTACATTGAAGAGCTATACCAAGAGGCGGTTTACGAGTTATATTCATCATATTCCCTTTGTGAAAGATTCGCTCATAGCCTATGATTATCTTGATCCGGTTATAGACCCGTCTCCTGCAAAAGTGGATAGTTTTTCTTCTATTGTGCATCAGGAAAATTTCCGGGAACGCTTCCGTGGCACACTGGGTAAGGATATTGACTGGAGCAAATATGCAGAAGGACGATTGGATGCGCTATAGGCTATGAGTGTTACCTATTAAACTCATATTCGGTGGTTTTCTTCACATAATTGACCTTCGTGTTCAGCTCGGTAACTTCCAAGGTAGAGGTCAGTTCATCGTTTTTATAAAATTTTCCGAGTAAGACCATACCGCCTTGTGCGTTTTTGCCATAGTAGGGTGCCAACGGATTTCGTGCATCCATGTTTTTAGGAGCAAAAGAAATTTTTGAGGCAATCCATACTTCCGATCTGGTATCGGTATCTAAGTCATAGCAGGTATATTCCGCGCAGGTATAGCCGAGGATAGTCTTGGTTTTTCCTGTGGCTTTGCAGCTTGTATTGGTTTCAGTCGTCTTGCCGGACTGGAGTTCTTCATTTCGTTTTTCAATGGATTCTTTGCTACGGAAGGCGTTTAAGTTCATGGCCATGCCTGTTTTATCTTCTTCATTCAGCATAATCATCGCGTTCTTGATGTAGTCATAGATGATAAACTGTTCCTCTTTCTTTTTTTTGTTTTCGTCCACATTTTTAAAGCCTATAACCGAGCTGTTGGTGTTGAAATAATAATGCAAATCGCCTTCGTTTTTCACGCTACCGTTTTTATAACTTGTGGTGTGCATTTTCACGGCGGTAGAAAAATGATATTCATCTTCCATCTCCACATTCAACAAATGGTTGTTGATCCAGTCATTTCCTTTTTGTGCGCCCGGCTCTCCGTATTTCTTTTCCTGGCTTTGCCTGATGGCACGTTCTACATAGCCGCGTTGCGCTTGCGTATCAACAAAAGATGCTCCTAAAATAAAAAGCAATAACAGCGTATTTTTCATGGCAAATCATTTTTCATAAATATAGTAAGTACATTTTAAAAAGGACAACATACCAGGTAAAAAATTAGGCTTAAAATAAAAATTTATGCTGTGTGAATAGCTTGGCGCTCCAACAATAGTAAACGGATGATTGTCCTCTTGAAAAAAATAAATTTGGAAGTTTAAGAAAGGCGTTTATATCTTTGTCGCAGTTCTTTTACATCACTTATCAAGAAAGGCAGAGGGATATGGCCCGATGAAGCCTTAGCAACCATTCTAATAAAAAATTAGAAGAAGGTGCTACTTCCATCCTACCGTAAAACGTAGGGAAGATAAGCAGTAATCAGTTTGCATCATTCAACGCTGCGTGCGGAAAAATATACAAGCTCTTCTGTCTTATCGGAAGAGCTTTTTTTATGGTATCTGTGCGCAGGATGCCGTGAACAAAGGCTCGTATCCGGTAGGTCTTTTTTGATAAATGGTTTTAAGAAAAATGTCTAATCAATTTTTAAAAACTGTTTAAAACAAAAAGAAATGAGCTACAAACTTTCTCCCCGTTCCAATACGGAAATCATTCACAGCATTCCCGTTGATCCGCTTACAGGCGCTATCTCCGTGCCTATTTACCAAACTTCCACTTTTGTGCAGGAAGCTCCGGGCAGAAACAAAGGCTATGATTATGCCCGCACCGGCAATCCTACCCGCGCCGCATTGGAAGCGCTTATAGCCACACTCGAAGGAGGCGCTGTAGGCACTGCGTTTGCAAGCGGTTTGGCAGCTATAGATGCCGTGGTGAAACTTTTAGAAACCGGTGATGAACTACTTGCAGTAGATGATATTTATGGTGGTGCCTTCCGACAATTCACACATATCTATGCCAAGTTTGGAATTAAGATAAATTACGTGGATACAACGGATGTGCAGAATGTGCTTAACAGCATTACACCGCAAACAAAGCTGATATGGATTGAGACTCCTACCAACCCAAGTTTGAAAATCAGCGATATTAAAGCGATTTGCCGCATTGCAAAAGCCCATAGTAAAAATATACTGGTATGTGTGGATAATACCTTCGCTTCCCCGGCTTTGCAACAGCCCCTAACCCTCGGTGCAGATATAGTGATTCATAGCGGCACCAAATACCTTGGCGGACATAGTGATTTGATAGCCGGACTCGTAGTAACCAAAACGCAGGCCTTAGGCGAAAAGATACGCTTCATTCAAAATGCCTGCGGAGCCATCCTTTCCCCGCACGACAGTTGGTTGCTGATACGCGGCATCGAAACGCTGAACCTGCGTGTGGCGGAGCATTGCAGGAATGCGCAAGCCATAGCGGAATGGCTGATGCATCATCCGTCTGTAGCACAGGTTTTTTATCCCGGATTGAGCAATCATTGCAATCATGAAGTGGCGGCGAAGCAGCAATCGGCGTTTGGCGGCATCGTAAGTTTCCGTCTGAAAGAAAATACAGAGGAAGCGGCCCTTGCTTTTGTAACGAACACTCGTTATTTCAAACTGGCGGAAAGCCTTGGCGGTGTGAAGAGTTTGCTCTGTCATCCCGCAACGATGACACACAAATCCATTCCTGCCGAAAAACGCCGTGCAGCGGGTGTCTCGGACAGCCTGATCCGTTTGAGCGTGGGACTGGAAGAAGCAGAAGATTTGCTAAAAGATTTGGAACAAGCGTTTGAAAATGTCAAACTAAAAAGGCAAAACCAAAAACTAGCAAGTAGCGAATAGCAAGTCGGTTACCATCCAAAATTCAAAATTTACCATTCAACATTCCAAAAAATGTCTTTACAAAATCAACAAACCAAACTGACCATAGGGCTATTCGGCTTCGGCGTGGTGGGAGAGGGGCTTTATAAAGTGCTTCATCATACACCTTCGCTAAATGCCACCATCAAAAAAGTCTGTATCAAAAACCCTGACAAGCCCCGAAATGCACCGCCGGAGCTTTTTACTACGGATGCAGATGCCCTTTTGCAGGACGAAACGATAAATGTAATCGTAGAACTGATAAGCGATGCGGATGCCGCTTTCCCGATTGTGCGTACCGCATTACAAGCAAAAAAAGCCGTGGTGAGCGCCAATAAAAAAATGATTGCCGCACATTTTAAAACCCTGATAGAATTGCAGGAAAAATTCAAGGTTCCGTTTCTCTATGAAGCGGCTGCCTGCGCATCCATACCCGTCATCCGCAATCTGGAAGAATACTATGACAACGATCTTTTGCACAGCATCCAGGGCATTGTGAACGGCTCCACCAATTACATCCTCACCAAAATAATTGACGATAAGCTCGACATGGATACGGCCTTGCTGCAAGCGCAGGAAGAAGGCTTTGCCGAAGCGGACCCTTCGCTGGATGTGGAAGGGACAGATGCCCAAAACAAACTGACGATTTTATTGGCGCATGCTTACGGAATCCTTACACCGCCTGAAACGATTTTAAGCTCCGGTATTCAGTTTTTGAAAGAGCAGGACGCACTATATGCAAAAGAAAAAGGCTATCAGATAAAGCTGGTGGCGCAGGCGCATAAGCAGAAAGATGGTAGGATAGCCGCATTTGTATTGCCGCAGTTTGTAACCAAGGACAGCCAGCTTTATAATGTACGTGATGAATACAATGGAGTGGTTATCGAAACGAACCTTGCCGATAAGCAATTTTTTTATGGTAAAGGTGCGGGTAGTTTTCCTACGGCTTCGGCGGTGCTGAGCGATCTTTCCGCGTTGCGCTATGATTACCGTTATGAATATAAAAAGCTGCGCTACCAAACGCCGGCCGAGTTGTCGGACGATGCATATCTGAATGTGTATGTAAGTTTTGATAAGTTGTTTCAGGTACCGCAGGAGGTTTTTGAAGAGATAACAGAGTGGGGAAGTACGGAAAAACGCTGCCATGTAGTAGGGGTTATTCATTCCTCGCAACTGATTAACAGCCATTGGTGGAGAAAACAGAATGCTTCGCTGCTTGTATTGCCTCAGGCGATTGCCGGGCGAAGACAAAAGGCAGAACCGGTATTGGCGGAATGGGTAGCTATGTAGGAGATTATTTTCCTATAATATCCCCGTTTTTTCTTGACAATTCTTTATGGAATGGTGTCTTTTAAAACCGATAGTTTTACCGCGTTTTTTTTAACACCTGTTCCACACGAATGAAGAAACACTTGAGCCTATATTTATTGCCTTTTTTCAGTATCATTTTATGGGGATGCCCCTATGAATCGAAGATACCGCTGAGCAGCCCTGCCGAAAGAGTGAACACCCATCTGCTGGGAAAATGGGAAAGTGAAGATGAAGTGTATAATTCCTATATCATCTCTCCGGCAAACCTATATGAATATACCATTGTTCAGAAGACATCTATAGGCGAAACGCACAAGTACAAAGGCTTTATTACCAGAATAAGAGGCGGTTATTTCTTGAATGCTTTTTCCGACAGCACAAAGACCTATCATCTTTACCGGCTGAAGATTGACAGCGTTCGCAATGAAGTAACCGTCATGCCTTTTGCGAAGGATATAGCTACCCGATTTACCGATTTTCCCAAAGCCATAGGCGATACCCAGGCGCTCCATGATTTTGTGTGGAGAAATATGAACCTCAGGGATTTTTATGATGTGGAAGACCAGTCGGTTTTTAAGCTCGTAAACTCCGGTGCGTCGCAGGCACGTTAGTTTTTTCTTCTTCTATAGTAGCTTTCCAGAACCCGGTAAAAATCCTGCACGTTAAAATCATCTTCCTTCCAGTCGTAAGGCTTGGCTACTGTTTTGGTGAGCCAGTCAATAGCGTCTTCCGTGTTGGAAAATTCGATAAGCTCGGTCAGCACTTCTTCATAGGCATCGCGGTTGCCGTCAAATAATTCGTTGATGAATACAAATTTCTCATTGATGCCTATAAACTTGCGTACATCTTCCTTCTTCTGTGGAAAAGGGATAGGCTGCGTATCAATACTGGCAAGTTTTTCCGGAGCTTTCTGCGGTTCTTCTTTATCAAAAAGATTAAGGGAAATGCCGGGCATAGTCTGCTCCATCTCCTGCACGATTTCTTCCGGCAGCGGGGTAGGGTCAAGATCGGCGCCGTCCTCTTTTTCCGGTTCTTCGGGGGAAAGGGCAGTGGTTATAGGCGCTGATGGCTTTTCGGGAGGAGTGGCGGCAATTCTTTGGGAGAAGACAAGCCGTTCGCGCCATTCCAGCAAATCGGCATAGATTACTTTCACATAGTCTGTCATCAAATCCACGTCTATAGCCTCAATATCGGGTTTGTTGTTTAACGTGTTTATTTTATCCAGTAATGTTTTGATCCTTTCCATAAAAAGCAAGTGTGCAAACAAATTTATCGTATATTGTCTTAACGCCTTGCAATAATTGACTGTAAATTTGGGAAGGAGTTGTTTTTAACAGGCGGGGTAGGATAGAAGGGAAAGCCTATGTTTGAAAATGGATTTCTTTACTTATTACGTATAAAAATCTTTAAATTTGAGTCATTAACTCCTATACCATGAAGAAATTCCTTTTTATTATTGTTATTAGCTTATACGTTTTTTCTTCCAATGCTCAGGTGTGGCAGCCACTGGGACCGGACAATAGAGATGAGCTTGGTTTTGATTTTTCTAATTTGCTATGGCAAAAAAACAACAACGATACTCTATATGCAGCGCTGTATCGTTCTGGGAGCTTTTGCATCAAAAAATTTAATGGCTCAAAATGGGATACAATTGGTTCATCCATAGTAACCACCTCCTATGTTGCTGCAACAATGGACAGAACATTTACACCTTATGTTATTTTTCGCGACACAGGATTAATCTACTCGGTAAACAAATGTATAAACGGCACTTGGAGTCAAGTAGGTAATGCAGGATTTGTTACCGGACCCCTTAGTTTTACATCCATACATATAGGTAAAGCAGACACACCTTATGTACTGACTGTAGCATCCAATTATGCAACTGTTTGGAAGTATAATGGTACGGTGTGGGACAGTGTGGGCAATAAGCAGTTTGCAAACGTAAATGGAGCACCTGCAATGGGATTTGATACAACCGGCGCTCCCTATATTGCTTTTTCAGACCCTGCCAACATAAACCGTGCTACGGTTATGAAATTTACCGGAAATACATGGACCACAATAAGTCCGTTCGGTGGACTTTCTACACTCGGTGTAAGCGGGCTTGATATTGAGATAGATTCCCTGCAAAATATCCTTTTTCTCAAATATCATGATATGGCATTGGGGGCAATGGTAAAGAAGTATGACGGACTTTCATGGTCATCTGTAGGGAATATAGGGCAAGCAAACAGCTATGCAGATGATATGTACATAAACCAAGCCGGCGTGTCTTATTTAAGTATGCGGCGCGGAGACTCAGCCTGGGTAATGAAATATAATGGCAGCAATTGGATAACTGTTACCAACAGTATAAAAGGTGTAAGTAGCGCTCCGTCTCTTAGTCTATCGCAAGATACCCTTCCTATTTTAGGCTATTATTTGACAAACTATGGAAACAAACCTGTTGTAAGTGTTTATTCGGATTCCGGATGGGTAAAAAAAGGGACTTATGGATTTGTGTCCCAAGGCGTTCCTAAATATTCAAATTCTAGCTCTTCTATCCTCCCCAACCATATTTTGACCACCGTAACAAGTAACAATATTCCGTATGTCATACTCAGCGATAATGCGCATAACGGAAAACTTTCACTTATGAAATACATAAACGGAAGCTGGATTTATGAAGGTACACCCGGCTTTACAGATACAACAAGCTATCCGATACAATTGAAAAAAGGTAAAAACGATACCTTGTTTCTCATGTATGCCCAAACAGGAGTGAGTGGTTACAAAATAGCGTACTTCGACGGCAGCAATTGGGTGGACATTAATTCGGGATTGACCAACGCAACGTACCCTGCCACCACAGCTTTTGCTTTAGATACCGCAGGAATACCTTATGTCATTTATCCTGATCCCACCAATTTTAATATTGCTACTTTAAAAAAGCTGGTTTATGGTACTTGGACAGTTGCAGGAAGCGTACCCTGCACTACTGCTGTACAAATGAAAATTAATAAGCAGAATGAAGTACATGTACTTTATAATTCCACGGTAAATAATGCTACCGTTTCTAATTTGGTAAAATTATCGAGTAATAATTGGATTGCTTTAGCCCAATCCAGTTTATCTGGCACCTTTGAAATAGCTCCTGATGGTTCTGTTTACCTCTCTACCCTTGACTTGAAATCCTACACAATACAACAGGGCTCTTTTCCAAAAACGTTTTACTGGTACGAACGAAATTTACACAAATTAGGGTTGAATAGCTGGAATGGCGGCGGTAATTTTTTCACTACATACACATCTATAATGCCACCACCCTTATCTCAGGAATCTTACTCAACTGTTATTTTCGATAGTAGTTCAAGACCCTATATGGCAATTGTAACCCAAAATTCAGCTTCTATAAAAGCATTAATAAATAACACCTTTGTACCTGTAAGTTCTGTAGCCTTGGGATGGCATCCCGCCATTAAAACAGCCAATTTCGACATGGTATTTGGTCCTAATAATGACCTTATAGCTACTTACAGTCAAGGAACTGCGTATGCACTGAGTTTCCAACCCGGATTGCCTGCGGCAGCGCCACAGGTTGTTTCACCTGTTTATTATTGTCAAGGAGACAGTGCCGTACCTTTGGTCGCAACAGGACAAAACTTAACATGGGGAAATTCTACTTCCTCCACTGCACCCGTACCTTCCACAGCGGTAGCAGATACGTTTACTTACTACGCCTACGCTAATAGTGGTATCTACAGTACTCCAAGTCCTATTACGGTCATTATTCATCCTAAGCCGGTTATTAATACAAGTGCCTTTACTGCTTGTGCCGGTGATACGATTTATCTCAGCACACCCGCTGTTCAAGGAGCGACTTACCATTGGACAAGCGCACAAATCATCAACGGAACAACTGTTCTAAATTCTTTCGACAGTACAAACACTATTCCTATTATGGATTCAGGCTTTTATACCGTAACGGTTACGCCCGAAGGATGTACCTCTGATTCTCTTTTCATCAACATACCTGATGTTCAGAATCCTTCTATAGGAATCACATCTTCCCCTTCTGCAGTACCCGTTGGACAAACTGTAACCGTAATAGCCACCGTCAATAATGCACCTCAAGGATATGTGATTGACTGGTATGTCAACGGAGGTTTTTATTCAATTACAACCATAGATACATTCTCCTATTCTAAACAAACAGGAACAGATTCAGTTGTTGCGGTTATTCGCCCGCCTATCAGCCAACCCTGTTATATACCGGATACAAGCAACATAATTGTGATAGATGAAGACGTAACTGATATTGAGGATATCACTCTACAATCCGGCATTTTCGCTTATCCTAACCCTTTTACACAATATATCAGGTTACAAGGTTTAAGAAAAGGAGACCGCTTGCAAGTCTATGATGTTATGGGCAGAAATGTTGCCATGCAGAAAATACAAAATGAAACAGTAGAATGGAATTTAGGCAATCTTAAAACCGGTCTTTACCTGCTGAAAATTACAGACGAAAAAGGACATCTTAAAGCCACTATCCCTATAAATAAAGAATAGAAAACAAAAGCTTTCCACCCTTCAATCGGAATTATATCCATAGCCCTTATCTTTACAATATATGTTCATCGAACCGAACCGGTCCTTTGCACGCAAAGGCTGGATAGAAGTAATCTGCGGCTCTATGTTTTCGGGTAAAACGGAAGAACTCATCCGCAGACTGAAACGTGCACGGATAGCAGGGCAGCATATAGCAATTTTTAAACCGGCTATAGACAAGCGTTACGATGCGCATCATATCGTTTCGCATGATGAAAACCGCTTTCGCTCCATATCGGTAGAAACCGCGCACGATATTTTATCCTTTACTTCCTCCACCGAGGTGATTGCTATAGATGAGGCGCAGTTTTTTGATGAAGGATTAACGGATGTGGCGGAGCAGTTGGCTGCAAACGGCGCCAGAGTCATCATCGCCGGTCTGGATATGGATTTTAGAGGGAAACCGTTTGGCGCCATGCCGGCCTTGCTGGCTAAGGCGGATTTCATCACCAAGCTCCATGCGGTTTGTGCCCGCTGCGGCGATAGAGGGCATTTCTCTTACCGCTTGTCAGATACGGACACTGTCTTCTTGCTGGGAGAAAAAGAGGCGTATGAACCGCGGTGCAGAACTTGTTTTTATAATGCTTAACAGGAAAATCTAACCATGAAAAAATCAAGAATACAAAAACTCAAAAACAAACGGGAGAACAGTGCCAACGACACCACACAACGCCAGGTCATCACCCGGCAGGATATGGATAGAATGATCTTTGATATGGTCATGGGCGAGATCTATGAAAATTCGGATGTGAACGAACTGTTGTATGATGAAATCCTCAATAAGTATAGGGTGCAGTTGCCCGAAAAAGAAAAACAACGCCTTTGGGATGTGCTGACCAATACTACCTGGGTAAGCCCAAAAATGGGATTCGGACAGGCCGGTAAGCTGGAGCTGACCCAGCAAGGCTACCAGCTCATGTCGCAATACGGCAGTTATTCCAACTATGTGGAAGCTACGCAAAAGGCTATGCCTGCTATGCAAATCATCCAAAACCCCTCTGCGGATAATCAGAATTGTGAAAAGGAGGAGGATCAAAAAGACAAGCGTTCAGAAAAAAAGAATGAGTAGAGATTATTCAACCTATTTTTGCCGGATGAAATGGCGCATCGCTCTTCTTTTGCCCTTTTTGCTTTTTACCGGACGGGCATTTTCCCAATCCGCCGACAATAATAGGGTATGGACCTTGCAATATAGTGTGCACTATGCGCTGGAGCACAATATCTCCATCAAGCAAAACGAGCTGAACGCAAGACTCGCAAAGCTGCAATTGCAACAAACCCGGCTTTCCCAATTGCCCAATATCAATACCTCGGCTGCCTATGGGCGCAGCTTTGGTCGCTCGGTAGATCCTACTACCAATCAGTTTGTGAACAGCAATTATGATTTTCTCAGCATCAGCGGCAGCGCCGATGTATTATTGTTCGGATGGTTTCAAAAAAGAAATTCCATCCATGCTTCCGGCTACGCTTTAGAAGCCGCCAAAGCCGATCTTGATCAATTGAAAGATGATGTATCGCTGAATGTGGCTACCGGCTATCTGCGTGCCATACTCGCCAGAGAGCAAATAAAAATCAGCGAAAAGCAGGTGGCGCTTTCTGCTGCGCAGCTTGACCAGACGCGCCGTTTTGTAACCGCCGGCAGATTGCCCGAACTAAGCGCCCTCCAGCTGGAAGCACAGCTCGCCAACGACAGCGCCACGCTTATTAATAATATCGCTTCCTATAACAGCACGATTCTGGACATAAAGGCATTGCTCAACCTCGATTTTGAAACGCCTTTTGCTATAGAAGAACCGGAAGTAACCGTAGCGGATCAAGTATTCCTGGATCAGATGAGCGCTGAATATGTATATGAAGAAGCATTGAAACATTTCGGAACGATAAAAAGCAGTGAGATGAATTTGCTGGCTGCCAGAAAAAGAGCTGCCGCTGCAAAAGCTGCGCTCTATCCCCAGTTAGGACTGAATGCCCAATCGGGAACCAACTACGCCTCCACCTATTCCGAAATGAAAAGCGTAAGTTTTGGTGGTTATAAACCCAATGGAACAATTGCTATAGATTCGTTCACGGGTAGGAGCTTGCCGGTTTATCAACCTGTAATGCACTACGAAACACAACGCATTCCTGTAGATAAACAGCTTTCCAATAATTTCCGTCAAACCATTTCCCTTGCAGTGAATATTCCCATTTTCAATGCCTGGCAGGCAAGGTATAATGTAAAACAAACGAAGATAAATGTGCTGACTCAGGAATTGAACAAAGAACAAGCACAACTGAACCTCAAGCAAAATGTTTATAAAGCCTATAACGATGCGATTAATGCCCTACAGAAATTTTATGCGGCACAGCGCGCAGTAGTCTCATCACAACAAGCATTTTCCTTTGCTCAAAAAAGATATGAATTAGGATTGACCAATACAGTGGAATATCTTACCACGCAAAACACGCAATTCGTTTCGGAATCCAACCTGCAAAGCGCTAAATACGATCTTATCTTTAAACTCAAAGTAATTGATTACTATCTTGGAAAAGAATTAAAACTATGACCCCATGCAGGAAGTAAAACAAACCCTCCTCCAGGCTACTAAAGAAGCCGGCGCCCTTATACAGCAGTATTTCCAGGGTACTTTTTTCATTCGGAATAAAGAAGGTATCAACAACCTTGTTACGGAAGTGGATATGCTTGCGGAAACAAAAATTGTAGAAATCATCAAACGGAAATATTCCGATCATACCATCATCAGCGAAGAAGCCGCTTCGGAAGATAATAACTCCGATTATAAATGGATTATAGACCCGATAGACGGTACGGTGAACTTTGCGCACGGCATCCCTATATGCTGCGTCAGTATTGGCTTTAGCTATAAAGATGTCTTACAAATAGGTGCGGTGTATAATCCGATTATGAATGAATTGTTTTTTGCGGAAAAAGGAAAGGGCGCTTTGCTGAACGGCATCCCCATCAGCGTCTCTACCAAGTCCGATTTCAGAAAAGCTTGTTTGGTAACGGGATTTCCCTATAAATGGCCGGATAATAACGAACATCCTATAAAAGTATTTGAACGCTTTGTAATGCAGGGCTTGCCTGTGCGCCGTTTAGGCTCTGCCGCCCTCGACCTTTGCTGGGTAGCTTGCGGCCGCTTCGACGGTTTTTGGGAATACAATCTGAACCCTTGGGATCTTGCAGCCGGCTACCTCATCGTAGAAGAAGCAGGCGGTAGAATCACTAATTTTGAAGGCGACAAGTATAGCGTATTCGATAAACAAACGCTTGCCACCAATGGGCTGATTCATGATGAAATGATCGGCCTTATCAAAAACAAACATTAATGAGCGAACCACGAACAGAGATCAACAGCATCGGCGAATTTGGCTTGATAGAACATCTTACCCGCAACAATGATACCGTGCAGGCCGGCACGATAGTGAGCGTAGGCGATGATGCCGCCGTCATTGATTCTTTCGGCAAACAAACCGTCATCACCACGGATATGCTTTTGGAAAACGTACATTTCGACCTGATGTACACGCCGTTGAAACATTTAGGCTATAAAGCGGTAGCGGTCAATCTATCCGACCTCTGTGCCATGAATGCTACTCCTACGCATATTACCATGAGCATCGGTATTTCCAACCGTTTCTCCGTAGAAGCACTGGATGAATTTTATGCCGGCGTGTATGCAGCTTGCGAAGCCTATAAAGTAGATCTCATCGGTGGGGATACGTGTTCTTCTCAAAAAGGATTCGTCATCAGCGTAACCGGTATAGGCGAAGTAGCTCCCGATAAATTCGTTACCCGCTCCGGCGCACGTGTGCATGATCTTATTTGTGTTTCGGGCGATCTCGGCGCAGCCTATGTGGGATTGCAATTATTGGAACGGGAAAAACAAATTTTCCTGGAAAACCCAAAGGTGCAGCCCGATCTTCAAAACAAATCCTATGTAGTAGGCAGAATTTTAAAACCCGAAGCAAGAACCGACATCACCGACTGGCTGGAAGAACAGCAACTCATCCCTACCTCCATGATGGATATAAGCGATGGACTGAGCTCGGAGCTGCTGCATATTTGCAAGCAAAGCAACGTAGGATGTCATATTTATGAGCAAAAAATCCCTATACACGACGAAACCAGGCAAATGGCTTATCAATTTCAGATAGACCCTACCATGTGTGCGTTGAACGGCGGTGAAGATTATGAATTGCTCTTTACCATAGCGCCATCCGACTATGAAAAAATAAAAAATTACGGACAGGTGGAGGTGATAGGCTACATTACCGAAGCGGAGAAAGGAGCCGTACTGGAAACAAAAGGCGGGAACATACACCCTATAACAGCACAGGGCTGGAACGCATTTAATCTTTAAAATATTTTAAGACCGTTTCATTCCTCAAATATTTTTGTATTTTGGCTAAAATATTCTTTTACACTCCATGAAAATTTGGAAAACTACACTCATTTCAGCATTCGCATTTTTTGGAATCAGCAGTACGGTATTATATACCTCGTGTGAGCAAGATGCCTGTCTGGATCTTAAATGCAAGAACGGCGGCTCTTGTGCCGAAGGCTTCTGCCGTTGTAAAACCGGCTATGAAGGCGCGGAATGTGAGATCATTGCCGCAGATAAATTCTTAGGGCGCTACATCGGCCAGCGCACTTGCATGGGTTCTCCCATTTCCGATACGATAGAAATATTTTTGGATCAATATCCCGACAAAGTAAAGATGGTGCAACACAGCAGACCGGCAGATACGCTTTCCGGCACGGTGAAAGGCTATGAAACCGACGGCTATGCCATCAACTTTTCAGAATACTCCCGTGATAACTACCGCCGATATACAACCGCAAAACTGCTTCTCGACCAAAGAAAGCTAAGCGTATATAACGAAATCACGGAGGATATCACCATTTCTACCAATAAAGAAGTTTGTAATTTTCTTGGCTTTAGATAATCAGAAGACAATGTTTCGTAACGGATCCCGGCTTTTTTAGGTCGGGATTTTTTGGCGGGCAGAAATCTATATCGGTTATTTGCCTTGCTCATAGGAACAACCACCACATTAAAATCAGTATTGGGTTTTCGTACAAAATCAAATACTGCTAAAATTTCTCTAACTAATTTTTACATTTGCCGTTTTTATAGCATTGCAATGGAAGATTTAAAACAAACCCTCAAACAGCAGATCATCGAATCGCTGAATCTTCAGGGTATGAAGCCGGAAGAAATTGACGACAACGCCCCTTTATTCGGCGAAGGACTGGGCTTGGACAGCATTGACTCGCTGGAGCTGATGGTATTGCTGGAGCGCAACTACGGCATTAAGATAGAAGATGCACG
Source organism: Bacteroidota bacterium (assembly GCA_023418315.1). Classification (GTDB taxonomy): domain Bacteria; phylum Bacteroidota; class Bacteroidia; order Chitinophagales; family Chitinophagaceae; genus JAFIGV01. Next base: position 14,834 of record JAEZZY010000061.1, read on the forward strand.
GGAAGGTCGTAAAGTATTGTCGTCCGTACAGTCTATGGCAGACTATATTCAGGAACATAAGAAAGCGTAGTTTTCGGGGCTTATGGGAGACAATATTGTCATTACGTCGGCAGGTATTGTTTCTGCATTGGGAGTCGGCTATGAAGCCAATCTGCAAGCGCTACGCTCGTCGCAGCATGGGTTGCATTATCCGCAATTTCTCCATACTATTCACCAGGATTTGCTGATTGGAGAGGTGCGTCTCGCCAATGAAACGCTTGCCCGGCATTTGGATATTGAACCGGCAAAAATTCCCTATACCCGCACCAGTCTGCTGGCTATTACGGCTATGCGAGAGTTGTTGCAATCAGTAGATATTGATTGGTTGAAACAAGAAAAAACAGCCTTCCTCAATGCCAATACCGTAGGCGGCATGTGCAGCGTGGAAGATATGTATATGCAGTTTATCTCGGATGAATATGACGGAGATTTTGTAAACTATATTGACACGCTTGATTGTGCGGCAAGCACACAGGATATTCTTGATCATTTCGGCATCTCTTGTTTTACGGCTACTCTTAGCACCGCTTGTTCTTCCTCGTCCAATGCGATGATTGTGGGCGCCAGGATGATAGCGCAGGGTTTGGTAGATAAAGCTATTTGCGGTGGCTGCGATGCCATGAGCCGCTATACGGTAAACGGATTTTTATCACTCAAAAATGTAGATAAAGAAGATTGCAAGCCTTTTGATCAAAACCGAAACGGACTCAACCTTGGGGAAGGAGCAGCATTTGTTTTACTCGAAAAAGAAAAAGATGCAAAAGCCCGTGGTGCCAAGATACTCGCCCGCTTCAGCGGCTATGATAATAGCAATGATGCCTACCATCCTACTGCCCCTTCACCGGACGGTTCCGGTGCGTTGCGGGCGATGACCCAAGCCTTGAAAAAAGCCGGATTGCAGCCTCGGGATATAGACTATATCAATGCGCACGGCACCGCTACGCTTAATAATGATGCAGCGGAAGGCAAGGCTATAGAGCAGCTATTTGGGGATAAGGTACCGTTCAGCTCCACCAAGCCCTTTACCGGACATACCCTTGCTGCGGCAGGTGCTGTAGAAGCCTTGTTCAGCATCATGGCATTAAACGAGCATACAATCTTCCCGAATTTGAATTTTAAAACAAAAATGGAAGAACTGAATATCACTCCTGCTACGGAATTAATCACGGATAAAAACCTGCGGCATGTCCTTAGCAATTCGTTCGGTTTTGGAGGAAATAATGTATCCTTAATTTTCAGCAGAGCATGATGAAACCCGTTTACATATCATCGGCTTGCGCCATCTCTCCACAGGATAGTTTTGATGCGGAAAACATTCTTACAGAAATCCAAAGCAGCCATACCGGAAAACTTTTTGTAAAAGAACCTGATTATCGGCAATTCATCCATCCCGTAGCCATTCGCCGTATGAGCCGCCTGATAAAAATGGGAATCGCCTGCGGCATGAAAGCCTTACAACTTGCACAGGTGCAAACGCCCGATGCCATCATTACAGGTACCGGTCTAGGCAGTATGACCGATATGGAAAAATTCCTGAAAGACATGATTCTGCTGAAGGAAGAAGCGCTGAATCCTACTTTTTTTATCCAATCTACCTACAACTCCGTAAACGGATGGATATCGCTGCAAACCAAAAGCACTGGCTACAATCAGACCTATGTCCATCGTGGATTTTCTATGGAAATGGCATTGATGGATGCCCAGCTTTTTCTAAATGAACAAGAGGAAAAAAAACAGGTGCTTGCCGGCGGTTTTGATGTATTGACCGATGAGTATTTCCTTGTAAAAAGCAAAGTAGGTTATTGGAAAAAACACTTTCCCGACAGCAAGGAACTGCTGGCATATAAAGATACGGACGGCACTATAGGCGGAGAAGGCGCAGCTTTTTTTGTACTAACCAACGAAAAAGAAAACGCCGTTTGTGTGCTGCACGAAATAGGTATGGTGCAAAAGCCTGCAAAGGAGCAGATAAAGCAGGAAATCGAAGCGCTGTTAGAACGGCATCATCTTTCTTTCACGGATATAGATGTAGTGATCTGCGGCAATGCCGGCGATGCCCGTTTTGAACCGCTTTATGCCGGTATCGAACCCTTGTTTTCCGAAAAAACAACCCTGGCAGCTTTTAAACATTTGACCGGCGAATATCCTACCGCTACGGGTTTTGCCCTATGGATGGCTACGCAAATTTTATCCCGGCAGCATATTCCCGCAGCGGCTATCAGGAGAAAAGGAACAAGCGAAAAACCAAACCGCATCCTGGTGGTCAATCATTATTTGCTTCATACGGCATCTCTTGTTTTGCTGTCCCAATCTTGATTCTTTCTTTCCTATAATCGTTAATCTTTTTCCAAACGTACTTTTGTTCCATGCAATTTGAAATTCCGATAGAAGAAACACGAGGCAAACGAAGCTATATCATCTCCCTGCATTTGGTGGTTTGTTTTCTGCTTATTGTAACAGGAATCTTTGAGTTTGTTTTATACTTATTTTTTGCAAAATCGGCAGGTGATTTATTCCATTATTTCCATTTATTGAAATGGGGCGGCCCGCTTACTTCGCTCTTGGGGTTTATTCTGCTTGGCTTTCTTATCTTCAAAAATAAATGGCTGGATGATAGGGCGGTGAACAGAACGGTACGTATAGTGGAATTGATAGTTTTTGCAGGTTTTACTTTTGCAGCCTGGAAGCTGAAGGTGATATATCCCGCGGCTATGTTTGGCATTATTGCGGCTTGCTTGTTGATGGCTCTTTTCTGGGAAACAAAAAACATGGAGCGAAAAGTTATCATCGGCGAAGAGGGCATCATCACCCCAAAAGCCACAGGCAATCAGCAATTGCGTTGGTACGAAGTGCAAAATATTCTTTTAAAATTCGGCATCCTTACGATAGATTGTGTGGACAATCGCCTTTTGCAATGGCAGGTCAAATCTTTTTCCACAGACGTAGAATCCTTTAATGATTTTTGCAAGGCTAAGATAGCGGCAAGCATGAAAGAACGCGGAAAAAACTGGTAACGTCGCCTATAATTTTGTTCATGAAACGCTATAACATTATATGCCGTTTAAATTCTTTATTCCGGTCGAAAAGATAGCGGTAAGTAGCCAGGGTACGTGTTTTTGTTGTTCCGAGATTCTCTGCAATATTGATCATTTTAGGGTTAAAATCTCCGATCCATTGCATTTCATAAACATCGTATTTATGGCGCGGCTGTATCTGTTTGGCTGCTTCTATAATCATGAAGGCATCCACGCCCTTCCCTTGAAAATCAGGAATGATGCCGAATACAATGCCTACAAACCGGTTGCATTTTCCAAACTGCTTCAGCCATAGGAAATACAGTTTTTGCACCCATCCGAATTTTCCGTTCATGTGTTTGAAGTACTGGTTCAGGTCGGGCAGATTGATCCACATGGCTATAGGCTCTTCTTTATAATAGGTAAACCAGGTGATGTGTTCATCCAGTACGGGTTTCATCTTTGCAAACATTTTTTTCACGGTGCGTTCATCCAGCTCTTTACCACCGCCGTGCCCGGCCCATGCTTTGTTGTAGATATAGGTAAAATCGCGCACAAACTTAGGAAGCGCACGTTTATTGAGCGGCACAGCCCGATAATGTTCGTCTTTGGAAAGCTCTGCATGGCGCTGATAAAATTTTTCCGGCAAGCGATCCTCTACGCGCATTCCAAAACAAATCTGATGATAATATACTTGGAATCCATAGCGCTCAAACAATGTTTTATAATATTCTGGATTATAATTCATACAATACAGCGGCTCTTGAAAACCCTCTGTCTGCAAACCCCACCACCGGTCGCGCTCGCCGAAGTTTATAGGCCCGTCCATCGCTTCCATACCGCGTTCTTGAAGCCAATTTTTACAATGGTCGAAGATAAAATCGGCAGCCGATTGATCGTTGATACATTCAAAAAAACCAATGCCTCCCGTAGGCTGTTCGTTTTTGTATTTTTTATGGATAAAACTCGCCACGCGGCCGATCGGTTTTCCGCTTCCATCTTTCAGCAACCATCGCGCACATGTTCCCTGCTTGAAAAATTTATTTTTCTCCGGGTCAAAAACATCTTCCACATCTTTTTCCAAAGGACGAATCCAGTTGGGGTCGTTCTTATAAATCGCCAAAGGTAATTCCAGAAAATCCCGAATATCCTGTGCGGAAATAACTTGTTGCATTCGCATGGTGTAAAAATAACATCAAGTACAAAGATTTGACAATTTTTTGCTGCCGGGGTACGGAATCTTTTATTCTTTTGAGCCTGTAAAGTTCGCGGCGGTATAGGCTGCTATGGGAACAAAATAAACTTTAGCTTTGCAGCCTTCTGATGCAGATGGAAACGCTATATGAAGATGACGACCTCATCATTATCAACAAACCTGCGGGTATGCTGGTCATCCCCGACCGCCATGATGCGGCATTGCATTCTTTGAATAAAATCCTGCAAAGCCGCTTGAAACAGCAAATATGGGTAGTGCACCGTCTTGACAGAGATACGAGCGGCGCTATATGCTTTGCAAAAAATACCGAAACGCATAAACACCTTTCTGCCGCTTTTCAGGAACGATCCGTCCATAAATTCTATACGGCATTGGTCTTAGGAAAAACAAATCCCACGGAAGGAAACATCGAAAAACCCATTATGGAGCATCCGGTCATTAAAGGGAAAATGGTGGTAAATGCCAAAGGGAAACACAGCCTCACGACCTATAAAACCCTTGACCAATGGGCATTATATTCCTTATTGTTGCTTCAGTTGCACACCGGGCGCACCCATCAGATCCGGGTACATTTGCAGTCTATCGGGCATCCTGTAGTATGCGATGAAGTGTATGGAGACGGGAAACCCTTTTATCTTTCCGCCATCAAAAAAAAGTACCGATTGTCGGAGAAAGAAGAAAGCGAACGTCCCTTGCTGAGCCGCCTGGCGTTGCATGCTTCCAAACTGGAGTTTACAAAAGCCGACGGAACCCACCTACTTGTAGAAGCGCCTTTGCCTAAAGATATAGCCGCTTGTGTGAATCAATTAAATAAATGGAGTAACTAAAAAACAGCATTCAACAATTCATAAAACATGAAATCGCAAATCAATATAGAAGTAACACTGGACGAAGAAAAAATGCCCGAAACCATTCATTGGAAAGCGCCGGGCGGCGGGGTAGAAGAATTGCAGGAAGCCAAAGGGCTGCTACTGGGCTTGTGGGACGGCGGTGAAAAATCGGCGCTTCGTATAGACCTATGGGTGAAAAAAATGATGGTGGATGAAATGAACGACTTCTTTGTTCAATCCCTCTACGGAATGGCGGAAACCTATCAACGTGCTACTAAAAATGCGGAGCTTGCTAAGGAACTGAAAGATTTTGCCAAAGCCTTTCAAAAGAAAGCTGATGATTTGCTGAATCAGGAACAAGCCAATAATCCTTAATCTTCCCTATATGAACTATATTTTATTCGACGATTCTTCCCGTTATGCACTATTGCCTTTCACCCATACCAAGCCTGTAGCCGATATTCGTTGCGGCATTCTTACCCTGCGCGAGCGATGGGAGAAATTACTTGCCACCACCACCTGTAGCTTGACCGAACCCTATTTGCAACCCGTTTTTCCTTTTATAGGGAAAGAGGAAAATGTATATATCAACGGAAGCGTTTTCGCTACAGAAAACCTGGTAAGGGAAATTGCTTTATTGAAAGAAAATGAAAAGCTGGTGAACGGAAATTTGATCCTTGCCTTCCGTGCCCATACTGCTGTTTCTTTTGAAGGATGGGAAGAAGCGCTGGGCGGCTATGCCGAAAAAAAATGGGAAGAAGAGGTACGTGCATTAAGAAATGTATGGGATATTTTTTCGCTGAATGAGCAGGCTATAAAAAGCGATTTTGATTTGCTTACAAAAGGAAGAAACTCGCAGCCGCTACCCGAAAACATCATCGTAACCGGAAAGGAAAATATCTTCTTGGAAGAAGGTGCAAAAATCCATGCGGGATGTATTATCAATGCCACTACGGGGCCGGTTTATCTGGGGAAAGATTCGGAGCTGCTGGAAGGCGTGATGGTACGCGGGGCTTTGGCCTTGGGCGAACATGCCGTAATAAAAATGGGTGCAAAAATTTATGGTGCCACTACGATTGGAGAGGGTTGTAAAGTAGGCGGGGAAATAAGCAATGTAGTATTTTTCGCAAATAGCAATAAAGGACATGACGGCTATCTGGGCAATGCTGTGATTGGCGAATGGTGCAACCTGGGCGCGGATACCAACTGCTCTAACCTGAAGAATAATTACGACGTTATAAAAATATGGAACGAACATAGCAATAAATCCATACAGACCGGTTTGCAATTTTGCGGCTTACTGATGGGCGACCATTCCAAATGCGGTATCAATACGATGTTTAATACAGGAACCGTAGTAGGCGTTTCCGCTAATATCTTCGGCGGAAGTTTTCCCGAAAAATTTATTCCTTCCTTCTGCTGGGGCGGTAGCGAAGGCATGACCACCTACGATTTCAATCGGGCTATAGACACGGCTAACCGTATGATGGCGAGAAGGAATAAAACCCTGTCTGATGCGGAAGTAGAAATGTATCGTCATATTTTCAATCATACAACACCTCAAAGAGATATTTTTGCAACTTCATAAAACACCTTTACAGAAATGAGAAAAAAAATAGTAGCTGCCAACTGGAAAATGAACCTAAACCTTGAAGAAGGAAAAACCCTGGTGGAAAATATTTTAACCAACCTCCCTACACTGTCGGAAGGCAAACAAGTGGTAATCGCTCCGCCGTTTCTTCACATTCCGCAAACCGCTCAGTTGCTGGATAAAAAAGAGCATATCCATGCCGCTGCACAGAATGTAGCCACCGAGGCATCGGGCGCTTATACGGGTGAGGTATCGGCTGCCATGCTGCAAAACGCAGGCGTGCAATACGTCATCATAGGCCACTCCGAAAGAAGACAATATTATAACGAGACCAACGCTATATTGGTGAAAAAAATAAACCTTGCATTAGAAAAAGGACTTCAGGTGATTTTCTGCTGTGGTGAACCTTTGGAAGTAAGAGATGCTCAGGAGCAAAATGATTATGTAGCAAAGCAAATTGAAGCGGCATTGTATCATTTGAATGTAGAGCAATTAAAAAACATTACAGTTGCTTACGAGCCGATATGGGCTATAGGCACAGGTCGCACGGCCACCTCTCAGCAAGCCCAGGATATGCACGCTCACATCCGCCAAACATTGACGGCTAAATATGGTGCAGATACGGCTAATACCATCACGATACTTTACAGAGGCAGTTGCAACGATAAAAACGCTAAAGAATTATTTGCCTGTGCAGATGTGGATGGCGGATTGATAGGCGGTGCGTCGCTGAAAGCAGAAACATTTTTGCCTATTGTACAAGCGATGATAGAGGCGTAAAGAAATTTTTGCAAAGAAATTTGTTAGAAAAAAAAAGCTGCTTATCTTTGCAATCCCAAACGGGAAACGGCGCGTTGGTC
>JAEZZY010000074.1 GCA_023418315.1 Bacteroidota bacterium
GCTTTCACACGACCATGATATAAGTAGCCGCCGCGGTCGAATACGCAGGTTTCGATGCCTAAGGATTTTGCTTTTGATGCCAATGCCTTACCTACTTCCATTGATTTTTCCACTTTATTGCCGGTAAGCGTTGCTAAATCTTTTTGACGGGAGTTAGCTGCGGCCAATGTGGTGCCGGTAGTGTCATCTATCAATTGTGCATAGATGTCTTTATTGCTGCGAAAAACCGACAGACGGGGTTTTTGCGCAGTACCGCTTACTTTTGCGCGGATTCTCCAGCGCAATTTCTGCCGACGAAGTGTTTTTTGATCTGTTGCCATTTTACCTTGTTTTTTACGGGCTTTCTTTAAAAGAAGCTGCCGGAGTTAATTATATGTTCTAAGCGTTAAGTTTTAAATGTATCAGCCTAAAATTTAGCGCTCATTTTATTTACCTGCCGCTTTACCTGCTTTACGACGAACCACTTCACCCACAAAGCGAACACCTTTTCCTTTGTAAGGCTCAGGTTTGCGCAGGCTGCGGATTTTAGCCGCTACTTGTCCTACTAATTGTTTGTCAATTCCTTCGAGGGTAATAGTAGGGTTTTTACCTTTTTCAGCAGTTGCAGAAGCTTTGATTTCTTTAGGTAATTCCATAATGATATTGTGAGAAAAACCTAATGCCATATCCAATTGCTGACCTTGTACTGCAGCACGATAACCTACACCCACTAATTCCAAATCTTTTTTGAAACCGTTAGTAACACCTTCTACCATATTGCTGATTAACGCACGGTATAAGCCATGCAAGGCGCGGTGGCGGATTTGGTCTGTAGGGCGGGTTACTTCAAGTGTTCCGTCCTTAATTTCAATTTTAATATCACGATCCAATTGTTGTTTCAGTTCGCCTTTTGGACCTTTTACAGATATTTCGTTAGCCGGAGAAACGTTGATGGTAACGCCGCTTGGTACTGTGATTAATTTCTTACCGATACGAGACATTGTCTTCTTTAATTTATTTGGTTTTAAAAATGCTCCCCAACCGGTCAGCCCTGGTAAGAAGGCTTAATGTATTGGAAAGTTGTTAGTTGTTATTGGTTAGTATGAAGAGTGCGCTTAACTATAAATGTTCAAATTAAATCACGCTCCATTCTTGCTACTTACTAAAAAATATTGCAAAGCACTTCGCCTCCTACGTTATTCGCTCTGGCTTCTTTATCGGTCATCACGCCTTTGGATGTGGAGAGGATAGCGATACCCAGTCCGTTGTGTACGCGACGGATTTCCGCAGGTTTAGCGTATTGGCGAAGACCCGGGCGGCTGATGCGTTCCAAGCTTTTGATAGCAGGCTCCTTTGTTTCTACGTTATATTTCAACGCTATTTTGATAAGTCCTTGCTTGTTGTCGTCTTCAAATTTATATTTCAGAATATAGCCTTTATCGTAAAGGATTTCTGTCATACGCTTTTTAAGGTTAGAAGCGGGGATTTCCACGATACGATGACGAGCCATTTGCGCGTTGCGGATACGGGTTAAATAATCTGCTATAGGATCTGTTACCATTTTTTGTTTTTGTTTGTTTGTAAATATTGTTTGTTACTAGTATCAGGCACTGCGACCCGACTTTGAAACGTTGCCGATTCCATCATTATTCCCTTTATTGATTTACGAAAAAGGAATAAGATATAGGCTTACCAGCTAGCTTTACGTACTCCCGGTATTTTGCCGTCCAATGCCATATCGCGGAAGATATTGCGGCAGATGCCGAAGTGGCGCATGTATCCGCGCGGGCGACCGGTAAGCTGACAACGATTTTTCAATCGTACGGGAGAGGCGTTTTTGGGAAGTTTATCCAAAGCAGCATAGTCTCCTTCAGCTTTAAGGGCAGCACGTTTTTCCGCGTACTTTTCTACCATTCTTTCGCGTTTGCGTTGGCGGGCTTTAATTGATTCTCTTGCCATGTTTTATAAATTCAAAAGGTAAAAGTCAAAATTCAAAACGTTCTGAATTTTGACTTTTTAATTTTTACTTAGTTATTATCTTTCTTAACATTCTTAAAAGGCATACCCATTTCTTTCAACAGTTCGTAGGCTTCTTCGTTTGTATTGCCGGAAGTAACAAAGGTGATATCCATACCGCTGATGCGCGCTATTTTATCAATGTTGATTTCAGGGAAGATGATTTGCTCCGTAACACCCATCGTGTAATTGCCGCGACCATCGAATGATTTTTCATTGATACCTTTAAAATCGCGCACACGAGGAAGAGAGATAGCAATCAAGCGATCCAAAAACTCATACATGTTTGTGCCACGTAAAGTAACACGTGCGCCAATCGGCATGTGCTTACGAAGCTTAAAGTTGGAAATGTCTTTTTTAGACATAGTAGGTACTGCTTTCTGACCGGTAACCATTGTCATTTCATTTACCGCATCGTCTATCAGCTTTTTATCTGCTACAGAGCCTTTCACGCCTTGGTTCAGGCATATTTTTTCCAGACGGGGTACCTGCATTACGGTTTTATAACCGAATTTTTTCATCAAAGCCGGTACTACTTCGTCTCTATATTTTTTTTGTAACCGTGGTTGATATGTGGTAGTTGCCATTATTTAACCTCCTGTCCTGATTTTTTAGAAATACGTGAAAAACCTCCGTCTTTACGTTCACGGCTTATACGAACACCTTTTTTCTCCTTAGCATCCCAAAGCATTACATTGGAAATGTTAATAGCGGCTTCTTCTTGTACGATGCCACCCTGGGGGTTTTGGGCGTTGGGTTTCAGGTGTTTGGTAACCATATTTACCCCTTCTACCAACACACGGCCTTTTTGAGGATAAACAGCCAGCACCTTTTTAGGAGTAGTGCGGTTTTTATCATCTCCGGCGATTACTACTACGTCATCGCCTTTTTTGATGTTGAACTTTGGTTGAAATCTTTGCTTCATCTCTTTTGTTTTAATGGTCGGAAGACAGCGGATGCCCTCGTAAGCCATTGATTAAATATATCCGATTATACAAACGGGATGCAAAGGTACAATAAAGTATTATTAAAAATACAAGGGTTGAAAAAATATTTTTTGGAAAAAAGCTTGCTACCCTTGCCGGAGAATCCGGTATTCAGAAAAATAGTGGTTCACATAGCTATAGTTTTCTCTGGTAAAATGAGGGGCGGAAGAATAGAACACTGATAAAACAAAGGATGGGAATGTACACGGAACACCGGCATTACCCCATCCTATCATATCATAATTCATCTGTGCTCCATTCCATTACAATACCCTTGCACATTTTTAGCTTCTGTATAGTATAAAAATGAAGGCGGAAACAACCTTATATACCGGTGGTTTATTACATCCCTATGTTTTTAATAAAAAAGCGACTTAGCTTTTTTGCTAAAGTCGCTTTCTTCGCGGAGACGGCGAGATTCGAACTCGCGATACAGTTTCCCATATACACACTTTCCAGGCGTGCTCCTTCAACCACTCGGACACGTCTCCTTTTTTTGGTTAAGGACGGCAAATTTAGGGTTTTCGGTTTGTACACGGTGCAGTTTGCAAAAAAATTATTGCAAAATGCAAAAACGGAGTCTCATTTTCCCTAAAAACAAATAGCAACATAGGCTTACTTAGTTGTTAGAGAAGAGCAGTTTTTACTTGATGAGAATGAGTGGTTGCATCTTCCTCCATATCCGAAAACCTATGCTTTAAAAATGGGGAAAAATTTTTCAAAAAACTTCTTTACACGAAAAAAGCAGACCGAAGCCTGCTTTTAGGACTATACCATAGGGATGTTTTACAAATCATCACTCACCACCTGCAATTTGAAACTTTGCGATTGCGTAGCGCTTCTGAGGTTGATAAAATAAACAGCGACAGGCAAGTTTAGGTCGGAGAGGGTAAGGTGCGTATTGCCACCGGTATTGGTTTTTTGCCGCAGGTATAATTTACCATCGGTAGTTATGATGGAAATTTCCACCTCGCCGTCTTGGAAAATACCGGAGCTGATGGTTACTTGCTTGCCGTCATTCGGATTGGGGAATAGGGAAGCCGGGGTAGTTTCATGGGTGTTTAGGGTTACAAAACGAATGGGCGCGATGGTTTTTTTGCCGGAAAGATCGTGCTCGGTAAGGCGGTAATAAATAATACCGCTGCCCGGTTCTTCATCAATAAGCCTATACGTTTTGCGACCGGGGCCGGTGTTGTTAGCGGGTTTTTGCTCACCTATCCATACCCATTTACTTGCATCATAGCTGCGTTCAATAGTGTAATGGGATACGTTCACTTCCTGCTCTGTGATCCACTCTAAGTGCACGTTGTGTTCATCCGCCACGCGGGCTTCAAAGGAAATCAGCTTCATAGCCAGAGGTATCAAGCCGCCGTTGAAGCTATGAACATTTGTGATGCTCCATTTTCCCTGCGCATCTTTAGTTCGTACATACAAATGGTGAGCGGTATTGGCTAACACGGTCATATCCACATTGAAACCGATGGTGGGCAGGTTTGTAGCAGGGGTAACGGGTACAGAGATACCGTTGCCAAAACCGGGGTCGGTATCTATAAAATACTCTACCGCCACTATATTACTTACGCTATGCGGGTTGGGCGATAAAGGTTGCACTTTGGCAAAGACAAGCTCTTGGGTTATACTCCATTTTCCTTGTGCATCTTTGGTACGCACATATAAAGTATGCACACCATTAGGTAAAGTCGAAACATTTGCATTGAAATTAGTATTGGTAAAATTGGTGGCGCCGCTCAGTCCGGGAATGGCGGTACCGTTTCCGAAACCGGGATCGGTATCAAAATAATATTCGGCACCCGTTATGTTCGTGAGGCTATAGGGATTACCTAAGAGCGCTTGTATTTTGACGAACTGCAGGGTATTACTCATGCTCCATTGCCCCAGCGAATCGCGTGAGCGCAGATAGAGCGTGTGTACCCCGTTGGCAAGTGCGGCTACATTTGCATTAAAAACGAGATTGCTCAAATCCGTGCCGGGAGTAACGGGCACATCCGTACCGTTGCCAAAGCCAGGGTCGGTATCGTAGAAATATTCCAGTTTATTAATCTTACTGATGGTATATGGATTGCCGGAAAGCAACTGGATTTTGGTAAATACCAGGCTGTTGGTAAGACTCCATTTCCCCTGCGCATCTCTACTGCGGATATACAAGGTATGTAAGCCGCTGTTTAACGAACTCACATTTGTATTTATCACCAATCCATTGATGTCATTAGCCGCCGTTACAGGAATATCCACACCGTTTCCGATGCCGGGGTCGGTATCGTAGAAATATTCCATTTTGTTGATAGTGCCCGCCGTATAGGGGTTACCCCAAAGCGATTGCACTTTTGCAAATTGAAGCGTGCCACTCATACTCCATTTACCTTGCGCATCGCGGGAGCGAATGTATAAAGTATGAACACCTGTAGCCAGTCCGCTGACGCCAACATTTACAACCATATTACTGATAGTGGCAGATGCCGTAACCGGAATATCGGTACCGTTGCCAAAACCGGGGTCGGTATCATAGAAATATTCCATTTTGTTGATCGTGCTTGCCGTATAGGGATTGCCCGAAAGTGCCTTTATCTTAGCAAAATATAAAAGACCGCTTATGCTCCACCTGCCTTGTGCATCGCGGCTGCGGATGTAGAGCGTATGCAATCCGTCCGACAAGCTGCTCACGTTTACATTCACCAGCAGGTTGCTGAGGTTGGCAGATGCCGTTACGGGAATATCCGTACCATTGCCGAAGCCGGGGTCGGTATCGTAGAAATACTCCATTTTGTTGATAGTGCCCGCCGTATAGGGGTTGCCCGAAAGCGGTTGCACTTTTGCAAACTGAAGCTCGTTCGTCATACTCCATTTACCGTTTGCATCTTTGGTGCGGATGTAGAGCGTATGAAGTCCGTTTGTAAGGGAAGAAGTAGTTGCATTCACCAACAGCGAGCCGATATTACTTGAAGGAGTGCCTACCGTAATAGCCGTGCCGTTTCCATAACCGGGGTCGCTGTCAAAAAAATACTCGCCGCCTACTATATTCACCTGCGCCGATACGATGCTTTGCACACATAGCAGCAGCGCTATGAACAGCGTTACCCGCCATACTATTTGTTTCATGGTCTGTGTTTTTAAAGGTGAAACAAATAGCTGTTAATCATTGCTGCGGGTGCTGATGGTTACAGGTAAGGTGCTGGAAGTAGTGGTATTGGGTGCTGAAAGCGAATAGATGGTGGGGAATGGAGGAATTCCGCTCAGCTTATAGGGATCCGGTCCGCCGAAAATACCACAATCCACGCTATTGAAACCTGCGCCGATGCCAGGCCCTGTAGGGTTAAGGGTATAGCGTGTTTCCGTACCGGAAGCATAGTTGGTGAACAATGCTGTGGTCGTGATACTTTGCAGGTTGTTGCTGCCGTTACCGGTATTGGGGAATTGCGTTCCGTCTCCTATGTTGTTGAAAAAAACAGAATTGTTGGCAGTGAAGGAAGAGCCGCTCACCATGATGTTGTTATTGACTTGAGATGCCCAGCAGTTCATAGAACTGTTTTGGTCAAACAGATTGTTTTGGATAAAGGCAGAAAATCCGGAAGGAATGTTAATGCTGGCATAGTAATAAAAAAGATTATTTTGGATATTGATGTTGCTGTGGGTATTGTTATAATAATGAGAAATGCCACAGTAATAAAAAAGATTCTGACGGATATCTACCTTGTCCGCATCTACATAAAGCTGGCTTTGTGTATAGGCATTCCTCCTAAGGGTGATGGAGGTATCGGCCACAATGGTATATCCTCCCGAAAGCGACATGCCCATCATTACAGAGCCTGCACTTCCTGCATTGAAATATACATAAGTCAGAACGCTTTTGTTGGTATCGGCTTGCAAACCGGGGTTATTCACCAAAGTAGCAGCAGGATAATCAAAAAATCCGTTTCCGATAATCACTAATCGCTTATCAATAGTTACACTATAATCATAGGAAGTAGCAGAAGGCTCCACATAAATGGTATCTCCGGCGGTAGCGGCAGTTATTGCGGCTGCCACAGTGGTGAAATTGGCATTTACGCCGGTTCGGTTGTTTACCCGCCATTTGGCGGCTTCTGCGGAAGTGAGCGCCAGGGCAATCGTCAACAGAGATAAAATTACTCGTTTCATGGTTTTTTGTGTTTTTGGAATTAAAAATGAATGCTTCTTGATTTGTTCTGAAAACACTGTTCAAAACGTAACGCAAATTTTGATCTTGTAAGAACTATATACAATACGTATTACGTGGTATTTTCTATGGGTATTTATACGTACATGGCAGGATGCCTCAAAGCGGAAATAATGCTTCCCTATATTTTTTAAAGAAAGGAGATTTATAGCCATTACAATTTTGTAATTTTCCGCCCTATGGCAGCAAGAAAACCCGTTTACTACGGCGAGTATCTGCAACTGAACACGATACTCAACGCACAGCAACCCGAAAGCAGTAAAGAAAACATCAAAGCCGACGACGAGATGCTTTTCATCATTGTGCACCAGACTTATGAGCTATGGTTTAAGCAGATCCTCCACGAGCTGACAATCGTACGAGAAATCTTCAAACAAGCAAATATTCCCAACAATTCGCCGGATGTATATAATTGCGTACACCGCTTAAAACGCATTGCCGGCATCCTCCATATTGCCGTGAGCCAGATGGCTATTCTGGAAACCATGACTCCGCTGGACTTTCTCGATTTTCGCGATCTGTTGCGACCAGCATCCGGCTTTCAAAGCATTCAATTCAAAATAATGGAAGCAGCCTTAGGACTTGCTTTTGATGAACGCCACGGACAAGCCTATTATCTTTCCCAGCTAAAACCGGAAGATATAGAACGGGTGAAAAAAGCCGAAAGCGAAGAATCCTTACTGTCTCTGGTGAATAAATGGCTCCAACGAATGCCCTTCATTACCGAGCCTGTTTATTGGGAAAATGCTGACCCTTTCTGGCAACAATATAGGGAAGCCTACTCTTCCAGCCTCACCGAAGGCGAACAACAAAACCTAACCTTGTTTGATAATTTGTTTATGGGCGATAACGCAGGCGAAAAAAGAAAGCTAAGTGTGGAATCCAACCGAAATGCGCTATTCATCATGCTTTACAGAGATTATCCGCTGCTGCATCTTCCCTATGACTTGCTCAGCGTGTTGCTGGAGATTGATGAAAATCTTTCCCTATGGAGGCATCGCCATATCCACATGGTACAGCGCACCATCGGCAAGCGTGTAGGAACAGGCGGCAGCAGCGGCGCCGCCTACCTGCGGGGCGCGGCAGACAGCCATATTATTTTTAAGGAATTTGCCGAGCTTACCTCATTCTTATTACCACGGCATCTTTTACCCAAACTGCCAGAAAAGCTCGTTCAGGATTTAAGCTTTGTGAAATAATGTCCTTTGCAGTAGAATTAACGAACATAAAAAAACAATACAAAGGCTCCTGGTCGCCGGCGCTCAACGGACTTTCCCTATCGGTAAAAGAAAATACCATTACCGGCTTGCTCGGCCCCAATGGCGCAGGAAAAACCACATCTATAAACATCATTTGCGGATTGGTGGACGCGGACGAAGGCATCGCTACGGTTTTTGGAAAAAATTGCAGTACGGAAAAAGACGATATCCGCAGCATGATAGGCGTAGTGCCCCAGCAGATAGCCTTATTCGGCAATCTTACCGCCTGGGAAAATTACCATTACATAGGGAAGCTCTACGGACTTTCCCTAACACAGATAAAACAACGGGCTACGCCTTTGCTGGAACGTCTCGGCTTAACCAAACATGCAGACAAGCGCATCAACCATTATAGCGGAGGAATGAAACGCAGAGCCAATATCATTGCTTCTTTGCTGCACGATCCCAAGCTGCTTATTTTGGATGAACCTACAGCAGGCGTGGACGTGCAATCGCGGGCGATGATTCACGAGTTTCTGGAAGAATACCATGCGATGCACAAAACCATTTTATACACCTCCCACCATCTGGAAGAAGCAGAAGGACTTTGTGAAGAAGTGGTGATTGTAGATGAAGGAAAATATATATTGAGCGGCACGCCCAAAGAATTGATAAACGCTACACAAGAGGCAAACAGCCTGGAAGAAGTATTTCTCCATTATACGGGGCATCGCCTCCGGGATTGAACTTAGAGCATGAGAAAGATAATAGCTACATTAATCAAAGAATGGATATTGCTGAAACGCGACCCCGGCGGCATTGCGCTGCTGTTCTTAATGCCCGTTATCATGATTATCGTAATGGCGCTGATACAGGACGCACCTTTCAAAGACTATCAGGAGCTACGTTTTGACTTGCTGTTGGTGGATAATGATAAAGGGAAACTGGCGGAGGAGATAAAACGGGGCTTCGGAAAAAGCAAAAATTTTAACCTTATCGAGCATATTGACGGCGAAGAACTGACAGACAGCTCAATAAAAAAATATTTACAACAAGGAACCTATCAGGTGGGTATTGTCATTCCCAAAGGCGCTACGGCAGAAGTGGTGAACGCCGCTAATATTATAGCCAACGATCTTTCCCGAAAAATAGGACTGGGCGGCACCCTGCCCGCGCGCGAAGCACGCGGCACAGCCTATGTCCGCATTTATTTTGACCCGGTTACCAAGCCTACCTATCGTGCCTCCATCTCCTTTGCCATAGATAAGTTCGTAACCTATTCATGCAGCAATTTGCTGATTGAGCGGCTTTCTAAGATGGGAGGTACAGCGGCAGATACCGACACCGCAAGCGCTCCCGATTTTCAAAAAGTATTGCAAGGTATAGGCGTAAAGGAAGAAATGCTGAGCGACAACAAAACCGACAGAAAGCTCATCAATTCTACTCAGCACAATGTACCTTCCTGGGCGATCTTCGGTATGTTCTTCATCGTAATCCCTATAGCCGGGCACATGATTCGCGAACGGGAGGACGGTAGCGCCACCCGTGTAGCACTCATTCCGCGTTCCTGGCTGTCGGTTTCGCTGGGGCAGGTATTGTTTTATACACTCGTTTGCACCGTGCAGTTTTGGTGCATGGTTGCTATAGGCATCTGGTTTTTGCCGGTTATAGGACTGGCGAAATTGTACCTGGGACCCAATGCCTGGTTACTATTTCCTATTTCACTCATTATATCGTTTGCAGCTACTTGCTATGGTTATTTTATCGGTTCGGTGTTCCGCACCATCAATCAGGCATTGCCCTTAGGCGCCGTTTCGGTAGTCATTTTATCGGCATTGGGCGGTTTATGGGTTCCTATAGAGCTGCTGCCGAAGGTGATGAAGAAGATAGCGCATTTATCTCCGCTCAACTGGGGCTTGGATGCGGTTCAGAACATTACCTTGAGGAAAGGCGGCATCACGGATGTGCTGCTGCATAGTACGGTATTGCTCGCATTCGGGTTTACTCTTTGGGGCTTGAGTACTTGGGTAAATAGATCAAGGAGAATGTCGGTACAATAAAAAAGCCCCTTTTGGAAAGAGGCTTGGTATCACTTCGTTTCGGCAATTATCTGGCATCTGCATCAGCAGCGCTTCCTACGGGAGTTTGTTTTCCTTTCTCTTCCTGCTTGCGGTTATTCATCTGATATTTTCTGAATTGCTCCGGTGTCAGCACTTCTCTATAGCGCATTTCCGAACGTCTTTTAAGTTCTTCTTTTCGCTCAGGACTCATTTCTTTATTTCTTAATTCCATTTGAGCGTTTTGGAGATTGATCTGCATCACTGCTTCGCGTTGCTCCTTGTTCAAATCCAGTGCTATTGCCATGGCTTCTGTTTTCTTGATGGCAATTTCTTGCGGATTTTTAGGGCTTTCGGCTTTTGCATCATCTTGCGCAAAGGCGGAAGGAACATGCAACGCCAGCAAAGCGGCAGCCATTAATATTATTTTTTTCATCCTTTCTGTTTTTGGTTTTTAATGAATATTTGTTTTGACTAAAATAAACAATCACCGGTAAAATCATAGCAAAGCAAAAATAATTTTAAGCTTTCATTACTACTTTCTTAATACAAACATCAGGTTCGCCGTATGCTTTGCCCTGTCCAAAACTTCGAGGCTCATGCCGTGCTGTTTTGCAAACCGTTCTATAAATGCGCGGCTGATATAGTGCAATTCATTTTCGGTCTTGTTGTATTTTAATAACCTGGTGCTCCAAAACTCAGTGCGTTTCGTGCCTTTCAGCCGGTCTTGCAGTTCGGAGACGCCATCCCGAATGATTAACGTGCCTTGCTCATTCAGTGCAGCTACACATTTTTCCAGCAGTTTGGTTTGCTCATCGGGTAGCAGATAATGCAGCACATCGGTGATGATGATGCCGTCGCAAGGAAGGAGATGATAGGCAGTCAGGTTGGCTTGTTCAAAATGAATACGGTCGTTTTTAAATTGATTATGCTTCGCCACTTCTATTTTTTCTTCATCATAATCTACGCCTATAAACTGCCTGTCCGGCGCAGCCCACTGAAGCATATACACCAGAAAACCATACCCACAGCCCAGGTCGTAAAACAATCCTTGCCGCGGTATCAGCTCATGAAAAATTTCATAATTGTCTTCCAGCTTGGTCTTGATGCGGCAATACCATTCCAGATTGGGACCTTTATAGGTATTCGTGCGCAGGATTTGCTCCCTGAAATAAGAAGGGGTTTCATTTTTCGCTTTTATAGCCGCATATTCCTGCCGGAACCATTTATTCACTTGCTTGGTGCGCTCTGTATAATTTGCTCCGAATCTATCATCTTCATAGGCAATTCTCGGATAGTAATAAATGCGGCAGGTGCCGTCTTTCAGCAGCCAATCGCCTTTCTGCATAGAGTATTGAATGCCGTGCAGCACCAGCGGAATAATATCCAGCTTCAGTTGCTCGGCTATGTAAAACGCTCCTTTGTGAAACCGTTTTATCGAATCATCATAGGACCTTCTTCCTTCGGGAAAAACAATGATGGAATAACCTCTGCCGACCAGGTCTTGCAAAGGTGCTATGGAATCTTCCGCACCATCTGCCACGGGATAATATTCCGCCATCCGCACCACCGCGCCAAAAACGGGTGAGCGCCAGGTCCACCGGTTGGTCAGCAAGATCATTTTAGGGTGCAGCATAGTGGTGCTGAGAATATCTAAAAACGAACCGTGGTTGGCTATATAGACCGCAGGTTTATTAAAATCATTTTGCGCACGGTTGATTTCATACAGCCGAATATTCCGCATGATATGCATCAGACTCCAGGTATAGGCGCTTAGGAATTTATGGAAGATGTATTTTCCTCTTTCTTTTCCGAAAGGGAATAATTTAGTCAGGAAAAAACCCGCAAGGGTAAGTATAAACGAACCGGATACAAAATAGGCAAAGGCAAAAACAGATTTCGCAAAGCTCCAGAGCGTAAAGGGCAGAAAGCCTTTATCCGCACGGTTTTGAATAAACCAGTTGAATAAAAACGGTTGCAGGGTTTGAGAAATAAACAATACGCAGAGCAAGCCGGTAACGGAAATGAAAGCGATGGACCGTAATGCAGGATGCTTCGCCAGCAGCAATACACCAAGCCCTATAATCACCGTTACGACCGATACATACACCGCTGCTCTGGTAGCCGAAAGTTTCTTGCTTTTGGTTTTATATTTTTCCACCAGACCGTCCATAGTGAAGATGGCAAAATCGTCTCCCAAACCGAAGATGAGGGAGGAAATGATGATGTTTACAATATTAAATTTCAAACCCAGCAACGCCATAATACCCAATATCCATATCCATGAAATGATCATAGGCAAAAACGAAATGATCGCCAGTTCAAAACGTCCGTAGCCTATGAGTAAAGCAAAAAACACGATAAGCGAGGAATAGAGGGCAATATCGTTGAAATCGTTTTTGAGAATATCCACCAGTTGTGTAGCACCCTGCTGCCGGTCGGTTACGGTGAGGTGGGGCTGTTGCTGCAGGGATGCAAAAACCTCCGCCCGGCTTTCTTCCGGTACGCGCAATGAGGCAATGGCAAAATAATGTCCGTCTTTTTCAGAAAAACCCGCCGGGAAAAAAGAGGTTAAAAGCTGCGTTTCTTCCGCATTGAAAACAGAAACAGGCTCCGACAAAAATGCTTCCAGACCACTGAAGGCTTGCGGGTTGAACCCCGTTTCCACGGCATGTTTCCGTACGGAGCTAAGCACTTGCTCCTTTTTTTCTTCCGTCCAGTATTGCTGCCATGCTGCGGCTTTTTTCTGTTGTGTTTCCGCCGAGGGCAGCAAAGCTACGGGGTTGGAGCTGCTGCGCACCTTACGGTTCCGGGTCAGTTCTTCTATCGTTTTCGTTGCCTGTTCCAGATGTTGCAGGGCTTGTTCTTCATTTGTTCCTTTCGCCATCACATACACCGCGCTCAGCGCCATCGCATTATTTTTACTTACTTCCTCCTGCGCTTTTTTTAGATCGGGAGAAAGGTAATTGAGGTGCATCAGGTCGCTGTCAAATTCTACTTTTTTAGCAAAATGAAACAACACGGGTGTGAGCAGCACAATGCCTATAATCAACCCTCTATTTTTCTCCGGCTGCCAGTTGCCAATGCGGTCAAAAATGGTTTTATGCTGTTCTTTCAAGGAAATGCCCGTAGCAAAATGCGGAAGGAAAATAAGCGTGCAAAGCGCCGCTCCGGCAAGGCTTGCTCCGGCAAACAAACCCAGATCTTGCAGGATGGGCGTATTCACAAAACGCAACGACAAAAACGCGGCAATGGTCGTAAAACTGCCCACTGTAAGCGGATGCGTCATTTCGGAAACCGTGCTTCGGATGTCTTTCGCATGGCGGGCATGGGATAGGAAATGCAGCGAAAAATCAATAGCAATCCCCATTACCAATGCGCCGGCGCCCAGTGCTATGACGGAGATGCTTCCCTGCACCAGATACACCCACGCCATGCCCATTGCCGCGCCATACACTACGGGGATGAACAGCAGCAGCGGTACTCTTTTTCTACGGAAAAAATAATAGGTGAGTGCCAGCAACAAAACCACCGTTACCGACAGCGTGAGTATCGTATCCGTGCGCAGTTGCGAAGCATTGCCTGCCGCCACCGCCGGTCCGCCGAAATAAAGAAGCTCCACGCCTGCATGTGCGTTTTTCCAGTTTTTAATCTGCTCGTCCAGCAGGCGGAGGAACGTACTGTTTTTACCGGTTTCCGAAGCAGCATATTTGGGTTTTACAAAAAAGCTAAGTTGCCGTTCATCCTTACTCAGCAGGTAGCCGTCATATACTTCATAGCTTGTGTCGGTTTGTAAAAGACTGAGTTTTTTTAAGGCAAGCGCGGTAATGCCGACAGGGTCTTGTGCTATAAAATCCTTCATCACGATCCCTGCGGGAGAAAGCAGCATCTTTCTGTTTTCCCTGAGGGTATAAGCAATGGCGCTATCCGTAGTAAGCGCGTCTATTTTTTTATAATCTTCCTCTTCCAGAAACAAAGGTGTTTTTTTGCGGACCAGGGCAAGCAAGGCCTCGTCCGTTCCGCCGCCGGCAGGTTGCAGCGTGATGGTATCTATATATTCTTTTTGTGTGGAAAGGATTTCGTAAAAACTATGGGCGGCGGCGATAAGGCTATCCGCACCGCTGTCATTCCCTTCTTTAAACGAAATTAAAAAGAGGAGCTGCTCGCTTGCTTTGGTCTTGCCGATTACGTCGTTCATCGCCTTCAGGGCTTTGCTATCGGGCAACATAGCGCTCACATCCTGCTTGAGTTTTACTTGAAAAGCCAAGAACAGCCAGAGCGCAAAGCTGATAAGAAACAAGCTGCGCCAAAGCCATTTTCTACGGTGCAGATAATCATAAATATGGGCAAATAAATCAAGCATGGGTACGAAGCACGAAGGGATTATTCAAAGTCTTTATAAAGCAAATATTTTTTACGGATTTTTTTGAATGCGCTTAGGTCGGCTTGCCAGGATTGGCGAATGGCAGCTTCATCCATACCGTTCAGGATTTGTTCCCGAAGCCGGGTGGTACCGGCTAGTTTGTCGAAAAAATTATTGAAGAAACGCTCCTCGTTTTTTTCAGAATAGGCTTGGTAGGCATTTAATAAATAAGATAAATTCAGCGAATCCTTAGGGGCTTTGGCTTTTCCTACAAGCGGGCTTTGTAGTTTTTCTCCATAGCATTTTTGATGTTCATACAGAGGCTTGGATGCGCCCTGCACCGTTTTAGGGAGGAAGAAATAAGAATATTTTCGGGCTAAGGCAGGATGTCCCCATTGCTGAAAAGGCTTGTCAGTGCCGCGCCCCACGCTGATGGCTGTACCTTCAAAAAAGCAGAGGGAAGGATAAAGATAGACCGCGTTCATCTCTTTTAAATTGGGGGAAGGCGCTATAGGCAAGGTATAAAGTTGGGTATGGTCATAGTTTTTGCAATGAATAATCGTCAGTTCCAATTTCTCGGCAGCGGCAAATCCTTTTTCGCCTTGCAGCATAGTGGCGTATTCGCCGATGGTCATGCCGTACACCACCGGCACAGGCTGCATTCCCACAAATGATTTTTGTGATTTTTCGAGAACCGGTCCATCCACATAATGCCCGTTTGGGTTGGGGCGATCCAATACAATCATTGTTTTTCCGTTTTCGGCACAGGCTTCCATTGCATATTCCAAGGTGGAGATATAGGTATAGAACCGGGTGCCTACATCTTGCAGGTCAAAGACGAGCACGTCTATATCGCTGAGCTGTGCAGCTTTCGGTTTTTTATTATCGCCATATAGGGAAATGATGGGGATGCCGGTGCGGGCATCTGTGCCGTTTTGTATAGTTGCGCCTGCATCGGCTGTGCCGCGAAACCCGTGCTCCGGTACGAATAGTTTTTTCACCGCCACCTTCATGCTAAGCAAAGTATCCAGCAAATGCACTTTGCCTACCATAGAGGTTTGATTGACCAGGAGTGCCACCCGCTTGCCTTTCAGCAGAGGCAGGTATTCATGCACACAATCCGCGCCCGGCAGAATGCGCCCTTCCGTCTTAGAGAAAGTGCCGGTGATAAAGGAAAAAAACAACACAAAAACACAAACCGCTCCTTTGTAATTATTCATCATGTTCCATTAAAGTTTTGCAAAGATAATTTTGCTCCGAAATTATATCTGCTATCTTGCAGTATAATTCATTTTTTAAAGCAATAACTATGCAAGAAGTAAAAGCAGGCGATACCGTACGGGTGCATTACGAAGGAAGATTAAATAACGGACATGTATTCGATAAATCCGAAGGACGGGATCCTCTGGCATTTGAAGTAGGCAAGGGCCAAGTGATAAAAGGATTTGACGATGCCCTGGTGGGTATGAAAGTAGGCGACAAAAAAACGGTGAACATCCCTGTAGATCAGGCATACGGCGAACGCAACGAAAATATGGTCATCGAATTTCCCATGTCCGATTTTCCCGAAGATATGAAACCTGAAGTGGGTTTGCAGCTTCACATGAATGACAATCAGGGCAATCATTTTCCCGTAATCATTACCGAAATAAAACAAGACAGCGTGATTTTAGACGCCAACCATCAGCTTGCCGGTCAAAATCTTATATTCGATATTGAACTGGTAGCTATAGGCTAAAAAGAAAAACAAAACACAAAAACGAAAGGCGGATGAACGATTCATTCGTCTTTTGCTTTTTAGAAGAACACTAAAAAAAGCCGCCTCAGTATTTCTGCAAAAGAATATTTGCCGTAGCCACTACCCCTTCTTCACGCCCTACAAAACTCATTTGCTCCGTAGTGGTTGCCTTTACGGATACATCCTCCTTCGCCATGTGCACAATGCGGGCAATGGTTTCCTGCATCTGAGGAATATAAGGCTTTATCTTAGGCGCTTGCAGCAGCAGCGTGCTGTCAATATTGACCAACCAGTAGCCTTTTTCGCGCACCATATTATAGCATCGGCGCAGCAATACCTTGCTGTCTATATTTTTATACGCCACATCCGTATCCGGAAAATGATAGCCGATATCGCCCAGCCCTAAAGAACCTAAAAGCGCATCGCATATAGCATGGAGCAATACATCCGCATCCGAATGTCCCAGACAGCCTTTGTTGTGGGGAATCTTTACGCCGCCCAGCCAGAGGTCGCGCCCTTCTACCAACTGATGAAAATCTATTCCTTGTCCGATTCTGTATGACATGATTGTATAATTAAATTACGTTTTTTTATCCCGCCTGAAGTAGCTATTCCACAATTTTTTATACCACTTAGGCGCTGTGCCTTATAGACACCAGTGCCAAATTTAGGGTTATTAGGTTAAGGTAGTTTACTTATTGAGAAAATTATAGGGAAAATTGGAAATTAACCTTTTTTTCGGTACTATTAATATTTGATAATTGATATTAATAATGACAATCGTTTCTTCTAAAATCTATGTGGACATGAACAGCTTCTTTGCGAGCTGCGAGCAGCAGGAAAGCAAAGCGCTGAGAGGAAAACCGGTGGGCGTGATTACCCATCCCAGCGCCTATGCCTGTGTCATTGCTCCTTCCATAGAAGCCAAGCGCTACGGAATAAAAACGGGTATGCGCCTGCCCGAATGTAAATCCCTGTGTCCCGCCCTCATCCCTGTGGTTGCCCGTCCTTTTATTTACCGCCGCTACCACATCAAGATCATGAACGTGTTGAAAAAATACTGTTCGGAAACAGTGGCAAAAAGCATTGACGAAGCAGTGATGGACATGAAAACCTACCATTATATCTATACCGATTTGAAACTCCTTGCCCAAAAAATAAAGGCTGATATAGCCACCGAGTGTGGCGATTTTGTACGGTGCAGCATAGGCATAGCGCCCAATACCTTTCTTGCCAAGCTGGCTACAGAACTTCAAAAACCGGATGGATTGGTAGAAATCACACCGGAAAATATAGACGGATACCTGAAAACCCTGCAACTCACCGACCTGCCCGGTATCGCACGCGCCAATGCCAAACGGCTGAACACCATCGGCATACAAACACCCCTGCAACTGAAATACAGTTCGGAAGCCCTGCTCCGAAAAGCCTTCGGCGGGATAGTGGGCAATTACTGGTATCGCCGCCTGCACTTTATGGAGGTAGATGGGCATAAAAGCGCCTATAAAGCCATGAGCGCCGCGCGTATGGTATCGGGACGGCAACGCATGAATCCGCAGTCGCTGGAGTCGTTGTTTATTTCCCTATGCACCCGCCTGGAGCAGCGTATGGTGAAGCAAGAATGTTTTTGCAAAGAACTGCATTGCTACATCCGCTATACCAACATACCTGCATGGGAAACAAGAGTGAGACTCAACGACCCTACGCAGGATGCTATGGAGATAAGAAATTATCTGTTGCATCAGATAAACCGTTTTGAAGAAGAACACCACTGCACCTTATTCAACGACAAAGTGCAGCATATAGGCATTACCGTATCCGATTTTTTGCAGGGAGCACGCCTGCAATATGATTTGTTTGACAATAAAATCAATAAAGACATCGTAAGAGCGGTAATGTATAGCCTCAAAGACCGCTACCGGCGGGACATTGTGCGCCGCGCCTCCGAGGTGATAAGCCCCTATGAAATGCGGGATGCCATAGGCTTCGGCTCTGTAAAAGATTTTGAAAGCCGGGACGACGGCGGAGGAATCAACGAATATCTTTTGGAAGATGATGGGCCGCAGGAAGCGCCTAAGCATATATTGGAGCGGAAAGCGAGAAAAGGTGCGTGTTCATAGCAATCTTCAGATTGTATTCGATTTTATATACCTGAACTATCTTGTGATAAACTTGTTTTACTTTTAGCCTCCGGGTTTCGACCTTACTAACTAACCATAATTTTTTTTGATGAAATACCTGATCGCCTTTTTCTCCTTTTTTATCTGCGCTGTTCCTTCTTTTGCACAAACCGACTCCGTCATCATGAGGAATATAGCCGATGAAATCCTCCTGCGAGGCACCTGCTATGATGACCTGCATGATTTATGCAAGAATATAGGAAATAGATTATCCGGCACCAAAGAGGCGGAAAAAGCCGTGCTATGGGCGAAGAAAAAACTGGAAGCCCTGCATCCCGATAAAGTATGGCTGCAACCCGTAACCGTACCCGTATGGACCAGAGGGAAAGAATCTTTAAGCATCCGATATCCGGGCAGCGGGGACTTTAAAAACATGAATATGCTTTCGCTGGGCAATTCGCAAGGCACCGGCGGAAAACCGCTCACAGCCGAGGTAGTCATGGTGCAGGATATAGAAGAGCTGAAATCATTGTCGGAAGCGGATGCAAAAGGAAAAATCGTTTTTTTCAATCACCGTTTTCCGCAGGAGCTTGTCAATACCTTCGAAGGCTATGGACGCACGGCACGCTATCGCTCCACCGCTCCCAATGTAGCCTCGCTGAAAGGTGCGGCGGGTGTCATTATCCGCTCCGTTTCCACCGGCATGGATGACGAACCGCATACCGGGGCTATGCGCTATGCGGATTCTGTAAATAAAATCCCCGCCGTAGCCATCGGCAATATATCCGCAGATGCGCTGGAAGCCGCCTGCGAGAAAGGAACGGTAACCGCAAGACTACAAAGCGAATGTACCCTGAACGGAACGGCGAACTCCTATAATGTAATTGCCGAAATAACCGGCTCCGAAAAACCGGAAGAAATCGTGCTGGTAGGCGGGCATCTGGACTCGTGGGACGTAGGCGAAGGAGCGCATGACGACGGGGCAGGCATTACCCAAGCCATAGAGGTGATAAGCGTATTGAAAGCATTAAACCTGAAGCCCAAACGCACGATACGCGCGGTGCTTTTTATGAATGAAGAAAACGGATTGAGAGGCGGACATGCCTATGCCGACAGTGCTAAAGCGCGGAATGAAAAACATATTCTTGCCATAGAAAGCGATGCCGGCGGCTTTTCGCCGAGAGGCTTCGGTACGGAAATGGAGCCGGCGCAACGGCAGAAAATAAAACAATATGCACCACTGTTCTTCGATTACGGAGTCTATCATTTTGATGTGGAAGAAGGCGGCGCAGATATAAGCCCGCTGCATAATGTGGGCGTGCCCGCTATGGCGCTGCTACCCGACCCGCAACGCTATTTCGACTACCACCACACCCATGCCGATGTATTTGAAAAAGTAAACCACAGAGAACTGAAGCTGGGCGCTATCGTGATGGCGCAGATGGCGTATCTTATTGCCACACACGGATTGTAAAAGGTGCAGCTTCTTTATAGGCGAAGGCGTTTATTTTTCATCCGGGTTATAAATACCCAGCCGGATGGCTTCCACCACGATGCCTACAATATTTTTCGCCTCCATTTTCTGTAAGATTTTCGTGCGGTAGCCCTCTACCGTGCGGGTGCTGAGGAATAGCTTTTCGCCTATTTCTTTGTTGGTATATTCTCTACAAATAAGCTGGATGATCTCTATTTCTTTATCGGAAAATTCGGCTTCTTTGTTCTTATTATCTATCTGATTTCGCTGGGCCGCTATAAGCTTGGCAAGTCTTCCCGATGTGTGCTTGCAATAATAGTAGTTGCCTTCATACACCGTTTCCACGGCATCGGTTATTTCAAATTTATCGGAGTTTTTTAGCAAATAGCCCATAGCCCCGGCTTCCAGCATTTCCAGAATCAGTTGCTCGTCATCATACATAGATAAGGCTATCACCTTGATATGGGGAAAATGCTTTCGGATATGTGTGGTGGCTTCCACCCCATCCATTCCCGGCATTTTAATATCGGTAATCACCACGTGCGGCAGCTTGTCCTTCACCAGTTTTATCAGCTCCATCCCGTTTGCCGCCTCGCCTACCAGGTCTATACATCCGGCTTTTTCAAGCATCAACTTCAGCCCGTCTCTAAAGATTTCATGATCGTCCGCTATGGCTAATTTTATGTTTTCAGAACGCATACTTGAGGAATTTCAAAAGAATAATAAGTACCTTCTCCCTCCACAGAGCTGAGCGTAAAACGGGCATTCAGCACATCGCCCCGGCTTTGCAGATTATATAGCCCCAGTCCTTTCCCTGCGGCTATCATGGCATCATAGTCATATCCCCTGCCGTTGTCGAAGGTATCCAGTACAATCTTATTTTTGGTTTTGTACAGATTGATATGCAGCTCGGCAGCATCGGCATGTTTTATCGTATTGTTGATAATTTCCAGAATGATACGGTAGATATTCACATCTTGTTCTTTGGTGAGCCGTATTTCTTTTTCCTGGGAAAACGATATATGCAGGGGAATGTGGCTGATTTTATTGATATACTCTTGTACGGCGGCTTCCAGCCCTTTGCGCACAAGGGTATTGGGCAAAAGATTGTAGGAAATTTCCCTGGTTTTGGCAATCACATCGTCAATGTATTTATTCACCTTCGTAATGGTTTCCTCGTCGGAGGCGGAGGGAGTTTCCAGATGATTGATTTGTAGCCGGACGGCAGAAAGAATAGGGCCTAATTCATCATGAATATCGGATGCGATGCGCTTGCGTTCGTTTTCGATGGTTTCTATTTCTGCTTTTATCTTGGTTTTATAGCGTTGCACATTCAAACGCTGATGCCGTAGCATGGAAAGAATGAAATACACGATAATGATGCCCAGTAGGAGCGCACTTATCGTAACCGCCGTGTAAAAACTTTCTTCGGAGTTATACATAATACCGCAAGGAAAAGCAGGATGTTGTAAAGTACGTTAAGATATGCTTCTATCACAAAAATATTCTGTCTGATAGTCATTTGCGGAGCATATTGGAAAAAAATTTCGGCAATTATTTTATAGCTGAAAAACAGAATAATGCCTACGCAAATAAGAAAGATAGGGTTTTTTGTGAGGGTGTAGCGGTCGTTTTCTATTAAGAAATTCATCTGGTTAATCGCCATCAGAATGAGGGTAAGCGATGCCACCACTTGAAACCAAAGCCGGTAGGTGAATAGATTGCCTATAAGCAGATAATCTACAATCCATACGGCTACAAACAGGGCTATAAACAGGGGCAGGCGATGCGGCTGCTTCAGTATGTTCTTCCAGTTTTTGAACTGCCATAGCAAAAGAAGCGCCTCTATGAGGTAATAGATATTGCTTGGTAAGGCGCTTTTTGATTCAGGAAAGAAAAAAAACACCAGCAACTCGGTAAGCAACCCCAGTACCAGCATATAGACCAGCGGCCGGTATGCCGGGGGAAGTTTTGGATACCGTACAATAGCGGCCGTAGTAGGCAATACAATGCTCAGGCTCAGCAGAAATAGGAACATAATAATAATATGGGCTTGTGTTTCACAAGTTAATCGTTACGAATCAAGGATAGCGTTGTCCGGTTTCTTCTATGGCAGGATTATCAGTTACCGTGCCTCCCGATTGGATTATATCTTCTCCCTCGCCATTGACACCCACAAAAATCAACCGCACTTTATGGGTGCTTGGCTCCATACCCAGATAGGCACGAAAGGCGACCGTATTAGACTGACAGAGAATTTTATCAATAGCCGCAAGGTTGAAGGTTTCCGAAATGGGCAGCACATTTTGACCGCGCAGAGACGGAATCAACATGCTGTCGCGCATCGTACCAAAATAATTGGTCATGATAAGGGCTTGATCCTTGTTGATATCGTGAATGAACTCATTGATAGTGATAGAGAATTTTGTAGGGGCCGACTCACGCTCTTTACGTTCCTGTGATTCGTCATCGCCGCCGCTCGCACAGGCGCAGAGCAGAAGCATAAATGCGAAAAGCACTACTGATTGGTTATATTTCATAAGCATTAATTTTCCTCAAAACTAAGACGAGGTATTGGGTATATCCTACGTAGTTCTACGCATTTTTATAGCGTGGAACTACGCATTTTTGTTGCCATCTGCTTCCTATAAAACGATATAAATCCTTGCAGCTCCATTTCTATCCCCTAACTTTACCTGTCCATATCAATACCATACATCCATGTCCTACACCATCACCGATCATAAAGAAAAAAATCGTTTTGAACTGCATCATGAAGGGCAGATTGCTCTTGTGGAATACATCCTTGCGCCGGAGAAAATCACCTTCACGCATACCGAAGTGCCCGCAGCGCTGGAAGGAAAAGGAATCGGCTCCGCCCTGGCAAAACACGCCCTCGATACTGCTGCCCAAAACCACCTCAAAGTAGTGCCTATGTGTCCGTTCATCAAAGCCTATATAGAACGCCACAAGGAATACCAACCCCTATTGTATCCTTAAATTCCTACCCATCCATAGCCATCTATCCAATAAACAATATGAATCCGATAATACAGGTACAGAATCTTGTAAAAAAATATGATGCGCTTACCGCCGTGGACGGACTGAGCTTTGAGGTCTATAAAGGCGAAATATTCGGCTTATTAGGCCCCAACGGCGCCGGCAAAACCACCACGCTGGAAATCATCGAAACCCTGCGCGATAAAACCTCCGGCACCATCATGGTGGACGGGATGGATATAGACAAAGAGCCCCTGGAAATCAAAAAAATAATAGGAGTGCAACTCCAAGCAGCAGGCTATTACCCCAATCTCAATCTGAAACAAATCATCGCTTTATTTGCCGGACTATACAATAAACAGGTGGATGCCATGGCGCTGCTGGCTTCCGTGAACCTTACCGAAAAAGCAAAAAGCAAATTCAAAGAACTTTCAGGCGGACAAAAACAGCGTTTTTCCATTGCCACTACACTAATAAACGACCCTAAAATCATCTTTCTGGACGAGCCCACCACGGGCTTAGACCCGCAGGCGCGCCGCAATCTTTGGGACCTGATCAAACAACTCAAAGAACGCGGAGCCACCGTGGTCATTACCACCCATTATATGGATGAGGCGGAAGTGCTTTGCGACCGCGTGGCGATAGTAGATAGCGGAAAAATCATTGCGCTGGACACACCGGACGGGCTGATTGACCATTTGCTGGCGGGCGGGTTCACCAAACCCAAACCGGTAAAAGGCGCCAACCTGGAAGACGTGTTCTTAGACCTTACAGGAAAGGAATTGCGGGAAGAATAGCAGCCTAAAATAAGCTTACGGTCTCCCCATTTAAAGCCGTTTATGGGGCTGCTATGCAAACTCCTGAAAGAAACTCACCTCTCGAACTTCTTCAAAAGAATTGCTTACCGGAAAGGCAGAACTGTAGCGGTGAGTGCTACGGCAAGGAAGCTGGCTGTGATCATTTGGAACATGGTAGTGAAGCAGATACCTATAAACCTCCTACCAAATACCTGTTTGTGGATGAGAAAAGAAAATTGGTAGTGCTAGCAAAAATGAAAAAACAAATAGGTAAATTAGACTTGACTAAGGAAGATCTCGGCTTTGTAAATATCTGATTCGCAAAGTTAGGTGGAACGTTAGTCAGAAAGCTGAAACGGACGACACAACCAAAATTTAAATTATGACAAAACAATTATTAGTCATTATTTTTTCATTTCTCATCTTGACTTCTTGTGAAAACAAGAAAAGTTATAAATATGTGGAAGTTGTAAATGAAGAAAGCTTATTGGGTAGAACAGACCGAAAAGAAAAAGAAGATGAAGTTATAAAAGCATCTAATGACAGTTCAGCATATTTAGAGGCTTTTCAAAAGTTTTGCATATCTGTGAAGGTTAATAAAGATATGGAAACTTCAATGGGTAAAACATATTCAACACCCAAAGATTTCAAACTATATGATGACAAGGGCAATGACATTTCAAGTATTAGCTTCCCAAACAAAGACATAAGAGAAAAAGAAATACAAGAAAGGGTCTTCGCTCTTAAAAACTCAATCCAAGAATTGGTTGACAAAAATAAAAAAGAAGCTCAAGAATCTTTTTCCCAAACTGCAAGCATTGACTCTGCTAAAGTTAAACAGTTAGAGAAATTATTCCGTATTAAAGTAGATGAATTTTCAAACGATAATAAGAAATGGTACAAGCCGAAGTCTGCACCAGTTTATACAAATGCAAATGGTATTTATTGCTATTTTCAGACAGAGAATGGAATGCCGAGCAACTTGCGATTTAGACTTCAATATTATAGTGATGATTGGTTATTCTTTAGTCGTGTACAATTCTCAATTGACGGAAAAGCTTATGAATACATCCCAATGGACACAGAAACAGATTCAGGAAATGGAGGATATATTTGGGAATGGTTTGACGAATCCGTTTCTGAATCAGACAAAGAATTAATCATTGCACTTTCTAATGCTAAATCGGCAAAAATGAAACTAATAGGAAGACAATATTATGACATAAAAACAATTAATCAATCGCAAATTAACGGAATTAAACAGACTATTGAACTTTATAAAGCAATGGGCGGACAATTCTAAATGCCTGCTGTAGGTAACATGAACTGTGCAATAGCGGGGCTGAAGTTGCAAAATTGAACATTTGTATTTCTATCAACTTTTGTACATTAACTGAACGGAAGTGCTTCGATTCCCCCGCCACCGCCAAGCTGCCGGACCGTTAGTCCATTTTACCAAACCACTCTATATATGCACCATCAGTTTGACATCCACGACGAACGAGAACAAAACAAAATAGGCTTAGAAACATATTTTCTGGACAAGACAAACATGTTTTTTGCGGTAATGAAGGGTGCAAAAATCAAGCGCCGCAATTGGGCGCTATTGGGTTGCTATAGCACCAAAAAATTTTACACACAATAAACCACTATAAACAGGAAGTCCCTAGTTTTTAGCGGACTGAAAGTCCCTCGTTAACTCAACCTAAAGTTTAACCTCGCTTAATAATGCACTAAGGGCTCTTCTTATAATTTTCAAGCACGGTAAGCCATTTCTTCTATATCATCCAGAATGGCTAATACTTTTTTCCGTGCATCGTCTGTGAGTCCGTTTATATTTTTATTGAGGTACTGACGAAGGTCTTCCAGTTCGGCCTCGGTACGTCCCAATAATTTATCCAGTTTGCCTTTCCATTTTCCTGCGTTGTCGGCCAGTTGCTCGCGGGTATGTTCTCCCGTATCGGGTGCCAGCAGCAGTCCTGCGGCTAATCCTACTACTAATCCTGTTAAAAACTTAGACATAGTTTTCTGTTTTTTTTATGGTTAATGAACTTGTTTATTTTCTTTTCATCAAAAAAGCGATCAATGCAATTAAAGCCACCACACCCAGCACACCCACCCATACGCCGGCTTTAAAAATATCCCCTATCAATTCGCAGCCGCTTAGCAAAAACAAAAGACCGGAAAGCAAGGCAATTAATTGAAGTTGTACAAATGGTTTCATAGGCAATGAGTCGTTAAAACCGTGCCATGAAAGCATTCTTGTTTTCCCGTTTCTTCCCCATTCTCTTTTTTGTACCAACGCTATAATGATTATTTTGCTACCGCAATCTTTTAGTCATTAATCTGTAAATACGGATGAAACGTTTACGAGACGGAACTACACACCGGCCGAATTGGGACAAGCAAATCCTTACCGATTTATCCTATATCAAACAGCATCTGCGCTACCCTATGCGCCTGCGCGTCCTCACTCCTATCGTCTTTTGGATTGTTTTTTCCCTATTAGTAGGGGGAATTATTTTATCCTCCATGTTAGAGAAAAATTTTTCACCTGTATTCCTTTTCTCCTTTATACCCCTCCTCTTGCCGTGCATGATTATCCTCCGGTATGTTCGTTCGCTGCGGTTTGCTAAAGTGCAAACGCCCTATACACTTGCCGAAAACATGGCGATTCTGGAGCGGTTTCTAAAAGCCCATCATCTTCTTATTTTCCGACATCCCCAAGCGCCGGAAGTATTTCAGATCCTCAGCAAAGACATCAGCGTCGGCAAGGAAGAGCGGGAAATCATGATTTTTATAGCCGATGATTACCGTGTATTGGTCAATAGCCAGTTTACCCAAGCCGGATGGAGCCTGCCGCAGGGAAAAAGTCATGTGAACCAAATGTGCCAAAGCCTCTTGCACTACATGAAACGGGCATATAACACCACCGGTTTACAACGAAATTTCTGACGTAGCTTTGCAGCATGATACCTACCAAGCAAGTAGCCGATTTGATCCCTTCGGATTTTGCAGATCATTCAAAAATATGGATATTCCAAGGCAGCCGTCCGTTTATCGAAAAAGAACAAAAAGAAATAGACGAGCAGTTGCATCATTTCTATGAACAATGGGAAGCACACGGCGCTCCTGTAAAAGGCTGGGCAAAGCTCTTGTTTAACCAGTTTATAGTAGTGATGGCGGATGATGACGTAACCCACGTAAGCGGATGCAGTACGGATAGCATGATGCGCGTGATAAAAAGCCTGGAGCGGCAATACAGCGTGAATTTCTTCGACCGGATGACGGTTACTTTTTTAAAAAATGACAAAGCGGAGATGCTCCCCTTCCATCAGGTGCAATACGCGCTGGACAATGGCTATCTTACGGAAGACAGTTTAACCTTCAACAATATTGCCACTACCAAACAAGAATTGCTGGAGCGCTGGCTGGTTCCTTTAAAACAGAGCTGGATGGCAGAACGACTTAGCTTTCCCGCTAAAGCGATGTAAGATAAGGGATCAATTCCCACGGCGCACGGGATTCACGAATGGGGCAACTCCAGAATGAACGATGCGTGGCAGAAAATGTCCATGTGCGGCGGGATGCAGGCAGTTTGTTGATTTTTTCCACCAGCATAGGCTTCTCCATCCATCCTACTAAATAGGTGGATTGCCTATAAGCCCTTGCCAAAAGTGCATCATAGAGATAGCAAATGTCGGTGCTTTCCAAATCAATAGGTTGCGCAGCCAGCCAGGTATCTTTGGCATTTCGTTTTTGCCGGTAAACGATTTGTACATGCACATCGCCGCGCAGGTCTTCTATCTTTTCTTCCCGTTTAATGAGCTTGATGTCTCTTTTTTGAACGGCATTCTCGAGGGTTTTATCGGTATCGGGAATGAGGGAGGTTTTCAATTCGATAATTTTTCCTTTGTATAGGAAATCAATATCCACACTGTCTTCTTCGGGTACTACATTTCTGCGGTCTATTACAATATCGTTTTCGGCAAGCCATTTGGCAATGGCATATTCGCCCACATAGCCCCGCAAAAGGCAGTCGAATTGTATGTTGGGATGACGGGGACGTATATTATCCAGCTTGGAAATACTTATTCGTTCTTTTACATTTTTGATAATGTTGATGATTTCCGCTTCGGAAAGAGGAAGATGAAGAATCTCTTTTTGGGGTTTCATAGGCAATAGGGTTGCTATAAAGATAAAAAAAGAGCAACACCCACATAGGAAGTTGCTCTTTTATTTTTTCATCCGTCCTTCTGCCCTACACTTTCGCCAGCTCGCCTTTCAGAAAATCAATTACTTTCACCTCGGTATCGTCCATATCACGAGCTTGTGCAAGATACACGGAAACCCAGTCGGTGAGGTGAACGATATAAAATGCCCGTTCAAAATAAGACTTGCCTTTAGACCATAGCTCGGTGATGTGGGGCGTGTATTTTTTAATCACTTTTTTATTAATCTCCATACGCAGTTGCGTGCGTTCATAATCTTCTTTATTGCGAAGAAAAACCACGGCACGGGAAGCATCTTTATCACGCCATCCTACCAGTTCATTATGATTCATTTCCGGCACTACATGATGCCAGCAAAGCATTTTACTGTTTTCATTGATCTGCTGACGAAAACGTACGGCTATGCCTTCAAATTCGGGAGCGGCATAGATAATCGGTGTCTTGCCAAGTAGCTTTTTGGTAAGTGCTTTTGCTTGTTTTTGAATGTCTTTTTCTTCGGCATCCAGCAATTTTATGGCAGCATTTATTTCTTTTGAAAAATCGGTTTTCAGCAAACCAAAATGCGCTAATATAAACAAGCCCTGCACCAGCGAATAACCCAGGCAAGCACGCGGCGGCATACCTGCCGGCAGCAGAATACAGTCAAAACCTTTCTTAGCAGCTATATCCGCTATCTTGCCTCCCGATGTTACGCACACGATGGTGGCTTTTGCTTTTATCCCTTGCTGCATTGCCATCAGGGTTTCTTCCGTATTGCCGGAGTAGGAGCATACAATAAGCAAACTATCTTTACCGATATAGGCAGGCAGGTGATAATCTTTATTGACGTTAAACGGAAGGCTCATTTTATCATTCACATAGTTTTGAATAATAGACCCGCCGATACCGCTGCCACCCAGCCCGGTAAGCAGTACATTGGAAAAGGAGCGTTTTGCTGTCTTGAACTTATAACTTTGTCCTATAATGAGTGATTCGCGAAGTTGTGTTGAAAATGCGGCTACTAATTTTTTCATGGATTGGTTGATTATACAAAAATGTTCAAACATACGCAAACAGGCGCAAAAGGGGAACAAATTGCCGTAAACTTTTTGAAAGAAAAAGGTTATGAAATCCTGCACACCAACTGGCGGCTGGGCAAGAAGGAAATAGACATCATCGCCCTGGTAAACGACATGCTGGTATTTGCCGAAGTAAAAACGCGCAGGAACTTTGATTTCGGCTTTCCCGAAGAAGCGGTAACACCCGGCAAAGAACGCTATCTGAAAGCCGCAGCAGACGGTTTTCTGGATGCACATCCGCATTATCAAAAAATCCGTTTCGATATCATCAGCATTGTATTGAAAAATGAAGAACTTCTCGAATTACGGCATTTTGAAGATGCTTTTTTTTAACGCTGCACTTAGCATCCCCTGCTTCTAATTTTTACCTGTTTGCTTTCATTTTCATTTTCGGGAAAAATAAAAGACATTTTTGTCTTTTATTTTAAATTAGTCCTAACTTTGTACCCTCATTAAAACAAAAAACAATCATGGTAACTGTAGAAATACTGGACGTAACACGCATTGAGCCAAAGCTCAAACACCCCACTATCTTCAAACATTTTGACGAACTGGATGCTGGCGAAAGTTTTATCATTGACAACGACCACGATCCAAAGCCCTTGTACTATCAACTTCTGGGCGAACGCGGCAATATTTTTACCTGGCAATATTTGGAACAAGGACCCCGCCGCTGGCAGGTGGAAATTGCCAAACGCACCCAGGGCAATAATGGCGAAACCATAGGCGCTATAGCCGCAAAAGATATGCGGAAGGCGGAAGTTTTTAAGGCAAAAGGAATTGATTATAGTTGCGGTGGCAGCAAAACCTTGAAAGAAGCCGGTGAAGAAGCGGGCATCAGCGAAGAAGAATTGAACACGGCATTGAAAGAAGCGGAAAACAAACCCCTTTCTGCTTCACAGGATTTTAATAAATGGCCGCTGGATTTCCTTGCCGATTATATCTCCAAAACCCACCACCGCTATATAAAAGATAATGCGGAAGTCATCAACGGATTGACGGAAAAAGTAGCACAGCATCATGGGCTTAATCACCCCGAACTGAACCGCCTGGCGCAGTCGGTGCCTTCGTTTCTGCAAAATCTGTTAGCGCATATCACCAAGGAAGAAAAAGTAGCATTCCCGGCAATCCGTGAGGTTATAGCCAAAAAAAATGGCGCTACGGCATCTTCTTCTCAAGAACCGGAGCTCATCAAACAATCTGCTTTGCTGTTGCAAAAAGAACATGCAATCATGTCGGAAGACCTTGCCTATATCCGCAGGCTTACAAGCGATTATCAATTGCCGGAAGATGCGTGCAATTCTTATACCTATCTCTACCAAAAACTGGAAGAGATGGAAAACGATTTAAAACAATGTATGCACGTAGAGAACAATATTCTTTTCCCTAAGGCTATAGCGTTGGAAAAAGAAGAAGCATGAGTAAACGGGCTGTTTTAAAAACCCTTATTTCACACAAAAGCTAATGAAACAAAGAATGAATCCTGCTTGCCCCGCTATTTTTTCCTTTGTTTTACTTTTTGCATGTAGCGTGAAACGATTATATAAAACAGCCCTATATTCTTCAAAAAAAACAATAGCATGAAAATAAACGACCATACCAAAATAGCGGAGCTGATAAAGGCAAACAAAGAAAGCATTAATGCCATAGCCAATGTAGCGCCTCCCTTGCAACGACTGAAAAACCCCATCCTCCGAAAAGTAATGGCCTCGCGCGTTTCCATTGCCGAAGCCGTGAAAATGGGAGGCTGCACAATCGAGGCTTTTATAGCCGCTTTGTTGCCATTGGGTTTTGAGTACGAAAAAACAACGGATGCCGTGCCGGTAACATCCACCCGGCCCACCTGGCTTTCGGGAGCTAAGCAAGAAACTATTATCCGCTATGATGTGCGCCCCATTATCGAATCGGGAACCGATCCATTGAAAGCGATTTTAGGAAAATTCAAAGACGTGCCGCCCGGTGGTATCTTGTGCATCATCAACAGCTTTGTACCTACGCCGCTTATTCATTTGCTCAAACAGCATAAAGCGGAAGACAGCTATGTGGATATGATTTCCGACAAAGAATCCCATACTTATTTTTTGAAAAAGAAACAGGAAATCGAGCCCCATACGGTACGCGCC
Source organism: Bacteroidota bacterium (assembly GCA_023418315.1). Taxonomy (GTDB): domain Bacteria; phylum Bacteroidota; class Bacteroidia; order Chitinophagales; family Chitinophagaceae; genus JAFIGV01. The sequence continues at coordinate 31,356 of JAEZZY010000074.1, forward strand.
GACAAAGTAATTATGGATGACGAAACCTCGTTCCGCACGCTCTATGATTCTTTCCCTAAGGATAAAATAAAAGAAACCGATGTGCGTGCTATGGAAATGCCCATGCCGATGCAAACCATCTTAGGCGAGCTAAATGTATTGCCCAAGGATCATATCCTCTATGTACACCACAAGCGGATACCTGTATATTTGCTGGAAGAGCTTGCAGATAAAAATTATGAAGTGCATATTCATACCGTGGACGACAGCAATGTGAAGATGATTCTTTTTGAAAAACAATAAAAGCAATTCGGGTTGGCAGACATCAACATAGGGAAATCGCCGCCCAACAGCGCGATTCTTCCGTTTTATGCTACGGGAGCGATTGCTTTCTGGCTACTGTGCCTCATGCTGCTGCTGAATACGGATAGCCTTACCGTTCATTATTTCAATCCGCATCTGCTGGCTATGGTGCATACGGCGGCACTGGGCTGGGGCACGATGGTTATTTTCGGAGCGGCGCATCAGTTGCTGCCTGTTGTTTGCGAGCGGGATTTGTTCAGTCCTATGCTGGCTTCTGTTTGCTGGTACAGCCTTACGGCGGGTGTGGCGCTGCTGGTGGTTTCGTTTTGGTATTTCCGACCCGGGTGGGTGATGATGAGTGGGGGTATCCTCATTGTGCTATCAGCAGGCGCTTATTTTATCAATGCGGTTTTTACCAGTCGTGTTTGCCAACATTATTCTGCCGTGCGTTTGTTTATTGTTACATCCTCTGCATGGTTACTGTTTACGGTAGTTATAGGCTTACTGCTCGCCATCAATCTGGGGCATCCTTTTTTCAGTAAAAACCATCTGGACATCCTGAAACTCCATGCTCATGCGGGGCTGGCGGGTTGGTTTTTACAATTGATTGCAGGAGTGAGCAGTAAGCTGGTGCCTATGTTCCTGCTGGGAAAATCTGACAAAGAAAAACTGTTATACGCGGCTTGTGTGTTACAGAATGCAGGGCTGTTCATGTTTTTGGGAGATGGATATTTTTTCGGGATTCATTCTTTCAGAGCTTTGCTGTATGCGGTAATAGGCATCGCCGGTATCCTATGCTGGCTGCTTTATCTGCATGATGCCTTTCGCCATCGTGTGCGTAAAAACGTAGATGTGCAGATGAAGAATACCTTTGCTTCGTTTTTATTCCTGGTGATAGCGCTTTTATCCCTGCCGTTTGTTTTGTTTGCGGAAGGCAATCACTGGGCTGTTTTATACGGAACGCTCCTGTTTATGGGCTGGATAACCGGCATCATTCTGGGGAAAACCTTTAAAACCTTACCTTTCATCGTATGGAACTGGCACTATAAAACACTTTCAGGAAAAGCAAAAGTACCTTTGCCCAAACAGCTTTACAAGGAGCAATGGGTAACCTGGCAATTCCGGTTTTTTATAGCAGCTATCCTATTGCTTGCCGCAGGTATTCTTTCGGGGCAATCCATCATCCTTCGCGCAGCAGCAGCGCTCTGGCTGGCGGTAGCCACGTTGTATTTGTTGAATGTATGGAATGTTTTATTGCATAAAAAAAAGATACTATAATGGATATTGCTTTTACCGACCCACATGCTTCCGAAAAAATGAAAGCACAGCAAGCCCTCTACCACGTGATAGACCCTGAACTTTTTGTGAATGTGATAGACCTGGGCTTGATTTATGATTTGAATCTTGAAAAAAAAGACAACCTTACCGTAACCATGACGCTCTCTACCCCACACTGCCCTATGGGCGAAGCCATCACCACCGGAGTGCGCAATGCCCTCGAAGCGGTTTTCCCGGAAAAAACAGTAGTGGTGGATCTTACCTTCGACCCGCCCTGGGGATTTGAAATGCTTACCGAAGAAGGAAGAACACAACTGGGAATGTAATCTTTATTTCCATTGCCAATGCAGCTCACCATGCGTATAAAACACCTCCTCCCCACTCGCTTCCCGCACTTTCAGCTTGCCGTTACGATGCACTTCTAATACCTGTGCCTGCCGGCTGCCTTCCTCATTTGCAAATTCCTGCCATTCGTTTTTTCTGAATAAATATTCATTATAACAACGCATTATTTCGTCTGCGCCGGTTTCGGTATTCTTAAAAAAATGATAACGAATCTCATCCCTCAACATAGGAATATCCACGGTTTTACCCGAAATGGTTTTAAGAGAAGCTGCATAGGGAAGCTCCAGGGCAAATTCGGTTTGCGCCACATTCAGCCCTATACCGATTACGGCATAATTCCATTCGCCGCCGCGCAATACATTTTCGATAAGAATGCCGCCTGTCTTTTTGTCATTGATTATAATATCATTCGTCCATTTAATCTTCATATCCTCATCTATAGCCATAGCCTCCAGCGCCTGAATCACGCTTATGGCTGCGGCTGCACAAAGAAGGAACTGGTCGTCGATCTTCCATTTGGGCTTGATGATGATGCTCATCAAAAGGCTTTCGTTATCGCCGCCTTGCCATTTTCTGCCGCGCTGCCCCTTTCCGGCGCTCTGCCGTTGTGCCGTAATGACCAGCCCGTCCTGCGCCGTATCGGCATCTATCAGCCGCATGGCATAGTTGTTGGTACTGTCTATCTCGTCAAGTTCTACAATAGGCTTATCAGCTAAAAATTGTGATTTCTGACCCAAAAGTTTCCGTATTTTCGTAAGCTAATTTTATTTTCCGAACATAAAGATCAAAAACAATTTGGATAAAATCGTAACCACTTTACAAGAGCGCAAAAAAGCTACTACCCGCCTCACCCGAAACAGCAAACTCTTTAAAACCATCCTCAAAGCTATCAAGGAGAAAAAAGGAGAAGCCATCGTTTCTTTAGACCTAAAAAAAATAGACGAAGCAGTGGCCGATTATTTCATTTTGTGCGAAGCGCAATCGCATATACAAGTGAAAGCTATAGCCGATAACATAAGGGAATGTGTGTTGCAGGAATGTGAAGAAAGACCTTATCATACCGAGCAAGGCACGCATTGGACACTGGTGGATTACGTAAACATCGTAGTGCATATTTTTCAAAAAGATTATAGGGAATTTTATGACCTCGAAAGCCTTTGGGAAGATGCAAACAGAACCGAGCATAACGACTAAACAATATAAATAAGCCGTACATTTTTTGAACAAGTAATAATGGAAGATCAACAAAAAACACCCATACCGAATAACAACGACAATAAACCCATGCGCAAAGGACCAAAATTCAATATCTATTGGGTTTATGGGATTATTTTCGCCACCCTTATCGCTTTGCAGCTATACAGCGGCGATTTCTCGAATACCAAAGAAAAAGCAATAAGCTTTCAGGAATTCAGAGATCAATACCTCTACCGCGGCTATGTGAACAAGCTCAACGTGATAAAGAATACCGAAGTGGAAGTATTTCTCACGGCGGAAGCAAGACAAGAAAACCCCGATAATACCAACTTCAAAAACACCGGTGGTCCGGCTTTCAGTTTCCGCATCGGTTCTACCGAGCAATTTCGCGATGATATGGCGGATGCGCTAGAAAAAAAGCCTGAAAACGTAAAAGAACCCAACATTATTTACCAGGATCCGCAGAGCAACTGGCTGAGAGACATCTTAGGCTCCTTCCTGATTCCTGTTTTAATCATGATCGGGATATGGTATCTGGTCATGCGCAAGATGGGAGGCGGCGCTGCGGGCGGTGGTGCAGGAGGTATTTTCAATATCGGAAAATCCAAAGCACAGCTTTTTGAAAAAGGAACGAAAGTAACCATCACCTTCAATGACGTAGCCGGGCTGGATGAAGCTAAAGTAGAAGTAATGGAAATTGTGGACTTCCTAAAAAACCCTAAAAAATATACTGCACTGGGAGGTAAAATCCCTAAAGGCGCATTGCTGGTAGGACCTCCCGGAACAGGTAAAACCTTGCTCGCTAAAGCCGTAGCCGGTGAAGCCCAGGTACCGTTCTTCTCTATGTCGGGTTCCGATTTTGTAGAACTGTTTGTAGGCGTAGGCGCTAGCCGGGTGAGAGACCTTTTTAAACAAGCACGCGAAAAATCTCCCTGCATCGTATTTATAGATGAGATAGACGCTATAGGACGCGCACGCGGCAAGAATGTAGTAATGAGCAATGACGAGCGCGAAAACACATTGAACCAGTTGCTGGTGGAAATGGACGGATTCAGCGGCGACAGCGGCATCATTGTACTGGCAGCTACCAACCGCCCCGATGTACTGGATACGGCGCTCCTGCGCCCCGGTCGCTTCGACAGGCAAATCTCCATTGACATACCCGATGTAAAAGGACGTGAGAAAATATTTGAAGTGCATCTGAAGCCTATAAAAGTGGCAAAAGACCTGAATGTACATAAACTCGCCGTACAAACTCCGGGCTTTGCCGGCGCCGATATTGCCAATATCTGCAACGAAGCTGCCCTTATAGCCGCCCGTAAAGAGAAAAACGATGTGGATATGGATGATTTTAACGATGCCATAGACCGCGTAATCGGCGGGCTGGAAAAGAAAAACAAAATCATTCTGCCGGAAGAGAAAAAAATCATCGCCTACCACGAAGCCGGCCACGCCGTATCGGGATGGTTTTTAGAACATGCTCATCCTTTGGTAAAAGTAACCATCGTGCCGCGCGGGGTAGCCGCATTGGGTTATGCTCAATATCTACCTAAGGAAATGTACATCCGCAATACCGACCATCTGATGGATGATATGTGCATGTCGCTGGGCGGCAGGGCTGTAGAAGAATTGGTATTTGGCAAGATTTCTACCGGCGCATTAAGCGATCTGCAGCATGTAACCCAAGCAGCTTATGCTATGGTAGCCATGTACGGAATGAACGCGGTGGTAGGAAATGTATCTTTCTACGACCCCAACAACGAACAAAGCTTTACCAAACCTTACTCCGAAGAAACCGGACGACTGATAGACGAAGAAGCACGCAAGCTGATAGACAAAGCCTATACCCGCGTGAAAGATCTTCTTACCGAAAAAATGGATGCCGTAAAAACCATCGCCGAAGAACTACTGAAAAAAGAAGTGCTTTATAAAGATGATTTGGACAGGCTCATAGGCAATCGCCCTTATGAAGACCCTATGGTGAATGAAGAAATACAGGTTACACCGCCTACAGCCGGCGGCTTGGATAATAACTCTACTGTTACCGCATAAACACAATCAGCATCTTAAAAGTAAATTAAAAAGGAGCCCTAAAAAGCTCCTTTTTTGTCTTAATGCACCCCGCTGTCCTTACAACCCTTTCTAAATTCCTTCATCCAGCTTCTTAGTTCGTTTAGTGAAATTCTCTACTTTCGCGCGATGAATCCACCTCTTTCTAATGAGCAGTTAGCCGCAACGGCGGCGGCGTTCGGCACTCCCGTGTATGTTTATCATGCAGAGAAAATCACCGAACAATTTGAAAAACTCACCCACGCCTTCCGAGGGCATACCACTAAGTTTTTTTACGCCTGCAAAGCTCTTTCCAATATTCACATTTTAAAGCATATCCATAGCATCGGCGGCAATCTGGATTGTGTGAGCATCCATGAAGTGAAGCTGGGACTGAAAGCCGGTTTTGAACCCTGGCAAATTCTTTTCACACCCAACTGTGTGGATATTCATGAAATTATTGAAGCCACACAACTGGGCGTCAATATCAATATTGACAACATCTCCATCCTGGAACAGTTCGGCAATAAATTCGGCAGCGCTTACCCTATCTGTATCCGCATCAATCCGCATATAGAAGCAGGAGGCAATTATAAAATTTCCACCGGTCATATAGACAGCAAATTCGGTATCTCTATCCACCAGATGCGGCATATAGAACGCGTAGTAAAAACAACAGGGCTACACGTGCGCGGCCTGCACATGCACACCGGCAGTGAGATAAAAGACGTACAAGTATTCCTGCGCAGCCTGGAAATAATGTTTGATATGGCTACGCATTTTAAAGAACTGGATTTTCTGGATCTGGGAAGCGGTTTTAAAGTGCCTTATAAAGAAGATGACCCGGAAACCGATGTAGTAGCGCTCGGCGAAAAACTTACAGATGCGGTAAAAGCATTTGAAGAAGAATACGGCCGCAAGCTGGAAATATGGTTTGAGCCGGGAAAATATCTGGTGAGCGAATGCGGCTACTTCATCGTGAAAGCAAACGTCATCAAGCAAACCACCGCTACCGTTTTTGTAGGGGTCAATTCAGGGTTCAACCACCTCATCCGCCCCATGTTCTATGAAGCCTATCATAAAATCACCAACATCTCCAACCCTTCCGGCGCGGAGCGTATCTATACCGTGGTAGGGAATATCTGTGAAACGGACACATTTGCCTGGGATCGTGTACTTTCCGAAGTGCGGGAAAATGATTTGCTCTGCTTCCATAATGCAGGTGCCTACGGTTTTGAAATGAGCAGCAATTTCAACTCTCGACTGAAACCGGCTGAGGTACTGATAAAAGACGGCAATGCATCACTCATCCGAAGGCGGGATGTGTTTGAAGATTTGTTGCGCAATCAGGTAGATGCGCTATAGAATACCGCTTTTAAGGCAACTCATTCAAGACAGCTTCTGCAAGGATTAAATCCTCATGCAGCACCCTGTCTTTGTCCATAAAGCGCACTTTGCTACGCAGCTTAGTCAGTACTTCTTCCAATGCAGGAGCGGTTTTCTTAGGGCGACGAAATTCCATCGCCTGTGCTGCTGTAAGTAATTCTATAGCTAAAACACGTTGCACGTTCTTCACTACACGATAAAGTTTGGTAGCGGCATTAGCGCCCATGCTCACGTGATCTTCCTGCCCGTTGCTGCTTACGATGCTATCTACGGAAGCGGGTGTGCATAGCTGTTTATTCTGACTTACAATAGCAGCAGCCGTGTATTGAGCAATCATAAATCCGCTGTTCACCCCGGCATCCGGCGCAAGGAAAGGCGGCAGATTGCGTTGCCCACTCACCAATAAATACGTGCGGCGTTCGGAAATATTGGCAAGCTCTGCTAAGGCGATGGCAAGAAAATCCAAATGCAGCGCCAGGGGCTGACCATGAAAATTTCCTCCGCTCAGAATGGCATCATCATCGTGAAAAACAATGGGATTATCGGTTACGGAATTGATTTCCGTTTCTACAACCCGGATGATATGTTCGATTGCATCCTTACTTGCACCATGCACCTGCGGGATACAGCGAAATGAATACGGATCTTGTACTTGTTGTTTAAGTTCATTTTGCAGTTCACTTCCTTCCAGCAGCCGCAACATGTTTTGCGCGGTTTCTATCTGTCCTTTATGTGGGCGAACGCGGTGTATGGAATGACGGAAAGGCTCGTCTTTAGCAAGAAATGCATCTGCCGACAAAGCGCCTGCCACATCCGCCCACTCGAGTAGTCGCTTGGTTGCTATCAAACTCTCTACGGCGTAGCTGCTCATAAATTGGGTGCCGTTGAGCAATGCCAATCCTTCTTTGGCGGCTAAGCTCATAGGCTCCAAATTCGCTATGGATAAGGCTTCTGAGGAGGACATTTTTTTTCCCTGATAATACACTTCGCCTTTGCCCAATAGCGGCAAGCTAAGATGTGCCAAAGGAGCCAGATCGCCGGAAGCTCCCAGAGAACCCAATTCATAAACCACCGGCGTAATGCCTTTGTTATAAAATGCAATCAACCTGTCCACAATCTCTTTCCGCACACCGCTATAGCCCTTGCTGAGCGCATGTATTTTCAATAAAAGCATCCACCGCACGATTTCTTGAGGCACTTCATCGCCCATCCCGCAAGCATGGGAGCATACGAGATTTTCCTGCAACTGCGACAGCCCGTTATCCTGAATCCGCACATTGCATAGCGATCCGAAACCGGTGTTGATGCCGTAAAAAGTTTTTCCTTCTATTAAAATATTGTCTAAATAAGCTCTGTTGGTTTGGATGCGCTGTACGGCGGCTTCCGAAATTTCAAGCGTATCGTTTTTCCTATGCCGGAGAAAATCTATGGAAATGTGTTCGGGTAATTGCATAGCTGCAAAGTAAAAATGAAAAAACGGAAAACGAAACTTCTTCCCTAAGAAAGCAGCATTTGGCAACGATGCCCCCGGCTACGACAACTTTATGTGTATCGGTTCGCTTAAAATAAATATGTTTTACGTTGCCTTTTTGAATAGTGGTAATTTGTTTATTGATGCTTTCTTTGAGCTTGTCAAATTCTTTTCCGCCGTTGTTGGTGTTCTCACCAACAACTCTCAATGGGTGCTGTAAAGAAATCCATTTCAAAAACGCCACATATGGATGATTTATAGGGTTATTCATTCGTTGTTGTTGGTGATAACACACACAACGGCATTAACCAAGAAAAAATACATTTTGTTAAAACATTTATTTGCATAAATCTAGCTTAGTTTAACAATGCCATTTGTTATATACTGCATGACAGTAAGGGGTGTAATTTTGCGAGTATTCTAGTTTTAAATCCTTCAAAAGGTTTTAGCATAGTTCCTTCTAATCATAAATTGCACTTTTCAAATAAACAGACATCCATGAGTTGCTACATCACTTTCCTGACATAACAACGAACAAAATCATACCTGTTTTGAGGGCAATGCTGGATGAGGGAATTATCCTTAAAAACGGCAACTTTTACACTATGGCTTAAGGGCTTAAGTAATCGTCCTGTTTATATAAATTTTTGTAGTAGTAAGCAACAGCTTCCCCGGAAGAAGAAACATGAAGCTTTTCATATATTTTTTTGAGATGGGTATTCACTGTATGGTAGCTGACTTCTAACTTATCTGCAATCATTTTATAGCTGTCTCCTTCAGATAAAAGTAGGAGTACTTCGATTTCTCTTTGGCTAAGCAAAAGGTTTTCTTTTTGTGCCGGTTTAAAAAAAGATAAGACCTTGGAAGCCACACCAGGGTTCATCATAGCACCTCCTTCATATACAGTTCTGATGGCATGGATAATATCATTGGGTGTATCTTTCTTTAAAATATAACCATTTGCTCCATATCTCATACATTCAAAAATTACTTCTGTATCTTCAAATACCGTCTGCATCAATACTTTTATATGAGGCAGGTTTTCTTTGATTATTTTCAAACCGGTCTTGCCATCCGCCTCGGGCATATGTACATCCATTAAGACCAAGTCAGGTTGATATAAATTCATATCTTCCAACACCTGCTTACAATTTTCATTAGTACCTACCACGCATATATCATCATACAGACCTAATAGCATCTCTAAGCTATTCCTGCGATGCGGGTCATCATCAAATATAAAAACTCGAATCATAGATGCAATTTATTACTGCTTATCGTCACTTCAATCCCTAATTATAGTCATTCAATTATGCTGATTTTGTCTCTTTTTGTATATGAATGGGTTTGAAAAAATATTCTTTCATCCGAATATGTTTTACAGGTATTTGTATATGAAATTTAGTTCCGCTCCCCATATCAGATATGACTTCTAAATGCCCAAATAATTCATTTACTCTTTTCTTCATATTTTTTAAACCATTGCCTGTATAAGTCGTATTCGTATCAAACCCTTTCCCATCGTCTTCTGTGTTAATATTCAAGTAACTATTACTAATTACCATTTCTAACTTAAAACTTTGGGCTTGACTGTATTTTGAGCAATTATTCATGATCTCTTTCAATACCATTAGGATATTTTTTCGGGCCTTGGGTGAAGTCAAAACTTGTTCTACTTCTCGATGAATACGCATAGATATTTTTATACCTTTATTTGTAAGCATATTCATAGCATAAGATTTGAGCATATCATCTAAGCTCGTTTGTTGCCTTCTCTCTAAGCTCCAAATAATATCATGCAAATTGTTCAATAAATCTTTTGTAACCTGATGAATATTATCAATAATCTTTAGTTTTTTATCATCAGGCAGCTGTAGAGATTTAGAAAGAATATCACTATATATATTTAGGCTGCTTAGCGAAGAGCCCAAGTCGTCATGCAAATCTCTGCTTATAGATGAGCGAACTTCTAAAATGGCATTTTTTCTTTTCACCCTTAAAAAGAAAATAGAAAATATAGCTGCTAATGCCAGAAAGCCAATGCCTGCAGTAACCAGAATCATCTTTTGCATGTCTTTTGATTTTTGGAGGCTGAGCTTTTCTAAAGCGATTCTTTTTTCGTTTTCAGAGATAATTTCCTCGTATTGCGATGTGAGGTAGTTTACTTCTTTTTCTTTTTTCTTTTTTTCAATCTCAGTCAGTTGCTTCAATATCCAACTTTGTTGTTGGTAGCTATTATTGCGGTTATAATATGCCAACGCCTGTGATAAGAAATTTTTGGTATAAAGCGAGTTGATATTTGTTTTGGTTTTGAGCAGCTCAAATCCTTCTTTTAACAGTTGTTTACTTTGATTATCAGGAGTATGTTTACTTAATGCAAGACTACCTGTACAGATTAAGTACACATCCCAAAAATTATTTTCAGCAGCTAAATTTTTAGCTACAACTAATAAGGAATCAGACATTAGATGCTGACCTCTCCCGGTAAAAATCTTAGCCATTTGGTATAAGGACAAAGCCTGCATCCTTTCATTTTTTTTGCTTAATGCGCCGTCGTATGCTTGTTGGCAATGTACGAAGGCGGAATCATACTCCCCCAACAAGCAGTAAGACTCTGCAAGATTATTTTGCAAATGAAATAGGGTGCTTAGCTCATAAGGTGTCGTTTTATCCTTGCTATGATGATAGGCTTGTACGCCCTTCTTATAGGCTTCAATACTTTCTTGGTAATTATTTAATATAAAATTAAACAACCCTAAAAAATTATAAGCATCCATCACCATCATATCCGTACCATTTTCCAATGCCCATTTCAAGTTTCTTTTAGCATCTACCAAACCCAATTTACCCAAATCATAATAATAGTTGAATTCCATTTTTCTGGTTCTCAGGAAGTATTGTTCATATACATTATCCCTGACAATGCCGCTCGACAGCATCGTCTTGTGCAGATGCTCTGCCTCAGCTACTTTATCATCTGTCAGTAATGTATCTATAGGATATTGGTAATGTTTAAAACTATCGGACAAAGCTGTGGATTGCGCCATTGCAATGAAACCTATACCGAGCATGTATAGAAAAAACAATTTAGAAAGAATGTTGCAAGACTTCACATAATAAAGAAACTAAATAAACATCATTATAAAAAGCAGGCTCTTTTAAAAAAAAAAATTTCAGCCTTGTTGGTGATAAGACCAACAAGGACAGAACATGATAATATTACAGAATGGTCGTCAATTCCGACCACAGGAGAAATCTCCTGAACAGAGCTAAGTCTCCTGTACTGCGCCACTATTGAGGAGATTTCTCCGCTACGCTGCGAAATGACGGAGAGTGATGTGATTGGTTGTTGGCTCTTAGCGATTAGCCTTTGGCACTGCACACAAACCACTACAATTAGGGATTGTTACGGGGCATAGATGAAAATACTTTTGATGTAAATCATTAAAACATATTATCATGAAAAAACAATTTCTTTTTACGGCTATTTTGATGACAGTAGCACTCTATGCTTCGGCTACTGTATATACGGTAAATAACAACGGAAGCAATACGGCACATTTTACTACGATACAAACAGCAGTAGATTCAGCTTCTAACGGAGATACGCTCTTGGTTAGCGGCAGTCCTAATATTTATGCAAGTTTTACGTTAGAAGATAAAAAACTTACTATTATAGGACCCGGCTGGGCACCTGATAAAAACATACCGCTTACTGCAAAAGTTCAAGGCTGCATTCTTAGAAATTTTACGGCGATGCCGGGAAGCATATCAGGTAGTGAATGTCAAGGGTTAGTGTTTACAGCCACGATTAATGTAACACAAAATGGAATTGGACAAACAGGCGCACAAAACATCAGCTTCAAACGGTGTTATTTTCAAGGAGGCATATCTATAGGCCGCTCATTAGCCAACTCGTTGTTTGAAGGATGTATCATGTCTAACGCAATAAGCTTCAACCAATTTGAAACCTATACGAATTTGTTATTTCAAAATAATGTAATCCAAAAAACATTTGTTGGTAGCACGAGTGGTATGATAATAGGTCTTCAAAACGGTACAAATATTCTCTTCGATCACAATTTATTCTATTCCAATAACAATACGATGGCATTTAGCAATTGTGATTTTTTCACCATCTCCAATAACATTTTCGTAAAGATGAATTTGATTAGCACGGCCTCTTCATCCATCAGTTTCAGTACATTCAATAATAACATCACCTACAACTGCGGTGGCGTGCACGACACGGCCTGGATATTTAACAACAATACAGGTACCGGCAACATTGCTGCTACAAGCCCACAACTGGCAGACTCAACTGCTGTAAATAACGGAACATTTAATGAGCTTTTAGATTTCGCTGTTTTAGGTGGTCCTGCAAATAATGGCGGCTCTGACGGTAAAGATATCGGGTTACTTTTTGATGCAACGGGATCGCTCAACTGGGCAAATTCTCATAACAGCCGCTTCCCGAGAATAACAGTGATGAATATTACCACGCCTACGATAGCCCCCGGTGGCAATTTAAATGTAACCGTGGAAGCTAAAGTCAGTCAATAATCACCTTGAAAAAACTAAAGACATGAAAAATGTATTGATCATCATCGTTTATTTGCTGACACACACGCTACAGACTCAGGCACAAAATATTACCGGAATGGAGTACTTCTTTGATGCCGACCCCGGTGTGGGCAGTGGTACAGCGATAACAGTACCCATTAGTAGTGATAGCATATTTTTAAATACCACTATTTCTACAACATCGTTACCTGCGGGTTTTCATTTTTTAAACATCAGAACCAAAGAAAGTACCGGTAATTGGGGACTATATGAAAGTAGAGGCTTTTACCTGACACAAACAGCAATAGTTTCTACAAATATTGTAGCGGCTGAATATTATTTTGACACTGACCCCGGTACAGGAAATGGTAATCCTATCAACATCACCACCTCCGGTGATTCTATAGGGTTGACAACCATTATCCCCACGACAGGTCTGCCAAATGGTTTTCATTATTTAATCATCAGAGTCAAAGATGTCAATGACAATTGGAGTTTGTATGAGTCTAGAGGTTTTTATATGACATCCAATACAAGCAGTGCAAATCAGATTATGGCTGCGGAGTATTATATAGACGCTGATCCGGGAGTGGGCAACGCTACAAATCTAAGTATAGCTACTGTCGGAGACTCGGTTAGTTTCATAGCCGCTATTCCCTCCACAGGCTTATCTGAGGGTTTTCATTTTTTGGCAATCAGAGTAAAAGATGCGGATAGCAACTGGAGCGAGTTTGAAACTAGAGGCTTCTACATTACTACTACCACTCAAAACGCTCAAAGCATAATAGCTGCCGAATACTTTATTGATATAGACCCCGGAGTAGGCAACGGTAGTGTTTTAACCATTGCTCCAACCGGAAGTATCATTAATCAAAACTTTATTTGTCCTACTCCATCCAATCTTTCCAATGGTCAACACTTTCTCTTTATCAGAGTGCAAGACAGTAGTGGCTTGTGGAGTTTGGCAGAGACAGACAGTTTTCAGGTAACAAGCAATCCTACGCCCATCATAGGTTTTCACCTTAGCGCAGCGAAGAAAACAACTGAAGTGTGGCTACACTGGGAAACACTTACAGAGATAAACACACAGCATTTTGAAATAGAAAAAAGCAGGAACGGCATTGATTTTGAAAGAACAGGAACGGTGAAAGCGGCAGGCAACAGCAAGGAAAAATTACGTTACCGCTTCATTGATGAAAAGCCTTACAATACGCTGAATTTTTACAGGATAAAACAAACGGATATAGACGGAGCATTTACTTATTCCAATATCGTGAGCGTATTATTCCAACCTGCTGCGCAAACTATCAGATTATACCCGAACCCTACTGCCGGTATGGTGTATCTGGATATGCCCAAGAAAGGAAATTACCTGCTGCAATGTTTTAATGCGCAGGGTCAAATGATCATATCCACATCTTTTACGGATACCCAACTTATTCAGCTAAGCACAACCGCTCTGGCAATTGGCACTTATTATATTCGCCTATCAGACGGAGTAACACTATTCCATGCTTCCTTTATCAGGAATGAATAGCCCGTGTTTCATGTACACTTACCTATAACCCTTTTTGCTATAACAATACCTGTCATACTGCCACACCAGATAAAAATGTGCAGTATAAAACTTGTTCGTGATTTTCGACCGCAGAGAGAAATCTCCTGAACAGAACCGCCATTGAGGAGATTTCTCTGAACTGCGTTCGCAAACTTCGCTATGCTTGTTTGTGCTGCGAAATGACGGAATACTATTGGGTAGAAAAACCCATTCTCTTTTACCAACAGCTCAGTACCTAACATTAGGGATACCACAGCTATAAACGATAAATATTTTTGTTACTGATAAAATTTACAAACAATGAAAAAAAATAACATCATTCGATTCTCGGCTATTGTATTCACCGCATTAGTCATAGTGCCGACACAAGCACAGCAAATATTTGATATTGATTCCAGCTTTGGCAGTCATGGAAGAAAGCTGCTACAAAGAGCAGAAGGTAATACCTCACTTTATGATGTACATCGCCAAACGGATGGAAAAGTTATTTCTTCCGGACAAATAAAAAACTTTGATTACGACCTGTTTTTATTTAGAAACAATGCAGACGGCACTATTGATAATAGCTTTGGGAATAATGGAAAAGTTTCTTGGGATATTGCCGGAGATGAAGGCATAAACGCTATGGCATTACAATCTGATGGTAAAATTGTGGGATGTGGGTGGCAACAGAATAACAATACATACAAAGCTATTATGGTAAGAATGAATACGAACGGAACGCCTGATAATAGTTTTGGTACACAAGGCGTTATTTCTTTTTCAACCATTAGTGGCGTTACGATGAACGGTGCTACATTCAGGAATATAAAAATCCAACCGGATGGTAAAATACTTGTTGCGGGAATAGGATATCATAATGCAGGACACAAAGGAATCATTCAACGATATAATACCAATGGTACATTAGATAACAGTTTTGGGACTAGCGGAACAGTCACGCTGCAATTTGAAACAGGTTCTCATAATTACGCAGAAGATATTGCTATACAAAATGACGGTAAGATTGTTGTGTTAGGATATTCATCATTTACTTCCTATAAAATACAGCTTGCCAGACTCAATACCAACGGAACTTTAGATGCAGGTTTTGGGACAAACGGCAAAACGACTCCTTTCTTTGGAGGATTTACCAGCAGTTCCCCGTCTTGGATTACCGTATTACCTGATGGGAGAATTCAAGGTTTAGGATATGCTTATAATGGAAGCCAATATAAAATCATTAGTTTCAGACTTAACGCTACAGGACAGTTTGATTCTAATTTCGGAACAAATGGTGTAGCTCAGTTCGCTGCAAGCACTAATAACAACTATGCTTGGGATGCACATTTAGATGTCAATAACAACCTTTTTGCAGCTGTAGAATATTACAACAGTAGTGTCACAGATATAGCTGCTATATTAAAATTAGACTCTACTGGTAATGCTGTTAGTAGTTTCGGAACGAATGGTTTTTCTGCATTTGGCACACAAGATGCAGGATTCTCATCTGCCATAGACAACCACAATGATAGTTTTTATTTAGCAGGTGCCATGATAGATAATAATAAATTCAATGCTGAAGGGTATGTATTGAAAGCAGATGCATCCGGTAATGTGATGAGCAATTTCGGGTTAAATTCTGCCGGTAGTGGTTTATCCAATACTACTGCGCAAAACATTTTTCATTTGCCTTCCGGAAATATTCTTGTGGTAGGGATGAATGAAAATGGTGATAATGATATTATGATGATGAAATATGACAAAGATGGTAATCCAATTTCCTCCTTTGGAACTGCCGGTGTCATTAACATCAATAACAGAATAAATGATCTGATTAATGATGTAGTTTATTTAAACAATCATACTATCGCCGTAATAGCAGAAACCGGTAATCATACTTTAAACTTTTCTTCATTAGGAAGTTTCTCGGGGCCGGAGCATTATACCGTTACTATTATAGATACGAATGGATTAGTAGTGGCAGGACCTTTTGATGGCACATTTGATGCAACAGAATTTCCCAAAGCTCCCTCGCTTGCTGTTGATAATAATGGAAAGTATTATGTATTGGGTCGCTCTGCCGAACCTGTGAATTTTACACTTTATATAGCGCGACACCTAAGCAGTTTTGCCCTTGATAATAGCTTTAGCAACAATGGAAAGAAGAATTACATAGGAGGCACTGCAAATAGTCTTAGCTATGCACATCTCAGTAATCTTATCATATCTGATGATAATAAAGCCATATTTGTAGAAAATCCGGTTTATCCAAGGGTAATAAAACTTGACAATAGTGGTTCTAACGATAATAGTTTTGGTACAGGGGGTGGTTATTTTTTGACGGACACCATCGGCGGTGGAGTGGCTGTTTCATTTCTCACAAAAGGTCATACAAGTTATTATTTGGGATACTTCAAAGCTGGCACCGCAAAAATAGCTTCCATTAACTTTGATGGTACTCACAACGCTTCTTTCGCCACGAATGCTATAGGACAGGGTAATCAAATGCGCCTATTCGAAATGCCCGATAGCAGCCTAATGGTTATAGTAAAAAATGATACGACTTATACTATTAAGCATTTATTAAAAGATGGCAGCATAGATAATAGCTTTAATAACAATACAGGAGCTATCATTACGTCTCCGTTTAGCGAATCACAACTATTGGCTGACTGGGCTGTAACACCAGATACCAACATTTATCTATTCCACCAGTTTAGATCATCTGTAAATAATAAGCTGACGCATGTAGGTATTTCTAAAATTTCTCCTAAGCACCTACAACAACCGAACACCATCAAGGATGTTTATCAAAATATAGATCTTACTATATCACCCAATCCGTTTATAAACAAAGTGAATCTACAGTTTGATGCACAAAACATTGATGTAAAACAATTTTCGTATCAACTTTTTGATATTACAGGAAAAGCCATACCTATTCAGCCGGAGTATCTTCAAAATGGAAAAGTATCTATTGACAACTTACAACATTTACCTTCAGGAAATTATATATTAACTATTACCGATTTCAAATCGAATTATTATAACATTAAACTTGTAAAACAGTAAGTTACTAAAAAAGAACTGGAAAGCTGCAACGAAACATTTTGTTGCAGCTTTTTTAAGCAAGTATCATCTCTTCATTAGTACCCATTCTTTCATTTGTGGGTGACGAAAAAAAACGTTGAGCGTAGGTTGCATAAAAATACAGAGTGTTCAGCTTATTCTTTGGCTATGTCCGTAGTTGTTTTCTTCCACTCCACTGCCATTTTTTTAGTGGAAAAATGCAAGCACATAAAATAAAATCCTTTACCTTATTTACGCACAAAGGACTTCAGATAGGGGCAGGCTTTCACCATGCGGCTGCCATACCAGCTAAACAATTCTCCATCTACCAGTTTTACCTCCGTATTCGGAAGTATTTTTTTTATCTCCGTTATATGCTTTTCTTTAAAAGGGAAGGGTTCGGAAGACAGCAAAACCACATCCGGATCGGCTTCTTTCAGTTGCTCTTCGTTTATTTCGGGATAGCGACTTTCCTTGCCAAATACATTTTTATAGCCACACCTACGTAATACATCATGGATAAATGTGGTATTGCCTACGCACATCCACGGACGATACCAGATGAAATAAGCGGCGGAACGCAGCGTGGTTTTCTCGTCGGGATAATTTTCTATAATCGTACGGATTAATTGCTGTGCAGCATCGTGTTTTCCGGTAATATCGCCTATGTGCCCTATCATTTGCAAGGCATGCTCTACGGTGGTTATATCGCTTATCCAAACAGGAAAATGGCGTTGCAGTTCTTCAATCTCTTCTTTTGTATTCTCTTCTTTATTGGCAAGAATAAGATCGGGCGCTAATGATTTTATTTTTTCGAGGTTTAGGTTTTTGGTGCCGCCAATTCTTTCTTTGTTTCTATACCACTGCTGCGGATGTACGCAAAATTTGGTAAGGGCAATTACTTCTTCCTGTAAACCGAGATCATAAAGCAGTTCCGTTTGGGAAGGCACCACGGAGATAATCCGCCGGGGCGGAAAAACGATTTCCGTTTCACGACCGGTCATATCGGTAAAGACGCGCTTCATTCAAACCTTCTGAAATAAATGAGGATAAAAAAACAGCAGACTACATCGGCAGGAAAAAGTGCTGCTTCATAGCGCCATTCCATACGTGGAGCAACTATAAATGCCAGCAACAGGTTGATGATGGTGAAGAAAATATAGCCGTAAGCAGCCCATTTTTTCATACCGCATACGAGGCACCACAGGCAGCAATACAGAAGTAAGGATAAGGGATAAAGCCAATTGATAAAACCCGGCAGTATATCCCGGAATGTCCATAGGGCATGAGCGGTTATAAATAAGTGAAACACCGCTATTAAAGGAAATAACAGCGGTGGCTTTTTTATGAACTGTTGGATAAATGAAGTGATCAATCGTTGTTCTCCTCTATGTTTTGTTCTGCTACGGCGACTTCAAATTCTTTATGCACTTCGGTGATTTTTTGCTCTTTCTGTTCGATTTTATGTTCGCACTGGCCGATGAGTTTGGTAAGATGTGCGCGTAGTTCTTCGGCTTTATTGCCGGGAGTGATATTTTCTATAGCATTTTTAAAATCCGCCAATTTTTCCTTTTCTTCTTTCAGCTCATCTTCCAGCTTATGCAAAAATGTTTTCCGTTGTTCTATTCTTTTTTCTTCGGCTTGATGGGCATATTGTCTGCGCTTTTCGCGGTCGGCATCTTTGCGTGCGAAGAAATATTTTCTTGCACCGATGAAGGCTTCCCACATTTTATTGGAATGCTCTCTGGGTACAGCGCCTATTTTTTTCCATTCATCCATCAGTTCGTTCATCTCTTCCGTGGTAGTGCGCCAGTGCGTGGAGTTTTTAATGGATTCGGCACGTTTCAACAGAGCCATTTTTTGCGCATAATTATCTTCCAGAGAAACGCGTACCATTTCGTGGTGGCTGCGTTTGGCATTGAAGAAATAGTCTTTGGCAGCACACATGCGGTTCCATAGTTCGTCGGCTTTTTCTACCGGAACGCGGCCGGTAGCCTTCCATTGGGTCATGATGTCGGCATATTCTTGTGCGGTCTTATTCCAGTCTTCGCTGCCTTTTATAGCTTCTGCTTTTTCCACCAGGGCCAGCTTCACTTCATAGTTGGCTAATTGCTCCGTTTGGATTAGTTCAAAATGCTCTTTCTTGTTTTCAAAAAAATTATTTTTTGCGGTGATAAAGCGATTCCAAAGTTCTTCGTTTTTATCGTGCATGGTTCTGCCCACTGCTTTCCATTCGTCCAGCAGGTTATGAAAGAGTTCCGTTGTTTCTTTCCATTGGGTAGATGCTGCCAGTCTTTCCGCTTTCTCTACAATCTCCATTTTCAGATCCAGATTGCGAAGCATTTCTTTTTCCTGTTCTTCGTGATGGAGGTGTTTGCGTTCAAAAAACTGAGCACGTGCGGTTTCCAGCCGGTTCCAGAGTTCATCATTTCGTTCTTTATCTACATATCCGGCGTTTTTCCAGTCTTCGTTATAGTTCTTAAATATTTGTGTGGTTTCTTTCCAGTCTTCCGATGTTTTTGCCAGTTCTTCGGCTTGCTGCACTAATTTTAATCTTATTTCATAGTGCTCATCCATCAGAGTCTGGAGCTGCTTTTCCTTTTCTATTATATCCTCCATGAGGCTGTGTACATCGCCTATCACATTGGTGTGAAGCAGGTAGTCTTTTAGGCGAGTAATTTTTCCGTATAGCTTCAGTTTGTCTTCGGCGGCATTCCATTCTTCATTTGCTTCTTTCATCCGTTCCTGCACTTCCAAAAATTTTTCCTTTAATGCTTTTACCGCATGATCGGCATTTTCGGGAGTGAGGGTAGAGATGACGCGTTCGGGGTAATGCGCTCCTGCCCTTAAGCAGAGTTTTCCGTTTTCTTTAAGGTCGCAAAAATTTTTTCCTTCAAAATCGGTTGTCGTCCACCATTGTTGTAAGGGGTAGGCGGTAGCAGTTTCTTGTATCATAATACCACGTAATAATTAGGTTTCAGTTCAATTAATATCCCAAGAGGATATGCAATATAACTATTTCGCGCCAAAAACCTTCTTCAAAAGGTCGGTTACGCGTGCACCGGGATTGGTACGGATTTTATTTTCCTCCTCGGCTACGGTTAGGAAAAGTCCGTTGAGCGCCCGTTCGGTAACATAGGCGGTAAGGTCGGGGTTGATTTTATTGCGTACTATAGGGAGCTTGTTATAGTTAGAGAATAATTGATTCCAGTAGGTTTGTACATTCAACTGGTTGAGGGATTTCTGCACCACCGGGCGGAATGCTTCGGTCAATGCCGCTGTGGTTTTGCTTTTAAGAAAATTAGTAGCTGCGCCGTTTCCACCCTTCAAAATGCTGATCCCGTCTTGGATGGAAATGGTGGTGATGGCATTTACAAAAATAGGAACAGCTTTGCCGGCAGCATCTTCCGCAGCGCGGTTCATTTGCAGGATCACTTTATCTGCCAAGGAGCCTAAGCCGAACTGACGCATCAATTGCTCCGCTTGCTGCACTTCGGGGGGCAACAATATTTTTATTAATTGATTACCAAAAAATCCATTTGTGGCATTTAGTTTAGAGCTTGCGTTCTTAGAGCCGATTTCCAAGGCTTGTTTCAAAGCGCTTACCACCTCGCCATTGCTAAGGCTGCCCAGAGAAATACCTGAAGAATTGCTTTGGCTTCCGGAAGTGTTTTTCTTAGAGCTATTGTTATTGCCAAATACGCCGTTTAAAATATCGCCTAAGGATTGTGCAGGAGCGTGAAATGCTAAGGCAGTAGCCATGGCGGTGAGAAATACTATTTTTTTCATGTCTTGATGATTTAAAAACTACGACAACCAAATATGATACCAAATGTAAGGAGGAAGCCTCACTCTTGCTCCAAGCCTATACGCCCGCGAATGAGGTAGTGATTCCTGTCGGCAGCATTGCGCGATACCAGCTCGGCTACAAAACCCGTAAGAAAAAACATAGTGCCTATAACCATAGCGGTGAGCGCCAGATAAAACGGCGGACGATTGCTGAGCGCATAATCCTGCATGAACAGGATTTTCATGACGATCATATAAAAGGTAATGATAAACCCGATTAAAAAAGTGAAGACGCCGAGCGTACCGAAAAAGTGCATGGGCTTTTTGCCGAAGCGGCCCATAAACTGTACCGTCAGCAAATCCAGAAATCCGTTGATGAAACGATCCCATCCGAATTTGGAAACACCGTATTTGCGCGGGCGGTGCTGTACTACTTTTTCGCCTATTTTCTTAAACCCAGCCCATTTGGCAAGCACGGGAATGAAGCGGTGCATCTCGCCATAAACCTCAATGCTTTTCACCACATTCCGGTTATAGGATTTCAGTCCGCAGTTCATATCATGAAGCTGAATGCCGGATACCCAGCGATTGACGCCGTTGTATAGTTTGGAGGGAAGATTTTTGGTGAGTGCATTATCATGCCGCACTTTTTTCCATCCGCTCACGAGGTCGTAGCCGTCGGCTACAATCATCTTATAAAGCTCCGGTATCTCATCAGGACTATCTTGCAAATCGGCATCCATAGTGATGATTACATTGCCTTGTGCCGCCTTGAAGCCTTCATTGAGCGCGGCGCTTTTACCATAGTTTCTTTGGAAGCGGATGCCTTTGACAGAAGGATGATGGCGTGCCAGTTCTTCCACCACTTTCCAGCTATTATCGGTACTGCCGTCATCCACCATAATCACTTCGTAGGAATAGCCATATTCCGTGCATACACGTTCTATCCAGTCGGCAAGTTCCGGCAGGGATTCTTCTTCGTTGTAAAGAGGGATGATTATAGAAATGTCCGGCATGAATTAGTGCTGAAACTGTTGTGAATCCGTATTTTCAAAAGGTGTTTGATTGCCCGTTTTTTTGGGAATGGCAGCAGCGATTAATGAAAATATAGCCCCCAAAAGCATGTTGAAAAACAATAAGCTTCCAATCATAAACGGAACAAAAAATTTCTTGGAAACTTCCAAAGCCTGCTCGATTTGTTCTTCGCTCATCGTTCCTTGTTCCCTCATGCTTTGCTCTGCCAGTTCAAATGATTTTTGCTGCATCTCGGGGAAAATATAGATAGACAGAAAACCCCAGGCTATGGTAATGAGCGTAATGATGGCACTTGCTTTAAAACAACTGCTGAATACACCGCCGTAGCTTACACGGTGGTTATTGGCTTTGGCAAAGGCTTGTGCGTTCAAAATAAGCCCTATAAGAAACGGAATATACAGGATATACTGTGCCCATTTTTCCATAGACAATCCGGTAACATGCAGCAATAAGGCTGCTATCACCACGGCTATTCCAGTAAACAGCCCATATCTGAAGTGTGTTTGTATTTTTTCTTGCATAAGTTATATGTTTAAGGATGATTGATGATGATGAATGATGCCCACTACTTTCCCTTTTAGCTGTTTGCCTATAAACGGATTGTTTCGGGACATAGATTGTAGTCCTTTTTCTTCCACTGTAGTCATCTCATCCGGCAAAAATAAACTAATGTTGGCTTCTTTTCCTTTGGCAAGGGAAGAAGCTTTTATAGGGAAAATTTCCTGTGGTCTTGTTGTCAATGCGTCAATGATGCGCTCAAGAGCCACTTTATCGCCTACGGCATGGCGCACAATACTGAAGGCATTTTCCTGAATGTTCATTCCCTCTGAGGCGTATTCAAATTCTTTTGCCTTGGCATCCCATTCCTGCGGACGATGATGCGAAGCGATGCAGTCAATGATACCGTCATTCAATGCTTTTATCAGCGCCTGCCGGTCTTTTTCGCTTCTCAAAACCGGAGCCACTTTATAGGCGCTGTCATAATATTGCAGCGCTTCATCCGTCAGCGCCAGATGGTAGGGCGTAACCGAGCAGGTGATGTTTAGTTTTTCTTTTTTCGCTTTACGCACCATTTCCACACCTTCCGCCGTAGAAATGCCGGTGATGTGTAGGCGGGAGTTGGTATAGCGAAGCAATTCTATATCTCTATGTAGAAAAACAGTTTCGGCAAGGGTGGGCACACCTGCCATTCCCAGGCGCGTGGACATTTGCCCTTCGTGCATGAGCCCGCCTGAAGCCAGCGAAGCATCCATAGGCATTTGTAAAACGATACCTTCAAATGCTTTTACATATTCCAGCGCTTTGAGGAGCAAAGCGGCATTTTGCACGGGTTTCCATCCGTCTGTAAATGCAACGGCACCATATTGCCGCATGTCCAGCATTTCGGCAAGCTGTTTTCCTTCTACTTCTTGTGTAATGCTTCCCAGCGGATAAACGGAGACGATATTATCTTCCGTTTTTTTAAGAATGTATTGCAACACCGACTTGGACGAAACAGAAGGCGATGTATTTGGCACAAGGAAAACCTGTGTAAAACCGCCTGCTGCCGCGGCTTTCATGCCGGTTGCCAGGGTTTCTTTATGTTCATAGCCAGGCTCGCGATAATCTGCAAACACATCGGTAAACCCCTGCGAAAGGTGCAGCCCTTTTATGCTGATTTCTTTTTTTGCTTTTTTGGAAATGCTTTTTGCGATGTCTGATATCTTTCCGTTTTCAATCAATACATCTACAACTTTATTATGATATTCCGATTGCCGGTCAATGACCTTAGCCTGTCGTATGAGAATGGACATTAGTGGCGCTAATTGTTTTGCGATAGTTCACTGCCAGCAGATAGGTTTCTGCCATCAGCATTATCACGGCTAAAATAACACAAACTTTCCAAAGCGGGAAGTTCGCCGCATTTCCGTTTTTTACAGGTGCTGTTTCATTAGCTTCCGCCCAAGTAATATCGGCTGCTTTCCATTGATTTTTTAGTTCGGAAATATCCCATAGCGCCAGATCCGATTCATTGCGGTTTTCATTTATTGCTATAAGAGTACTATCACTTCCGGAAGCGGTAAGAGTGTAAAAACCCGCATGGGGCTGCGCTTTCCCTACAAACACATCCAAACCGGCACCATTAGGGCGCTGTGGCGGAATGATGTCTATTCCTTTTCCGGTAAGGTGCACCATATTCCGTTCTCCGGTATTTTTAAAAGACAGATAAACAGGATGCTCTGTACCTGCTGTGGCGGCAAACACATTGCCTGTATTGGATTGGGCGGTCATTTGATACAGAAAAGGAGCAAAGAAATAACTGCCGGGAAAATCTCCGCTTTGGAGGTCGGCGGCGGTGGTGAGCAAGTAGAGTTTTCCTTTGGAAGGCGTAAATTGTACCAAAAGCGGATCGCCGTTTCTGAAACTGATAATAGATTGTTGATTAGCGCTTAGGGATGCTTGCAGGGTATAATGCCACTTGGCTTGGGGCAATTGCACATTATCCGGTATGTGTTCAAAAATATCTTTTACGAGGTCGCTGCCCTGCTGCAAATTTGTAGCGGTTTGCAGGGAAGTGTCTATGCCGGTAAGGTGCAGCGAAGCTATTTGGGAAAGACCGGAATTAAGTGCGTTTAGATTTTGTGTTTTATTAGGGAAGATGACCACGCTTTGTCCTTGCAGCAATGCCTCGCTTACTTGCCGGGTCAGCGTTTCCGTAAATTGCGTAATGCCGTTTAAGATAATCAGATTATATTGCTTCAAATCGGCAGTTTCCTGCACTTGTTTATTATCTAACCGAAACCCGTCATAGGCTCTGAATGCCGCTTGGATAAAAGGATTGGGCTGATGTTCATTCCACACAAGCGCCGAAAGATTACTATTGCTTTTTGCCGCTATGCGAAAGGTGTCGTCAAAGCGTACGGCATCATTCACCACAAGGCTCATTTGCTGCCATCCGGCTTCCTGGGTCTGGAAGCTGAGTGTATCTATGCTTTCTTTTTTTTCATTAAAATGCAAAGAAGAAGCACTTTTTATTTGTCCGTTGATGAGGAGTTGCAACACCGGCGTTTCCGTAGGCGCTTTGCCGGTATATTTTGTGGTAACGATGAGCTGATTAGCTTGTCCGGCTTGGAGTACCGGAGACGCAAGGATCGCCGTATCTATATACACATTGGCAGGTGTATTCGCCTTTAGCGGCATAGCGAATAATTTAATGTTGTTTAGCCCTGCCGCTTCCGGTGTGGCGGGAAACCGGTTTTTCTGGAAATCGGAATAATAAAACAGCTGCGCATGTTCATGAGCTTCGCTTTGCATTAATCCCTGTACAGTTTGGAATAGCTCCTGGGCGGTTTGAGACACGGAGGAAATTTCTATCTGACCAATCAGCATAGTGGCTTGCTGTATCGGCATCGGACGGTAAGACGGCGGACGGTCGTTGGTGAGGATTATAAATTTGCTGCCTGCCGGCGCTTGTCTTAATTGTTTTTTTGCATTTTCTTTTGCAATATCCAAGAGGGTTCTTGCGCCGTTTTTTACAGACATGGATGCCGAATTATCTATGTAAATAACCTGCAAAGAAGACGCGGCGGATGGGGTATGTTTATCCTTGAAAAAAGGCTGTGCGAAAGCCAGGATAAGGGTGAGCAAAAAAGCTATACGCGCGGCAAGCAGCCATTTATAGCGCACTTGCGATTGCTTTTGAGAGCGTAAATGAATATTTTTTAAAAAAACGGTATGAGGAAAGAATACTGTTTTATATCTGCGAAGATTGAACAGGTGAATAAGTATAGGTATGGCTATCAACAAGCCCGCCAAAAGAAATAAGGGATAAAGAAAACTCACCTGACAAATATAGGCGAAGGTTCGTTAAGGAATAGATACAAATTGGCTATGAAGCAGGGTTTTGTAACCCAAATCAACATTCAGCCCGTTAAAAAATATTGCCGCCCCATACAAAACCGGTAAAACCACCCGCAGGCAGATGGCGGCTTACCAGCATTTTCTTCTTCATGTCGATTGCACCTGCACGTTGCACAAGGGTTTGCCTGTCTTGCTCAATAGCGGTTTCTTTTACCTCTACCGCCATATTGCCTTTAAAAATAAAATCTATCTCCTGACCGGTTTTTTTCTGATAATATTGTATATCGCCCAAGTGTTTCAATTGTGCGGCAATGGCATTTTCAAACACTTGTCCACCGGATAATTGCTCTCCCACCAGTTCATTCATAATACCCGTGTCGGAAAAATAAATCTTGGGTTGCTGCGATACTTCTTTGTCAATGTTTTTGGTGAAAGGCTTTACAAGATAAATGAGGTAGGTGCTTTCCATCAGTTGCAGATAGTTGTTGATTTTGTGGCGGTGCAGACCGGCCACACTTCCGAGCTTGGTATAATCCACTTTGCTGCCTGTCCTTGCCGCCAGCAATTTTACAAGTTTGTATAATTCTCCGCTCACCGAATAATCCGACAGCAGTTTTACATCCATTTCTATGTAGGAGTTGATAATATCCTTCAGCAATTCTTTTTTATCGCCTATCTTTTTTTGCAGCGCCACTTCCGGGAAACCGCCAAAGCGGATGTACTCTTCATACAGCTTTTTGCAGCGGTTATACCAAGCGGTATCAAAAGGTTTCAGCGCATATTTTCCATATTCGGGGTAGAACGTTTTTTTGAACTGTAAAAATTCAGGAAAGGAAAGCGGAAACATTTCAAACACCCGCTTACGACCGGCAAGACTCTCTGAAAAGCGGTTTTTCATATAATAAGAGCTGGAGCCGGTAACGATAAATTTAACACCGTAGGTGTCATACACGTATTTAATAAAGCTGGGCAGATTTTCTATCAGTTGAATTTCATCCAGCGCAATAACCGCCGGCTTGGAAAAATTCAGGCCGGAGAGCTTCAGCTCCTCTACGATGCTTTCATAATCCGGCCGGTTAAACAAGGCTCTTACTTCGATGCGCTCACAATCAAACGCCATTTTATTGTCGTGTTTTACCTGCTCCATCAAGAAACGCAGTGCGGTGCTTTTACCCACGCGTCTCATACCGGTTATCACCGTTACCTGCTTGTTTTTCAAATGTGGCAGCAGTTCCTTAAAAGAAATTCTGTCTATTACCATGTCCTCAAAGATACCAAATAGTATTACTATTTGTCACTCTCATCCGGAACTTTTGGCAAAGGTGTGTTTAAGGGGGCTTAGGTAGTTGATTTTATTGATTTAGAGTGTTAGTTGCCTGGAAAATAAGTCAGGAGGTTTTGGTGGTTTGGCAATAGTTTTT
>JAEZZY010000054.1 GCA_023418315.1 Bacteroidota bacterium
GTCTAAAAGTCCGGTGGGGCGCACAATCTGCTCTACCACCAGTCCGCCGGTTTGTTCCAATTCATAGTTGCCGGGCGTAGCGCTTACAAATACTACTTGATTCAGCAGGCTTTCAAATTCATTAAAATTCAACGGGCGATTATCCAATGCAGAAGGTAATCTGAAACCAAAATCTACAAGGTTTAATTTTCGCGAACGGTCGCCACCATACATGCCGCTAATTTGCGGAATGGTAACATGGCTTTCATCTACCACCAATAAAAAATCATCGGGGAAATAATCCAGCAAACAAAACGGACGTGTGCCGGGCTGTCTTCTGTCGAGGAACCGTGAGTAATTTTCGATGCCGCTGCAATAGCCGAGTTCCTGTATCATTTCCAGATCATAGGTTACTCGTTCTTTGATGCGCTGTGCTTCCAGATGTTTGCCTATGTTTTTATAATATTCCACCTGTGCAAACAGCTCATCCTGTATTTCATGAATAATCTGCGCCATTTGGTCGCGTGGGGCAAGGTAGAGATTTGCAGGAAAGATAGCTGCGTTCTTCACCGTGCTGATGCGCTTGTTATTAGCTACGTCAAAGGTTTCGATTTCTTCAATTTCATCGCCGAAAAAACTGATACGATAGCCATAATCCACATAGGGCAGATTCACATCTACCGTATCGCCTTTTACCCGGAAGGTACCTCTTGAAAACTCGCCCTGACTGCGGTTGTACAGCGAATTGACTAAGGCATGAAGAAATGAATTGCGTGGAATATGATCGCCCACATTAAAACGGATAATGCTGTTGGAATACTCAGCAGGATTACCGATACCATAGATGCAACTTACCGATGCCACCACGATGATATCCCTTCTGCCGCTTAGTAAACTTGCGGTAGTGCGCAGGCGTAATTTCTCCAGTTCCTCATTGATGGAAAGGTCTTTTTCGATGTAAGTGTCGGAGGTAGGGATATAGGCTTCGGGCTGATAATAATCATAGTAAGACACAAAATATTCTACGGAATTATGGGGGAAAAACTGCCGAAATTCGCCATAGAGCTGTGCTACAAGGGTTTTATTATGCGTCAGTACCAACGTAGGTCGCTGCACATTTTGTATCACATTCGCCATGGTAAAGGTCTTTCCCGAACCGGTTACGCCCAGTAATGTTTGAAAAACATCACCATTCTGGATGCCTTCCGTCAGTTGGCGGATGGCTTCCGGCTGATCGCCTGCCGGCGGGTAGGGTCGCTCAATGTTAAACATGGAACGAAGTTAAGTTGAATGGTTGATTAGTTGAATGGTTGAATGGATTCACACGGTATCTATTAACGTATCAACTTGTGCATTTTTAGGGTTCAAGCAGTAGAATTTCTATTGGAATTTTACGGCGATAGCACCGTTCAGGGAAGTTGCTACTATGGAGCTTTTTCCGTGTATCGTGCACGCTCGCCGCACTTTCCACAATGTGCAAGTTGTCATTCACAGCTTCTGCTCTATTTCACGTAATGACATGCCTGAGGAGCCACAAGCTATAAGCCACAAAAAAAACTCCCTCAGAAATGAAGGAGTTTTTAAAACAGATTTTTCTTTGATTATCTTCTGGTGCTAAAGGCATTACCTGCTCTTTGGCTGTTGTCGCCGTTAGGACTGCCTAAGCGATCCATTACGCAGCGGAAACCTACGGTAGAGCTACCTTGATTTGCATTTTGGAAGCGGCGTGTTCCGGGAGACAGCCAGTAAGCGCGGTCTGCCCAGCTACCTCCTTTGATTACTTTAGATTCATTATTGACCAAAGTAGTTTTTCCATAGTCATAATAGAATAAAGAATCTCCTCCGTCTTTTGCATCTCTTGCGTCAGCATCGTTTACGAGGAAGTGTGCATTTTTATTCTTTTCGATTTCTTCTTGTGTTATCAAGCGTTTAGGTATTCTACCCAGGCTGTCTTTTTCTTCAAGAGAATTATCTTCAGCAATGCGTCTGTAGGCATCAAATACGTTTCCGCGGAATGGATTTACTTCATTCGCATCTTGGAAGGTAAGCGGGCGATACGTATCCAGTACCCATTCACTTACATTCCCTGCCATGTTGTATAGTCCGTATGCGTTTGGTTTGTATTGGAAGATAGGAGCAGGGATAGAGGCGTTGTCATTCAAACCGCCGGCTACACCCATCGCATCACCATTGCCACGCATAAAGTTCGCGTTAAACTCTCCTTGATATTGATTGCGTAATCCGGAACGCACTCCGTCTCTTGGTCCCCAAGGATATATGTTACGGTCGGTAACTACTTCTTCCCCACGGCGGCGTTTGGTGTTTGGCTCAGGGTTGTTTCCTATAAGTGCTAAGGCAGCGTATTCCCATTCAGCTTCTGTAGGGAGGCGGTAGTTGGGGAGCAATACGCCATCAGAATAATTTACATTACGTTTTCCGGAGCCGTTAGGGTCAAGGTCGCGTTTGCGACGCATACCTGCAGCTCCTTCATATTGTCCGCCGGTGTAAGTTTCTGTGTTGTACACATCTTCATTTACCTGGTTCGGATTTTTCTTCAGCATACCGTTTTGAATGAGGATCCATTCGTTTACACGGTCGCTTCTCCATTTAGCATAGTCATTTGCCTGATACCAGTTCACCCCTACTACAGGATAGTAGTTGTAAGCGGCATGACGGAAATAGTATTCCACCATAGGCTCGTTATAGGCTAACCCTCTTCTCCAAGTAGTAGTATCGGGAAGTGCTTTGGCCACGGCATCGGGGTAGTCGGAGCTGTATGCGCGGGCTAACCAATACAGATATTCGCGGTAGTGTACATTCGCTACCTCCGTTTCATCCATATAAAATGAAGAAACAGATACGGTATGCGGTATATTATTGCGCTCCATAGTCAAATCTTCATCAGTTTGCCCCATTGTAAAACGACCGCCTTCTACAAAGGTAAGACCAGGCCCGGTTTGTTGTCCCCGATAATCCGGCACATCAAAACCGCCTAAACGAGAGTCGTTGTAATTCCAACCTGTAGCGCGCGATACACCGATAGATTTGCTGTTGGAAGAGCAAGAGGAAAATGCTATTGCTCCTACACATAACATGCTCACGCCAATGAGAGTTCTTTTCATAATCAAAGAAAAATATTTGCTGCGTTTTATTTACAAAATAGTTAAAAGCGTTACAATGTTAGACTATTCTTTTCAAAATGTCAAGCATTGTAAACAGAGAACTTTAAAATTAATCAAAAAAGTTAAAAATTCTCACCACAATAATAATCCTGATTAGCCGTTTGAGAACTACTGTCTGAATAAAATCGGCGCTACATTTTTCCGTATTTTTGTAAGGATTCCAGTTGTTTCTAAAACTATTAGGAGATACGATATGTACAAAATCAGTATGCTTACTGTTTGCTTTTTGATACAGAGCATTTTGCTCCATGCTCAATCAATTCATCAAACGATTCACATCCCTGCTGAGGAAATCTACGAAGGTTATTTTGTGAAGCGGGTTCCCTTGCAGCATTATGCTGTGCCGGAAATCCGCATTACGGAAACTGCCTATTCCGAAGGAGCGCCCTTGGAAGGAACGCCTATTAAAGACCAAGAAATAAAAGTGAAGCTGGGCAGGGAGCTTAAAAAGCCTTTTGCCTTGCTCTATATTCCTGCCTATAAAAAAGGAAGCGAAGGCAAAACCCTGCAATTGCGTTCCTTTCATCTTTCCTTACAAGAAAAAACAACCGGAGAAGCTCTAAGCACCGCACAAAAAACAACCGCATCAAGCAGCGTGTTGGCAACGGGGGCATGGTATAAAATAGCAGTAAAAGAATCCGGTATTTATAAAATAGACTATGACTTTCTCAAAAATAAACTAAACCTCAATCCGGCATCTATCAATCCGGCTATGGTGCGTATCTACGGCAATGGCGGCACTATGCTTTCTGAAAATAATGCTGTGGCGCGCTATTCGGATTTGCAGGAAAATGCCGTGCAAATAGTGGATAATGGTAACGGGAGCTTTGATAATAATGAATACGTTTTGTTCTATGCCAACGGCCCGGATGAATGGGTGCGAAACAAAGGCAGTTTTGAATACCGGAAAAATATTTACAACGACAGCAGTTATTATTTTATCAACTTCGATCTTGGTCCCGGAAAACGTATCAGCAGCCAATCTTCGGCTCCGGCAGCCAATATCACCGTTACCGATTTTGACGATTATCAGGTACATGAAGAAGATTTGATTAACATAGGGAAATTTGGTAAAGAATGGTGGGGCGAGGCATTTGGTACGGATGTAGGGCTGGAATTGAGCAAAACTTTTTCTTTCGATTTAGGAACAATTACCGACAGTGCATTGGTGAAGGTGCAATTAGGTTCACGCGCGGAAGTGAACAATCGTTTCACCGTTTTCCTGAACGGGCAACAAATAGATAATACTACCTATAATGCCGTAGATCTTATGTCAGAAGAAGATGATCAGATAAGCGTACGCACTATTTCGCACAAAGCGCCTATGCCCGGCGGCATCAATACCCTTACGATACAATATACCTCTATGGGCAGCGGCAGAGGCTACCTTAATTATATAGAATGGAATACAAGACGTGAGCTGAGCCTGATAAATGGTATGAATAGTTTTAGGGATACACGGTCTGTAGGCAGTGGAAAGATTGCCGGCTATCAGGTGAAAAATGCAAATGCAACTACTACAGTATGGGATATTACAGATGCACTTCATCCGGTAAAAATGATGGGTCATCTTTCCGGAGGAACGTATCATTTCTCCCAACATGCAGACGAGCTGCACGAGTTTATAGCTTTCGACGGAAGCCGGTTTTTAACCCCTTCTTTTACAGGCACGGTTACAAATCAGGATTTGCATGGGCAGGCACAAGCCGATTATCTCATCGTTACATATCCGGATTTTTTAGACGCTGCAAACAAACTTGCCAACCACCACCGTACGCAAAGCGGGATGAGCGTATTGGTAGCTACCACAGAGCAAGTGTATAACGAATTTTCTTCCGGCTCGCAAGACATCAGCGCCATTCGGGATTTTGCCAAATATTTTTATGATAATGCCGGAGAAGATACTGCGCAAATGCCTAAATACCTGCTGCTTTTTGGCGATGCTTCCTATGATTATAAAAACAGAATTGCCAATAACACCAACTACGTACCCACTTTTGAAACCGCAGAATCCTTTTACGGAATTGCAGGATTTTGCTCCGATGATTTCTTTTCGATGCTGGATGACAATGAAAACTCCGAAGACCGGACCATAGCCAATACAATGGATGTGGGCGTTGGAAGATTGCCCGTAGGAAGCGCCGATGAAGCCTCTAAAGTGGTGGATAAAATCATTAACTATACTACCTCTGCGGCATTAGGTTCCTGGCGGCTTTCTACTACTATTATAACCGATTGGAAGCCTACGGAAGATTATCATTTCCGAGATGGGGAAGAAATGGCGGCAACCATCAATTCTCATAGTAATCTCTATAACGAAACCAAAGTGCATTTGGCAGCGATACCACGCGTTTCCACGCCGGGCGGCACCAGAGCACCCGATGCCAATACAAGAATCAATGACCAGATTGCTAAAGGTACTTTTCTAATCAATTACAGCGGACACGGCAGCATCTCTACCCTCAGCGAGACAAGAATCTTAACCCAAGATGATTTCAACTCCTGGAAAAATTTAGATAAACTGCCGCTTATGATTACCGCTACGTGCGAGTTTAGTCGTTTTGACAATCCCGAAGCGCTGTCTTCCGGCGAGCAATTGATTCGAAAAACAGACGGTGGGGTCATTGCCTTGCTTACTACTACACAGCTCGTATATCCTTACGATAATAAATTACTCAACCGCAATTTTCTGAATGCCCAACTTACCAAACGAAACGGCAAATGGAGTACGCTGGGAGATGCCTACAGAATCGGGAAAAATGTAACGTATGTCCATCCCGGTGAGCCTTATTATAATTATAGAAAATTCGCTTTGTTAGGCGACCCTGCTTTAACGCCTGCATTTCCTAAGTATGATGTAGTAACCGATTCATTTCTCGAAGGAGCGACCTTGCTAAGAACCGATTCGCTGAAAGCACTCGGACACTATATTCTAAAAGGAAGTGTGAAAGATATAGACGGTAGTACTTTAACCAGCTTCAACGGAAATATTTATGTCCGCATCTATGATAAGCCCCGCACGGAAAAAGCCATTTACGGAGCCGCACTAACTTTTGAAGTGCAGAATAATACCATTTTTATAGGGCGTTCTACGGTTACCAACGGACAATTTTCTATAGCCTTTATCACCCCTAAAGACCTCAACTATGATTTTGGAAAAGGAAAAATCAGTTATTATGTAGAAAACGGAACTACAGACGGCGCAGGTGCGGATACGAATTTAATCGTAGGCGGCTTTTCTGCCTTTCCTATCGTGGATGAAAAAGGACCGGAAGTAAAACCCTACATCGGCGACAGCCTGTTTATAGATGGCGGCATCACCGGTTCCAATACATCGCTGTTCGTGAAATTATACGATGAAGAAACCGGCATCAATGTTTCGGGCAATGCAATAGGACATGATCTCATAGCCATATTAGATGATGATGTAGCCAATCCCTATGTGCTGAATGATTATTATGAAACTGCTCCCAACGATTATAAACAAGGCTATGTGCGCTTTCCTATAAACGGATTAAGTGAAGGAAGGCATACGCTAAAAGTAAAAGCTTGGGATATGAATAATAATTCCGGTGAAGGAGTAGTCAATTTTATTGTGTTGAATGGAAGTGTAATGGAAGTACATCACCTTATTAACTATCCAAATCCATTTACAGATGTTACGCATTTTGTTTTTGACCACAATCATCCTGATGAAGAATTAAACGCAACCCTCCATATCTATACAACTACGGGAGCGCTGGTGCGTACACTACAGCAACGCTTTACGCCTACAGGCAGCAGAAGTGATGAAATTACTTGGGATGGTACGAGCGACAGAGGCGCGAAACTGCCTTCCGGGCTGTATGTTTATCGCTTGACTCTTTCCACCGAAAAGGGAATTAAGGCTTCGGCATACCAAAAACTCATACTCTTACGTTAATACCGTGAATCCCTATATAAAATCTTAACTGAACTCCTTATTATTGGGGCACGAAATAATCTAAATAGAATACCTTTGCAAAACTTTAAAAAAATTAATAATAGCAGGATGAAGAGTCGCATCGCTCTAATTGGACTTAGTATTATATCGCTTTCGTCAAATACTCAGGCGCAAACCGGCGTGAATGGACAGGTAAATACCATCACCACCGGGGTTCCTTTTTTAAGAATATCACCTGACTCAAGAGCCGGAGGAATGGGTGATGTAGGCGTTGCCACTTCTCCTGATCCGAATGCACAATACTGGAACGTGGGAAAGATTCCCTTCAGTGAAAAAAAATTCGGACTATCCCTCACTTACACTCCCTGGCTCAAGGATCTGGTGCCAGATATATGGCTGGGTTATGTTTCCGGATATGTAAAATTTGGTAAAGAGGACAGACAAGCGGTAAGCGCCTCACTACGCTATTTTTCTTTGGGCGATATTGATTTCAGAGGACTGAATGCCGAATCTACCGGCACAGGGAAGCCTCGCGAATTTTCGTTTGATATAGGTTATTCCCAACGTTTTTCCGATTATTTGTCGGCAGGGGTAAGTCTGCGTTATATTTATTCCGCCTTGCTTACCGGCCTCAGCACTACCAGCACCACCAATTATAAACCGGGTAATACGGTTGCCGCAGATGTGGGTGTTTTCTACAGCAAGACATCCGAAATAACCGAGTTCAAAAAAAATACCTTTAACCTTGGTGCAGTCATTACCAACCTCGGCGGTAAAATATCCTATACTACGGATGGCTCCCGCAGAGATTTCCTGCCTATAAACCTGGGTATAGGCGCAGCATACAATATGCAGCTCGATGAATACAATCAGTTCAATATTGCTCTGGATATAAATAAATTGCTGGTGCCAACCCCCTTAGACAGCTCTACGCAGCCGGGTGTATCCGCCTATTATATTCCTAACAAATCTGTCGTAAGCGGTGTTTTAGGTTCCTTCGGCGATGCACCGGGCGGCTTCAGTGAAGAACTGAAAGAAATTCAAATTTCTGTAGGAGCAGAGTATTGGTATCAAAACCAGTTTGCCCTGCGTGCAGGATATTTTTATGAAAATAAACTTAAAGGCGATCGCAAATACATCACCGCAGGTATAGGCGTGCGCTATAATATCTTTCAGCTCAACGGCTCTTACATCATCCCTTCGGGTAGCTCCGTAACGCGCAATCCGTTGTCAAACACCTTCCGCTTCTCGCTCATGTTTGAATTGGATAAACTGGAAAACCTCAAGAATACTTCAGAATAAACAGTACTCGGATGATGATGATTCACACCTCTTTCGATCCGTTTCCTGTTTTAGAAACGGATCGCTTGATTTTAAGAAAACCCCATGCAAAGGATACCGATATTCTTTTTCGATACAGAAGCGATAAAGAATATATGCGCTATATCCCTCACCGCTATACCACCGATAAAAACGAAGTAGCCCGCATCCTTGCTTATATGAATGAAATGGCGGATAAGCAGCAAAGCATTAACTGGGTGATGACTTTAAAAGACTCCGACGAACTGATTGGAGTAATCGGCTTTGTTCGTTTCTTGCCCGATAACCTACGCGCAGAAATAGGCTATATGACCGCTACGCCCTACCAACGATGCGGCTATACCGTCGAAGCCTTGAAAGCAGTAATCCGCTATGGTTTTGACCAAATGAAACTGCACTCTATAGAAGCTGTGGTAAACAGTGAAAACGAACCTTCGGGAAAACTGCTGGAAAAATTAGGCTTTAGCAAAGATGCCTTCTTCAAAGACTATCTCCATCATGCAGGAACCTTCAGAAATGCCTATGTTTTTTCTTTGGTAAAAAAAGAACATACCTAAAGAATCGTATCCAATTTGCCTATGCTGCTGCTGTTTCTTAGCTGCATTCCAGCAATTCCACATCAAAAATCAACGTGGCGTGCGGAGGAATGGAACCACCTGCGCCTCTTGCTCCATAGCCTAATTCTGATGGGATATAAAAACGGTATTTAGCCCCTTTGTTCATTAATTGAACGCCTTCCGTCCAGCCGGATATTACCTGATTAAGACGGAATGTAGCCGGTTGGTTTCTTTTATAGGAACTGTCAAACACATTGCCGTTGATGAGGCTGCCTTCATAATGCACCGTTACCATGCTTGTAGCGCCTGATGGTTTTGCGCCATCGCCTTCCTGTAAAACTTCATATTGTAATCCTGAAGCAGTGGTTTTTATATTTTCTCGTTTGCTGTTTTCTTCAAGGAATTTTTTTTGTTCTTCCATTTTCTTTTCGCTGTTTTGTTGTAAAAGACTTTTCAGTTTGTCTTGTAAGCTCATTTTTTTTAAAAATTTTGAGTGAAATCTAAAACATCGCCACTTTTTCACTCACTAATTTCCGCACCTCACTCATCGGTATTCTTTCTTGGGTCATGCTGTCGCGATGGCGGATGGTTACTGTGCCGTCCTCTTTGGTTTGATGATCTATGGTTACGCAAAAAGGCGTGCCTATGGCATCTTGCCTGCGGTAGCGTTTGCCGATGGTATCTTTTTCTTCATAGAAACATTTGAAATGCGGCATACATTCTTTCATCAATTCACGCGCCAGTTCAGGCAAACCGTCTTTTTTGGTAAGTGGTAAAACCGCCAGTTTTATAGGCGCCAGCATCGGAGGGAAACGCAATACCACACGGCTGTCTTTCTTTTCATCCGTGCTTAAATCTTCTTCTTTATAGGCTTCGCTCAGCACCATCATCACCGTTCTGTCAAGCCCTATAGATGTTTCGATTACATAGGGAATATAATGTTTGTTTTCTTCTGTGTCGAAATAGGTAAGTTTTTTACCGCTCAGCTCCTGATGGTTTTTGAGGTCGAAATCGGTGCGGCTGTGAATACCTTCTACTTCTTTAAATCCTATCGGGAAATCATACTCAATATCACATGCGGCATCGGCATAGTGCGCCAGTTTTGCATGGTCGTGAAATTTGTATTTATCCGGTGAAATGCCTAAGCTCAAATGCCATTTCATGCGCGTTTCTTTCCAGTATTCATACCATTCTTTCTGTGTGCCCGGTTTGATAAAAAACTGCATTTCCATCTGCTCAAATTCCCTCATTCTGAAAATGAACTGACGCGCCACTATTTCATTTCTAAAAGCCTTACCCACTTGTGCTATACCGAAGGGAATTTTCATGCGTCCGGTTTTCTGCACATTAAGGAAATTGACAAAAATCCCTTGAGCGGTTTCAGGTCGTAAATAAACGATATTGTCTTCATCGCCCGCCACAGCGCCAAATTCTGTAGAAAACATGAGATTAAACTGACGAACATCCGTCCAGTTGCAAGTGCCGCTGATGCTGCATTTTATCTTATGGTCTTCGATTAATTTTTTCAAACCTGTAAAATCATCCGCCGCCAGCAATACATCCATTTGTTCTAAAACTTCCTTTGCCAATTGTTCATTGCCAACAGCCAACTGCTCCGCAAACCCTTCAATCAAATGATCTACCCGGTAACGTTTTTTACTATCCTTATTGTCAATCATCGGATCGCTGAAGTTGTCCACATGGCCGCTTGCTTTCCATACTTTCGGGTGCATGAAAATGGCGGCATCAATACCCACAATATTTTCGTGCATTTGGGTCATGCTGCGCCACCAGTATTCGCGGATGTTTTTTTTCAGTTCGGCACCTTGCTGACCGTAGTCATATACAGCGCTTAAGCCGTCGTATATTTCACTGCTTTGAAAGATAAAACCGTATTCCTTACAATGTGAGATGATATTCTGTAGCGTATTTTCATTTGCCATAATGGCGGCAAAAATAAATGAATGATTCGGTTAATAGCTGCGGGAGTATAGATTTCCTTACACCATTTGTTGCAGCCACTGATCCACTATGGGTTTATATTGTTGCCATCCGTTTTGAAGCGGTAATTTTTTGAAGGGAAAATCCGAACATTCTTCGAGGGCTTTTTGCAACTCAAATCCGCGTTGATTCATGCTGAAAAAAACACCTTGTTGATGTAAATGAGTACCAAGGTATTCTTGCTCGGTTTGTCCGGGTGTAGGGATGAGTATGGCTTTTTTCCCCATTGCGCTCAAGTCCATTAAGGTAGAGTATCCACTGCGGCACACCACTACGGAAGCTGCTTTCAGCAAGGGGAGCAGCGTTTGTTTGGTGATTTGCCTATGATAGCTAATATGGGACGGTATTTCTTTCCTTTCCGAGATGTTGTTGCTGCCTTCTACAAAAATGATTTTCCGGTGAAGGTCCTTTACTTGCTCCCAAATTATATCGGATAAAATACTGCGCTGAGGTTCGGGCCCGGAAAGCAGGATGAGCAAATGTTCTTCTGAAAAATGGTTAAGATCCTCCTCTGCTATTTGCGAAAGCAAGCCTATGAAGCGAGCATTAGAAGGTAATTGTGGTGGATGCGCCAGACTGCCGCTGAGGTTGGGCATACCGGCTACATCTATCACCCAGCAATGTTGGTATTTTTGGATGTGTTTATAGTGAATTTTGCTGAGCAGTTTATCGGCAAAAGCACCCATGCCGGTTTGCGCCATCACCTGATGCGTCATCAAGACAGAGGGCAGAGTGGGATGGTGCAGTCCGTAGCGATTGTCGGAAATGACAGCATCAATTTTTTTTTCGATAACGGTTTTTCGGAGCCATTCCTGTTCTTGGCGTATGGTTTTTAGCAGGCGGGGAAGTTGCCGGAGAAGATGCGTTCTAAAGCCGCTTCCTTTTTTTGAGTAGCTTACATCATAGCCGTTAAGATGGATTGTATCTATACCCTCAAAAGTTTTGGTGATATAGTTTCTTTGCCATTCATTACCCGCAAACACAATGTGGCAGCCCTTTTCAAGCAGATAATGGATAAGTGTTGCCGAGCGGGTAGTGTGTCCTAAGCCCCAGTCGAGCGGAGCGATTAATATAGTTTTATGACGGTTATTCTTCAGGAATGACTAATTTAGACGATGGCAAATGTAGCCTTTATCATGAGAGGTAAAATGAACAAACTATTAATCTTGGTATTACTCATAGGCGGAAGTATGTTGGTGCAAAGTTGTGCGGCGGGTAAAGGATGCGGCTGTGGGAATGACATTAATAAAAACTACAGAACCCCGAAACGGTTTCCTTAATGCTTTACTTTAATTTGGGTAGTTATGTGGGACAAAAAACACAAGGTCTGGAAAAAATATTTACAAAACGACTTGCTTGCCATTGATAGCAGCGAGGCAATTTTCTTATCAACTTATCTGCTGCAAGTGCGCCGGCTCAGGATAGATGTTGGCACTACTGAAGTGATAGACCTGCAACACTATAAGCTGCTCCGAAAACCCAAGAAAGTGAAAAACGCCTTACGGGAAAAAAAGCACGAGCCCTTCGTTTTCTTTTCCAACCTTAATTAATTCTTTTTTCTTCTCCCTAACTTTTTCCCATTTTTAGCTGTC
Source organism: Bacteroidota bacterium (assembly GCA_023418315.1). GTDB lineage: Bacteria > Bacteroidota > Bacteroidia > Chitinophagales > Chitinophagaceae > JAFIGV01. The sequence continues at coordinate 12,554 of JAEZZY010000054.1, forward strand.
ATAAATAGTAGATATATTTATGAGCGAAAAAATATCGCTTTACGTAAAGATTATTTATGATATCCCTTTTTGCTTCTTTTCCTAAGAAAGTAGTGTGTTTTAGTGTGGCTTTGATGTGCCTATGCGGCGTGGTGCGGGCGCAAAACGCCAATCAATACAGCTTTGTCGCGGTGCAAGGTACATTTACCAGCATCTTAGGGCAATCGGGAGTGGGCACTATTCCCACCATTCACGGGGATGACCAGATTAGCAACGGCATTGTTCCTTTTCAGTTTACGTTTGATTTTTGCGGCAACAGTTATACGGGTTTTAAAGTCTCTTCCAATGGATGGGTGTCTTTCAATTCCGGTGTAGGCTCTTCGCTTCCTGTTAATTCCCTTGCCAATCTGAATACGATAAAGCCGGCGTTGATGCCTCTTTGGGACAACCTCACCGGCGCATCTGCAGTAGGTGCTACCGGGCTTTTTATGACTACCGGCACTGCACCCAACAGGATATTTACCTATGAATGTAATAACTGGGGCTGGAATAATAATGCTACGACCTCTGTGCTTTCTTTTCAAATCAAATTATACGAAACGACGAATGTTATTGAATTTCTCTACCATCCCGAATCCGGAAATATAATTACTCCCGCCGGTGCCACTATAGGCATTAGCGACGGCAATGCTACGCCTACATTTTTAACCCTGAATAATGCCTCTGCAAGTCCTACGGCTTCAACCACTGGTTTTACGACTAATATTTCCGCACGTCCTGCAAACGGACAAATCTATAGGTTCACGCCACCGCCTCCCTGCAACGGTATTCCGCCTGCAGCCGTAGTAAGCCCCGCCGGCCCCATCAGCAGTTGTGTGGCGGCTACTATTACCTTGTCTTCTATATTATCCCCGCCGGCTTCAGGGGTTTCTTACCAATGGGAAGAATCACCGACCGGAGCAGCGCCGTGGACACCGATTGCCGGTGCTACCCAATCTACGTTCAGCTTTAATCCATCAGCCTCCAGTTATTATAGACTTGTTACTACTTGTGTTTCTTCGGCACAAACAAATGTGAGCAATAGCGTGCAGGTGAATGTAGCCCCGCCGGTTTATGCCGCTATCCCCTATGTGCAAGATTTTGAAACCTGGACCGGTTACTGCGCAAATATGGATATTCCGCAGGGAAGCGCCACCAACTGGAGCAATAAACCTGCTACAGGAGACTCTTCCTGGCGGCGTAATGACCAGGGCGCTACTGCCAACTGGAGCGCTACTTTCGGAAGTTATTTCCCTGTTTCTAAAAGCGGATCGCACAGCGCCAGATTTCCCAGCGCGGCGGTTAGCAACAGCTCCTTCGGAAATGGGGTGGGCAATCTGGATCTTTACCTCGATTGCAGCAGCACACCGGGAGATAAAGCCCTCTATTTTTACTATATCAACGAATCATTCGGGTTTGGGTGTGAAGATAGCCTTCGTGTTTATCTTTCTACTGACGGCGGCGCTAATTTTTCGCAAATAGGCGTTTTCGATTCATCCGAAGACTGGAAGCTGGCAACCTTACCCATCGTATCCGATTCTGCAAACACCATCATCAGGTTATCGGGTTATGTAAGTCCGTTTTTGGATTTTACCGATATAGGTGTGGACAGCTTATATGTAGCGCTGCCTTGCAATGGTGCGCCTATAGCAGGTACTATAGCCGCAGTGAGCAACACATGCCCCGGCGGCAATTATACACTCATCCCCGTAGGTACGTCCATGGCAGGAAATCTCTCCTATAGCTGGGAGGAAAGCGCCAATGGAGGTGTTACCTGGACGGCTGTACCCGGCGCTACCCAACAAAGCTATACAACCCCCGCCCTATACACAACGATGAGGTACAGAATGGTTGTAACATGTAATGGAAGCGGGTTATCCGACACGACCAATACTGTAACGATTACAATCGTGCCTCCGCAATATGCGGCACTTCCCTATACGGAAAGCTTTGAAAACTGGATGAATAACTGCGACGTATTTGATGTGCCGTCGGTAAATTGGATCAACAGTCCTTCCACCGGAGATAATTCGTGGAGGAGAAACGATCAGGGAATGACGGCATGGAGCTTTATGGGTGGCGATTACAGCCCTGTAGCAAAACATTTGAACCATTCGGCACGCTTCCATTCCTGGAATACAACTTCTACCGGAAATATGGAACTGTTTGTAGATTGCAGCGGCGCTACAGGTGGTAAAGAATTACAATTCTATTACATCAACCCTACCAGCTTTCAGGATTCTCTGCGGGTATTTCTTTCTACGGACGGAGGGCTTAGTTTTACTTTACTGGCTGCCTATGCCGATGCGGCTACGTGGTCGTTAAAAGCATTACCCTTTGCCAGCAATGCTCCGCAAACCATAATCCGTTTCCAAGGCGTGGGCGATTGGAGCGATGATATAGGCATAGATGAAGTAAAAGTATTGAACCCTTGCACTGGTGCGCCGGTAGCGGGAACGGTAGATTCCGTAAAAGCCTGCATCGGGCAGAATTTTGATCTTACATTGAGCGGCACTTCTGCTGCGGCCGGGCTTTCCTATCAATGGCAATCTTCGCCGGATAACATCACCTGGACGAATGTAGTAAACGGCAATACCGCAAGGGTTACCACCGTCATAGCTGCACCTACTTATTTCAGAGCGATTGTTACTTGCAGCCAGTCCGGCTTATCGGATACGTCCCTTAGTCAGTTTTTTGATATAGCTCCGTTTTACCTTTGTTATTGTGTGAATGTTGCACAAAGTTTTTCGCCGGAAGACATAGGTAATGTGTTCGTGCGCAGAGTGTCGCCTTTACAAACCATTTTGAACAATGGCACCGCTTCCCCACTTACCAACAATGCCACATCGGTAAAAGGATATACGGATTATACCGGCATCACACCTCCTTCTTTGTATCAGGGAGCTTTATATAATTTCCGGATGACAGCTATTACGCAAGATGTATTCTTCTGGGGCGGCACCGTATCTTTTTACATTGACCTTGACAGAGACGGTGTATTTAACCCGGCTACCGAAAAAGTAGCGGGAGGAAATGTAAGCACCGGTACACAACAATTTAACGCCAATTATAGTATTCCGCCTACTTCCCAAATGGGTCTTACCGGCATGAGAGTAGTGATGGAAAGTCTGTTTGGCAACCCCGATCCTTGCACTGCACCGATGGCAGGAGAGGTGGAAGATTATTTGGTAAATATAGACTTCCCTATATGCACCGGACCGGTGAATGCAGGTACAGCTCATCTTATAGATACGTCCGTTTGTGTGAATGAGCCGTTCAGAGTGATGGATACCAGCTATGAAAAACAGCTTTCGAGCACCGCCAGGATATGGCAGTCTTCACCCGATAACAGTACCTGGAGCGATATATCCGGTACGGCACAGCAAGATACACTGCTGCAAAACGCACCCGCCGCTCACACTTACTACAGACTGAAAATGACTTGTACCTCTACCGGTGCCATTACTTATTCCAATGAAGTGCTGCTGAAAATCAAGCCTCCTTATTTCTGTTATTGCCATAGCTATGCGGATGGGGATGCTGCCGACCGTTCCGATCTGGGAGCCTTCTCTATAGGAAGCTTTGTAGTCAATAGCGGCGGGCCTCATCTTTCCAACCCCGGCGCTACACGGTTTTATACTACCAACGACAACATCATCACCCTTTATCGCGATAGCGCCTATTCCGTAAATGCGTACCACATTATTAAAAATGCAGTGCAGCAAGATGCCAAAATAACTTTGTTTATAGACTATGACAATAATTTTGTGTATGACGCACCGGCAGAAAGAGTATGGACAGGCTATAGCGATGCGGCAAATGTATTTATAGGCACTACGGTAACGATACCTTCCGGCGCTGTAAAAGGCGTGCTGACCGGCATGAGGCTCATCATCAATAACGATACGAACCCCAATACCCCGTCTGACGAAGCCTGCGGTACCTATACCTCCGGCGAAACGGAAGACTATGTAGTAAGAATATGGGATAAGAACGACCCGCCCCCTACGTCCGTGCTTTCGCCGGAAGATAGAATGAGCGTGGCGATTTTCCCGAATCCAGCAGAAGGAATATTTCATCTGAATTTTGTACATTCCCGACTTGGGAAAAGCATTACGGTGAAGATTGCAGATATGACCGGTCAGGAGGTGTATAGGAATCAATATTCTTTGAGCGGAAATGAATTAAAAACACAGATAGATTTGAGTGGATATGCAAAAGGAGTGTATATGGTGAAAATCATATCCGGTAGGGAAATCATTACTAAAAAGCTGGTGGTAAAATAAAGGGAAAAATTATTTTGATAATTGAATAATTTGGGGACAATTGATATGCCATGAGTAACATTTAATCATGAATAATAGTATAAACATTGTAAGTATAATCTGTAAAACGCATCTGTAATGAAAAAAAAATTATTTGCAAAACTATTTATATGGTGTATTTTATTGAGTAGTTCTATAGGGATTTCTGCTCAGACCATAAATTCGGTTTTTACCACCGGCGCACTTACTTCATTGAGTGCCAGCACGGCAACCATAACGTTTGGTATTGAAAATACGAATGCTTTTCCGGTTGTTGTAACTGATGTAGGCTATTATGTGCCGGCAAACGATTCTCGTTCATGGTCATTGTGGTACACCTCTTCTCCTTTGACAGGGGCTCCGGGGAATATTGCGACATCCAATGGATGGACTCAAGTAGGCGGCCCTACACTTGTTACCAATAGCAGTGCTACGGGTGTGATTCCCTTATTAACCGGCCTTACGTTTCTTGTACCCGGAAATACAACCTACCGATTAGCATTAACGAGTAATGGCACATCTCTGAATTATTATGGCGCCGGTTCTGCTCCCAATAGTTTTTCTAATTCAGGAGTTAATTTATTAGTAGGCGATAATTCGGCAGGAGGTACGGGTAACATTGGATGGTCAGGAGATCAGACGGGACCGACGTTTAATCCACGCTTTTTTTATGGATTTATCACTTTTATGCCTGCGATTCCTTGTAATGGCAAGCCTTTAGCCGGTACTACTACACCCGTAGGGCCATTGAGTAGCTGTATCGGCGGTTCGAGCACATTAACGACTACCGGTTATACCTTAGCTCAAAATATCAGTTTTCAATGGGAGGAGAGTACAAACGGCGGAGCTACGTGGACTCCTATATTCGGAGCTACGAATAATAGCTATACGGCAACGCCTATC
>JAEZZY010000025.1 GCA_023418315.1 Bacteroidota bacterium
CCCTCGAAACTTTGTACCTTCCACTTCAACTAAAAAAAACAGCCTCCTATAATGAGGCTGAAAATGCGTTTGTGAAGGTCAGTTTAGAGTAGTTGCATTTTTAAGAAGGGGTTGTGCAACGGCTACCGATGTTATGCGGTCGGCTTTCTTGTTTGTCTTGATTTCCGTTTATCGTATTCACTTAAAAGTCTGTTTAGTATTTCTATCTTTTCACTGTCAACTGGTTCGGTTTGGCAAAGTTGGTCAACCATTATGTTGATGTCGTAAAATTGATTGTCAGTTGTGATTTTTCCTTTTTCTATGACTTTGTCAACTCGTTGAAAGTATGATTTAAAATTGTCTATGTCATAATTTGTTTTGTCTTGGAGATACTTATTAAACTTCAAGTCTCCTGTTTCTACCTGCATTTCTGTCAAGTCACGAAACCATTGTTTTAGCCTTGTCAGCCGACCCTTTTGATAATGTTCTTCTGTTTGTGTTTTAAGTCCTTTATAGTGTTCCAAAGAGTCAAAGTCGGCAGTTTTGATTTGCATTTCCTTATTGTCAATGTAATAGTCAAGTGTCGCCAAAACTAAGTCCCGATACTTTTCAAGTTCTGCTTGTTTTTCGTCCTTATTTAGTTTTCCTTCTAACATTTTCTTGCTTGGTGTTTATAGCGTTCTACAAATTCTTTTGCATCTCTGATGTTGTCAGGATAAGCAACATAATTTTGATAAGAAGTTACTCCGTTTTTTGTCTCAACTTTTTCGTAAATGTGTTGAAAGTAAAAACCGTTGTCAATTAAGAACTTAACAGTTTCCCATTTTTCGTCATCCGATTTTTTAGGCGGCCTAAACCTATGAGGCAAAAGTGCCATAGGTCTGCCACAATCAGGGCAATTAGCTTCCTTTCTGTCATTGAAGTCAGTTCCTTGGCTAAATGATTTTTTACAGTCTAAACAAACTACTTTATGTCCCATTGTTTATGTTGTGGTGTCTTTTTAAGCTGCCGCATAACGGTTTCGGGCTTTGCGTTCGGGCGGGTTTTGGAGCACAAAACTGTCAACCAGCACCGAACTTGAATAAAAGCACAAAGCTCCAAGTTTGCACATCACCCCGCCTGACGCAAAACCCGTGTTATGCGGTCGGCTTTCTATTTCGGTCAGTTGTTTCATTGTCAATTACAGCAACTTGTTCCTGCCTGAATGGGTGGACATTTTACTGTCCCGTAGCTACAATAAACGCAACAGTCGCCTTGTTTTGGCTTTAAAACTTTCTTGCAATTTTCACACTCGTAAAAGTATTGGCAAGCGTCTGTCGGCATAGTTTCTTCTTTCTTATGTCCGCAGTCGGGGCAAGTGATTGTTGATTGTAGTATTATGTTCATTTTATTTCTTTCTTGTCGGTTACTGAATAGCCTGTTTTTGCAATGGCTTTTTCTATTTCTTGAATGTCGGTTTTGGTCTTGTCAAACTCCACAATTGCGTTTCCGTTTTCGTATGAAACAGTCGTGTTAATTATTCCTGTCAATTTATTCACTTCGTGGTTTACGTGTTCTTCGCAACCTGTGCAAGTCATTCCGTTAATTGTAAATTCCGCAGTCTGAATGTTCGCTTGTTCGGTTACAATTGTTTGTTTCTCTGTCTTAGGGAAAAAGATATGTGCATAGGTCGGAAACGCAAGCATTAGTCCTGCAAAAACTGTCACGATACCTAAAAATTTCTTTGTCTGAATGAATGGTGTTTTTTCGGTCGTGTCGCAGTTGCAGTCCACTTGTTTCTGCGGTTTTAGTTTCTGATACCAAGCAAATCCAAGCACCAAAACTGTCAAGCCGATTAAATACGGTCTTAATGGGTCAAGCCACGAAAAAGTCGAAGCAAGTCCACTTGTCCCCGCCAACAAAGTCAAAACAGGTGTAATACAGCAAAGTGAAGCTGAAATTGCTGTCAAAAGTCCAAGTCCTGCGAGTTTATTTTCTGATTTCATTTTCTATCTATCTGTTTGTTTCGGTGTCGTCTTCTAAGCTGCCGCATAACGTTTTTGGGCTTTGCGTTCGGGCGGGTTTCGGAGCACAAAGTTTCAATTTATTACTAAAGTTAATTAGAAGCACAAAGCTCCAATTTTGCACGTCAGCCCGCCTAACGCAAAACCCGTGTTATAGGGCGTTTTTTATTTCAGTTTAATTGTCTTAGCCAAGTTCTTAATTTCACTTAAGTTGGAATCAAAGTCTGATTTTGCAATTCCTTGAATCGCAATTGCCTTGTCTTGGCCAGTAATAATTAAGATATAAATTAGACTACTTTTTCCTTGCATTTTACCATATACCTCAACTTCGTAAGCAAGCTGTCCGTTTACATTTGCGGATGAAATGTTTTTAAATTCTTTGTCAGTTAATCCATATTTTTCAAGACTTGCCACCAACATTTCTGAAATGCTTTTTGCATTAATAGTTGGGTCTTTCGGCATTGTGGTGACTGTTATAAATGGTTCGTCATTAAACGATTGTTTGTCCCCGCCACCAATAGAATACATAAACATACCAGACGCTGATTTAGAAAACTTGAAAATGGATTTACTTTCATCAAGAGTAAATGCAGCAGTTGCGAATGGATCGATTTTTAGATTTTTGTCGTAGTAAATGGTCTTAATTGCACTTTGAATTTGTTCGCCTGTTTTGTCGTCAATTGATGGGTAAATAGCCATTATCATTGTCGAAAACGTTGTGTCACCAAAAACTATACTAATTGCTTTTGCGTTTTGGTCCCCCTGCATAAAAATATACTTTGCTGGAAACCCGTTAACTTTAAATTCTTTGTACTCAAATACTTTTGCTCCTTTTTGCTCAAATGCCTCCTTACTAAATGTTGCTGCATTCGTGTAGTAGTTTCCGCCAACAAGGTCATAAATTTGAATTGCAGAATTGTCTCCCTTTTGTAGTCCAAGGAACGAAGTGGAAATTTTAAAACCTGCCGGTGGGACTAAATAAAGTCTTGAGCCTGGAATGTTGATGTGTTTATCTGTCTTAACATTGTCAATATCTTTCTTTTCTGTCTTTGTCTGTCCGCAAGCTGAAAGTGCTATACAGGTTAATAGTGTCAAAATAATTTTGTTCATCTTGTTGTCGTCTTTTAAAATGCCCTATAACACCCAAATATACGAAAGTTCCCTACTTTTAGAAGAATTTGAGCTTTTTAAAGAAAATACACTACAGCTACGGAATCTTTACTAATTTTAGCTTCGCATTTTATATAGAAAACCTAATTCCTTGGTTGGTTTCTATAATTAAATCTATACAAAACGCGCATTAAATTTTATACCTATGGATCGTCAATTTTATCATTTTAGCTTTGGAACGCATCGCGATAAAAACGTCATTTGGATTCGTTTCGAAAAAGACTTCCAACGTATCAAAGAACTACGAGCCGCTTTCCCCTCCTTTCTCGTATAGAATATCTACCAAATCTCTTAAATAAGCAGTAACTTTTAGGGCAACATGTATTACTTGTCCCATGGGAGCGTATCAATATGTTTCAACAGTGAAGTCCGCACTTCCTCTAACGAAATCCCCGTTTCCATTTTTTTTCAAACTCGTCCTCATTCTCCTCTGGCTCAGTAGAGATGCCGTTTTTTTTGAAAAATGCCCGTAATTCTTTGCCGTATTTCTCCAAATCAATGATTGCCACCTTTGCGTTGTTGATGGTCGTAACTGTTATGCCTGCTGCGTGTTCCATACTGTTGAGTTTTGGTAGTTACGAAGGTAATAATTTTTTGGCGGGAGCAGGCGGTTGGCAATTTACAGTGGGCAACTTTTTGTTTAGCCTGAGTCTCCCACAAGGGACTCGTGCATTAAGGATAAGACAAGGAAAAAACCATGTTACTTTTTGAGTTGCTGCACACGTTGCGCAAGTCCCCTGCGGGAGACTCGCCCGGAACGGAAGGTGCAGCCTTTTCTGTTTAGCATGAGTCTCCTGCAAGGGACTCATGCGTTAAGGAACATCAAAACGTTAATGTAATTTTTTAAAGACTACCGTTTTATCCTCATCGCACTTTTATAATACCCGTAGATTCAGTTTATTCCTCATAAAAATACTATACACAAGAAAATAGCTACCACATACAAGAAACAGGCTAAACACACTCTACCAAAACTGCAATATTGTTGTCTGTTTAACTCGGATAAAAATTTCATCATCTTAAATTGACATAATATGAAAAAGAGAAACTACATTTTACTTGTGTTGTTTTTTTCCTGCTTCCTCGTGAATGAGAAAAACGCCACGGCACAGTCTTGTTCCATAGCACCCAACCTGAACGCTACATGGACATGCAACGCAGTGAGCTTGTTCTGGTCATCAAATCCGAACGCTGTTTTTTATGAATACAAATTAGATTCGGCGGGAGTTATTATAGCGCAGGATACCACCTCTGCCACCAGTGCGTTCATCAGCGGATTATCGCCATCCACACTATATATAGGCTGGGTACGCTCTGTGTGTGGAGCAAATGACACTTCTGTCTGGAACCCTTATACATTCACCACTATGCCTTGTGCTAATTGCGCCAATGCGCCAACACCTGCTGTGGCATGGGCTTGTAACTCCGTCAATTTTACATGGACGGCAAATACGAATGCTCTTGCTTATGAGTACAAATTAGACTCTGCGGGTGTTACGCTTTTTCAGGGCAGTACTACTGCCACCGGAGTAGCGCTTAGTCCTTTGACGCAAATGACCCCATACATCGCTTCCGTACGTTCCATTTGCGGTGCCGGAGATACCTCTGCATGGGTTATCAGTACTTTCACCACATCACCCTGTGGCGCTTGTGTGGCGCCGGGGCCTATTACCGCGCTTGTACCTTCCTGCGACAGTGTCTTTTTTGGCTGGAATACGATGACAGGAAATGCCGGATATGAGTATGCCGTTACCTTGGATACCTTGTTGCCACAGCCTAATACATGGACTTCTACCACTAACGCTTATGGCTATCAGGGCGGATTATTCAGCGATACTACCTATTATATTCAGGTGCGCAGCAATTGCGTAACTATGGGCTATTCATCCATCACCAAACTCGCCATCACTACTCCACCCTGTCCTACCGCCGGTATTCCTATAACTCCTGAAAAAAAACCTGTAATCTTATATCCCAACCCTGTGAATAATCAGCTAAACCTCATATTGGATAAACCCGATAAAAACGCCACCCTAGAAATCATGACTATAGAGGGTAAAATCATTAAGCGCATGACCAACCTATCTGAGCATGAAAGCATCCATGTGCAAGGGTTGCCGGACGGAATGTACCTGCTGCGCTATAAGTATGGCAGCCGGATAATTCACTATAAATTCAATAAGCTATAAGCCTTATTTTCATCACCAAAGGGGATTATCCATTATAGATAGTCTCCTTTTTCATTACGTACACCCGCAACCGTATTGTATCTTAGCTAAAACGCAGCCTTGACTTTGAAATGCCTTATTGTAGATGACGAGCTTCACAGCAGGGTTTTTATCCATGACCTGTTGAATGAGTTTCTGCCCGATGCCATAGCGTGGGAAGCGGCTGATGCCGAGGAAGCATTCGCATTTCTGAACAAAGAACAGATAGATTTATTATTCTTGGACATTCACATGCCTGAAACAAACGGATTTTCACTGCTATCGCAGATTGCTGACCGAAAATTTGAAGTTGTTTTTATTACGGCATATAGCCAATATACGTTACCCGCTTTGCGTGAAAGAGCGGTAGATTATCTGCTGAAACCTATAAAAAAATCAGAGTTCAAAGCGATGACAGACCGTGTGTTGAAAGTAATAGCAGAGAAGCAAACTTCTTCATCCACTCCTGAGTTTTCCTATTTGCAACAGCAGCTTCATATCAGCCATCAGCAAGGTGTGAAGTTCATTATCCTTTCAGATATTCTTTATTTAAAAGCAGATAATACTTATACCATCTTCTTTTTGAAAAACGGGCAAAAATATGCAAGCACAAAACCCATAAGCCACTATGAAGCGCTTCTTAACCCCGATTATTTCTTTCGGATTCACAAGTCCTACATCGTCAATATAGGGGCTGTAAAAGAATACCACTCCGGCGGTACCGGCACTGTATGGATGCAAGACCGAAGCAGCCTGCCGGTTTCGCGTTACAGGCAGACAGATTTTCTTGCGTTATTGAAAAACTATCCTACAATAATAAAAACATAAGGATGAGATATGGATGGATGATGATGATTTTAATTAGCGGAGTTTATATTCCGGGCATAGCGCAGCAGATACCCCTTAGCCCTTTTACCGTTCAAGATGGACTGGCGCATGCAAATGTCTATTCACTTTATCAGGCTGCTGACCAATTTCTTTACATCGGTACCAATAGAGGACTCAACAGTTTTGATGGCAAACAATTTCAACATATTCCCTCTGAAAATGGGTTAGCGGATTGTGTTGTTTTATGTATGACTCCCTGCAATAAAGACAGTTTGCTGATAGGCACTTACGGAGACGGGCTTTTAATGAAAACCAATCAGGGTATAAGTCCCTATTTTCCTAAATTAACAGAAACTCCCGCCGTTATTTCCTCCATAGTCTATGACGGGTATAACATCTGGGCTATTGGAAAGGACAGTATCAATAAGCTCTACAAAATAGCAGAAGGAAAAATAACACAGGTAACAATCGCCTCTGGCAACACGGATATAGCAACACCTTTTTGCGTGGTAAAAACAGGCAATGAATATTTACTGGGTAGCAGCAACGGGATATATTCGCTCCACAAGAATGGCACGGTAGCCCCGTTATGGCAACAGGTTTTCGCCTCCCCAATAAAAGCGATTGTAAAAGACGAAAGCAATATATACTGGATAGGATTGCAAAATGAGCTGATCGGTTATAAGAATACATCGGTTATCAAACGCTTCCCTTTTAAGGGAAAATCTACCTTGTCCGATTTATTACTGCGTTCCACTAATGATGTTTGGATAGCTACAATAGCTGATGGAGTGTATGTTTTAAAACAAGACAGGCAACAGCCCGAAAGAGTGCCCATGAATATTCCGCCCGTGGTGATTACAGATATGCTGGAAGATAGCGAAGGCGGGATATGGGTAAGCACACAGGGAAAGGGAATTTATAGGGCAGACAATGTATATGCCCGTTATTTCCCTCCTGAAAAAGCGCTTATAAATGTGAACTGTAATGCTTTAGAGCCTCTTGACAGCCAACGTATTCTTATCGGTTCTGTAGGCACTATAAGCATCTATAACAAAGGAAAACTCTATCCTTTCAAAAGCAGGCATATAGAGGCTGAAGATTTTATATACTTCATAAAGAAAACGGCGGCGCATATTCTGATAGGCACATCAGAAATGCTCATAAAGAAAAGTATTCATCCTCCTTACCTTGAGCAGGTTATCAAGTATGAGGAAAAGCCCGTAGCATGCATCTCTGCTTACCAGGATAAAAAAGGAACGATATGGATAGGATCATTCGGAAGGCTGTTTTATCTGGAAGATGACAAACTGCATTCTGTAAATGATAGATTACTGAACGGCTCGCGTATCAATACCCTCGTAGAAGGAGGGGAGCAGCTATTTTATTTAGGTACGAATGAAGGGGTCATAGTTTATAATCATAACATCAAAACCGCAAAGCCGTTCCGAAACAGCCACCCTCATCTGAAAATATTTTCATTAAAGAAAGACAAAAAAGGAAGGATATGGGCAGCTACTTCATCGGGGCTGATGTATTTACAAAACGAAACCCTTCAACCGTTTTCATTATTGGAGCAAATACAAAATAACGACCTGTACATTGATGCCCATGATCGCTTGTGGATAGCTACAATTAAAGGAGTAAGCTGCATAGATCTTGCCACATTAAAGGTAACACCTCTAAAAATATATGCGCAAGCCGGTGAAGTGGAAGTTCTTCTCTTTCATCAAAACCTGCTTTTTCTGGGGCTGCTTGATGGTGTTTCTGTGATAGAACACCCGAAGCCTAAAAACACGCTACCACCGAAGCTCCACATTACCTCTATACTTATTAACGAGAAACAGGTTGCCCACATTTCGGACATAAAACTTTCATACGGGAATAATCATCTCACCGTCAATTTTACCGGCGTAAGCATGGCGGGACAAAACGATATCATCTACCGTTACAAAATCCCGCAATTGACTGACCAATGGCAAACTACCCTTAGCAATTCTATATTGCTGACCGGCTTGGCTCCCGGAAGCTATAATCTTTTACTTTCGGCAAGGCGAAATAACGGAGCATGGAGCAGTAATAAACGTATAAGACTTACGGTAGATACTCCGTTCTGGAAGACTGCATGGTTCTTGATTTTAACGACTATAATATCTGTTTCCGGCGTATATTTATTCATCCGTCGTATAGCAATCACGAAAGAAAGAAAAGCACGCGAAAAACTTCTCGTGCAAAACAAAATGGCATACCTGAAGCAGCAGGCATTGAGCGCACTGATCAATCCTCATTTCATTTTTAATTGTCTTAATTCAGTACAATACTATCTTAATAAAAATCAGAATAACCTCGCAAACGAATACCTCGCTGATTTCGCCAAACTGATAAGGCTCACCATGGAGCAATCGCAGGAAACGTTCATTACATTACAGGAAGAAACAGAACGCCTTGAACTTTATCTTTCCCTCGAAAAGCTGCGTTTACAGGAAAAACTGAGCTGGAAGCTGACCGTTGATCCTGCACTTGATAAACTCAATGTCAAGATACCTAATATGATTCTGCAACCTTATGTGGAAAATGCGATATGGCATGGTATCATGCCCAAAAAAACAGGAGGCAGCATAACCCTATCCATAAATAAACAGAGTGAATCTGAACTGAAGATTATGATTGAAGATGATGGAGTGGGCATTGACGCAAAGAAAATTATATCCGCTTCATCACATAAAAAACTTGGAATGTCTATTATAAAAGAAAGGCTTTCCATTTTGCAAAATCTTTTACAACAATCGTTCACTATCCATGTTGTAAACTTAAAAGAGCTGGGGAGGAAAAGCGGCACAAGAATAGAGCTGATTTTACCGATAAGCCCGGAAAATAATTTATTGGAAACGAGTAAAAAATAATTTTCCGACTTCAAAAAACTACGGGATAACAGCTAAACAAACCCCACATTCCGTGAGATTGATTCGCTGAATAAGCGTGCAAGTATATCATCGCTCGAACATGTGCCTTTTGATTCAATCAAAAAAGCAGTAGCTTTATATTACCCAAAAAAAAGCTTATGAAGCAATACCTGTTTATTCTTTCCATCATGAGCCTGGCGCTATTAGGATGCAACAAAGAAAAATTTGACTCTTTGCCCCACGGCTATTATACGTTAGATTACCGAAACTGGGCTTGGGGGTATAAACATAACGGATGGATGATGGATGCCGAAGGCAATGTTCTTAGTTTTGACTTACCTGCAAAATGGAATGATCCCGATTCCTTAGGTTATATTTCTGAAGCGGCATTATTGGAAAATCTTTCTTATTGCGGGAAAAAAGTAGCAAAGGAAACAAAACGTAAAATTTACCAAAACAATCAACTCATAGAAGGCGCAGCTAAGGGGAATGTGTCTTTGCAGGATGGCGGAGCAAGGGATATGGGCACGTCCACCTATATTTGTTACAGATATGATGCAGCAAGAAAATTATACAAAAAAATAACCCTCAAGATGGAAGGCGACATAGAAGCCGTGAATGAGAGTGATGACGCAGCTAAAATTGTGAAGTGGATGAAAAAACTTTGACTACATCCTCTGAATTTTCTTAAACATACATCCTCCGCGCGGGGAACGTAACAGCCTGAAATTTGCATGGTATGCCGTTGCGTATTTTTCAACTTCCATAGGCATATTCTGTCTATTGGCACAGTTTATTTTCATGATAATACAAACCTCAAATCATGAAAACCAATCCTAAGAACACGGCAAAAACCTGCCACCGATGCGGACTTCCTATGAAGAAAGAATATCTGGGGAATACAAGGCGAAGAACATTTTATTGTGCCAACTGCCAGCAACTTTATAAGGAACACTGACGAAAAAGTTTAAAAAGTTTTTAGTTGTCTTCAGTTTCTGTTTCCTCGTCATCATTGAGGCTATAATAATCATTTTCTTCATCTCCTTGCCCCATACTATCCGCAAGAGGGTTGCTGCCGTCGTTTACCGGCATATCCAGATCACTGCCGGTAGTAAAGAGGTCAGACTTGCCCTCATTAAGCGGGTCGCCTTCAAAATCAGTATCATCAAGTCCTTCGGTGCTTATCGCTTCATCTTCCCCCATGTCCATATCCTGATCGGGATCACCAAGCAATTGCAAATCTTCGGGAGTTACATCCGCTTCCGTACCCATTACGATAGGTTCCTCTTGTTCTTCCTCATCCGCCCACAAATCGTTGCCGTTCCGGATACCTTCTTCATCGTCCGATGAGGCTGTAGTGTCTGCTATTTCCCCTAAGGGAGCTGCATTTTCAACATGTTCCTGACCTTCAATGTCCGATACTTCCGGAAGAACAATGCGAAAGCTATCGCTTTGGAGGCGTTCTTCATCACTGGGTGAATCTTGAATATCCTCTCCCTGCAATTCCGTAGAAAAATCCGTTTTCTTTTCTTTATCCGTACGATTTTTATCGTTGTCATTTTTAGGATTACCCGTAGCGTTCATGATTTTTTATTTTTTTAAACTGCTAAAAAGATGTGCCATGGAATAAAGGCGAAAGCAATGGGGATCGTGCCTAAAAATAGGCGGCATAGCCAAAATGTATTTTTGATTGTCGAAATTGAATAGGATTTCCCCGATGCCTGCCTACGGCATAGCTGATGGAGAATATTCCGGTTTTGGTTTCCAACGCAGCGCCCAGCCCTAATCCGTTATAAACATCATCCGCTGCATAACCGCTATAGCGGGATTGTACCCATCCGTTATCGCTGAAGAGATAAAAATACGATCGCTGATCCAATAATAAGCGAAGCTCTAAAACAGCAACATGGTAATGATTGGTATAAATGCTTTGCTCATCAAAACCGCGCAGCAAGCGAAACCCGCCGATTTGATACAGTTCATTCCGGAACAGATTACCCCCGTGCAAATAGGCTCCGGTATAGGCGGTTTTCAGAACTATTTTTTTGGCTATAGGAAGATAATAATTGATACCGGCCTGCACCATCACCTGGTTCGCACGTTGTGCAAAAGAATCATAAAGACTTGTATAGTCAAAACCCGAAGCATCACTTAGCCCAAGCACTTCATCTGATTTTCTAACCTGCCTTTGCAGCACTGTGGTGCTCATCTTCGCATCAAAACCTTTTCGGGGAAGGATGCGGTTGTCCACCTTGCTGACGGCAAGCTCCATGCCTGCGCCCTTGGCGGCTACATCGGCATCCTGCGGAAGTTGTTTGTTTGCTTTTATAAAGCCGGTATCAATCACGCCCAGGCGGTTGCTTTGGTTTTGATAAAATATCCGCACATAATCCGTGGCATTGAGGTAGTAACGAAGCCCTCCATGAAAAGTAGTGCGGCGGAAGGTTGTATCTTTTTTAAACAAATCGAAATCGGCATCCAGCCCCAGTGGCGTATTCAGCAAATAAGGATATACGATATGCGCTTTAAACCGCGGCGATTTATACTGAAGATTTTGATAACTCACATCCATATATTCTCCTTGCCCCAAAATGTTTTGAAAAAGAAAAGCCGCATCGGCTGTCAGCATAAATTTACCGGTTTCCACACTATTGGGCAGCAAGCCTATCAAAGCGCTGAGGTGATTTGCTTTTTTTTCTTTCAGGTATAGGGTGAGTTGATTTTCAAATTGCCCAAACGCCATTTCAAGAGGGCGCGCTTCCTGCAAAAAAGCAAGGTCCCGCAGGCGGCCGGAAAGTGCGCGTATTTTTTTTTCGTTGTATAAGGCTCCCTGTTTTATATCCAGATAGCGTAGCAGATAATTTCTGGAAATTTTCATTTCGCCTTCTATGCGGATGGTATCGAGCCGTTGCAGTGTTCCTTTATTCCATCGAAAAGCAGCATGGATTTCGTTCGGTTTTTCTTCGGAAACATCCAAGCTTACTTTGGCAAAAGGATAGCCGTTTTGCTCCGACCATTGTAGGGTTTTTTCGGAAATACGTGCGATAAGAGCAGGTTCAAGTTTTTTTCCTTGCCATTGTATTTTACTGAATCCGTTTTGTGAAAGCATTTCCTGCGGAAGGCTGTCCATATCTACTTTCGCCCATTTATAGCCCTCTCCCAGAAAAACAAAAGCGGCGTAATGATTATCCCTAATGCTGATGCTGTCTATAGATGCAGCGAGAAAACCCTCGGCTTGCAAGGCCGGAACCAAATCCCGAAGATACCTATAGGCAGCTTCACTAGAAGCGAAAGAGGCAGGAAGCCCGGACAGCGACGACAATAAATTTTCCTTGCCGTCCACGCTGTGTAAGGATACCGTGTAGCTTTGCGCTACGGAAGCCGCGCAAAACAAACAGCAATAAAAAAATAAAAGCATCCGCTTCATTCGTTCAAAAATAATCTATGGCAGGCATCTATATCCATATTCCTTTTTGCAAACAGCGATGCAGCTATTGTAATTTTCATTTTTCCACTTCGCTATCCATGAAAGCGGAGCTGCTTATAGCCTTGCATAAAGAGCTGGAGCTGCAACGGGATTTCTTACAAGGCGAAGCGATTGAAACGATTTACTTCGGCGGCGGTACTCCCTCGTTGCTTTCCGCGGATGAAATAAACCGGTTGTTCGATTCCGTACAAAAACAGTTCCCTATAGCCCGGTTAAAAGAAGTTACGCTCGAAGCCAATCCGGATGACCTGAACCTGCCTTATCTGAAGTCGCTGCGGCAAACCCCTGTAAACCGACTCAGTATAGGCGTGCAGTCTTTTCAGGAAGAGGATTTGCGTTTTATGAACCGCGCGCATCATGCACAGCAGGCCGACTATGCCTTAAAAGCCGCGCAGGATACAGGTTTTACCAATCTTACGCTGGATCTTATTTATGGTTCGCCTCATCTTACCGACAACGACTGGCTTGCTAATCTTCAAAAAACAAAAGAGCTGGATATTCCGCATTTTTCTGCCTATGCCCTAACGGTAGAAGAAGGAACCTTATTGCATCATCAAATCCGGAAAAAGAAAACAGCGCCTATAGATCAGGAAAAAGCGGCGCACCAGTTTGAGCTGCTGATGGAAAAAGCAGAAGACATGGGCTATGAGCATTATGAAATATCCAACCTGGCTAAGAAAGATGCCTATGCAATCCACAATACGCATTACTGGAAAGGCATTCCCTACTTGGGTATCGGACCTTCCGCACATTCTTTTTATGGCAACCGCAGACGATGGAACATAGCCAACAATGCCTTGTACATCCATTCTATTTTACGGGAAGGAGTACT
>JAEZZY010000016.1 GCA_023418315.1 Bacteroidota bacterium
GTCCACAACACAAGAATTACCATATTCTGCCCCGCTCCCGCCGTAGTAGGTGCCCCAGAGGCGGGTACCGCTGCCATCAAATTTTACTAAATAAGCATCCACCCATCCTCCGCCATGCGTATTCTGATGCCCGCCGGAGGCGATACCCGAGGTGGAACCGGTATAGCCTGCCAGATACACATTGCCCGCTGCGTCCGTAGCGCAGGAATAACCCTCATCCTGTCCGCTTGCGCCGTAGTAGGTGCCCCAGAGACGGGTACCACTGCTGTTAAATTTTGCCAGAAAGGCATCCTTTCCTCCGCTATACGTATTCTGATGCCCGCCGGAAGCGATATCCGAGTTGGAACTGGTAGAACCTGCCAGATACACATTGCCCGCTGCGTCCGTAGCGCAGGAATAACCCTCATCACCCCAACTTCCGCCGTAGTAGGTGCCCCAAAGACGGGTACCGCTGCCATCAAATTTTACTAAATAAGCATCCACCCATCCTCCGCCATGCGTATTCTGATGCCCGCCGGAGGCGATGCCGGAGGTGGATTCGCTCTCCCCTGCCAAATAAAGATTACCCGCGGCATCCACAACGCAATAATTACCCTCATCATCCATGCTTCCGCCGTAGTAGGTGCCCCAGAGGCGGGTACCGCTGCTGTTAAATTTTACCAGAAAGGCATCAATTCCCCCGCCATAACTGTTCTGATGCCCGCCCCACGCGATGCCCGAGGTGGAACTGGTATAGCCTGTCAGATACACGTTGCCTGCAGCGTCCACAGTACAGGAACGACCTACATCTTCCCCGCTACCGCCATAATAGGTGGACCATAAACGGGTGCCGTTGCCGTCAAACTTTACCAAAAAAGCGTCATAGTTTCCTCCGCCATACGTATTCTGATGCCCCCCGGAGGCGATGGCGGAGGTGGAGGAGGTATAGCCGGCCAGATAGATATTGCCGGAGGCGTCCACTGCACAGGAATAGGCCAGCTCAGCGCCACCGCCCCCGTAGTAAGTAGCCCAGTTCACAAAGGGGTCAATAGTGAGGGGCTGGGTGCTATCATAGGCATCCACACTAAAGCCCAGCAATCCTTTTGCATCCTGCACAAAACGGGTAGCCAGGGTTTTTCCGGCTTGGTAGCTCACGGGTGTTTGCTCCGTAATGCTGCCAAGGCGGTTGCCGAGGTACAGGCTGCCATCGGCTTGCAGTTTCAACTCTTCCACATGGGTGGGTTGCAGTCGTATATCGGCAGGGTTGCCGCTGGGGCGGATGATGAAGTCATATTTGACCTCCCCTTCTGCCCCCTGCCTACCTTCCCCGAAAGGGGAAGAGATGGCGTTGCCCTGGGTATAAATCACCCAGTCTATATTGGGGTAGATGTCGTGGAAAATAATCTTTTCATAGCCATATACCTGGGTGGCATTGTGGTTGTAGTACCGGGTATAGTCGCTGCTTTTTCCTTCGGTAGTGATGGTGGCATTGGGGTTGGCTCCCGCCAGCCTTATGTCCATACGGTAAGTTTCGGTGCGGATTTGTTTTTCCAGCAGCAGACGTTGCTTACGTTCCTCGGGGGTTTCCGTTTTATCGGGGTGTTTATAGCCCTTGGGGTAGTGGGTGCGGGCAAACTGATAAGCCAATCCGTTGTTGAGTACAAATAAGGTAAGGTTGCCGCTGCGGTAGCTGTAGCGCACTTTGCTTGCATCTTCCCCGGTTATCTGCCCTTTGTTTTCTTCAAAACGGGGCTGCCGGACGTCCTTCATTTGGCGCATGATTGCCGGAACAGGGACTCCCTCTGTGGACGCTATATTCTTTTTACTTGTAATGTCATATAGCGCATCCTTTCCATTTTTTGCATATAGAGCTGTCTGGGCAGGTGCGGTCCCTGCCGAGGTCAAACCGATCAGGAGGGTCCATAAACTCATCCTGAATAATAAAATTTTGCACATGTATGGGCGTATTTAAAGCGGCTGTAATAATAGGAAACGAGATTACCGCACGGCAATTTTGAGGCGTAGCAATTCCGTAGCAACGGCGTAGGAATGTTGTAGCACATAGCGGAAACCATTGTCTATGCTGATTTATTTCAAATTTGATAAATATATTTCCTATAGCGGTAGATATGTATATTATTGTTTTTTTGGTGCGGAAAAATCCACCCTGCCTTCCCTCTATTTTTCATTAATCAACCCTATGACTGGTCTATTTTACAAGAAGAACCTAACAGCATAGCCTGTTGTACCCTGCCATATTTTTATTAATATTGCCTCTTAAACATTATCCCGTCCCATCACCTTGTAACATAAGGGTATGTTTTCTGAAAATATGGTTAGAACAGGCAGGCCGAAGTATTATAAATTTAATTTTTTTCTATACAGGACGCTCTTCATCACGTTCTTTTTCTTTTTTCCTTTTTATACTCCTGCAGCCGGTGCCATTGCCTATGATTCGATTTGTTGCATGCCTTATAATGACCGGGCGGCATGGCTGGATGATCTCTACACGCACTTGATCCTCCATGGCGATTCGGTAGAAAGCTGGGATGAAATCCAAAAAATAAAAGCCTATGCAAAAACGAAAAACAGTGAAGAGTTTGAACTGGAGGCTATGCTGCTTGAGGTGCAATATCTCGAATACCTGAGATGGGATCAGCAAAAACATCTGCTTTCTTTGATAGAAGAAGGGGTGAAACGATCCCTGAACTTGAACAATAAAATGCTGGCAGTCCGGTTTCTAAGCGTGCAGGAACACTACGCCGGGAATACCCATAACTACTCACTAAGTTTTGCTGCCAGTAATGAAATGGAACGCCAACTGGATGCCATGCCCGACCAAAGCATGTACCATAAGGCTTTTTTCCGGGTGAGCATCGCCCATGTCTATTACAATTTCGGAGAACTTCCGGCAGCACTTGCCCGGCTAAGGGAACTGATAGACTACCAAGGTCTCGCAAGCGCCAAAGATATGGAAGCAATATGGCATGCACACAATACCATGGGACTTTACCATCGTAAAATGCAACAATATGATTCGTCCAATTATTATTTTGATAAAGGACGTCATCTCAACTATATTCAAGAGAATAAGCCTTTGCTTTACGCCATGTCCACGGGCAACTTAGGAATCAACTACTATCTATCCAACGATTACGAAAGGGCAATTCCTATGTTGCGCACAGATATAAGGGTTTCGCTGGAAGGCAAACAATGGGGAAATGTAGTAGCCTCTATGACTCCGCTTGCGGATATATTGCTCCATTACAACCGGCCGGATGAAGCCAAGCTGTTGCTGGACAGCGCCAGGGAATTGATAAACCTCTATCGGGCAGAAGATTATTCCAAATCGTATTATAGGGTTTTAGCCAAATGGTATCAGCGGATGGGGATGGATGAACAATCCGTAAAAATGTGGGATTCTGCACTGGAAGCCCAGCGAAAATACAGCGAACGATACAATAAGCTAAAGCTCCAATTGTTTTCCCAGCAGCTCGAAACAAATACCTATCAGGCAGCGCTACAACAACAAAAAGCCAAAAATAAAGAGCGCATCCTTTATGGAGCTATTATAGGAATCGGATTGCTGAGCAGTATATTTTACGGAGTGATGAAAAGACGGAGCGAACGCAGGATAAAGGATTTGAAATTGAAAGAAGCGGAACAAGAGCTGGAAATCACACGGCTGCAACTCAATGAATATACCCAACACCTGCTTCATAAAAACCAGCAGATAGCGACTCTGGAAGAACAACTGAAATCCAACGAAGAATGGGAGCTGGTGGACGAGCTCAAGACAAGCACATTGCTCACTAATGATGATTGGGACAATTTTCGGCACAAATTTGAAAAAGTGCATAAAGGATTTTCAAACAGGCTCAATGCCCAACTCCCCAACCTTACCACATCGGAACAGCGCTTTATCATGCTCACCCGTTTGAAACTTACCCAGCATGAAATGGCGCTAATGCTCGGCGTGTCGCAGGAAACGCTGCGGGTAGCCAATTACCGGCTGCGGCAGAAATTAAATATAGGACACAAACAAGAGCTGAACGAACTGATTGATGCCCTTTAATTTTTGCAGCGCATTATTTCCATACAGCAATTGGCGCAACCGAGGCAGGAAAAGGGATGGATATGCACTTTATAATCAAGGGTGGCGTTGCCCCATACCTCTTTCGTGCATTCTTCTGCCATGTTCTATATTTCCGTCTTTGTCTATTTGCTTTTCCAGGTCTTGCTGGCTAACGCTTTTACCGCCGAATCTGCGTAGTGTATAGCTGATATTCAGCATAAAATAGCGTTGCAATACATTCGTGTAACTGTCTTCGATATAAGTTTCCGTAACGGTACGCGTGATGGCTCTGTTTTGGTTGAGAAGGTCATATACATTCAGACGCACATCCAGTGAACGGTTTTTAAAGAATTTATAGCCAAGTCCGGCATTCCACAGCAGAAAATTCTGGTTGAACCCCTGCGAAAGTCCGCTGTAAAGCTGATGATCCAAGCTGGTAGTAAAGGTAAACCCACCCAGGAAAATCCAGTTAAGCCTTGCGGAGGTGTTTTGGGTGTAGTAATTATTATCCGACCGTTTGTTGATGGTATTTTTCACCACATTATAATTGCCGTTATAGGAAAGGGTGAAGTCCAGATTTTCGCTGACATTGCTGCTCACCACCACTCCGCCGTTAAAGCTGTAATTATCCGCATAGTTAATCCGGTCATTGATATAGCCGGGCGTATGGGTAAAGTTGATGCCTGTGTTCAGGTTCAGGTTGGATTTGATAACGCTCAACGGCATCCCATAACTTACAAAACTGCGAATACTATAATAGCCATCAAGGTTCACCGGACGGGTAAGCTGCCCGCCTATGGGAAGAATAATTCCATCCGTGGCAATAGAATCCGTCGTAGCGATAAGGGTCTGGTTGGCAATATAGTTATTGGTATAGTTGGCAAAGGCCATAGCGTTGAAGGTAGTGGCGTTCTGTGTATTGGTGCTTCCGTAGCGCAGCATCAAAGAGTGCTGATAGCTCTGCGCCAGATTGGGATTACCGGTTCTTAAAAGCAAGGGGTTGGAATTGTCAATCACGCTTTGCAACTGCTGGATGCTGGGCACTTGGGTGCGTGTGCGATACATAATGCGCAGGTTGCTGTTCTTGGAAAATTTATAATTAAACCATGCATTGGGCAAGAGGTTCGAGAAGTTTTTTTGCAGCTTGAAGGCATAAGGAAATATTTGCAAGCCGTCTAATGTGGCATCCTGATAATCGGCACCTATGGTCAGCCGGATTTTTTCACTATTGTAGCGGTAGCTTAGCCCTCCACGATGCGTGGTATAGGTGTTTTCATATTTATTGGAAAGCAGCGTATCCATAGCGGTATAGTCATCGCCGTTTTCTCTGTTCAGGGTTTGTTTATCGGATTTATTTCCCGAAAAAGAAGGAGCATAGTTTGCCATCAACTGACTGTTTTTACCGAGTGGCTCGGTATAATTCAGACTGCCGGACAAAGTATAGCCATCGCTGGTAAGATCATATCGCTGATCCAGCCGGTCGGTATCGCTGCCTATGTATTCATTGACGGAATACAAGCTCCCTTCACCACCACGGTTGTTGATTTGCGTATTCAGGTTCAGAGAAAGCGTTCTGCCTTTCTTGTTAAATTTATGACGATATACGAGGTTATTGCTGAAGTTATAGCCATTGTTGAGGGAGGAGGTCCGGTTGTCGGTAGCACTCACCCGGCTGCTGTCGGCACGTTTGCTGTCGCCCGTCAATATTCTTGCATAATCATTCAGTTGAAAACTGATACGGGGTGTAAGAATGAGGGTGTTATTGGAGTCTATCTCATATTCCACACGCAGGTTAGCACGGTGGTTGGTATTGCTTGTATGGGTATTGCTTTGTTCGCGGTATAGGAGTAGGCTGTCGTTGGTAGAAAAATAAGTCCGGGCGAGTCCGGTCCGGTTTTCATTATTTGTATTATTGAAGAAATAACTTCCCGAAACCTTTATGTTTTTCCCCCATTGGTCGCTATAGTTAAGTCCTATGGAATTGGTTTTGGTAATGCCGCCTTGCTGCCCTACTAAAAAATTGCCTATTCCGCCGCCGCCATGCCAATCGCCACCTCTTCTTCCGCCGCCGGAGTTGGCGCTCATCACACCGGTCAGGTCATCCGAACTGAAATTTTGCTGGTTGATATTGTTGCTCAATACAATAAAGGAAATTCTTGTATCTCCTTTAAAATGATTCATATTGCCGCCTACGCTATAAAGAAGCGGGTTCATTTGTAGGTCTTTAGCCCCTGCAGCGCCGTATATTTTCCCAAATTGCCCGGTATTTTTTCCCGGCTTGGTTACGATGTTGATGGTTTTTTGTGCATTGCCGTCGTCAAAACCGGTAAGCTGCGCCTGGTCGCTCAGTTTATCGAAGACTTGTATTTTATCAATCACTTCAGCAGGCAGGTTTTTGATAGCGGTGCTGGGGTCATCGCCAAAAAAAGGCTTGCCATCCACCAATACCTGCTTCACGTCTTCACCGTTGGCTTTCAGCGTGCCGCCTTGGGTAGAGATGCCGGGCATTTTGTTCAGTAAATCTTCGGCTACCGCATCGGGATTGGTTTTATAGGCATTGGCATTGAAGCTGGTGGTATCGCCCGATTGTACGCCACGCACGGCTTGCTCGGTAACGGTTACATTTGTCAGTTGGGTAGAGGAGATTTTCAGTTTCAGGGTGCCGATAGCAGTGGTTTGGGTAAGGTTGATCGTACGGGTATAAGATTCAAAACCTATATAAGCAATCTTCAGGAGGTAAGAACCTGCCGGAAGGTTGTCTATAACGAAGTGCCCCTCTTCATCGGTTACATTTCCATATTTCATAGCCGTATCGGTGGTGGGGGAAACCACTACCGGTACACCGATTAATTCGGAGTTGTCGCTGCCGTCCAGTACCGTGCCGGTGAGGGAAAATGTTTGTGCGAAAAGGAGATTGCCCGATAGGAAAGAGATAAGTAAAAAAAGGAGTCTTAATTTCATAAAAAACGGCTATGGGCAAGTACATTGCAAATACCTCGCCAAAGCTACTGCTAATAAATGAACGGTGTGGTCGGAAAACAAAAGAGTTAGTTCAGAAGGGTATTTTAAAGAACAAGAGGGGGAATATACAATAGGATTTTTTTTGATGGCATTGACCACAAAATGCTGCTTGTACTGCATGTATAAAACAGGAATCTCCTACTTAGAAGGCGAAAAATGTACCACTTCATTTTCTACCGGAGCGAGCGTTTGCAGATAAGCATATATCGCTTTAAGGTCATAGTCGGTCATGCCGCCATACATCGTCCAGGGCATTACGGTCTGAAATGCGCCCGGCTCTATTTTTTGCGGATGATAGCCTGTGTCCGTATAAGCTTTAAAACGGTTGATAAACGCCTGTTCCGTCCATGCTCCGATACCGGTAGGGTGCGGGGTAATATTAGCCGACCTGGTTATAGAGCCGTCGGGAAATTGAAATTCCATCCCGCCTGCATAGGGCTTCCCTACAAATTCGCCTTTTTCTTGCCGGGTATGGCAGTCGTAGCAACTGGCAGCCGTTACCAGATAGGCTCCGTAGGCTTTCAGGTCGGAGGGGTCGGGCATAGGGCGGAATGAAGGGGCGTGCGGCAGGGTATTGATGATAAAATTCATCGGGAAATCCGCTTCCGATGGCTCCGTTTTGTTTTCTACGGGCTGTAAGGTGCGGATATAGGCGATGATGGATTTTATATCTTCTTCGCTCACTTTGCCAAAATTACCGTAAGGCATCACAGGAAATAAAGCCCTGCCATCCTTTGCTACGCCGCAGGTAATGGCGCGCATCAATTCACCATCGGTGTAATTCCCAATCGCGGCAGGTGTAATATTAGGTGCTACAAACCGACCCGGGAATCCCAGCTTTTGATCGAATACTTCGCCTCCCATACCATAGGTGCCGGCTACCGGCGGACCGGCAAACAAGCTCCAGTCCCGCTGCGAATGACAATCCACACACACCATCACATGCTGGGCGAGGTATGCGCCACGGGCTATCCGATCCGGTGTTCGCTCTATGGTGAGTTGCGGCATTTCGCCTACATTCGGCAAGGCAGTTTTTACATACGTGAGCAAGGAAGCGATACCCACTATCACAAGGATGAGAAGAATGAATAGGGTTTTACGTATTTTTCGTTTCATCATTTTTTTATCATTTAAAAAAAATGACAAGATACAAAGTCAAATTAAAAAATCCAATCACTTGATCCGGTTTCTTCGCTATGGCGTCCGGCTTTATGCGCTCTTAAAAAATTATATCTTGCAAAACATGTTTTTCAGAAAATGCTATGTCCTTTTGCTGGCTATCGCCGTTACCGGCTTTTCTTGTAGGGAAAAGCAAAGCGTGTCGGACAAATCCGTTTTCCATCTCAACCTGGTGGGCGGGCTGGAGTCCTTAGATCCTGCCTTTGCCAAAGACCTTTCTACCATGTGGTGCGCTCATGCCCTATACAACACCCTTGTAGAGACCGATGCCGGACTGCACCTCACTCCTTCGTTGGCTACGCGGTGGGAGGTAAGTACAGACGGATTGGTTTATACGTTCTTTCTGCGGAATGATGTTTTTTTTCAGGATCATGCGTTATTTGAAAATGGTAAAGGCAGAAAAATGACGGCACATGATGTGGTGTATAGCTTCAACCGGCTCATTGACCCCGCCACCGCTTCTACAGGCGCATGGATTTTCAATGACAGAGTGGTAAAAAAACATCCTTTTACCGCACTCAACGACACGGTGGTGCAGATCCGGCTGATTCGTCCCTTTCGCCCTCTTCCGGAAATACTGAGTATGCCTTATTGCAGCATCCTTCCTAAGGAGGTAGCAGAGCATTATGGTAAGGATTTTCGAAATCACCCCTGCGGCACCGGGCCTTTCCGCTTTCATTACTGGGATGAAGGAAATGTGCTGGTCTTGCATAAAAACGAACATTACTGGCAGAAAGACAGCGCAGGAAAACGGCTTCCCTACCTCGATGCCGTGCAATTTTCTTTTTTTGATAATAAGGCTACCGAGTTCCTGTTGTTTTTGCAAGGAAAGCTGGATTTTGTGAATGGAGTGGACGGCTCGTTCAAAGACCTGGTGCTAACGCGAAAAGCTACGCTGAAAGCCGAATACGAAAAGATCCTAACGCTGCAAAAAAATGTATATCTCAATACCGAGTACTTAGGATTTAATGTGGACAGCACCCATCCGCTTATTAAAAACGCACCTACTAAAAACGTACTCATCCGCCGCGCTATCAACTATGCTATAGATCGCAAAAAAATGATTACCTATTTTAAGAACGGAATGGGCATCCCCGCTACCGGAGGTTTTATACCACCGGGCATGGCCGGCTTCGATACCCTGGCGACTTACGGATATGACTATAATCCCGCAAAAAGTCTGGCACTGCTGGCGGAAGCAGGCTACCCCAACGGAAAAGGCTTGCCTCCTATCACCATCATCACACCGGATAATTATGCCGATTTGGTAAACTTCGTAGCGGGGCAACTACAAGATGTAGGAATAAAACTGCAAGTAGAAATCATGCAACCCGCTATCATCAAAGAACAAATGGCAAAAAACAAAACGGCATTCTTCCGTGCACAATGGATAGCCGACTACCCCGATGCGGAAACCTATCTTGCCGTGTTCGACAGCCGCCTGCCCTCGCCGCCCAATTATACCCGATTTTCCAATCCGCAGTTTGATGAATGGTATGATGCAAGCATGAAGGAAGAGGATAGCATACGCAGACTACTTTATAGGAAAATGGATAGCCTTGCCATCAGCTATGCGCCCGTAGTGCCCCTATACTACGACCAGCGCATGCACTTCTTGCAGAAAAACATCAGCGGCTTTTCTTCCAATCCTATGAACATTATTGATTTGAAACAAGTAAAAAAGAAAAGGCTACATGAAACCGTTTTTTAAAGAACTATTTGAATACAATCATCATTTCAATCAACATTTGTATGAGGTGTTCGCAAACCATCCTGACAAAACCTCCGAAAAAGCCGTAGGACTGTTTAATCATTTGCTGAACGCACATCAAATTTGGAATAACCGAATAGACCCGAAAGAACAGATACCGGGTGTCTGGATGCTCCATCCTATGCCGCAGCTAAAAACTAGGAACCAAACCAACTACGACCATAGCTTACTCATATTGGAACATTTTGACTTAGCCGATACTGTCCGTTATACCAACAGCAAAGGACAAATGTTTAGCAATAATATTCGGAGTATATTGTTTCATGTCATTAATCATTCCACCTATCATAGGGGGCAAATTGCAACAGAATTTAAGCAACACGGACTTGAACCATTGGCTACCGATTATATTTTTTTTAAACGATAGCCGGCAAAACAAATTTCTAACTTTATTGTATGGAAGAATTGCATCAGATCGCCGAGTTTAAAACATCTCCCGAATTAATAGAAAAACTGCAACAATACAGCATCAGAAAAACCTACAAAGCAGGAGCGATTATACTAAACAAAGATGCGCACATCCGGTCTATCCCCATCGTTACCAAAGGCGTATTGAAAATCATCCGAACGGAGGAAGACGGCAGGGAGATTTTGCTGTATTACATCCAGGCGGGTGAAAGTTGCATCATGTCTTTTTTAGGTGGTTTACACGGGGAAACAAGTAAGATAAGAGCGGAAGTGGAAGACCCTGCCGAAATCTTGTTTTTACCCATCGAAAAAGTATCGCTGTTTATCAAAGAATATCCGCAATGGTTAGAATATATTTTCCGGCTGTATCATAAACGCTTTGAAGAATTGCTGGAAATCGTCAATGCCATTGCATTCAAAAAAATGGATGATCGGTTGCTGGCTTTATTACAAAAGAAAAAAGAAATAACGAAAAGCTCCACCTTGAACCTTACTCATGAACAATTGGCTAACGAGTTGGGAACTGCGCGTGTAGTGGTTTCCCGTTTGCTCAAACAACTGGAGCTGATGGGGAAAGTGAAGCTGGGCAGAAACAAAATCATACTTGCATAGGGAAGCCGGCTATACAGGCGATGAGCTTTTTATACAAAACGTTTTGCTTGTGTAACCTATGTTACCGTAAAGACCAAAACAACTGCGCAATTTTACGGCATGTTTGAAATTTTCAGAAAGCTATTTGCACAGACAGACCAAAGCACGCTAAAAGAAGCTATAGAAAACGGAGCGTTTTTAGTAGATGTGCGCACACCTTCCGAATTTATGAAGGGAAGCGCGAAAGGCGCTGTAAATATCCCGTTGGATAAATTGCCCGGTGAGCTATCACGATTCAAAGGAAAAAAGAATATCCTTGTTTTCTGCCAAAGCGGAAGCCGCAGCAATCAGGCAAAAAACATCTTAGAACGAAACGGTTTTCAACAGGTGTTGAATGGCGGCACTTGGCAAAATGTAGATCAACTTACCAAACAAACTCCATGAAAAGCTATTTAAAAACCTGGAACTTTATGCGATGGCTGCGGCTGGCTATAGGCATTTTTATCATGGTGCAAGGCATGGTTACCCGCGACTGGCTTTTTACAGGAGCAGGTGTATTATTTTTACTGATGCCTCTGCTCAATATCGGTTGTTGCGGCACTTCGCCTTCTTGCAAAACGGAACGCCTGCAAAGCAATAAAGAAACA
Source organism: Bacteroidota bacterium (assembly GCA_023418315.1). GTDB lineage: Bacteria > Bacteroidota > Bacteroidia > Chitinophagales > Chitinophagaceae > JAFIGV01. Next base: position 11,672 of record JAEZZY010000016.1, read on the forward strand.
GAAGAACCAAGTTTTGAAGAAGTAAAATGAATCATCCTATGCAGCAAATTATCAGGTTCATAATGATAGCTGCGGTTCTGCTTTCCGCGTGCAGCACACCGCAAAAAAACCTATCGGATGAAGAGAAAAAAGCATGGACGCATTTGGGCGACAGCATAGCCGCTACCGCGCAAAAACAGTTGTTGCAAAAAGTATCCGCAGCCATAGCCCACGGCGGAACCGATTACGCGATCGCCTTTTGCGAAGCAGAGGCCCTCCCTTTTACCGACAGCATCGCCCGCGAAGGGAATGTTCTTATCCAACGATTAAGCGATAAAAATCGAAACCCGGCTAATGCACTTCAAACATTACGAGATAGCATGGCTTGGCAAAAAATAAAAACAGAACAAACAAGCCTGGTGGAGCAAGATGAAGAGAACGGTGCCATTTATTATTACAAACCCATTACCATAGCTATGCCCGCGTGCATCCAATGCCACGGTAAGAAAGAGGATATTTTGGAAAGCACGCAAAAAATTATCGCCCAAAAATATCCGAATGATAAAGCAATCGGCTACCAACCGGGTGATTTAAGAGGAATGTGGAAAATCAGATGGAACGAACGCAAATGATAAAAACATTTTTTAGGAAAAACCTGCTCACGCTTATTGGTGTGGTATCAGGAGCTGTGGCAGGGTTCTTTTATTGGAAATTTGTGGGTTGCAATTCGGGAAGTTGCACCATCACGTCCAGCCCCACCAACAGTACACTTTACGGAGCAGTGATGGGCGGGCTTTTAGGCTCCATTTTTAAAAAAGAAAAAAAACAAGATGACCTTTCAAGAAATAATAAATCAGGATAAGCCGGTACTTGTAGATTTTTTTGCTACCTGGTGCGGTCCGTGCAAAATGATGTCGCCTATTTTGGAAGATTTAAAAAGCAGGGTCGGGGAAAACGCTATCATCCTCAAAATAGATGTGGACAAAAACCAGCAAACGGCAGCAGCTTTTCAGGTGCAAAGTGTGCCCACGCTTATTTTATTTAAAAACGGAAAAACAATCTGGCGGCAATCGGGCGTAGCGCAGGCAAATGAACTGGAAAAACTGATTCATCAAAACCGATAATCCTTCCGGAAAATTCTCAGCCTTTATAGCCCCAGGCGGCGAAGACTCTCGGCAGGCTGATGATTGAATCTTCATCAAGAGTGAATCGCTCCAGCTCCTGTAAGATAGCGGTTATTTCTTCGGAGGTGGCTAATTGTTGTTTCCCTACCGCTTCTTTAATCTTGTCCATCGTATTATAAGCCATCCATTTTCCGTTTCCTTTATGATGCGAAGGTTGAAAAACTTCATAGGCAATTTTATGCAACCCTTTTCCCTGCAACCTGCTGAAAAGCGATAAGCCTATGTCGGGGTCTTGTCCGTTGTGGCGTGCCGCCGTTACAAAAAGACGTTGATACGTTTCAAAAGCAAGACAAGGCGGGTAGCAAAAATGACCGGAAAAATCTATATCCTCCACCAGCAGTTTACCTCCCGGTTTTAATGCGCGAATCATCTTGCCGATTAATTCGTCAGGCGCTTTTAAATGCGATAATAAAAAACGGGTATATACAATGTCGTATTCTTCCGAAAAGTTGATTTCCGAAGCATCCATAGCCATAAAAGAAAGCGTATCCACTCCGTTTTCCAGTGCTTGTGCGCGGGCAAGTGCCAGAATCTCCTCATCAAAATCCACCGCGGTTACAGCACCTTCTTTCCCTATTTTTTTTGCCACCGCAAGCGCAAGATTTCCGCCACCGCAACCCAGTTCTAAAAAACGCTTTCCTTGCAGCGGCATGTCTTTTTCGATAAGCCGGAGGCTGTGCTCGTTCAATATGCCGGAGAGTACATCCAGGCGTTGCTTGCCTTCTTTTCCTCCTTTTATGATGTAGTCGTTTTCTTTTTTCATGGATGGGAAATGCTTAAAGGTAAGGAAAGAAAAGCCCGATAGCAATCCTCTGTGGAACGGTGCTATCGCCACCATAGCTTCATCGGCATTCCTATGCCGGACACAAAAAAACCTTTATCCTTTCAGCCGGCCCGGAAGGCTATTCCTTTATTGGCATTTTTTTAAAAATAAAAAGCATAGATTTATAGAAAGGTGGGTGAAAAAATAAACGGGTATGAACAGAGTTATCAAGAAAGCGGCGGTACTGGGCTCGGGCGTGATGGGAAGCCGTATCGCCTGCCACTTCGCCAATGCGGGTCTGGAAGTGCTTTTGCTGGATATAGTTCCTAAAGATGCTCCCGCAGAGGATAAAAACCTACGCAATAAAATCGTGAACGAGGCGCTGGCGTTTGCTTTAACATCCAATCCTGCGCCGCTTTACAGTAAGAAATTTGCAAGCCGTATTACCACCGGAAATTTTGAAGATGATATGCACCGCATTGCCGACTGCGATTGGATTATAGAAGCGGTGGTGGAGCAACTGGATATTAAAAAGCAAGTGTTGGAAAAAGCGGATGTGTATAGGAAACAAGGTTCCATCGTCAGTTCCAATACGTCCGGCATTCCTATCCATCTGATGGCGGAAGGAAGAACGGAAGATTTTCAAAAACATTTTTGCGGCACTCATTTTTTTAATCCTCCGCGTTATTTAAAATTACTGGAGATTATCCCTACGCCGCATACCTCGCCGGAGATTGTGGATTTCCTGATGAAGTACGGAGAAAAACAGTTGGGAAAAACCACCGTGCTTGCAAAAGACACACCGGCATTTATAGGCAATCGCATCGGCGTATTCAGCATCATGAGTTTGTTGCACTATGTAGCCCAATCCGGAATGAGCATCGAAGAAGTGGATAGATTGACGGGGACGATTATGGGTCGTCCTAAATCGGCAACCTTCCGCACTGCAGATGTAGTAGGTATAGATACGCTGGCTATGGTAGCCGATAATTTAGCGGAAAACCTGCGCCAAGATGAAGCCCGCGAGGTGCTGCGCGTGCCGGATTTTGTGCATCAAATGATTACCCGAAAATGGCTGGGAAGTAAGACAGGGCAAGGATTTTTCAAAAAAAGCAAAGGGGAAAACGGCAACACGGAAATTCAGGTGCTCGACCTGAATACTCTTGAATACCGACCTTCAAAAAAAACCACCTTCGCAGCGCTGGAGGCAGCCAAACAGGTGGATGATTTGAAGCAACGATTGAAATTACTTGTACATTTTAACGATGAAGCCGGCGCTTTTTACAGGGCTACGCTTTATCCTTTGCTTGCCTATGCTGCCAACAGAATTCCTGAAATAGCCGATGAACTTTATACAATAGATGATGCGCTGAAAGCAGGCTTCGGATGGGAGCTTGGCCCGTTTGAACTATGGGATGCGCTCGGCGTGGAAGAAACGGCAAAAGCCATAACGAACGCGGGTTTTAACTTACCGAAATGGGTGCGGGATTTGCTGGACTCCGGCAAAAAAACGTTCTATATTCTTGAAGACGGCAAGCGACTTTATTATGCTATTCCTTCGGCATCCTACAAACCAATCCCCGGCACGGAAGCATTTATCTTGCTGGAGCATATTCGGGAAAAAAATACCGTCTGGAAAAACAGCGGCACTACGCTTACGGATATTGGCGATGGCATCCTCAACCTTGAGTTTCATACCAAGATGAACAGCATAGGCGGGGAAGTGGTTGAAGGTATTCGCAAAGCTATAGACCTGGCAGAGAAGGACTATAAAGGATTGGTAATTTCCAACAACGGAGCCAACTTCAGCGCCGGTGCAAATGTGGCGCTCATCTTTATGATGGCGGTAGAGCAGGAAGTGGAGGAGCTGGATGTTGCGATTCGTCAGTTTCAAAATACGATGATGCGGATTCGCTACTCTTCCATCCCTGTAGTGGTTGCGCCGCACAACATGGCGCTGGGCGGCGGTTGTGAGCTTTGCCTTCATGCCGATAAAGTAGTGGCACATGCAGAGTCGTATATAGGCTTGGTGGAATTTGGCATCGGCTTAATCCCCGGCGGAGGTGGTACCAAAGAATTTGCAGTGCGCTTGTCCGATGAACTGAAAGAAGGTGATGTAGCGCTGAACCGATTTAGAGAACGTTTTTTAACGATTGGTCAGGCAAAGGTTTCTACTTCCGCAGAAGAAGCATTTGAATTGGGTTATTTGCGTAAAGGTCATGACAAGGTGGTGATTTCCTATAATCGTTTATTGGGGGAAGCAAAAGCCGCTTGCCTGCAAATGGCGAATGCCGGTTATGTACCGCCTCTACCGCGAACGGATGTGAAGGTATTGGGCAATATGGCCTTAGGCTTAGCCTATCTTGGCGCTCATTCCATGCTTTCCGGAAAGTACATCAGCGAGTATGATATGAAGATTTCACAAAAGCTGGGCTATGTATTAGCCGGCGGCGATTTATCCCAACCCACAGAAGTAAGCGAACAGTATTTATTGAATTTGGAACGGCAGGCATTTTTGAGTTTGGCAATGGAACGGAAAACATTGGAACGAATACAATCCCTATTGAACGGAGGAAAACTGCTCAGGAATTAATTCAAGATGGTTCTAAATTTCTTGCCATCCTCTAAAATTCATCCTCTAAAATCGCAACCATGAACGCATATATAGTAACCGGTTTTCGTAGCGCAGTAGGCAAAGCCAACAGGGGCGGTTTTCGTTTCACCCGGCCGGATGTGCTTGCCGCAACCCTCATCAAACATCTGATGGCTTCCGTGCCGCAGATAGCGCATGAGCAAGTGGATGATCTCATCGTAGGCAATGCCATGCCGGAAGCAGAACAGGGACTTAACTTCGCACGCTTTGTATCGCTGATGAGCTTCGATACCGATAAGGTTTCGGCGATGACCGTAAACCGTTATTGCGCATCGGGTTTGGAAACCATTGCTATAGCCGCATCAAAAATTCATGCAGGGCTTGCCGATTGTATTATAGCCGGCGGCTCCGAAAGCATGAGCCTGATACCGATGGGCGGATGGAAAGTAGTGCCAGATACAAAGCTGGCGATGGAGCATCCCGATTATTACTGGGGTATGGGCTTAACGGCAGAAGCAGTAGCCAAAGAATATAACATAAGCCGTGAAGAGCAGGATGCCTTTGCTTTCCAATCCCACCAAAAAGCCATAGCCGCTATAGAAGCCGGGAAATTTACGGATGAAATTGTACCCGTTACCATCGAAGAAACTTACTACGATGCCGTTGCTCAAACCCAAAAAACAAAAACGTTTACCGTAGCACAGGATGAAGGTCCCCGCGCCGATACTTCATTGGAGGCTTTGGCAAAATTAAAACCGGTATTCGCTGCAAACGGCTCGGTTACGGCGGGCAATTCCTCGCAAACCAGCGATGGCGCCGCCTTTGTAATGGTGGTGAGCGAAGCATTTATGATCAAGAATAACCTCACCCCTATAGCCCGCTTGTTAAGCTATGCTACGGCAGGTGTTCCTCCGCGCATTATGGGAATAGGTCCGGTGGCAGCCATCCCCAAAGCCTTGAAAAAAGCAGGTCTCAGCCAATCCGATATGGATCTTGTGGAACTCAACGAAGCCTTTGCCTCGCAGTCGCTGGCAGTCATTCGCGAATTGGATTTGAATCCGGAACTTATCAATGTAAACGGTGGCGCCATAGCCCTGGGTCATCCACTGGGATGCAGCGGCGCTAAACTGACGGTGCAGCTTATGAACGAACTGAAAAGGCAACATAAAAAATACGGCATGGTAACGATGTGCGTGGGAACGGGGCAAGGAGCAGCCGGTGTTTTTGAGGTGATATAGGGGGCAATAGCAACCATGACGGAAAAAACAGAACCGGATATTCAACAAGCACACCTGAAAAGCTGAGTAGCAGCCATGAGGAAGTTAGAATTGCATTACATAGGTTAAAATGTAAAAAAATGAACAGTCAAGAAGCAGCGAATGAGGAAAATCACCTGCCTATAAAAGGCGGCGAATTTCTCATTAAAGAAACACCCGCATCCCACATCTTCATCCCCGAAGAATGGACGGAAGAGCAGCAGATGATAGCAGAAATGTGTCGTGATTTTTTGAAAGAGTATGTCTTTCCGAAGCTGGAAGAAATAGACAGGCAGGAAGAAGGGCTTATGCTTTCCCTACTGGACAAAGCAGGCGAACTGGGCTTGATGGGCATCAGCGTTCCCGAAAAATACAACGGTATAGGCAAAGATTTTGTTACCGCTATGCTCACCACAGAAATAATGGGCGCAGGACATTCCTTTGCCGTAGCCCTTGCAGCACACACCGGCATCGGCACCTTGCCCATACTTTACTACGGAACGGAAGCGCAAAAAAAGAAGTATGTAAGTAAGCTCGCCACAGGCGAATGGAAAGGTTGCTACTGCCTTACCGAACCCGACTCCGGCTCTGATGCCCAATCCGCCAAAACCAAAGCAACGCTTTCCGAAGATGGAACGTATTATCTCCTCAACGGACAAAAAATGTGGATTACCAACGGCGGCTTCGCCGATGTATTTACCGTGTTTGCCAAAATCGGGGAGGATAAAAATCTGAGTGCATTTATAGTAGAAAAAAATTTTGAAGGCATTTCCCTAAACCCGGAAGAAAAAAAGATGGGCATCAAAGGAAGCAGCACCAGGCAAGTGTTTTTCAATGATTGCAAAGTGCCCGTAGAAAATCTTTTATCCACCCGCGAAAACGGATTTAAAATAGCCGTAAATAGTTTAAATATAGGTAGAATAAAACTGGGCGGCTCTGCGGTAGGCGCTGCGAAGGCAGTCATCAACCATGCAGTAAGCTATGCCCGTGAACGTGAACAATTCGGCAGACCCATAGCCGATTACGGAGCTATAAAATACAAACTTGCCGAGCAAGCCATTCGCACCTTCGCAAGTGAATCGGCAACGTACCGCGCCAGCCGCAATATAGAAGAAGCTACGCAAGCATGGATAGACGACGGTATGGAAGAAATCCAAGCCCGATTGAAAGGTATCGAACAATTTGCCATTGAAGCAGCCATCATTAAAGTACATGCTTCGGAAACACTGGACTATGTGGTGGATGAAGGCGTGCAGATATACGGAGGAATGGGTTACAGCGCCGAAGCGCCTATGGATAGGGCTTATCGCGACTCCCGCATCAACCGCATTTTTGAAGGGACAAACGAAATCAACCGCATGCTCACTATAGATATGATGCTGAAACGGGCAATGAAGGGAGAACCGGATTTACTGAAAGCCGCAAAGAAAATAGCCGGTGAACTCACGAGTATTCCTGATGTTGGAGCTTCGGAAGAAACCGGATTTGCTAAAGACCATGCCTATATTCGCAATTTTAAAAAGGCAATACTGATGACCGCCGGCGCTGCCGTGCAAAAGCTACTGCAAAACCTTTCTAAAGAACAGGAAATAATAATGTGCCTCGCCGATATGCTCATCGAAACCTATGTGGCGGAATCTATGTTGCTGCGCGTGGAAAAACTTCATTCCATTAGACAAGATGAGCTGACCGAACTGAAAACCGAAATGGCGCGCACCTATATCTATGATGCGGCAGAACGTATCCACCGTGCAGGCAGGAACGCTATAAATGCTTTTGCCGAAGGCGATGACCACCGCATGATGCTGATGGGGCTGAAACGATTTACCAAAGTAGCAGACAGAAATACCATAGCCTCCCGCAGAAAAATAGCAGAGAAAATGATAGCGGAGAACAGCTATGCCTACTGAGTAAAGCTGATAGCCCGACCATGCTCCTACAAGCTATGCTGCTTGCATTCGTAAACTATTTTTATTTTATTTGTGCGGTCGTAGTCGGAATACTTTGATTCGCAATGCAGTAAATTTTACGAATAACATGCTTAAACGCTCTACAATAATACCGCACTTAGGCAGAATAGTGCATTTTTCTTATTATCAGTACAAAAAAGGCAAAAGACATTTTTATTTTGACGAATAAACCCTCATTATTTGAGGATGCTCATACCTGTCTAAAAACTCTTTCTATACATTTTCTATATCGTCTCCCTAAGTATTAGTTAAGATTAAACCACCCGAACAATCATTCGTTGGGGTTAATAAAATAGAATATATCTGAACGCGCAACGCATTGTCTGTCGGCAAAGTATATTATGGAAAAAGAGGCAGTTGTTAGGCATATCTGTCCCGTTCCTGACGTAAATAAATTTTAAAAAAACAACCTATTCGTTCTCATGAACCAACAATCTGTTATCTCTCGTTTGCTATGCGCCCTCGCCTTAGTGGCTATATCGTGTAGCAGCAGCTTCGCTAATCCCTTGCCGGAGAAAAATCAAGCCGCTACAGAAGCAAAAGCCCGGACATGGATGCAGCAGATGCAGCCTCGTTTTGAAGAAAACAAAGGGCAGATAACCGGGGAAGATGCCCGCAACGTGCGCTACAGCTACCGCAGCGGCAATCTTACCTTATTTGTGCGCAACAACGGATTGGCTTATCAGTTTGCCCGCACCCACTACCCCAAGGGCTATAAACACCCCGATAAAACGGAAACTCCCAAAGAACAGAAGCAACGTGAGCTGCTGGAAAAACAAATCCGCACCGAAACCTATCGTATGGATATAAGGCTGGTCGGCGCCAACCCCAATGCCCCCACCACTACCGAAGGCAAAAGCAGCGACTATACCCAATACTACAACCACAACGCCACCCGGGTATATGGCTATGAAAAGATTATTTTTCACGACATCTACCCCAATATAGACTGGGTAATTTATACGAGTTCCGGAAAAGGAGCTATGGATGAGGTAAAATACGACTTCATCATCCGCCCCGGCGGCAACCCTGCCGATATACGCCTGCAACCCACCGATGTGGAAGAGCTGAAACTGAAAACCGACGGCAGCCTGTACCTCGGCAACCGCCTTGGCAGCATTACGGAGCAAACACCTGTGAGCTACCAAGCCGGAAAAACAGTGGCAACCCGTTTTGTACAGAATGCGGAAGGGCTGCTGCACTTTAATGTGGATGCCTATGATAGCGCCCAAACCCTCACTATAGACCCCACCCTGAGCTGGGCTACTTATTATGGCGGTATCGGGAATGAGTATGGTCGCTCATGTGCAGTGGATGCCTCCGGCAATGTATATATGACAGGCTATACCGCATCTACCATCGGCATTGCATCGGGTGGATTTCAGAGTAGCTATGGCGGGGGAATTTATGATGCCTTTCTCGTGAAATTTGATGGCAATGGCAATAGATTATGGGCTACTTACTATGGGGGTAATAACCGTGATATAGGCGTCTCCTGTACCACAGATGCTTCAGGAAATGTATATCTGGCAGGAGAAACTTTATCTCTTTCCGGCATCTCGTTCGCAGGCTTTCAAAATACTCATGGCGGAAATGATGATGCCTTCCTGGTAAAGTTTGACGGCAACGGTACCCGCCTCTGGGCTACCTACTATGGAAGCACCGGCAGGGATAACGCATCTGCTTGTACGATAGACGCAATAGGAAATGTGTATCTGGCAGGTATTACCGCTTCTATTTCCGGCATCACATTAGGGGGGCATCAGAGTGTCCATGGCGGGGGGGTGTATGATGCCTTTCTCGTAAAATTTAACGGCAGCGGCACCCGCCTCTGGGGAACCTATTATGGTGGCAGCGCGTATGATGATGGTGTATCCTGCGCTGCGGATGCGGCAGGCAATGTGTATCTGGCGGGTACTACCACTTCCACTTCCGCTATCGCCTCCGGCGGGCATCAGAACAGCTATGGCGGAGGCAACAATGATGCCTTTCTGGTGAAATTTGACGGCAACGGTACGCGCCTCTGGGGGACCTACTACGGCGGCAGCGCTGTAGAGTATGGTTATTCCTGCGTTACGGATGCAACGGGTAATATCTATTTAGCAGGCTATACCCAATCTGCTTCCGCCATCGCCTCCGGCGGGCATCAGAATACGCATAGCGGATTAACAGAGGCTTACTTAGTAAAATTTGATGGCAGCGGCATCCGCCTCTGGGGTACCTATTATGGCGGCAGTGGTTTAGAGCATGGGTCTTCCTGCGCGACAGACGTGGCAGGCAATGTATATCTGGCAGGCTATACCGAATCTACCAGCGGCATCGCCTCCGGAGGCTTTCAGAACACCTATGGCGGAACAAGAGATGCATACTTAGTAAAATTTAATGGCAGCGGCACCCGCCTCTGGGGTACCTATTACGGCGGGAGTGGTATAGAGCATGGGTATTCCTCCGCGACAGACGCGGCGGGTAATGTCTATCTGACGGGCTACACAACGTCCACCACCGGCATCGCCTCCGGCGGACATCAAAATACGTTTGGGGGAAGTATAGATGCTTTTCTGGTAAAGATAAGCGACTGCGCCCCCACCAACACCCTCTATGTGGACAGCCTCAACGGTAGCGATGCCAACAACGGGGCAAGCTGGGCTACCGCTTTTAAAACCCTTTCGTATGCCTTGTATAATGTGAAAACCGGCAGTTGCTATGCTAATGTGGACAGCATCCTCGTTGCCCAAGGAACTTATTACCCAACGGGTGTGCAGAACGGAACGGATAGAGACAGTACCTTCCTCTTCTCTATGAACAGCCTGGCGGTGCTCGGCGGCTACCCCGCCGGGGGCGGCGCAAGAGATGTGGCAACCCACCTTACGATTTTAAGCGGAGATATAGGCATTACCCTCGACAGTACGGACAACAGTCATCACGTGGTAGTGGTAACCGGCAGTGCCGATACCTCCCTATATATAGATGGGTTTTCCATTACCGGCGGGCAGGCGGATGCTACTGGCAACTTCAGTGTAGGCGGCTGGTCGTTGACAAGAGCTCGTGGAGCGGGTCTGGCAGCGAATCAATCCTTTACAGCCAGCAATCTTAGTTTTTTTGAGAATACTGCTACCTCCTACGGCGGCGGATTGTATTTGCATGACGGGAACGCCCGTTTAAGCCATATTAATGTTCATCACAATCAGGGAGGACATGGAGGTGGCGGTATTGCCAATCTTCTGGGCAACCCTTATATAGATGATATTCGTGTAGAATGGAATGTAGCCGACTATGGCGGTGGCTGGATTAATGAAGGAGCCGGATCTCCTGTTGTGAACAATGCGGTAATCCAGGGGAATGTAGCCAACTCCACCGGTGGTGGGGTTCATAACTCAGGCTCCAGCGAAGGTATTTATACGAATAGTTTAATTTCCGGGAATAGGGCTTCTACGGGCGGCGGATGGATAAACTGGAGTGGCAACCCTAAAATCATCAACAGCACCATTGCCGGTAACTTGGCCAACAGCTATGGAGGGATATACAATCCCGGAGCTGCTCAGTGGAAACCTTCATTCATCAATTGTATTATTTATGAGAATACGCCCAACGGCATAGGCTCCGACACAGCGTATCGTATTTCTTATAGTCTGGTGGAAACGCTACCCGGCGGGAGCAACGGCAACCTTAACGGGAGTTTACGTCCTTTATTTATATCCCCTATATCCGCTACGGTGGCGCCCCATGTCTTAGGCGATTACCGGCTGATGCATTGCAGTCCTGCTATTAACGCAGGTGTGAATGATTCCATCCCTTCGGGAATCGTAACCGACCTGGATAGTATGGGAAGAATCGTAAGCGCTACGGTAGATATGGGTGCTTATGAATTTCGGGATACGACCACTGTTTTTGCAACACGCCATTATGTAAATATAAATGCCACCGGTAGCAATGACGGATCTTCCTGGGCAAATGCCTATACGGATCTTCAAAATGCCATTAACCAAAGCTGTCCCGGCGATTCGATATGGGTAGCTCAAGGCATATACCTTCCCATTCGCCCTGCAGACAACCTCTATGTAGTGGATACAGCCAACCGGGACAACGCATTCGTGCTACGCAACGGTGTAAAAATCTTCGGTGGATTTAACGGAACGGA
>JAEZZY010000027.1 GCA_023418315.1 Bacteroidota bacterium
GGTATCGTCTTCTTCGTAATGGCTTTAAGCTTTTGTTTTAGCGTCTTCCATCCTTTTTCACTTACTACCATCTGGTATCTGCCCTTTGCGCCTTTCCGGTACGTGGGTACAAATTTATGTCCCAGCAGCGACTTTCACGCTCTGGCTTCCTTAAAAAAAAAAGAACTATGTTTATCATTCAGGGCACACACACGGGTTTTGCGTCAGGCGGGCTAACGTGTAAACTTGAAGCTTTGTACACCTAATAAACATTAGTAATAAATTGAAACTTTGTTCTTCGTAAACCCGCCCGAACGCAAAGCCCGAAAACGTTAGCGGTCAGCATCGAACGACATAACAACAAGAGAAAATTTAAGCGTAAATGAGAACAACTGAAAAACCGACAATAAAAACTGAACGACTTTTGCTTAGACAAATTGTTGCCAGCGATATTGACAATATTTTCAAAGGACTTTCCCACCCTGACACCATAAAATATTACGGAGTAAACTTTCAGACATTAGAAGCGACAAAAGAACAAATGACTTTTTACGCGGACTTAGAAAAAGACGAAACAGGAATTTGGTTTGCTGTTTGTTCGTTAGACAACAAAGATTTTTATGGTGCAGGCGGACTAAATAGTTTAAGCAAAGAACATAAAAAAGCGGAAATTGGATTTTGGTTGTTGCCCGACTTTTGGGGACAAGGAATTATGAAAGAAGCTATGCCGCTAATTTGCGACTATGGTTTTGATAAACTTGGACTTCACAGGATTGAAGGTTTCGTTGAAGCGGACAACACAAATTGCAAAAACGCAATGGCTAAACTTGAATTCCGACACGAAGGAACAATGAAAGACTGTGAAATTAAAAATGGAAAATTTATAAGTTTGGACATTTATGCTAAAATTAAAAATGACTGACCACAGACGAAAAACAGAATGCCGAACCGCTAATAACTAAGGTTTCGTTGCGCCCAACGGGCGAGCAATGAAACCGCTGTTGAACGGAACCGTCATGGTGGGGTGCTGAAACAGCAACACTAACACCAAAGGAAGCAAAGACTAAATTAAATCAACTTGTAGCTTCTAATTTTCTTTTTCGGAACAACAAAAATTGGTCGAAGAAATTGAAAAACGATTGAAAATTTGGCAGTAACCACCCAGCCACCGCACAAAAAAATACGGCTTTAGCCAGACCCCAACCGCACAAAGCCAACACTTCGTCTGTCTTCTATGGCAACATTTGGTACCACAAACCTAACTTTTCATTGCTTTTTTCTGCGTTATTATGAAGAAGCGACAATCGAAACATGAAGACGCAAAAGTAGGGATGCATGCCGCCGGGGGAATACGGCATGAAAGAGTTGAATGCACCCTATGCGGCTATAATTATCCCAAATACTCTGAACATTAATTACCTTTGTCCCTCTTTTTAAAAAAGCTACCTATGTCAGAGGTTTTAGATAAAATAGTAAATGACGCATCGCAGCAAATGAAGCGTTCTATCAGCCACTTAGAATCCGAACTGGCTAAAATACGCGCAGGAAAAGCCAATCCTATTATTTTAGACGGTATTTATGTAGATTATTACGGGGCACAAACTCCGCTGGCTCAGGTAGCCAATATTACCGTTCCCGATGCACGCAGCCTTTCGCTGCAACCCTGGGAAAAAAACATGCTGGGACCTATTGAAAAAGCGATTATCGCTTCCAACATCGGCTTGAATCCCCAAAACGACGGAAACATCATCCGCCTTTTCCTGCCGCCGCTTACCGAAGAACGCCGTAAAGAACTGGTGAAAAAAGTGAATGCCGAAGGCGAACAGGCTAAAGTAGCGGTGAGAAGCATTCGCCGTGAAGCCATCGAACAAATTAAAAAAGAGCAAAAAGACGGGCTGAGCGAGGATGTGGCTAAGGGTGGCGAAGCGCGTGTGCAAGGACTTACCGACCAGTTTATTACTGTAGTAGATCAGCACTGCAAGGATAAGGATAAAGAAATCATGACCGTGTAGCGCTAATTTTTCTTACCCAATCTGCGTGTAATGCCTATGAGTGAATTGCACCAAAATATATTGCTGCTTTTCTCCCTCCCCATCTATGCAGTCTTAATTCCTTTGGAGATTTTACTCAGCCATTTCCACGGATGGAAGTTTTATAGCTGGAAGGAAACGGCTATGAACGTCTATCTAAACCTGGTAAACGCAGGGATAGACCTCTTACTGAGAGGGGTGGCATTTGCGGTGCTTTTGTTCTTCTATCAATTTCATCTGGTAAGCGAATGGCATCCCATAGTCTATTGGGCCTTGCTTTTTTTGTGCGAAGATGCCTTGTTTTGGCTGGAGCATTTTGTGGATCATCAGGTGCGTGTCTTCTGGGCGGTGCATGTTACCCATCATTCCTCCGAAGAATACAACCTTACTACGGGCTTCCGGTCCTCGGTTTTCATGCCGTTTTACCGCTACCTCTATTTCATTCCGCTGGCGCTCATCGGCTTTAAGCCGCTGGATATTTTATTCATGTATGCTTTTACGCAGATCTACGGCATTTTAGTACATACGCAAGCCGTCAAAAAACTGCCACGCTGGATCGAGTATATTTTCGTAACGCCTTCCCACCATAGGGTACATCATGCCAGCAATCTTCCTTATTTAGATAAAAACATGGGCATGTGCCTGATTATATGGGACAGGATGTTCGGCACCTTTGCCAGAGAAATACCCGAAGAAAAACCGGTGTACGGACTTACCAAAATGCCGGGCAATCCGCACCACCCGCTTGATATTCTCTTTCATGAATGGAAAGCCCTCGGCAAAGACCTGAAAAAGAAAACTTCGTTTAAAAATAAACTTCGCTACCTCTTTAATCCGCCGGGATGGAGCCATGACGGCTCTTCTATGACCACCAGGCAACTGCGTGCTTGCCGGGAAAATGCGAAAAAAGAAAAAGGACAGCAATAAGATTTTTTTCTTTATAGCTGTTTTACAGCACGTTAGAAGCGCTTGTCGCCTTTCTGCCGGGAGCCGCATTCGTTATTGATTTGTAAACCAACTATAAATAATTATCATTTAGAAAAAGCCCGACTTACATTTGTATCCTAATCATTTTTCTGACTCATGAAGAAACTACTATCAATCGCTCTTGTACTGAGCGTAGCTGTTTTACCGGCTTGTAAAAAAACGGATAATACGGATTCTCATCCTACCGTAAACAGCGTTGATGACATTAAAGTTCCTGAGGGATTTTTATGGGCAAGCTCCCGCGATGTGAACATTACCGTAAACATCACGGACGGCCGCTTCGGCTCTGCCCAGCATAGCGTAGCCATATACGATGGCGACCCGTACAACGGCGGTAGCCTGCTTGCCAAAGGATCGGCATCCACGTCCAAAGCCTATGGAAATACCTTGCATCTTTCCAAGCAAATCACGGAAGTATATGTGGTAAAAACTTCTCCCGATAATTCACGAATCATCAACACACTGGATGTAAGCGGAGCTTCTGCTACTCTTTCCTTCGGCGACATAGATCGCAATCTGGTGGAAAAACCCAATCTAAACGGATATGCTAAAACCACCGCTATAGATTGCAACAGCGGCTGCACCAATACCATTACCAGCAATACCAACAACGTGTACGTAGGTTCCAATGATGTGGTCTGTATCACCGGCAACAACATTACCGTGAGCTTTTCACAAGTAAACGGTATAGTAAGGGTTTGCGGATCGAATGTAACCTTGTCCAACATATCGTTGAACAGCAGCTCAGCCGCCTTGCATGTATCCAGCACAGGCTCGGTGAATCTTTCCAGCTTGAATATAAATAGCTCCTATGCCGACATAGAAAACGAGGGTACCATAAACATTTCCAGTACATCAGCCATAAAAGGGTTTTTCAAAAACAGCGGCACCTACAATGTATCGGGAGATTTCAATATCAACAGCGATGCCCAATCGGTGCTAAACGACGGTATCATAAATATTTCCGGAAACTTTAACGTAGGTAGTGCAGATGATGATGTAATCAACAACGGAACCATCAATGTAAGCGGTAGCTTCCAGCGCAATTCAGGCAGTCATGATTTTATCAATAACTGTGCGCTGATTATAGGCGGAAACTATACCCAAAACGATGAGGTTAAAAACTATAAATACATTCAAGTATCCGGAACTACCACCATTAACAGTGGCAGTAACACCACGCAATTAAGGCTTTATAACGGCGCCATGTTCTATAGCACAGGAAATTTCACCGCTAATGCCAGAGTGAAAGGCTACGGAAGCACTTCGCTTGTAAAAATAGACGGAAGCGTAACCCTAAACAGCAACAGTGATTTCAACGACAACCTGCAAGTATGTACCAACGCTACCATCAGCTCCAACAAACTGACCAGCGGCGCTACTACCGGATGCTCCCTATACATTGCCCAAGATGGTTGTAACACTACCGGCAACGGCGGACCTACCGTTATAGATACCGATAATGACGGCGCACCCGATAATACGGACGACTATCCTAACGACCCCACAAAAGCCTACAATAACTACTACCCTTCCAGCACCGGCATGGTTACCGCAGCGTTTGAAGATCAATGGCCCGCAAAAGGAGATTATGATTTTAACGATGTAGTAATGTCTTACCGATACCAAATCGTAACCAATGCTACCGACAATGTGGTAGAAGTAAACGGCACTTATAAACTGCACGCTACAGGCGGAAGTTATCTGAATGCTTTTGCCGTTCAATTCCCTATAGACCGCGCTACCGTATCCGGACTTACCGGCGGGGATTTAGAAGACAACCAAAGCAAAGCTGTAGTGCGCCTTTTCAACAATATGCGCGAAGAAATGTCCAACTGGAATACCGTATCCGGCGACCCTGTTTCTGCTGCCAAAGATTATTCCATCAGCTTTAACGTAGCCAACGGACCTGCCATCAGCACCTTCGGACTGAGCGGGTATAACCCCTTCATATGGAATGCAGGCGACGGCAGAGGCCGGGAAATTCACCTGCCCGGACAACTTCCTACCGACCTTGCAAATACTTCCATGTTCGGTACGGAAGATGATAACTCCAGCGTATCCGGCAACAGATATTATCTGACCAATACCGGCTTACCTTATGCCATCGAAGTGCCTGCTAATCCATTCAATTATCCCTATGAAATGGTGGATATTACCCAAGCCTATCTGCATTTTGCAGACTGGGCACAATCAGGAGGAGCTTCGTTTGCCGACTGGTATAGCAATACCGGTGCAGGGTACAGAAACAATAGCAATATCTACAATCAATAAGATTCATTTTCATAACCCACTCAAGAGCCGCTTTCTGCAAAGCGGCTCTTTGGCGTTTAGGCTAAAAATTTTTAAAATTATAACCAACACATCCTATCCCGCCGTCGTCATTAGATTAGTGAAAAACGATACGCTATGCGAAAAATAATTTTTGCCTTTGCATTCCTTGCTATGGCATCCTGCAAAAAACAAGACCTTGAAAAAATGAGGGTGGTAAAAGATTGCACCGGCTCGTACCTTAGGTATCAGGGAAAAGACTACCGCATTTGCAACCGGGAGAAAACGGACGGGTACGCAGACGGAACATGGGTAGAAGCTAATTTTAAAAAAATAACCTCCTGCAACGGAACCGCTCAAGACGATGTAGTATGCTATATGCTGCATCCAAACGAAGGATGGATAGAAGTGCAGCGCATAAGATAAAAACAGAACAAATAGAAGAATAATTCAACGATTCATAGGCATAGAAAAGGAAATTCCCATTCCGGTAAAATTGAATTGACCAAAACCATAATGAAGCAATAAGACCCATACGCAGTATGGCTGAATATCCGGAAGAAGAGATCATAAAAGGGTGTAAAGAAAACAACCGTGTGATGCAGGAGGTCGTGTACCGCCGGCACTACTCCGAGTACCTGAAACTTTGTATGCGCTATACCTCTTGTGATGCGGATGCCCGGCATGTACTGAACGATGCATTTTTCAAAATCTTCTCCAGAATAGCGCAGTACTCCGGCGAAGCGCCTTTCCCTGCGTGGATGCACCGTATAGTGGTCAATACCTGCCTGGATCATGTGAAACAAAAAATGCGGCGGGCAAAAAACGAAACCGTAACCGACGGAAAGCTGTTGTATCCTATCGCTTCCGACGATGACAAGAATATTATTGGCAAAATAGGTTTTCAGGAAATCATAAAACTGATACAGCAGCTACCGGATAAGCACCGAACCGTTTTTAACCTAAGCATATTTGAAGGAATGAGCCATAAGGAAATTGCCGAAAAGCTGGAGATGAGCTATGGTACCAGCCAATGGTATCTGAGCAAGGCTAAGGAGCTACTGCGCACCAAATTATCACCCACCAAAAAGGAACTGCCGTGAAAGAAAAAGAGTTTTTGGAATCTTTAGTAAACGAAGTGAATGAAGGAATGCTGCCTTTTCAGGAAGAAGACTGGCAACACCTGCAGCAGCGACTGGACGCAGCCAAACGCAAAAAAATCTTTCCTTTTCTGCCGCCGCGTCTTAGGTATCTTTCCGCAGGTTTGGCAGCGGCGCTGATCGTCGGCATCGGTTTATTGTATCCATCCATCAAGCCCTCCGGCAGCAATGATACCACTCCGCTTTCCCAAAAACAAGCCGCGCCCATAGGCAACACAGCCATACGCGAATCCGCCTCACCGGAAGAAAATCCCGTACCGCCTTCATTATCTATTTCCGCCGCGAAAAAGGAAATCAGAACAGCTGCAAAAGAGGCAAGCCCTCCCCTCCCTGCCTATGTTCCTGTTGATTTTCCGGATACATCCGGGATTGCTCCTGCCAAATTAGCTCCCGGCACACCCACCGAAACACCCGCAACGGCGATGGTTTCAGAAGAAAAAAAACAACCGGTCAGCTTCCCCGATGAAGAAACGCTTCCTCTATGGAAAGAGGTGCATCAGACAAAAAACGCTCCGGTATTTTATGCGGGCGGCGGGGTAAGCTACGGAGGCAATGCAATGGGATATGCCGTTAAACTGGGATTGGAAAAACCGATCAGTTCACGCTTTAGTCTGCACACCGCTTTAGCTCTAAACACCAACGACCGCAATATAGCCGTAAGCGAAATTGACCGGATTATCCCCAAAAGCGTCCTTACGTCCAACGGCAATTACACCACTTACGATACCCTTTACAAACAAAGCCATAAGGATATTGCCCAGGCGTTTGCCCAAGCGCTTGTGGGTGTGGATTATAACCTTTATAAAAACGGGAAATTAGGGCTCAGTGCCGATGCAGTGCGCCTGCTGCGGTCGCGGCAAGAGCTGGATGCCTTTAACGAAACCCTGCTTACCGACAAGGAAAGCTCCCTATGGAACGTAGGCTTACGCATCCAATACACACAGCAGGTTTCCCGACATTTCGATATAGGAGCCCTATACCGGCAAGATGTAAGCAGTATGCTCCATAAAACATGGGAAAACAATTTTCTGCAATTATTGCTTATCTATAAAATAGGCGGCACGAAAAAGGATTAAACCCTATAAAGGCGGCAATATTACGCATCCTTCAAAGGCTTAATCCCGTTTTACATCTTCAGCAAATCGCTATAAACTAAAGGCATTTTATCACCAGCCCAGTATCCACGCAAACATCAGCGGAGCTACGATGGTGGCATCGCTCTCCACAATGAATTTCGGCGTGTTGATATCCAGCTTACCCCAGGTTATTTTTTCATTCGGCACGGCACCGCTATACGAACCATAAGAAGTAGTGCTATCGCTTATCTGGCAGAAGTAACTCCAGAACGGCACATCATGCCATTCCAGATCCTGATACATCATAGGCACTACGCAGATAGGAAAATCGCCGGCTATACCACCGCCAATTTGAAAGAACCCTACGCCTTTGCCGCCGGAGTTCTGACGATACCAATCTGCCAGCCACACCATATATTCGATTCCGCTTTTCACCGTGCTTGCTTTCAGTTCCTGCTTGATTACATAGCTCGCAAAAATATTGCCCGTGGTGCTGTCTTCCCAACCGGGGCATACGATAGGGATGTTCTTTTCCGCCGCAGCGATAATCCAGCTGTCTTTGGGATCTATTTCATAGTATTGTTGCAGATCGCCGCTCAGTATGGTTTTATAAAGAAATTCATGCGGAAAATAACGCTCGCCCTTAGCCTCGGCTTCCTGCCATTGTTTCAGCAAATGTTTCTGCAAACGGCGGAAGGCTTCCTCTTCGGGAATGCAGGTATCGGTAACACGGTTGTAATGATTTTCCAGAAGTTCCCATTCATCCTGCGGGGTAAGATCGCGGTAATGAGGCACACGCTTATAGCTGTTGTGCGCTACGAGGTTCATCACGTCTTCTTCCAGATTGGCACCGGTGCAGCTAATGATGTGTACCTTATCCTGGCGAATCATCTCCGCAAGGGAAATACCCAGCTCGGCAGTGCTCATAGCGCCCGCAAGAGTAATCATCATTTTTCCACCCTCTGCAAGGTGCGCTTCATAGCCTTTGGCAGCATCCATTAAAGCCGCCGCGTTAAAATGCCGGTAATGGTGCTGTATAAATTGAGAAACAGGTCCTTTGTTCATATCGTTTTCTGGTTGAGGATGCAAAAGTAGGGATAAGTGGTGAGTGATGCGCGGGTAGTAGATAGCGGCTAATCTTATCATTGCTGATTGTTGGAAGGGAAAAAATACCACCCGGTGTAAACATCTGTTTTTAAATTTTACAAAAAGGAAAGCACACAGGTTCAGTTCATCCGCTACTTTACTACATTTACAGGCTATGAACGTACCGCAGCCGAATAAAAAAAATCGCCTTACCCTTTATATCTTCATCGCGTTGATAGCCGGTATTGCCTTAGGCTTTGTGTTGAATATAAGCTATGTAAAAGAGGAAAACCGTATCATAGCCACCACCGAAGCAAGCCTGAAAATCTTGAAAGATCAGCTTGCCTTGCAGCAGGATACCACAGTAGCTACCTATAAAACCATGCAGCAGGAAGTAGCTGCTTTATCCAAAGAAAACAAAGAAGCCACTCTTCTTAGGGATAAAAAATTAGAACCGTTTTCCATCATCGCCGATATTTTTCTTCGGTTGATAAAAATGATTGTTGCGCCTTTGGTCTTTACCACGCTGGTGGTAGGAGTAGCGAAGCTGGGCGATATAAAAGCAGTAGGGCGCATAGGCGGCAAAACCATTTTATGGTTTTTTGGGGCCAGCTTCACCAGTCTGTTATTAGGGTTAATGCTTGTCAATTTTTTCAAGCCCGGCATCCACATGCAACTACCTTTGCCTATAAGCGATGATACAGGCGTAGCCGAGTCGGCACTTTCACTGAGAGATTTTTTATATCATGTTTTCCCCAGCAGCTTTATAGAGGCGATGGCGAAAAATGAAATCTTGCAGATAGTAGTTTTTTCGTTGTTTTTTGGAGTGGCTACGGCTTCTATTGGCGAACCGGGACAGGTAGTCATAAAAGCATTTGATGCACTGGCACATGTGATTTTAAAAATTACAGCCTATGTGATGAACCTGGCGGCGCTTGCGGTTTTCGGCGCTATGACGGCAATTATAGCCAAGCAGGGGCTCGGTATTCTAAAAACTTATTCCCTTTTCATCGGGGAGTTTTATCTCGGTTTATTCTTGCTATGGTGCGTGCTATTACTGGCGGGTTCTGTTTTTATCAAAAAAAGAATTTTCACCCTAATACAGCGCATCAAAGAGCCTATTCTGCTTGCCTTCAGCACCAGCAGCAGTGAAGCGGCTTTCCCTAAAACCATGATGGAACTGGAGCGATTCGGCTGCAAGGATAAGATTGTGAGTTTTGTGTTGCCGCTGGGTTATTCGTTTAATCTTGACGGCTCTATGATGTATATGACCTTTGCTTCGATGTTTATAGCGCAGTCTTATGGCATTCATCTTGATTTTGCCACACAGATGAGTATGTTGCTGGTGCTGATGCTTACGAGCAAAGGAATAGCCGGCGTGCCGCGTGCTTCGCTGGTGGTGATTGCGGGAACATTGGCAACGTTCAACATACCGGAAGCAGGATTAGCCTTGCTCTTAGGCATAGATCCCTTGCTGGATATGGGCAGAAGCGCCACCAATGTAGTGGGAAACAGCGTGGCTACGGCAGTGGTGAGCAAATGGGAAGGGGAACTGGATGGATGACGGCTATCATCAGGCGGTATTTTGCTCCACCTCTACAAAGGCAAACAGCTCTCCGTCAAACAACCCTTTGTCGCTTAGTTTTAGAGAGGGAATCACCAGCAACGCCATAAACGAGAGACTCATAAACGGCGCTTTCAAGGTACTGCCCAAGTCTTTGGCGGCTTGGTCCAGAGCGGCATATTCGCGGGCTACGGTATAGCCGTCTTTATCGCTCATCAGCCCTGCTATAGGCAAGGGCATACTGATGATTTCCTTTCCGGAGGTTACTACCACAATTCCGCCTTTTGTTTCTATAAGTTTATTGACAGCAAGACAGATGCTTTCATCATCCACCCCTATGGCAATGATGTTGTGGCAATCATGCGCCACCGTAGAAGCCAGCGCACCATGCTTCAATCCGAAATTTTTTATAAATGCCACAGCAGGAGCAACACCCGGCTGATACCGATTGACCACGGTGGTTTTTAAAATATCGTTTTCCGTATCGGTAAGCAAAACACCGTTTTCCTGCTTTGCATGTGTTTTGAATTTCCGGGTAATCAATTGCCCGTCCAGCGCTTCTATCACATTTATTTCTGCATTGTTTGAGCGGGCTTTGATTTCAAAATCCCGAGGATGGAAAGGACGTGCCGAAAAATTATTAATAGGTTTTATAGGTACGGAGGGCAATAAACAAGTTCCGTTTTCGGCTACCAAAATACCGTTGATATAGGTTTTCAGGATAGTGAACTTGTCCGGATGATCAATGAGAATAAAATCAGCATCATCGCCTTCGCGCAATAAACCCACCGGCAGCCTATAATACACTACAGGATGCACACATGCAGCGCGCAATACGTCAAATAAGTCATACCCCATAGCCAGCGCCCGTTTCACATGGTCATTTATATGATGCAGCACCAGCTCGTCGGGGTGTTTATCATCGCAGCAGAACATAGTCTTTTCCGGATGGAGCCGCAGCATTTCTATCAAGGCATCAAAATTTTTTGCCGCGCTTCCTTCGCGTATTAGGCATTTTATTCCTGCGTTCATTTTATCCAGTGCTTCTTCCAGAGATACGCTTTCGTGGTCGGTGGTGATACCGGCGCTTGCATATTTTTTTACGGCTTCTCCTCTTACCATCGGTGCGTGCCCGTCTATCGGTTTCCCGTGTTTCTTAGCCGCGGCTATTTTGGCAAGCACCTCCGCATCGTCATGCAGCACGCCGGGATAATTCATCATTTCCGATAGATACCAGATGTCTTTTTGGGCTAAAAGCGCAGCTACTGCTTCCGCATCCAATGTGGCTCCTGCGGTTTCAAAACCCGTGGCAGGCACACAGGAAGGCGCGCCGAAAAAAAATTTAAACGGCGTTTGCGCGGCATTGTCAATCATATACTGCACCCCTTCTTTGCCGCATACATTCGCGATTTCATGCGGGTCGGATACTGTAGCTACCGTACCGTGAAGGGTGGCCAGTCGGGCAAATTCCGTAGGCACCAGCATGGAGCTTTCTATATGCACATGCGCATCCACCATGCCCGGCAGGATATAGGTAGCGGGATTTTCTTCCGTAGGTTGGATGGATTTTATTTTTCCTTCTTCAATGGTGATAAGAGCAGGATAAATGCTTTTGCGGAAAAGATCAATCAGATTGGCGGTAATGGTAAAACGGTTCATGGCATGGACTTAAAGCAATGAAGCTAATGATTTTTTAATGGAGCGCCTATAATTTCTATATTTCTCTATGTTTAAAAAACAGAGCGTGTTCGCTACGTCTTATCCACATTTTCGCTTCTCCGGCAAAAAACTAAGTATATCGCAGTAAATTTGCGTACAAACAGCGTTTTTTCAACAGATTTGTTTGGGGTTTTAACTAAATAAGCACATCGCTATAAAATCCAAATAAATGATTAATTAAAAATATAGCCGAAGATGAATTTTACCTATTACGGACAATCATGCTTTGCCATAGAAGTGGGCGGAAAACATCTTTTATTCGACCCTTTTATTACCGGAAATGAATTGGCTAAACATATTGACAGTACGCAGATAAAAGCCGATTACATCCTCGTTTCGCACGGGCATAGCGACCATGTGGGTGATCTTATCTCCATTGCCCGGCGGACAAATGCTACCGTCATCAGCAATTTTGAAATTATTGAATGGTGTACGCAACAAGGCGTTTCCAACGGGCATCCCATGAACCTGGGCGGCAGCCGCAGTTTTGATTTCGGCTCGGTAAAATATGTAAATGCCGTGCACAGCAGCGTATTGCCGGACGGCAGTTATGGCGGCAACCCGGGAGGCTTTGTCATCACTACGCCGGAAGGAAATTTTTACTACAGCGGAGATACGGCGCTCACCCTGGATATGCAGCTCATTCCCCGTGTGGCACAACTGGATTTTGCGATTCTTCCTGTGGGCGACAATTTCACGATGGGCGCGGAAGATGCTGTAACCGCCGCCGAATTTATCCAATGTAAAAAAATAATAGGCGTTCATTTTGATACCTTTGGCTATATTAAAATAGACCACGAAAAAACAAAGAAAGTTTTCCAAAATGCAGGTTTGGATTTTATCTTGCCGAAGATTGGAGCAACCATCAGTTTATAAACCATTTTTAGAACAGCGAATAACACGAAATGGCTAAGATTATAGCAATAGCAAATCAGAAAGGAGGCGTAGGGAAAACAACCACGGCCATTAACCTGGCGGCAAGCCTTGCCGTAATGGAATACCGGACCCTGCTTGTGGATGGAGACCCGCAGGCAAACAGCACCACCGGCAACGGCTTTGACCTGAAAAACATACAACTGAGC
Organism: Bacteroidota bacterium; assembly: GCA_023418315.1. Taxonomy (GTDB): domain Bacteria; phylum Bacteroidota; class Bacteroidia; order Chitinophagales; family Chitinophagaceae; genus JAFIGV01. The sequence continues at coordinate 12,955 of JAEZZY010000027.1, forward strand.
CTATACGACTGTATGGTGAACGAAACCCCGGTGTCGCAAGCCATTCTGGAAACAGAAACGCCGAATCTTTACCTGCTGCCCTCTCATCTGGATCTTGTAGGTGCGGAGATAGAACTGATTAACCACCCCAACAGAGAGCACATCATCCGCAATGCCTTGCAGGAAGTGATTAAAGATTTCGATTTTATCATCATTGATTGCTCACCTTCTCTGGGGCTGATTACCGTAAATGCGCTTACCGCCGCCGATAGCGTAGCCATTCCCGTGCAATGCGAATATTTTGCCCTGGAAGGTTTAGGAAAATTATTAAACACCATCAAAATCGTGCAGACACGCATCAATACCGCTTTGAAAATAGAAGGCATTCTGATGACCATGTATGACGGGCGCTTGCGGCTGAGCAACCAGGTAGTGGAAGAAATCAAAAACCATTTCGGCGAAACCGTATTCAACACCATCATCCACCGGAACACCAGACTGGGTGAAGCACCCAGCTTCGGAAAGCCGGCATTGATGTACGATGCAGAAAGCACCGGCGCAATCAACTATCTGAATCTTGCTAAAGAAATTTTACAAAAAAACAACCTGACCAAAATAAAGAACGAGGAAAAGATCTTTGAAATAAATGAGCATGGCACAACAGAGCAATAATAAAAAACAAGGGCTGGGAAAAGGCATTCGCGCCTTGCTGGACACGATAGACGAAGAGCTGAAAGGCCCCTTGCCGGGTGTGCCCGCAGTAGCCGGCGCCGCCAACAATTCCATCAGCCGCATCCCTATAAACCAGATAGAAGTAAACCCCAAACAACCCCGCCGCGACTTTGACGAAAAAGCCCTCCAAGAGCTTTCCGAAAGTATCAAGCTGCATGACATCATCCAGCCCATCACCGTCATCCGGCTGAGTGCCAATACTTATCAGCTTATTTCCGGCGAACGCCGCTGGCGGGCATCCAAACTTGCCGGATTGAAAGATATCCCCGCTTACATCCGTGTGGCAGACGACCAGCAACTACTGGAAATGGCGCTACTGGAAAACCTGCAACGGGAAGACCTCAACGCCATCGAAATAGGACTGAGTTATAAACAACTGATGGACGAATGCAGCCTTACACAAGAGCAGGTAGCCGAGCGCATGAAAAAAGACCGCAGCACCGTTACCAACTACATTCGCCTCCTAAAACTGCCGCCGGATATACAAAAAGCCGTGCGCGACGGGCAACTGAGCATGGGTCATGCAAGAGCGATTATAGGTCTGGAACAAATAGACCAGCAGTTGTATGTATTCCGTGAGGTAAAAGAAAAAGGACTTTCCGTAAGACAGGTAGAAGCCTTGGTAAAAGATATGCTGGCGGAAGAGAAGCAAGGAAACAGCCCTATATCCGCCACAAAAAAAAGCACCTTGCCGCCCGCCTACAAACGCATAGAAGATAATATGGCATCGCATTTTTCCACCCGTGTGAAACTGGACAGGAAGAAAAACGGAAAGGGTATCATCCAGATAGAATTTTACAGCGATAGCGACCTGGAGCGGATTATGGACAAGATGAGTCTGTAAATGGAGTGAATAGTTGAATGTAGCAGGTAAAAAATACTATCCGTTAGTTGCTAACCCCTAACAACTGCGATTATTCAAAACCATATTGCCCCATACTTCTTAATTTTGATTTTTAAATTTTGACTTCTCCTATGAGCATCCGCATCCTCGTTACCGGCGGCACCTTCGATAAAGAATACGACATGATAAACGGCAAGCTGGATTTTGAAGAAACCCACGTGCCGGAAATGCTGAAACTTGGACGATGCACGCTGGATGTAGAGGTAAGAACCGTGATGATGATTGACAGCCTCGAAATGACAGACACCGACCGCGAACTGCTGCTGCATAATTGCCACAGCGCTCCGGAAAAGAAAATACTCATCACGCACGGCACCGATACCATGGCGCAAACCGCCGCCTACCTTGCCCAAGCAAAAATGGATAAAACCATAGTGCTGACCGGCGCTATGATTCCCTATAAATTCGGCAGCTCAGACGGATTCTTTAACCTCGGCGCCGCACTTGCCTTTACCCAAACATTGCCCGCCGGCGTATATGTAGCCATGAACGGCAGATACTACAATTGGGATAATGTGGTGAAGAATAAAAAGACCGGATATTTTGAGGAAGTGAATTAGGGGGTGAATAAGTTGATGAGTTGAATAAGTTTGTAAGTTGTTGCTCGCATTATGATAGCGGTAAAAAAAAACGCTTGAAAGTACTGCAAACATTGCTCTAAAGATGGAGGTAGTTGCGGCGTATGTAAATAATTTTTTCGTGAAACAACTTGTTATATTTATTCTACTACTGGCTTGTTGGAGCCGGCCTATGTGGAGTTATGGACAGCCTAAGTCTTCATCATTTCCACAGAATAGCACTCATCAAAAACAAAAACAACAACATCGCTACAAAGTCATAGGCATAAAAGACGGAGATACGTTTGTATTGCTTAAAGACGGAAAAGAACAGGTGGTTCGTTTTGCCCATATTGACTGCCCGGAAAAAAAACAGCCTTTTGGCAATAAGGCAAAACAGTTTGTTTCGGACAGGTGCTTCGGAAAGTATGTAACGCTTATCCATCAAAACCGCTACGACCGTAACAAACGATTGATTGCCGAAGTGGTACTCGAAAACGGCAGCAACCTGAATAAAGAACTGGTGAAAAACGGATTAGCCTGGCATTTCAAAAAATTTTCGCAGGATAAAGAATATGCGCAGTTAGAAACGCAAGCCCGAAAAAAGAAAATCGGCATCTGGAGTGAACCGAATCCGATTGCTCCCTGGAACTGGAGAAAGGGACGAAAAGCCTATCCGCATGGAGAAGGAAAAAATAAACGCTTGCAGAAGCCTTCAAAAGACCGATAGGGTTTAAACAAGCATTATACAGTTGCAACCTATCAACCTATCAACTATTCAACCTATCAACTATTCAACCCTCCCTTCCATCCTTCACTGCTTTCAAATTCCGCTGCATACCCTGCCATTTTGTGCGCTTTATAGGTGAGTTTTTAAAAACCCGTTTAAATTCTTGCTCGCTCAGCTCTGTCCATTCCTGCAAGGAAAGATTCAGCACTTCGGGAATCGGTGTAAAAAACGGCTCTTCGTTCGGTTGGGCAAAACGATTCCAAGGGCATACATCCTGACAAATATCGCAGCCAAATGCCCACCCCTGCATTTTGTCTTCAAAGCCCTGCGGCATGAGCGCATCTTTCAATTCTATGGTCAGGTAAGAGATACATTTACTTCCGTCAATTTGTTTGTCCGGCAAGATGGCTTCCGTGGGGCAGGCATCTATACATCTTGTGCAGGTGCCGCAATGGTCGGTAACAAAAGGCGGGTCGGGCGGTAATTCCAAATCGGTAATCAGCGTAGCGATAAAATAAAATGAGCCGGAATGTTTCGTAAGGAGATTTCCATTTTTCCCCACCCATCCCAGACCGCTGCGCACAGCCCAGCTACGCTCCAGCACAGGCGCACTGTCCACAAAACCTCTGCCTTGCACCTCGCCTATGTTTTGGTTTATAAATGCCAATAGTTGATTGAGTTTGTCGCGTATCACATAATGATAGTCGGTTCCCCAGGCATATTTAGCGATTTTAGGTGCGGATTCCGTTTGCCTTTCCGTAGGGAAATAATTCATGAGCAGCGTGATGACCGACTTTGCACCGGGCACTAATTTCCGCGGGTCGGTACGCAGGTCAAAATAATTTTCCATGTACTGCATCTTACCGTGAAAACCTTTGTGCAACCATCGTTCAAGCCGCCGTGCATCATCTTCCATAAAAACAGCCTGCGCCACACCACAAGATTGAAAGCCCAAGCGCAGCGCTTCGGTTTTTATCCATTCTTTATGTTGTGCGACATTCATCAATCAGGAGGATTTTATAGGTGTGAGGGTTACACCGCGAATTTCCGAAAGTCTCGGCATATAGGTTTCCAAGTGTTTTATAGGGATGCCGGCATCTATCTTACAAAATAGTTGCAGCTCTTGCCGGTAAATGGTGGCTTCCGCTTTTTTCAAAAGATATAGTACTTCGCTCATGGAAGGATAATCCAACTCGATGTCAACCCGTTGTTCGATCCATCTCTCTACAAGGGTTACATTCTTCAAAGCCTCAGCCGTAGCGGTTTTATAGGCATTTATCAAACCGGGAACGCCTAACAAGGTGCCGCCGAAATACCGCACTACCACTACTAATACGTTGGTTACGCCGGCGCTGTCTATTTGTCCTAAGATGGGTTTTCCGGCGCTTCCCGAAGGTTCACCATCGTCATTGGCGCGGTACTGATGTCCATCTAATCCCAGCCTGTAAGCATAGCAATGATGCACCGCTTTAGCGTGGATGGCTTTCAGTTCTTTCAGTTTTTCTTTTAGCTCCTGCTCATCATTTACCGGATAGGCATAAGCCAGAAATTTACTGCCCCGGTCTTTGAACTCCGCTGTGGAAGCGGTTTCTATAGTCTTGTATGTAAATTGTTCAGCCATTCCTGTCTCCAAAAAAAATAAGCAGTATAGATAAAATACTTAGCACCAGCCCTATGATACGCATTTTTGTAGTGCGTTCTTTAAAAAAGAAAATCGCGATAAGAGAGGACAATAATACGATACCCATGTTATTTACCGGAATCGCGGCAGAGCTTTGCAAAAAATCATCATTCAGCAGGCGGACAAAATAATACATGGAGAAATAATTGGGGATGCCGAGCAAGATACCTGCAAGAATATTTTTTCCTTGCAGCCTTATCTTGTTCCTTGATTTTTGCAGGATAATAAGCAGAATGCCTATAAGAGCCGCTACAGCGAATACATGAATAAGATACACCGACTGCATCGCGCTTCCCTCTAGGAAATGATGCTCCACATATTTCACCAGTGTATCCAGCGAGCCGCTGACGATAAACAACAACAGAGGTAAGATAAAGTTTTTCTTTTCCTGCTCTGCATCGGTTTTGGTGGTAAGATATACAGCGGGAAAAGCAAGAAGAATGCCGAGCAATTTAGCTATGTTCATCTGCTCCTGATACCACCACACCGAAAATAAAACCGGTATTGCCAGCGAAAGTTTGTTGGCAATAGTGGTAGCTGTTAGTCCGCTTTTGCGAACGCTATAGGCAATAAAATTGAAGATAAAAATAAAGAGCGCGCCCATGAGCAGCGACCAGTAAAACCACGATTGCGAAATATAAGCCACCGAAAACGGAACTTCCCCTAAAAACAAAGAACCCGTAACCACACAGGTCATGTAATTGACCACGATGGCTTGCAGATTATCCACTCCGTATCTGGGAAATAATTTGAACAATGCGAAAATGAGCACATTGAGGAAGATGGTGAGGAGCAGGTAACTCATGGAAGGCAGTAGCGCAGTTTATATTCTACAAAGGAATAAAAGTAAAAGGCAATATAAAACAATATTATGATTGCTTTTATTCATATAACGACCTACCTTGTAAAAAAAATTATGAAAAAACTGTTTTTAATACTCATCTAAATTAAAATTTAATGCCGGAGACAGGACAATGAACGCTATCAATTTGTTACCTTATTTTACCAACAATATAACTCACTGCACATGAATAAGACTGTCTTATCACTCCTATGGATGGCGCTCTGCTTCCTGCACAGCCTCCCGCTGGGTGCGCAGGCTCCTTCCCCGCACTGGGCAAAGCAGGTGTACGGCACAAAATGGACAGCAAATTTTTCAAATGGTCAGCCGCACTTGGCAACGGACAGGCAGGGCAATGTATATGCGTTGTTTCGGGGGGGCGGGTATTTCTATGCCGACGGGCAGCTCACACCCGACTCTACCGCCACTGCGGCACTGGTAAGCTGGGACTGTAACGGCAACCTGCGGTGGATGAAATCGTTCGGCTCTACTACTTCTCTGTTTTCCAATTATGGAACCTGCCTGGCAACAGATACCTCAGGCGGCGTTTACGTTGCAGGGGCTGTAGGCAATACTTCGCAAAGCTCCGGCAGCGCTTACTGGGATACGGATACCACCCTGAATATTGCAGCGGGCAATCCTATCTGCTTCCTTATAAAATACAACAGTCAGGGACAGTTTCAGTGGTTCAGGACACCTGTAAACAACAATAAGCATATTGACAACTATGACAATGTAAATCTTTCCGTGGGACCTGCCGGCGAGGTATTCTGGATTGCCCTGCTGGATACCGGTACGTATAACGGGGGGGCTTTCACCATTACCGCCCGCAAATATTACGCGGTCAATTATGATGCCGCCGGCGCTTACCAGGCTGCCATCCCGCTTGATATGACCCCTCCGGCATCCACTTCTTCCTACGGGTTCGTTTTCTGGAGATTCGACCCATCCGCCAACCGGTTCTATGGCTGGCTGAATTATGACACCACCTATGGCAGCAACCTTGCGATGGGCAATACTGCCGTGGCGCTCCCGTCCGGCACAAGCAATGGTACGGCGGTGCTGGGCGCATTTAACCGGCAGGGACAAAACCTCTGGGTACGGCAGGCAAGCCCGTCTAAAACAAGCCTTATCGGCGACCTCGTTCCGGGAAAAGATGGCGTGCTGTACCTTACAGGCCTTAGCGAGGCGGGTACCGTATTTTGCGGCGACACCGTCAAGAGCAATACCTCGGGGCAAAACAACACCATTTATATCATGGCGATAGACTCCAATGCGCAGCTTTTATGGTCCACCTATCCCAATAATAGCGGGTTAACCAGCGCTGGCCTCATCCACGTAGCAAATAATACCGTATCGCTTGCCGGTACCTACCACAACATTCTATCCTGGGGCGGCCATACCATAACCGTCCCTCCTAACTCCTTCTATCCTATAGGTTTCCTGCTGCTTGCAGATGCCTCCACAGGCGCCATCCAGCAACTGGACTCCATAAAATCACAATTCATAATACAGCCTGAAAACACGGCTTTAGACAGAAACGGCAATGTGTATGTAAGTGGTATTTTTTCCGGCGATATGGTCTTCGGCACAGACAGCTTATCCGCTTTCTACAGCAGCTCTTCTTTTACTAATGCCTTCCTGCTCAAATACAAAAATGCAGCGTGCGGCTGTAATCTGCCCCAACCAGCATTCACTGTCGCCCATACTGCCGCCCTTACTTTTCAATATACCTATACAGGCAGCACACCTTTCACCACTCTCAGTTGGGATTTTGGCGATGGAAGTCCTACAGTGCCTACAACCAACCCAAGCCATACCTACACCACTACAGGGACGTTCCCTGTCTGTGTTACCGTTACGGACAGTTGCGGCAGCAATACGGACTGTAAATACGTTACTGTATCACTTACCCACGTGGAGGATGCGAATGTTTTCAGCTTTCTGAATATCTATCCCAACCCTGCTACAGAGTGGCTAACAATAAGCGGTTTACCGACGGGCGCAACCATAGAAATATCGGATATATGGGGTAGATGTTTGAAAAAAATTAAAGCGGAACATTCAGAGCTGCAAATCCCCCTCTATGACCTTGCGACAGGTATTCATCTGATACGCATTACCGATAAAGAAGACAGATCCTCGAAACGTACATTTTTGAAACAGTGACAGATAAATTACGCATGAAGAAAGACGTGCAACATATCAGAGTGGATTGAAGTCCTATAAACAGGTCGTGCATTCGTTAATACAGGTGCTTTCAACCCGTCAGGAAGAAAAACATCCGTACTGAATACTCTTGCTTCGTCCCACAGGTTTTGTTCTATAAAACGCTCCAGCAACTGCACTCCGCCTTCCACTATTAACGATTGAATATTGGCTTCGTACAATTCCCGCAATAGCTCCGTCAGTAAGGTTTCATCAAATGTTTTTTTCACCAAACGAACGGATGCGCCTTGTTCTTCTTTCTTCGTATTGACTATCCAAGTAGGAGCGGTATCATCATAAACATGATGCGACAAAGGAAGCCGAAGATGTTTATCTAAAAAAATCCGTAGCGGTTGTTTGCCTTTATAATAACGCGAAGTGAGTTGGGGATTATCCTTCAAAGCTGTATTGAACCCCACCATGATAGCCGCTTCTTCGGTACGCCATTTATGCACTAACTGGAGGCTATGTTTATTGCTCAACTGCAACCGTGAGCGATCTACAGGTGCAAAAAAACCGGTTGTAGTCTGCGCCCATTTCAGGATGATGTACGGTCTTTTGTGCTGATGAAAGGTGAAGAATCTGCGGTTCAGCCATTTTCCTTCTGCGTCTAATATATTCTTCTTCACCACTATTCCGTTGTCTTCTAATATCCTCATCCCTTTGCCTGCTACTTGTTCAAAGGGATCTTCATTGCACACCACTACGTTCTTTATTTTTTCCTTTACTATGCGCTCAGCGCAAGGCGGTGTTTTTCCATAATGCGCGCAAGGCTCTAAGCTCACATACATTGTACTCTCCGGAATCAAATGCCTATATTCTTCCTTTACATTCTGAATACAGTTTACCTCTGCATGTGCCTCACCGTATTGCCGGTGCCATCCTTCACCTATTATTTTTCCTTCATACACTAAAATTGCCCCCACCATAGGGTTGGGGGCTACCGTTCCCTTTCCTTTCTCGGCAAGTTGCAGACAGCGTTTTATAAAATATTCCTCCGTCATCCGGGGTTAAAAATACAGCTATAAAATTACTCTACGCCGCTATAATGAACAGCAAATCTATCCGCACGTATATTTGCTTTTTTTATGAAATTACTCTACAGTTATTTAAAGAATTATAAAGGACTTATTTTTCTTTCACTTTTATTAGCCGCCATCAATCAGGTCTTTTCTTTGTTCGACCCTATGCTTGCCGGTAAAATACTGGATAAGTTTGTGAACCGTCCGCACGAAGGAGGGCGCAGCCAGGAGGAATTTTTATCGCAGGTCATGCTTTATCTCGGCGCAATGATTGGTGTGGCCATGGTGTCGCGCATAGCCAAAGCATTTCAGGATTATACGGTGAATGTAGTCATTCAGAAATCAGGGGCGAAAATATATAGCGATGGGCTGAGACATGCGCTGCGCCTGCCTTATCAGGATTTTGAAGATCAGCGAAGCGGAGAAACCCTCGCCGTATTACAAAAAGTACGTACCGATTCCGAACGCCTTATCACGTCTTCCGTAAACATTTTATTTGCGACGTTGGTAGGCGTGGTGTTCGTTATGATTTATGCTTTTAGTATTCATCCGGTTTTGCCCTTAGTGTATTTCGGCGGCATCATTACTCTGGGATGGCTTACTAAAGTTTTGAGCAAACGAATTAAGGCTATCCAGAAAAATATCGTGAATGAAACCACCGCGCTTGCAGGCTCCACTACAGAATCGTTGCGGAATATAGAATTAGTAAAAAGTCTGGGACTCACGCAGCAGGAAATTCGCCGGCTCAACAGCACTACCATAAAAATCTTAGGATTAGAACTGAAAAAAGTACGCAGCATTCGCTCCATTTCATTTATACAAGGCACCTGCGTAAACCTGCTCCGGCAGATCATCACCTTCGTATTGCTCTACTATATTTTTGAAGATCAGATTACCCCCGGACAATACCTTACGCTGAGCTTCTATCAGTTTTTCATCTTTGGTCCTTTGCAGGAATTAGGCAATATCATCCTCGTATATCGCGAAGCGGAAGTATCACTCAACAATCTGGAAACTCTGTTTCAAAAACCGGTAGAGCACAAACCCCTGCAACCCGAGTCCCTACGCCAAATCCATCAGCTGCGGTTTGAAAACGTACATTTCCAGCATCAAACCGCTACCAAACCTGCCTTGGAAAATATTTCCTTTAATGTGCATCTCGGGGAAACCGTCGCTTTTGTAGGGCCTTCGGGTTCAGGAAAAACAACGCTGGTGAAACTGCTGGTAGGATTGTATCATCCCAATAAAGGACATGTTTTTTACAATAACCATCCGGATGACAAGGTGGATATGGACGAACTGCGGATGCAAATAGGATTTGTAACGCAAGACACGCAGCTTTTTTCGGGAACGATAAAAGAAAATCTGCTGTTTGTAAATCCGAAAGCCACCGATGAAGAGATCAATGAAGTATTGCAAAAAGCAGCAGCAACAAACTTGCTGGCGCGGGCGGAGAAAGGCATTGATACGATGATTGGCGAAGGAGGGCTGAAACTGTCGGGAGGGGAAAAACAGCGGCTTTCCATAGCAAGAGCGTTGCTGCGCAAACCCCGCCTGATGATCTTTGACGAAGCCACCTCCGCATTGGATTCGCTTACCGAAGAGGAAATTTCCAACACCATCCGCCATATTACCCAAGCCAGAGAACATATTACCGTAATGATAGCGCACCGGCTTTCTACCGTGATGTATGCCGACCGAATCTTCGTTCTGGAAAAAGGACAGATTATAGAAACGGGCTCGCACCAATCGCTGCTGGAAGAAAAAGGATTGTACTATGCGATGTGGCGGCAACAAATCGGCGAACGAAAAACGGAAGAGAGGATGAAACCAGCCGTATAGGCATTTTTTTAACCAGACAAAAGAAGAAAACCTCTACGCTTTATACTATACACAACCTGAAAAAACCAATCGTCGTAATTATATGCCCGCTCTTCATATTCCTTATCTTCGCTCTTCATGATCAGAGCCGTTGTTGTTTTTATACTTATGTTTTTTACCGGGGTCGGGCAGGCTCAAAAGCGCAATCTTCATATACCCAGCACTACAAAAATTTATAATGAAGAAGGCAAGGTGCAGATGCTCATCAGCTACAATCCGGCATGTGCATGCAAGGTATATTCCGAGTTTTATAATGATGGAAAACTCTATGCACAACGCACCTTCAAGCTGCTGGAAAAAGGAGAAGTGGTGGACGGGGAAGATGTTACGTATTTCCGGGATGGCAGTATAAAAATCTACAAGCTATGGAAGGATGCGCTTCCTGTAGGCAGGTTTTATTTTAATCATGATGACGGGAAATTGGAACATGAAGAATTTTACGAAGGCAAATACAAAAGCGGCACATGGAAATATTATGATGCCTTCGGAAGGCTGATACGGGAGCAGATTTATGAACCCGACAAAACCCTATGGAACAGTAAAAAAGACTATGCTACTTACAAATATTATACAAACGGCGTTCTTACGCGCACCGAAAAAATAACGAACGGAATAAAAACGGTAGGCGGCAAAAAACTAACCGCTTCGCCGGCAGCAGGCCCTGTCATCACCACGAAGGACGGCAAAGAGCTTTTCCGGCTGAAATGCAGCGTATGCCACGCTCCGGAGAAAAACGGCTATGGACCGGCGTTGGTTAATTTCCACAAAAACCGTACGAATGCCTGGCTGCTGAAATGGATAAAAAATGCACAGCAATTATTAGATGCAGAAGACAAAGATGCGCTGGAACTGTACAAGCTATGGGGCAACAAAAAACATCCCATACAGGAAAAACTCAATAAGGAACAGATACAGGCAATCATCCATTACCTGAAGCTATAAGCGGTTCATTTCTTCTTTACGCAAGGCTGCTTTTTCGGCGGGCGTAGGCTTTCTTACCCAGGAATTATCGTATTCTTTAAAGATGCCTGCATGGGCAAATTCTTCGGCGGTTATTTTGTGATCCATATAATCCGCCAACAGCCGGAATGCTTTTGGATTTTCTTTTTGCAGAATGAGCAATGCAGCGTTGGTACCGGCTTTCACGGCAATAGGCACTCCGCCGCCCAGCTCTGCCCAGTGTCCGCCGAGCAATAAATTTTTCACCGGAGTATGGTAATGCGCTATTTTATTTTGCATGTTTTGCTTGCCGGGTTTTGCGCCCATCATCGTACCGTTTTTGTTGCCGGTATAGCGCCAGTGCGTAACGGGTGTAGCCACGTCATAAAACAAAATATGCGAGCGTAAGCCCGGCGCTACTATTTTTTCTACCCGGTCTATCAGCACTTCGGCTATTTCCTGTTTTAGTTTTTTATAGGCTTCGTTGCGTATGTAGTTGCCGCGCTCATCTTGGGAGGTAAGCCATCCGTCTTTAAAAGACATATAAGCAGGCATAAAAATCGTGAGGGTGCCGCAGCCTTCCGGCGCTAAGGATTTATCGCGCAAGGATGGAGGCAGTATGATGATTTCGCTTTTAAGAGGATCGCCTGCGGAATGTTCTTCTTTCGTAACATCCTCCTTGCTGATATGCACCAGCTCTTCGCTAAGACCCAAGGCTTCCGTAGGGCAATCCAAGGCTATGGAAATGGTGAGTGAGCTACTGTACATTTCTGCTTCCTTCAATTTCGTTCTGAACTTTTCATCCAATACATGTGCGGGAAGCATGCGTTCATAAAGCATTTCCACATCGCAAGCAGCAATCACATATTTGGAGCGCACTTCATAGGCATTACCGCGATGGCTGAAGCGTACACCCTTTGCTACGTCCTTTTCCATAATGATCTTTTCTACCGCGCATTTATAAGCCGTATCATTTCCATAATAGCGAATTACATATTCAAGCCATTCGGGAATCACTTGTCCGCCTCCTGTGGGAGGTGTTTGAAAATCGCCGTAATACGCCCATCCTATAGGCACCATGCAGCCAATTAATTCTCCATCCGAGGCAAAGACATCATGCAGTTTTTGTTCTTTGAAATATTTATTCAATCCCTTCTTTAATCCCTTTTCTCCCGTATAGCCAAGATGTGGGATAAATGCCATTCCAAATTTGATAAGCGGCAGTTTATTTTTTAATTTTTCTAAAAAACTCATGCTTTCTTCCGTCCGGAAAATGCTGCTGAAATTATTAAAAGCGGCTCCTATTTTCTTTGCCGCCTTAAAAAATTTTTCAATGCCTTTACGCTCATGCGGAAACTCTCTTATCCATTGTTCCTTTAATTCATCGGGATGGTTCGTAAGCAAATAATCATGCGTATTGCCTATATACCTTCTTATTCTTTTCTGGGGAAGAGCTTGAGGATGGTCGCTGCCGAGAATCGTAAAAATTTTTCCCGCCATACCGTCGGCACCGCATTGATTGAGCCAGTGAATGGCCGTATCAAACCGGAAATCCTTTCTGCGAAAACCTGCAAGGTAGCCACCCGGATGCGGCTCTTTTTCCAGCACACATACGGAAAAACCCGCTTTGCTGAGCAGTGCGGCTGCGGTTAATCCGCCTACACCGGCACCGATAACCACTACATCGTATTCGGGTTTTATAGATAGCTTCATGCACTCAATGTAATTCTTTTTTTCTCAAAAAATATTTTCCCAGCACATCAAATTCCAGGTTTATGGAATCGCCCTCTTTCAATTGCTTAAAATTGGTATGTTCATAGGTATAAGGAATGATGGTTACGGTAAATTCATTTCGCTTTACATCAAAAGCCGTAAGGCTGACACCGTTGATGCACACAGAACCTTTTTCGATAATAAGCGCGGCAAATTCTTCGGGAAAAGAAAACTGAAAGAGGCGGCTGCCGTTTGCTTGTTTTACAGTGGTACATAGCCCTGTGGTATCTACATGTCCTTGCACAAAATGCCCGTCCAGGCGATCGCCTATTTTCAGCGCGCGTTCCAGATTGACGAAGTCATTTTCTTTCCATGTGGCTATGGTGGTTTTGTTGATTGTTTCGGCAACGGCAGTTACCCTATACTTATCTTCTATGATGTCCACCACTGTCAGGCAGATACCATTATGCGCTACAGATTGGTCAATTTTCAATTCGGGTGTGATAGAGGATGCCATCCATAATTCAAGGTTAGCGCCTTCCGAGTGTACAGACAGCACTTTACCCATCGTTTCAATAATACCGGTAAACATGCTTGCAAATTTATTGTTTTATAGCCGTGCCTTTATGATAATTCACCCCGCTGTCGCTCACCACCATCCATTCGATATAGATGGTTTTTCCGGTGCTGTCGTAGCGCTGTTTGGTGATACTGCCGGTGAGCGTGTCTTCGATGCGGCACAATGGCTGTCCGTAAAAGAACGTGGTATCATCATATTTAAGCGTAGTATCGGCTACGGCACGGTAGGTAGTCCGTTCTGCCGTAAATAAAAGAACATTGGCAGGACAAAAACCGGCAAGCTGCAATTTCACTTTAGAAACAGGAATTAGCTGAAGAGTATAGACTTTCAGGGAAGCGGCGGAGTCCAGTTCTTCCCCCATGTTATATACCGAATCCGTAAAACTATAGGTTCCTTCATAGAGATTGGCGGGATAGATGCAAACCGTACTGTCAGCCACGCCGGGAAAATCCCAGTTGTAATTGACGGCTTGAGGGTCGTTGCAATATTTTCGTTCGGCTATGCGCGGGTCGGGATCGGGGTTGGGATCTTTCCATTTTTCGCAAGCGGAAAGACCTGCAAGGCAGACAATATAAAAAATGAGGGAAGCCGCTTTTTTCATGAAGTAAGGAATCAACGGTAAAGATAGGGCGGTTATTGTTTATGAGTAAAAAAATGCGAAAACACATGATGAAGAGAGGATGGTACAAAAGGCTGCAAGGAGAGGGAACGATGAGCGAATATCATCGTTTTTTTACCTATGAGAAGCAATAATGGGCTGTATGGAGTTGCGCATTTTGAATAATTAGTACTGCGCATTTTGTGTTTTTGCAGGCAATCGGATATACTATTCTGCACAAAAAAAACACATTATGCGCAACTAAAAAACCACTGTAACGTATTGATTGCAAGCAGGAAAATAAAACGGATTATTTTTATTCAATTATTTGGAACTTTCGTATATTTGGGTGTTACCTGCCATTTTAGGGCGACCAGTATCAACCACTAACAGACTATGACATTTTTAGACGTAAACTTTGAAACGGAAGCAACTACACTTGAAAGTTTTGACCGTATTGCAGACAAAATATCCAAGGACATCAATCTAAAAATAAATGACACTTATTATAGACTTGTTGACTTTGAGTTTTATACGTTTTCTAAGGCTATTCCCGACCCACATACTTACAAAAATGACTTACAGCTTCAATCGGGCAAATTATATCTTCATAGTTCAGGTGTTGACATAACGTTTGGAGACGGTGAAAACTATGGTGGAATTTTGCTTAGAAGTGTTATCAAACTTTATGACGGTAGCGAACAATCAAATGGTTTTATGAAACGACAGTATGACGGACCTCAAATTGTAGCCACTGAACTTTTTTCAAACTTAAATTCACTTTTTGGTTCTGATAAAAACGAAATTTCAATAGTTAATATTAATGGGCATAACCAAAACGCTTGCTTTTATCCAGCAAAAAAAGTTGTGAAAACCAAACGAGTTGGCTTAACACCGAAGCCGAATGACACAGAAGACTATTACAGAAATTTACCACTTAGATACATTACAATTTTACCAAAATTTCCAAATTTTAAGCAAACATTAAAAGGTATAGAAGGTATTTTAGGCGAACAAGTTTTAAATGAAAAAATGACTATTGAAGAAGCTCAAGAAATTTTAGGATACCAAAAGAAGTTTTAATGATAACAGACAGCCAAACTAACTTTTTATATTTAGCAGACACTTTGCCAATAAAGTATACAGACTTTTATAAACGGTTTGAAAATGCTTTAAGAGACTGCAACATTTCGTTCGACTTTTTGCCACAGACAAAAGACGTTTGGGCAGTTGACTATATGCCAATCCAAACAGACTTGAACAAATTCGTTCGGTTTATTTACAATCCATCATACTTACAAACAAAAAAGTATTTAAAGACCATTTCGAACGTTGACGAAATTTGCAAAGCAATCGGCATTGAAACATTTAAAACAAACATAATTATTGACGGTGGAAACGTAACACGTTGGACAAACAAAGTGATTATGACAGACCGAGTTTTTAAGGACAACCCTACTTTTGAACGCAAACAATTAATCAAAGAACTTTACGAACTCTTACAGGTTGACAAACTTTATTTTGTTCCCGAACAACCAGGCGACTTTACAGGTCATTCGGACGGAATGGTGCGGTTTGTTGACGAACACTCGGTCATCATCAACGACTATAAACAAGAGAAAGAAGAATTCTATAGAGCTTTTGAAATTGCCATTCACAACACAGGACTTGACTACATTGCAGTTCCTTACAACGTGTATGACAACAAAAGCATTGAGCACGCAAATGGCGACTATATCAACTATCTGCAAATGGAAAATACGATAATCATACCGACCTTTGACAGAAAAGAAGATGAATTAGCAGTTAGACAATTGGAAACTATTTTCGCAGGACAAAATATTAAGACTGTTGAAAGCAACGAAATTGCTTATGACGGTGGAATACTGAACTGCATAACGTGGAACATAAAGACCGACAAACAAAACGGCAGGTAACATTGCATTGGCGATATGGCGGCTGACGAATATATGCTCAACAGTTGTACTACTATTTAGCTTTTGTGCTAATTCGGCTGACGTAATTCTATTTCCGCCACAACGCCAATGCTTCAACGTTGTGCGTCAGCTAAAAAAACGACCAAGGAATGAATTAACACATAAATTCAAATGAGAAAAACACTTGGAATTTTAATCTTGACTATATTGTCATTAAGTGCTTGCAAGAATAAAGCAGACAAAGATTCAGAACAACAAAATCAAAATAAAGAAATGGAAACAAAGACGATAGAAAATACAGAAGACACATTTATTATCAGCCGTACATTTGAAACGGACGCAGGTAGCTTGTTTAATATGTGGATTGACCCTGAAATTTATACGGGTTGGATGGGACCGACCGGAGCAGAAATGTCATTTCTAAATGCGGACGTAAAGGAAGGTGGAACTGCACTTTGGCAAATGACAACGCCTGACGAATTGACTAAATATGGGAAATTACACTACAAAACCATTGACCCAAATAATCAATTGGTTTATATACAGAACTTTTGCGACAAGGACGGAAATTTCATAAAAGCACCATTTTCAGAAACCTATCCTGACAGTTTATTGCTAACTGCTGATTTTATACAAGAAGCAGAGAATAAAGTAAAAATGACGGTTAAATGGGAAATCCTTGGCGAATCAACAGAAATTGAAAGAAAGACTTTCAATGATATGAAACCATATATGGTTCAAGGTTGGGGTGAATCCTTTGATAAAATTGAAAAGTTATTGGCAAAAACAGAGGACTAACAAAAAAGCCGAACGCACAACATTGGTAGCCGTTGCACAACCCCTTCTTAAAAATGCAACTACTCTAAACTGACCTTCACAAACGCATTTTCAGCCTCATTATAGGAGGCTGTTTTTTTTAGTTGAAGTGGAAGGTACAAAGTTTCGAGGG
>JAEZZY010000080.1 GCA_023418315.1 Bacteroidota bacterium
CAAAGACCGGCGCTCAAAAACCAACTCTTTATCCCTTACATTGCTTCGCTGCCACACGGTTTGCCCTATAGTGTTGCACAAGGATATGGAGTAGGGATCAGCATTATATTGGGACAGCCTCCATACTGAATAATCTCGTACCGGATTGGGCGCTATTGTTAATTGAGGGAGTTCTATATGATGAACCCCCGTAACGGTTACTTCTTCTACTTTGACGTTGTCAAGATAGTAACCTGAAAAATGATAAGAACTATCTGAATATACCAGTACCCGGGTTTGGATGTTTTCCGGCGTTACTCCGCCGATGACCATATAAGTATAGGCGGAATCTGCCTGAAAGGTATCTACTAAAGTTACCCAGTTCATGGTATCGGTAATAGCTCCGTAAGGGGTGTAATCTATTTGGGGGGTAAAAGGAAGCGTAGTCATCCAGGTGGCTTTATAGCTTGCCGGCAGCGTATCGGTAAAAAAATAGACCCCAAGCCCGTCACAGGCTATACTGTATCTATTCGGCAGGGACACATCTATGGATACCCGGTAATATTTCCCGGGCGTTAAGGGGCAGTTTTCCGCTTCGCACCCGGCAAGCTTGCAGGATACATATTCTTTGTAGTCAAATATACCTTTGGGTTCCCACATACTTATAAATACATAACCGTTGCCGTCGCTTGCAGCCTGATAACCTCTTGCATTAAAGGGCACTCCTACCATATTATTGCCTGCGGGAGAGTTATTGCAGGCATTATGATAATCCGGTGAGGCTAATGTAGGGGAAAACCAGTGTTTCAGGGGAGAATCCGATCCAAGATTGCTAATCTGCTTTGGGCAGGAATCATAATCCTCAAAGCTATGGTTGGGTACAAGGTTCTGTGCCTTCAGGCTGCCCAAGGCAAGAACAGCGCATACAAACAGGATAGTAAATTTCATGGCGGTTTAGATGAATGGTGCTAAGGCTAAGATACAAAATAGTACCAATCCCTATACATTGAAACAAAATATTATTTATATTTGAACCCGGGGGAAAGCCGAAAACCCATTCAGAGTAGGCAAAAAATTTATGTCATGAAAAAACTGCTTTTTGCAACTGCCTTGTTTCTAATGGCGGGCGCACATGCCAAAGCCATTTCACTCAATGTTACCAATTACATACCCTGTGATGTGGAGATAAATGTAGTCGGGCTTGTAAGTATGGGATTTTGTACAGATATGGGCTATGGCGGCAATACTACGCTTGCCCAGGGTGCCAACGTTTTTTTCTCAGATCCCGGAGCGGATGACTTCGAAATCTATGTTATCATTGACCCTGCGGGAGCGGCGGTAATGATACCGGCGCTTAGTGCAAGCGGTGTATGTATTCCTGTTACACCAAGAAAGAACGGGGCATGCGGCGGCACTAATATCGTTGTTTCGGGGACGTGGCCCAACTATCAAATGGATATATTGCCATAGGAATGTGTGTTTCCTACTAAGCGAATAGTCTATCAAGCCCGGCATATTTCCCGGGCTATATTATTTCCTGTATGGAGACATTCCTACCGTATTCCCAGCACATCTTTCATCGTAAAGATGCCCATTTTCCCCGCGATGTATTCGGCAGCCAGCACCGCGCCTTTGGCAAAGCCTTCTCTGTTGTGCGCCGTATGAATGATTTCAATCTCATCTATAGGCGAGCTGTATTGCACTTTATGTGTGCCGGGCACATGTTCTTCACGATGCGCAACGATAGGCAGCAAGTCGGTTTCGTCTTTTTTATGAGGATGCAGGCTCCAGTGTTTTAACCTGTCCATCTGTGCTACAATCTGCTCCGCAAGCGTAATTGCCGTTCCGCTCGGCGCATCTTTTTTTTCGGTATGATGGGTTTCTTCTACCACTACTTTATAGTCTTCCTGACCGTTCATTAACGTAGCAAGCAGGTTGTTGATTTCAAAAAAAATATTCACTCCAATGCTGAAGTTGGAGGTTTGTAAAAAAGCCGTTTCGTTTTCTAAGGCAGCAAGTTTTGCCTCGTCTAAATGCCGATTCCATCCGGTAGTGCCGCACACTACGGGCACACCGGCGCGTAGGCTGTGCAGTACATTGGTCTTAGCGGCTTCGGGTGTAGTAAATTCTATCGCCACATCCGCATTGCGGAGCTTGTCGCCGGTAAGTTCGTGTCCATTGGCTTGCGTAATTTTCAGTACGATTTCATGCCCTCTTTCCAGTGCAATTTTTTCAATGGCTTTCCCCATTTTTCCATAACCGATCAATGCGATATTCATAAAGGTGTTTGAATGATAAATGATGTGATGGCAAACAAAGCGAATAAAATGCTGGCTATACCGTTGGTATTGGCAAACGCCATGTTTACTTTACTAAGGTCATTGGGTTTTACTAATAAATGTTGATACAATAACAGACTGGAGAAAATACTCGCTCCCAACCAAAAAATCCAATTGAATTGCCCTACGATACCCACGGAAACCACCATGCAGAAACTCAGGAAATGCAGTAAATTAGAAACCCGAAGTGCCCCTCTTTTTCCTAATGCCGCAGGAATGGAATGAAGCCGGTGGGAGCGGTCAAATTCTTCATCCTGCAAAGCATAAATAATATCAAAACCGGAAACCCAGGTAAATACAATGAGAGACAACAACACCGGCAGTAGTTTGAAATACCCTGTTACTGCCAGATACGCTCCTATAGGTGAAAGCGCCAAACCCACACCCAACACTAAATGACAAAGTGCGGTAAATCGTTTGGTATAACTGTAAAAAAGAATAACAAATAAGGCAATAACAGACAGGTAAAAAACCGTGTCATTGATAAAAAGCGTGGTGGTTATGAACAGAACAGAATTAACAATTGTAAACATCAGTGCATTCGTAGGGCTAATGATGCCTGCGGGAACTTCACGTTGTGCCGTGCGCGGATTGAGTGCATCATATCGGCGGTCTAAATAGCGGTTAAATGCCATAGCCGCGCTGCGCGCAAAAACCATGCAGAGCAATACTTTGAGGAACAACAAACTATTATCCGAAAACCATACCCAGCTAAAACCGTGATTCACTTCGAGAATGCCTAAGGTAAACCCCATCAGAGCAAAAGGAAGTGCAAAAACAGTATGACTGAACTTGACAAGAGATAAATATTGTTCTATTTTTTTTAAAACACCCACTGTTTATTTTTTTTCTACGTTGGCTTCAAAACTAATTTGCACCACCGGCTCTTGCGCGTTGGAATAAATCATCACGCCTTTGCGCTGATGTCCGGGTTTGCCATCACTGTTAAACTCTACTACTATTTCCCCGGTTTGCTGAGGCGCTATCGGTTCTTTAGGATAAGAAGGAACAGTGCATCCGCAAGCGGCTTTCGCATCGGAAATCACTAAGGGCTGTGTGCCTATGTTTTTAAATTTATAGGTATGCTGTACTTTATCGCCTTCCTTTAATGTGCCGAAGTTGTGGTGGGTTTCTTCAAATTCAATAATCGTCTTTGGCATTTGTCCTGTGGACTTTATCGCTGCGACATTCGATTCTGTGGCGTTGAATTTATTTAATAATGCTGTTTTACTTACCCCGCTCAGTTCCACTAAGGCAATCACAAAACAAGATAAGGTAAGCACCGTCAGTAAGATTGTTTTCAGTTGCTGATTCATTTGTTTAAACGTTTAAAAATTGATAATTGGCTGTGGGTATGTTTTACTCATTCAACTTTTCTCTTCCCATATCCGCGAAAGATGCACCAATACTTCCACTGCTTTTTCCATATCCTGTACGCTCACATATTCTTGTTTGCTGTGGATGCCCATTTCGCCGGTAAATAAATTCGGGCAGGGCAAACCCATAAACGAGAGCCTTGAG
This sequence comes from Bacteroidota bacterium, assembly GCA_023418315.1. Lineage (GTDB taxonomy): Bacteria > Bacteroidota > Bacteroidia > Chitinophagales > Chitinophagaceae > JAFIGV01. The sequence goes on from JAEZZY010000080.1 coordinate 3,840, forward strand.
CCATCTGTACCGCCGCGCACATTCATACGGGTAGTTTTCAATTTGCTTCTTGTATAGGCTTCATCGGCGAAATCCATCACTTGCGGATGCTGCTGCAATACTTCGTGCATGTTGCGGTATTGCTCGGTGATGGTAAATTCGGTAGTGATTCCCGGAAATTCTTTTTCTGTTTCTTGTACTATTTTTTTCAGACGTTCTTCATGCGTTGCCAGCATTTCCGTTTTAAAATCGCGAATGATGAAGGATACTGTTGCTTTTTCCAAAACGCCTTCTATCTGTGTAGGATGCACAAAGCCTTCATAGCCTTCGGTGCTTTCAGGATTCCATTCTTTCCGCGGTAGCTTAGAAACGAAGGTAGAAGCTGCTTTTATAGCATTTACCATTTTGTCTTTTGCGTATCCCGGATGCGCGCTGATGCCGTGAAACGTAACGGTAACCGCATCTGCCGAAAATGTTTCACCTTCTAAATAACCACGTTCGCCACCATCCAAAGTATAGCCATATTGCGCTCCTAATTTTTTCATATCCACCTTGGCTACGCCGCGGCCAATTTCTTCATCCGGCGTGAAAAGGATTCTTATTTTTCCGTGCTTGATTTCAGGGTGGTTGATAAGATAATTTGCCAGATCCATAATGATGGCTACACCGGCTTTATCATCGGCACCGAGCAGTGTTTTTCCCGAAGCGGTAATGATATCATCGCCTATGCGTTCTTTCAGATAAGGATGTTCCTGTGTGGAAATGACCACGCTTGTATCATCCGGTAAAACAATATCCCTGCCATCCCAGGCATTGTGTAACAAGGGTTTTACATCTTTACCGCTGCAATCCGGCGCGGTATCTACATGTGAGCAATAACAGATAACCGGTACTTCTTTATCTGTAGTGGCAGGGATGGTGGCATATACATAGCCATATTCATCCAGCTCCGCATCGGCAATGCCTATGTTTTTTAATTCTTCTACCAACAAGCGACTAAGGTCTTTTTGTTTTTCGGTGGAAGGCTGTGCCGTAGAAGCGGGGTCGCTTTGTGTATCTATCTGCACATAGCGCATAAAACGCTCTGCAACGGTATGGTTGTAATTTGAAAGAGACATAGGGCAAATGTAAAAAAGGAATTGATGTTTTTTGGGAAAAGATGACTTTGCCGGAGCGGTGGCTTACTGCCTCGAAATAGAATTTGCCAAAGGTGAAAAACACCGTACAAGGGAGAAGTGATGCTGATTGGGGCGAGGATAGTTTAACGAGCTTAAAAACGCACATCCGCTCAAGACAAAATATCCGCTTATTTTTGGATGATATGAACAGCACAGAAGAGACCATCGCCGCTATTGCTACGGCTGCCGGCATAGGCGCTATAGGCATAATACGACTGAGCGGTCAAGATGCAATACCGATAGCCAATAAGATTTTTAAAGGCAAAGATTTATCCAAACAATCCAGTCATACCCTACATTTCGGGCATATCTTAGCCACGGGCAAGAGTGAAGAATGGATAGATGAAGTAGTGGTAGCGCTCTATAAAAACCCGAAAAGTTACACAGGCGAGGATGTGGTGGAAATCAGCGGGCACGGCTCGCCGTTTATCCTGACTGCTATTTTAGAAGCTGCCTTGCAGGCAGGAGCCAGGTTAGCCAAACCGGGCGAATTTACCCAGCGAGCATTTCTTAATGGGAAAATGGATTTAACACAAGCCGAAGCCGTAGCCGACCTCATCGCCGCCGACAGCAAAGCCGCACAACAAACCGCACTGAAACAGCTCCGGGGCGGATTTTCCAATGATCTGAAACAACTGCGCGAACAACTTATTCATTTTGCCGCGCTGATAGAATTGGAGCTGGATTTTTCAGAAGAAGATGTGCAGTTTGCGGACAGGAAAGAATTGGAGGCACTTATCGCCCAACTCCAAGCGCATATCTCAAATCTTATACAGTCTTTCCGATTAGGAAATGTAATTAAAAATGGGGTGAAGGTAGCCATTATCGGTAAGCCCAATGCCGGAAAATCCACTCTGTTGAATGCTTTGTTGAATGAAGAACGTGCCATCGTAAGCGATATAGCCGGCACCACCCGCGATACCATTGAAGAAACCTTGAACATCAACGGCATTTTATTTCGTTTGATAGATACCGCCGGCATCCGGGAACATTCTACCGACACCATTGAAAACCTCGGTATAGAACGAAGCAAACAAAATGCCGCACAAGCACATTTGATTATTCATCTTATAGATGCCATGAATGAAAACACTGACGAGGTTGAATGGCTAAAACAATTTGAAGAGAAAACGATAACCGTTCTGAATAAAACCGACCTACAACCTTCCCTCTCCCCTCGCCTCTCGCCCTTCTCCATATCAGCGAAAGAGAAAAAAGGAATTGAGGAGCTGAAACAACTGATGTACAACAGAGCAATCGGAGAAAACCTCTCCACCGAGAATACGATTATTACCAATGTCCGTCATCAGGAGGCATTGCAAAAAATACAACAAAGTCTGGAGGAGGTGGAAACGGCGCTGCAACAAAACATCAGCGGTGAACTACTGGCATTGGACATACGCCGCTGCCTGCATTATCTTGGGGAAATAACGGGTGAGGTAGAAGTGGACAGGGATATACTCGGTACTATTTTTGGGAAGTTTTGTATCGGAAAGTAAAAACACTTCTTTTGTTTGTTAAGTGCTTGTTTTTATTGACTTTATGAGTGATTATCTTTCTCTTTTTTTGTTGCCCAATTGCAGGTATTTAGTTATATTTGTTGTCCATTTGTTGCCCAAATAGTTATTTTGTTGCCTACTAAATAACTTGTTGCCCGGTAATAATTGGTATTCCGTTATTAAAAATTGCAGCAAATGAAAGGGGAGCTTTCAAAAGTGCGTGAGATGTGATAGTCGTCAGTCCTTCTTATTTCGGGACAATTTTGTATTAGCTATTTGAATGACCTTAAATATCTTTTTGATAATAGCATTTCGGAAATATAAATTCAGAAAAAAACAACATATTCAGCGTGCCTGACCACAAAATCACTATCATAAAAAAAGCAGTTATGAGTTTAATATCATAGCTGCTTGTCAATAGGGTAGAATATGGTGTGTAACCTACTTTTAGAGTAGTCCGTTTATAAAGTTCGTTTGACATTCCATGTTGCTGTCGCATTAGGTGTGACGATAGTTCCTGTAGCGTCATCTCCGTTAATAGTCCCTTCAATCGTTGCATTGTTGATGTGTCCTTGAATTTTGGTACCGTTGCTTACAGTACCAACCATGCTATGAGTAGTATTCTCATCAGGCATACGACCCAGCCCTACCAATAGTTGACCGCTTATAACAAAATTGAAAGCACTATTAGTGGAGGTGCCGTTATAAGTAATAGTTCCTTCAAAACTCTTAACCTGCGTTACCGATGTCTCTTTACTAATAGTGGCAACAATATTGGTATGTCCAGGAATTACAACGGATACATTAGGGTTGCTACCATCAGCATCTACAGAAAAATTAACCTGCCAATTATCTTTTTCAAAAACGGCTTGTGTTACAGCTTGCCCTGAGACCCAGTTTTGTGGTGCAAAAGACACCATATCAAGTGTTTTTGTTACACCATTCATAGTGACTTCTACTGACTGTACACCGTTTTGTAATGTGATTTTTATATATCCGGTTGATCCTACTAATACGCCTTTATAAACACCACCACTTTTGTCATTTTCTTCAGCAATCGCATCCGGCGCAGTTGCTAAAGTCGTGTTTCCCTGTTGTTGTCCCCCGGTAGTTTCATTGTCTTTTTTCTTGCAGGAGACAATGCCCATTGTAAATAGAGAAACCACTAAAAGGTATGCGAATAAATGCTTAATAGATGTGCTCATAAATAAATATTGATTTGACTTTGGAATTATTTTTTGCGACGAATATAATTTAAAATCTGTATCAAGTAGGTGTTTATTATAGACTATCTGTTGCAGGGTTGTAGAATTGATTGATGAAAATTGGGACTTCGTTGTGGACAATTCAGTTTTGATGTTGGAAGCTTCTATATATTTCTTTCTTTAGTGCATGAAAAATAATCCCTCCTCGTAAGATAATAAGCTCATTCAAAAAAAGAAGTCATCAAACAATAGGAGATTACGACAGTGTATTAAATCTATATCTTTACCGCTTATCAATAGACAGTCTATATTTTAACAGTATTTCTCGCAGAACGAACAGTTAAATAATGAATCAGCAAGTTAAGGCACTTCCTATCGAAAAAATCATATCTCCCATACAACGATTTATACAGCAAGAAAAGGCAGGAGGAATTGTTTTGGGCATAAGTGTGATAATAGCTTTGATTTTTGCAAACTCTTCTTGGGCTGATGTATATCATCATATATTGGAATACAAATTCGGTTTTCAATGGAGAGGTAACACCTACTTTGAATTTAATCTGCACCATTGGATCAATGATGGCTTGATGTCTATCTTCTTTTTTGTGGTAGGGTTGGAATTAAAACGTGAGATTGTTGGTGGAGAACTCTCCAATCCGAGAAAAGCATTATTGCCTATCGGGGCTGCATTAGGAGGAATGGTTGTTCCTGCCTTCATTTATTTGGTATTAAATCCAAGAGGCGAGGTGCAAAGCGGATGGGGCATTCCTATGGCTACAGATATTGCTTTTGCACTTGGCGTATTGTATCTGTTAGGCGAAAGAATACCATTATCCCTAAAAGTATTTTTAACGGCTTTAGCCATTGTAGATGATTTGGGAGCTGTATTGGTGATTGCATTATTTTATACCTCAAAAATTTCATTGGTGTACTTAGTGATTGGCGGCTTAGTATTGCTTACTATGTACATCGGCAATAAAATAGGTGTTAGAAGCATTACCTTTTATGCGATATTGGGAATAGGCGGCGTTTGGAGCACTTTTCTGCTATCCGGTGTCCATGCAACCATAGCTGCGGTATTAGCTGCATTTACTATTCCGGCAGATGTAAAAATAAAGGAAGCACTCTTCTCTGATAAAATTCAAAAATACCTTGACCAATTCAAAGGTCTTGATCCTAACAATAGAACTCCTACGTTAACTAACGAACAGCTACATGTGCTTGAGCAAGTAAAAAAAACCGCTATTGCTGCAACACCACCTTTACAGAGGCTCGAACATACGATGCACCCATTAGTTACATTTATTATTATTCCAATTTTTGCTTTAGCAAACGCCGGAATTTCTTTAGCAATAGATACCGACCATTTATTCAGCACCAATGTAGCTATTGGGGTCGCGTTAGGACTGTTGATAGGGAAGGTAGTGGGTGTCGTTGGGTTTACGCTCTTATTGGTGAAATTAAAAGTCGCACCCTTCCCAGATAGGATGAATTTTAGGAACTTGTTCGGCTTGGGGTTACTTGCAGCCATTGGCTTTACAATGTCCTTATTTATAACCTCGCTTGCGTTTACAAACGAAGAGCATATGATACAAGCTAAGATCGGGATTTTTACAGCCTCAATTATAGGAGGTGTGTTAGGGTATCTGGTTTTGAAAAAGCAAAAATAAAATACGTTAATACTATTCAAGGATCTTAGATGGCTAAATATAATCCACAAGAAAAAAACAAATTGGATCTGTTTAGGCAAAAAGTTTACATCATCATTTATGGTGTAAACACACCTGCCGGAAAGGCTTTTGATGTGGGGTTACTAATAATGATTTTGCTCAGTGTTTTCACCATTATGTTGGAAACCGTAGAAGGTGTTGACCATATTTTTCATAAAGAACTGACCATACTTGAATGGATATTCACCATATTGTTCACGTTAGAATATGCTTTAAGAATATTCGTCAGCAGGAAACCTTTAAAATACATTTTCAGTTTTTATGGCATTATTGATTTGCTTTCGATATTGCCGATGTTTCTTTCCATCTTTATCAAAGGAAGCCATATATTAAGCAGTTTGAGAATTTTAAGGTTGCTTAGACTATTCAGGGTTTTCAGACTGATGGAGTTTATGGAGGAGTCTTCAAAACTCAAAATAGCACTGTTAGCGAGCAGAGCGAAAATCATGGTATTCCTTTATACAGTACTAATCATAGCTGTATTGATCGGAACATTGATGTATTATATAGAAGGGCCTGCAAACGGTTTTACGAGTATTCCAAGGAGTGTATTTTATACTATAGTAACGCTTACGACTGTCGGTTATGGTGATATGGTGCCTGTAACACCGTTAGGACAGTTCTTGTCAATGATACTTATGGTTACAGGATATGGAATTATCGCTGTGCCTACCGGAATAGTAGGTGTGGAAATAGCAAAACAAGTAAGTCAAGCAATTGGCAACAAGGAGCAACAAAAGCCCGACAAACACGACAAGCTAAACGGTATTGTATGCGCACATTGCAATTATGAAGGTCATAGAGATGATGCGGAATACTGCTACCATTGCGGACATTCGTTACATCTATGAAAAGTAAACACCTATGAGCAATAAAATCTTTGAATTCATAAATCTTCACAATGGGGAAGAAGACAAGCAAAAAGTCCTTGAAAATGTATTTAAGAATATTTCTTTTCGTGGTTCAAACCTGTGGATACTCGCTTGTGCTATAATAATTGCATCCATTGGGTTGAATGTTAACTCTACCGCTGTTATTATCGGTGCGATGTTGATTTCACCTTTAATGGGGCCAATTGTAGGAGCAGGTTTTGCTTTAGGCACTTACGACTTCCAACTGCTGAAAAAATCAATGAAAAATTTGTTGATTGCAACAATTGTGAGTTTGTTCGTATCAGCGACCTATTTTTATGTTAGTCCATTCAAAGATGTCCAATCAGAGCTATTAGCAAGAACTTCTCCCAACATTTATGATGTTTTAATTGCTTTTTTTGGGGGGCTTGTTGGGGTGATCGCCATTACAAGAGTTGAAAAAGGAAATCCTATTCCCGGCGTAGCTATCGCCACCGCTTTAATGCCGCCTTTGTGTACTGCCGGTTATGGAATAGCAACATTCAACCTCTCTTATTTCGCAGGAGCCTTTTATTTGTATTCCATCAATTGTTTTTTCATTTGTATTGCTACGTTTCTTGTAGTCAAATATCTAAAGTATCCTGCCGTTAATTATAAAAGCATACGATATGCAAAACAAATAAGACTGGGAATAACGACTTTGATATTAATAATGATCATACCCAGCTTTTATTTAGCGTATAGACTTTGGAATGAAAAGAAGTTTACCAAGACCGTCGAACGGTTCATCAATACAGAATTGGTAAACAATGGCTACATGGTCATCTATAAAAAGATCAATTACAATAGTAATCCTAAAAAAGTAGAGTTAGCATTACTGAATAAAAATCTCAGTGAAAATGAAATTGAGAACTACAATCGTATGCTTTCCAATTTGGGAGCTACAAATACGAAGCTTTCATTCCGGCAAAATGATGCCGATTTAAAGTCTGAAATACTAAACGAGATTAATAAAAAAGAAACCGTGATTTCTGAAAAGGATATTGCTATCAACAATCTGAAAAATGAATTGGATAAATATAAAGTGGACGATCCATCCATCACTAAAGAATTAAGAATACTTTTCCCTTCCATAAATGATATTTCAATTGGTAAAATAGAACAGCATCCCAATACAGATAGTACCAATATACAATTCATCCTGCTTTATCAGGCATCACAAAAGTTAGAAGAAGATAAATTAAAAGCTTGGCTGGCAGAACGATTGAAAACAGCAAATATAGTTTTGGTAAAACAGTAGTAAGCAATTTTAAGAGGCTATATTAGTCAAATAGATTGGATTGGAGATATTCCCAAAAGCAGGGGAAGTTTAAAGGCTGAATTGAATCAATTCCGCAACTTGGACAATGATAAAATCCAACTACTCTTTTATTTTCTAACAAAGCGGTGATTTGCTCTTCGGAGAGTATGTTCCCCTCAATTTCTAAGGATGATTAAATGGTCTTAATACGATTCTTTTTTCTTAATTCTGTATGTGGTTTATATAAATGAGTAGCATTAATGGCCCCTATCTTTTCTGAAATAGCAGTAATCAGGTTTAATATAGTATCCGTAATGGAATAAGGCGGCTTCATTATATTGATAGTATCGTGAATACTATCAAAAGTATCATCAATTTTCAATACGGTAGTAAAAATGGAGCAGTTACCTCTATGGAAATTTGATGCCTTACTCACACAGCTATCCTTTTTCTTGCAGCTCTTCCCAAAACTCAGCCGCCCTGCGCGTATGCGGAATTACAATCGTACCGCCCACTATATTTGCCACCGCAAAAATCTCATACATCTGTTCGGTGGTTACTTGCTGCTCATAGCATTTTGCCAGGTGGTATTTGATGCAGTCGTCGCAACGGAGCACCATGCTGGCTACCAAGCCCAGCATTTCCTTCACTTGTGTGGACAAAGCGCCTTCCGCATAGGTATTCATATCCAGGTTGAAAAGGCGATTGATTACCTTGTTTTGTTTGCCGAGAATCAGCTCGTTCATTTTAGAACGGTAGTCGTTAAATTCTTTTAGTTTTTCATTCATCTTTTAATGATTTTTTGTAACTATTGTTTCTACTTTTCTATGGGTAATAGCCCTCCTATGCAAGTCCTGTTTTGCACCTTTATATCCTTGCGCCCCCACATGAAACCGCTTCACAAAATTAGTGTGCGGGAGTATAATTTTGAAAGGCAGCGCCAACGCAGTATTTTCACCCTCAAATACAACAACTCATGCAAAAAGATACCGTCCTGTTTGAATTGATAAAAGAAGAATTAGAACGTCAGCGCCGCGGACTGGAATTGATCGCCTCGGAAAACTTTACCTCTATGCAAGTAATGCAGGCTATGGGGAATGTGATGACCAATAAATACGCAGAAGGCTACCCCGGAAAACGATACTACGGCGGCTGCGAAGTGGTGGACAAAAGCGAGCAACTGGCTATAGACCGCGCCAAAGAAATATTCGGCGTAGCCTATGTAAATGTGCAGCCGCACAGTGGTGCACAAGCTAATATGGCGGTAATGATGGCTTGCCTGAAACCGGGCGATACCATTTTGGGGTTGGATCTGAGCATGGGCGGACACCTCACACACGGCTCGCCGGTCAATTTTTCCGGCAAGCTCTACAATGCTGTCCACTACGGCGTATCCGAAGCTACAGGGTTGGTGGACTACGACATGATGGAGCAACAAGCGCTCAAACATAAACCGAAACTAATCGTGTGCGGCGCTTCTGCCTATAGCCGCGACTGGGATTATGAACGCATCCGCGCCATAGCCGACAAAGTAAACGCACTGGTGATGGCGGATATAGCCCACCCTGCCGGTCTTATCGCAAAAAAATTACTGAAAACTCCGTTTGATTATTGTCATTTTGTAACCTCCACCACTCATAAAACCCTGCGTGGCCCACGCGGCGGCATCATCATGATGAAGCAGGATTTTGAAAATCCCTGGGGCATTACCGGCCCCAAAGGAGAGGTGCGCCTCATGAGCCAGTTGATAGACCTCAGCACCTTCCCCGGCGTGCAGGGCGGACCGTTGGAGCATGTAATAGCCGCTAAAGCCGTTTCGTTTTTTGAAATATTACAGCCTGAGTTTTTAGACTATGGCAAGCAAGTAATCCGCAATGCACAGGCTCTGGCAAATGCCTTCCTTGCAAAAGGCTACAACATCGTATCGGGCGGTACCGACAATCACTTACTGCTGATAGACCTCCGCAACAAAGGCATCAGCGGAAAAAAAGCAGAAAACACCCTGGTAAAAGCAGATATTACGTTGAATAAAAACATGGTTCCTTTTGATGATAAATCACCCTTCATCACCTCCGGAATAAGAATAGGTGTGCCTGCCATCACTACGCGGGGCTTAAAAGAAACCGATATGCCACAGATAGCCGACTGGCTGGACAAGGTATTGATGAATGCGGATAATGAGGAAACACTTGCTGCGGTGAAAGCTGAGGTAAATGAGTATATGAAGCAATTTGCCTTGTATCCCGAATGGAACTAACCCTTGCCATGTGATTTATGAATATTTAACAGAGCTCCCGTGGCTCTGTTTTTGTATTAGATGTACCTTGCAAATTCAGTTTTTCTACAGATTTAAAACCTCTTCATGAGAAGTATATTTTTTGCTGCGTCGGTTATGATTGGCTTTATAGCCCTGTTTTATAGCGATGCTTCCTTTGCACAAAAAAGAAAAAAGAAAAAAGAAACCACCCAGCGCAGCTATGACCGCGACAGCCTGCTTCATCCCGTTCCTATCCAGAGAAGCCTATGGCATACGAAAATAGATAAGGCGCAACGGGGCGTAGATGCCTCCGACGGACAAGTGGACGGCATCGTCTATTACGGGGAAGACCAGAAAATGACCGACCTGCTTACACGCGTCATGCTAAAGGATATAGACCAGATACAAGTAATGATTGAAAATCTGGAATTTCCGGAGAATAACCGGGATAATAATATATCCATGCAAACCAAAATCCGCTACCTGAGCGCACTCAATGAATTGCTGCGCCATTATAACCAAGACCCTAAAGTGGATCCCGTATTTTATGCTAAAGTAGTAGGCAATTTTAAGGAAATGGCTATAGCCCGTCATGAAAACCGGCTGGCACAGTTTATAAAAGAAAATACAAACATCTATTCCTTAGCCAACAACGATTTACTGGAAGGCTATCCCGAAGAAAGAAGTTATTTATATACCGAACTCGGAAGAATGGAGCCGCTGTACATGATTAAAAAATTGCCGGAATTTGCCAAGCATCCTTATGCGGATGCCACCGTAAAACATGCTGCTCCCCTCGTGCCCAATATCATTTACAACTATGCTTCTTCCACCAATTATACATTGAGTAATTGTATTCGCCGCAATTCCGATCCGCTGGTACAAACCATCGTGCAGATCACACAGGGTTCCAGCTCACCGCTACGCGCCATGTCTTTTCTCAATGATATTTATACTAAAAAACTCACGATAGCCGAGGTGGATAAAATCACCGCCGATCAAGATTTATTTTATAAAAATTTAGTACGCCTGAAACTGGAAAACCAGGAGCTGGGCAATAAAACGCTTACCGACGAACTTCAATACCGCGGGCTGAAATATGTGCGCGAAATGAACGATCTCCATGAAGCAACCGACCCCATCCGTTTTAAATGTATAGACGGCTTCGCCCCCCAGGAGCTTTACTTTATTATGGTATATGGACAGGATGAAATTTATACCAGCAGTTTTCTCGGCACCTTCAAAAGAATGCAGGAACGCATGGGGGAAATGAAAGGAGAAGAATTGCTGAATAAAGTGAATTATGATAAGTTCCGCACATTCATCAGAATGTGTGCGGGCTACAATACACTGAGCCTGTTCCTCGCTACTATAGACGAAGATAAAAAAACAGCGCTGATGAAAGATTTCATCGCCAACCTGGACAAAGGGAAAGACGATGAGCTGGAAGATGCAGTGGATGTGGCAGATGCCTTCGGCAGTATCAACGACCCCGTGCTGATGGATTTTTTACAGAAAGAAGTAAAAGAAAACTATGAGCTTTCCTATAAAAACAGAAGCGCCAAAGGCATGAAAGTATATGCGCTGCTGGCTACGCTTTTCGACGGGTTACGATCAAGTGATAATGAATCGGCTATGCAACAGCAATCGCAAACACTCAACCTTCCGCCCATCAACCTGGTACGCAATAAAAGTCTGCAATCCGACTCGGCAGGTACAATCTATGAACAGTTTTTTTTCTACGGCGATGAAGACGGCAAAATGTCGTACAACAGCTTTCTTACCAATTTTAAAGATGGAAAATGGAAAATAACCAACTCCCAATACTGGACTACCATCACCTCTACCACCGGTAAGCCGGTAACCATTTTTGCCAATCTGCCACTTACCGAACCCGAAGATGAAGAAGCACAGAAAAAACTATCCGAATACTTAGCCTCCAAAGAAATTCGTCCCTCCATCATCGTGCACCGTGGGCATAGCTACCACCTCCCTACCACCATAGAGCATCTGGATAAAAATTCACGTATCGTGATGTTAGGCTCTTGTGGCGGCTATCATAATCTGGGCGAAGTGCTGGGACACTCTCCCGATGCGCATATCATTTCATCCAAACAAACAGGTGCCATGGCCATCAACGAACCCATCATCAAAGCTATGAACAACCGCTTGCTGGAAGGGAAAGACATAGACTGGATTGCGATGTGGAAAGAACTGGATACCTATTTTGCCCCTAAGAAAGATCAATTGGAGCGCTACAAAGACTATGTGCCACCGCATAAAAACCTGGGAGCCATCTTCATCAAAGCCTATCGCCGCCTGGCGGATATAGAGGATATTTGAACCGGCACTAATAACATTTTACTTGGATTTGGTTTCTTACATTTGTAGGGACTACAAAAAAGAGGTTGTCGTGATGCCGAAAAGCATTAAGGAAAGTCCGGACAGCGCAGAGTAGCGTACCACCTAACGGGTGGGTAGCTTTTAACCAAGCTAACAGAGAGTGCCACAGAAAATAACCGCCTTCGGGTAAGGGTGAAAATGTAGGGTAAGAGCCTACACAATAGATTGGCAACATTATATTGGGGCAAACCTTACGTGCTGAAATGCTAAATAGGTAAACGATAGAAAGCGACTCGCTTGATGTTTATGGGTTAGCAGATAGATTCGGTCAGTGATGGCCGAACAAGATAAATGACGACCGCTTGCAGCAATGTAAGTAACAGAATCCGGCTTACGAAATTTGTAGTTGTTTTGGTTAAATGATTTAAAGCGCCCGGTATAGTCCCGGGCGCTTTAAATTTTTCAAAATACCGTTCCTCGCACCCCCTTAGCGCTTGTCAATACGCCTATGTATCTTACCTTTGAAGCGCTCATGATTTTCTCCTCAAAACTTATTGAAGAAGCCGTATCCCAATTCGCCAAGCTCCCCGGTATAGGGAAGAAAACCGCCTTGCGCATGGTGCTTCATCTAATGAAATTACCCAAGCAGGAGGTGGTACAGTTTACCGAAGCGCTTTCTAAAATGAGCTTGGAAATCCGATTTTGCAAAAAATGCCATAATGTGTCGGATACGGAGATATGCAGCATTTGCAACAACCGCGGCAGAAAGCAGGAACAAATATGTGTGGTAGAGAACCTTCGGGATGTAATCGCTATAGAAAGTACGCAGCAATACAATGGTCTGTACCACGTACTCGGAGGTATCCTTTCTCCGCTTGACGGAATCGGACCGGACAAGCTGAATATCGAAACGCTGAAAGAACGGGTGAAAAACGACCGTTCCGAAGAAGTGATTATGGCGCTCAGCCCTACTATAGAAGGCGATACTACGGTGTACTATCTTGCCAAGCAACTCCGGGAATTTCCGGTGAAGATTACCACCATTGCAAGAGGAATTGCTTTTGGCGGCGAGCTGGAATATGCCGATGAAATGACGTTGGCGCGCTCCATAGCCAAGCGGTTGCCCGTAGAAAATTACGTAACGGTGGATGCCAAGCTATAGGGCTATCCTTCCTTCAAATACAAACATCGCCGCACCCGAAAGCCATATTCTTTCTGCGCTTTTCGCCTGCGCTTTATGAAAGGAAACGTTCAGTAATCCTCCGGGTGTTTCTATGTTTATAGAGAAGTCGCCGGTCTTGTTCTTTACCGATGCGATGGCTACTGCCGTTACGCCCGTGCCGCAGCTAAGCGTTTCCTCTTCCACCCCGCGTTCATAGGTGCGTACCAGTATGCGGTCTTCCTCCCGCTGTGCAAAATTCACATTAATCCCTTTTGGCTGAAAATCTTGTCGGTTGCGGATTGTGCGCCCCTCCGCATATACATCTGTTTTCGTTACATCATCTACCCATAGCACATAATGCGGTGATCCGGTGTTCAGCAAAGAATGGTCGTTCCGGTTTTCGATATCGGTTACATCCGTCATTTGCAACCGCACAAAATCTGCTTCTTCCAATAAGGCTTCGTGCCTGCCGTCTATAGCCGTGAAAAAAGCACGATCGTGTATGATACCCAGTTTCCGGGCAAAAGCAGTAATACACCGGCCACCGTTGCCGCACATAGTACTTTCATTTCCATCGGCATTAAAATAGATCATTTTAAAATCTGCTCCTTCCTCTGTTTCCAGCAACATCAGCCCATCTGCACCTATACCGAAGCGCCTCTCGCACAAGGATTTGATTTGTTCCGTACGCAGCCTGATATTTTGTTGCCTGTTATCTATAAGGATGAAATCGTTACCCGTTCCCTGGTATTTAGAGAATGTTATTTTCATGTTCTATTTGTTTGGAAAATATTGCTCTGCACGTGAATTGGTGCTGGCTGCCGCACCGGCCATATAGAGGCTACGCCGCCAGCTTTTGGTTTGTATTTCTCCCTTAGCCGTAGAAGTGAGCAGCCTGTAATCCGACCCCATCAATCCCGGACGGTAAAATAAAAACAAGACGTCTCCCTGATCTTTCAACACGCTATAGCGCCATATTTCGTAGGGATAAGCGCCTTCTTCGTTATGTACTTGTATGCGCTCGGCAGGTTCGCCATATTTCAGGTATAGAATACCCCGCTCCGATTCATAACCTTTTACCAGACTGTTGCCAAAGAGTTTATTGACTTTTTTTACCCGGTCTGTATAATTTTTCCATTCCTGCTCTCCGTTTGTGCTGTTCCGTTTGTTCCAGAAATTATAAATAAAATAGCGGGCATACAAATCATTGGGGCGTTTGATAAACTCATTGATATTCTGCCGCTCTGTAGGGTCGGCTATAGGATGAATCATTTTTAGAATAGCCAGTATTTGCTCCGCAGTATATTTAGCCAGGTAGGTCTTATCTAAATTCAGAAATGTATTGCCATTTTTTCCCCCTATGGCTGTGGTATCCTTGGGCGGTGTATAGGCAACGGGGTTGGAATTGATTAGTTGAAAAAACAGGTTCTTATGGGTGATACGCTTGCCGTTTTCATCCAGCAGTTCTACATTCAGATAATAATTCCCCGATGCGAAATGGGAAACATCCACCTTTCCGTACAAAAATGAAAGTTGTTTGTGTTCCGCCAGCGCCGTATCTGCCAGCTCATAGATTGCAATATTGCCTTCTTCTTTTTTGGAAATAAAGGTGCGGATATACTTGGCGGAGCTTGCTTGTTCGGTATGATAAAGCTCCACATAATAATGGATGCGCTTCCTATGGTCATCCACAAAATTGGTAAACAAGGGAAGTTGCAACTGGTTATTGCGTTGATAAATGCTTTCGCCGGATGCGGGCAGCAAGGTATCTACCAGTTGTATATCGCTGAATAGGGGTTCTTTGGTATAAGGAATGTGCAGCTCACCGGAATAATGGTAACCCTTTCCGTTTTTAATTTTATCTACCAACGTTACTTCTATCGTATAAACGCCGGTATCGAGCGAAAAGCGTTTTAGCTGGGTAATGCGCTGCGATAAAAGCACCTTGACATCCGAAATGGGCGGAGTGGTTAAGAGATAATGTTCCTCCACTACCGGCAGGTTGTTTTTTCGGATGACGATGTCGGTTTGTATGTTCCCCGTCCATACGCCGTCTTTTTTATCAAATAAAAGGCTGCGCGGGTCTATCTCCCAATAAACTTCTACATAAGGCTTTAATCCGTTTGCTTCCGGAGCGCGAAATATATTATGCGTCAGCACGGCGTGCAGTGCGTTTGCCGGAACGTATGCCACAGCAAAAAAGAAAAAAAGAATACTCAGCTTTTTAAATCGGCTCAATCTCGGTTTCGTTTAGTGAAAAAAATTGTTGGTGTAAGGCATTTAATAGAGTTTTGCAAGGTACGAGATTAACCGATGCAAAATCCTTCCACTCTGTTAAGTTCTGTGTTGCCTTTCCCTCCTTTGCTATGGTGGAAGCAGGCTATGAACGCCTCTGTTTTGCTGTGGGATCTTGCCGAGCATTATGAAAAAATGAGCTTTCGCAACCGCTATTCTATTGCCACCGCTCATGGAAAACATAGCCTCAGCATTCCGCTGCATAAAGGAAGGGAACAGCGTGCGGCTATGAAGGACATTAAACTTTCTTATAACGAAAACTGGCAAAAACAACACTGGCGCACTTTATTTTCTGCCTATAATCGTTCTCCTTATTTTGAATATTATAGCCCCGAACTGGAAACGATTTTTTTAAAAAAACAGGAACGACTGGTGGATTTCAACCTGGCTACCGTTCACTGGGTAAAACGGCAATTGCGCCTAAATACGGAAGAAAAATTCATAACGGAATACCGGAAAAATCATGAGGGCGTTACCGACCTCCGAAACCTTAAACCGCAAGATGAGAACGCACATTCCCCTATCACCTACCATCAGGTTTTTGAAGACCGAAACGGCTTTATCCCTCATCTCAGCATTCTGGATTTATTATTTAATGAAGGGAAATATGCCATCCAATATTTGAAGGATGGATAAAGCTCCTATCCATCCACTCTCCCTATAAAATCGCCCGGATGCTCATCCTGCCGGTGTGGATTACATTGCCTTGTCCGGGTTTTCTGCCTTCATATTCCAAAAGCACTTCCACGCCTTTGCCTACACGGCGCTCCCAGTTCATATTCCATAGGTAATTGCTGCCTTTTTGCAACGCATCCAACATGATAAAGGCTACAGGATCGGTGGCTATACCATTGAACTGAATATGCGAATAGGTGCCCCGCAATTGGATGATGCCTGTAGTAGGTTTGCTATAGCGAAATTCCAGATTGGCGCTTTGTATCGAAGCTTTTTCCCCGCCGTATAGGATATGGTTGTGGCGTTCTTCATATTTGAGCGATGCGGTAACACGTAGCATAGCGCGGTGCAGCCAGGTAAGAGACGGCTCGCCCGACCAAAACCGCACTTGATAGGTTCTGTTGTCTTCCAAAGCCGATTGATACGAACGCGCTCCGTGCTTTGCCTGTAAATGAAGCGCCAGCGGCCGGGCAATATTCCAGCGTAGTTTATAAAGATGCTGGCGGCTGGCGTTTCCTTCCACACCATACACCAAAAGCTGCTTGCCCACGCTGTAAAGCATATTGTAATCCAGCCCCCAGGTTACATTGCTTCGATTGAAATAAACATTATTGGCTATAGAAGTATTGGTGAGAATGATGGCTGTATCGTGCAAGACGGATACAAACGGATTATAGGCGCTTAATCCTTCGGTAGCCAGCAGGCGGTTGCTTATTTGCAAAGAGGATTGGGTGGTAAATCTGGAAAGTAGTTTTTGAAATTTCGTTTTTTTAGACTCCTCCCAATAGCTGCCCGGTTCTAATGCCAGACTGAAATTGAAATTCACATAATTCACTTTCACATAATCATTAGTAGGGGTAAAGACTTTGATGAATCGTTTTTGATCGGGATAAAGCGCTGTTTCAAATTCATTGGCTTGCTGCACGCCATCGCCATTGTAATCTATCCAGGTATAAACGCCTTGTCCTGCCGGTACTTCCACATAGGTATAAGACCGTTTTTGCTCCTGCCCAGAGCCAAATTCATACAGACTGTTGAGCAAGGCTGCATTCTTCAGCAGATTACCGTTATACTCCAATCTTCCCAGCAAGGTTTTTTCGGGTTGGGCTGTGCTATATACTGTATCATAAACTTCCAGTTGCCTATAAGTGCCGGTGAATTGGATGCTGTGATTTTTCCATTGATAAAGACCTATTTTGGCTTCTATATTATGACTGCGGTTTTGGTCGAGGAATTGATTCTGCCTTGCTATGCGGTCTTTCCGGGTAAAATAAGTAAGGCTCCATCTGGCAGGTTGTTGCTCGGATGTGCGGAGGTAAGCCGTGGCTATATCAAAATAAAAAGCCGTGGGCAGTAAAGTATCGGTGGCTGTATGCCGCCACTCGTTGCGCTCGGCTTCGTATCGCCCGCCGATATAGGTGTGGTTCAACTTTTTCAAAAGATATTCTGCATACACCACCGGCCGGAAATATCGGGAGGTTTGAGCCGTGTCTGTAGCGTTCATCAGATTTCCGGTGATGCCGGCACGAAGATTTTTATAATGATACGCATAGGCGGCAATATGGCGATAGCCTTCATATTCCGCACCGCGTTTGTAATAGGAAAGCTGATAGTCTATACTGCCTGTTTTTTCACTGCCTATCTTCGTTTTTGCATTTACCAAATGTTCATCGGGTTTGTGGGCATTCAAAAGCGGCACGTTCCAGTCCCTGCCAAATTCTACATTTCGATAGGGAGCAATGGTTTTAAAACTGTTTTGCACATATTCATAGGATACATCATTCTCCCATTTCCATTTTTTGATACCGGCAGCATCTTTCTTTCCCGGCAGGCGCGTTTCATTGTAGCGGATTTTTGTAGCCAGTCCCCAATGCGTGTGGTTATCGGTTTTAGAAAACAAATTCGGATCGGTATTACTGGCTCCTATTTCAATGTTCAGATTTTTAAGGCTGTCAATCTTATAATTTGTATTCAAAATAAATACTTGCTGCTTTTTGGGAGCGATGAGCAATTGTGCAGGTACATAGCTTCCCTGCGGCACGCCGTTTACGGGAGCCACCCATTCATATACCCGCCCGTTGGCATTGCCGGAGGAAATGATATAATTTCCTTTATTAGCCCCCGCATAGGAAAAGCCTAAGGAATAGCGCGCACTGTCGGGGTGGGAAGAATACACAAACACCGAATCATACAAAACACCGTTCACCACCGTGTCTATCATTTTATATAAAATCTTGTTGGCGGCAAAGGTATCGGTGGCGATGCTCGGGTAATAGGCATTTTGCACGGAGTCGCCTATAAACGACAGAAAACGTTTCTGATTGCCATCGAGGTTTTGCAGATAAGGCTGGTTCTTCGCATCCTGATTGGAATAGGCATCCAAGCGAATTTTCCATTTATCGCCTATATTCATTTCATCATAGGCATAGAGGAGTGAGTTGAGATAATTGCGGTCTTGATATTCAAATTCTACTTGTATTCGCGAATCTTTGGTAATCATTTTCCGCGGCATAAAAGTAATTTCCGCTGTGTTGTAGTTGATGATATAATCTGCATTTTCGCCGCGCTCCATAGGGATATTGTCTATGAAAACGCGCTCCGTTCCTGCTAAAACGATAAAAAATTGTTCTCCGTTATTTCCGGTCAGTTTATAGGGCCCCTGGTTTCCTTCCGATCCTTGAAAAATATTTCGTGCAAACTGCCCCTTTGCCACCGATCCGCTGAGCCCCAGGCTGTTGGTGGTGCGTTTATTCAGGTGGAATGCCGTTTGATAATACAAGCCTTGCACCCGTTTAAAATAGTTCAGAAAATACGTAGGCGGGCTTTCTAAATTATAATCGCCGAGTTGCAGCAAATGTTTGTTTTTACTGATGCGGATAAGGATTTGATCAAATTCTTGCAGACGTTGTGTATTTCCTTCCGGCTGAAAGGGAACGGTATTATCCGTAATGGCCGCTTCCAGTTTGATGCTGTCAAGAATGTATCCGTTGGCTTGCAGATTAAAAGCTGAATTGAGCACTACATCCTGATTGTTTCCCAGCGAAATGCTCCTGCCATAGCTGCCGTTGTAGTCCAGTTTGCTGTTGTCCGCAAAGCCCTGAATGCCATATTCATCCTCCGGGCGAAAGATATAGGAAACCACATTACTGTCTATAGCCGATCCGGTTTTATGAAAATAGGTTTTGGTAAAAGACAAAGGCAACACACGGTAGCGCACCCTTACCGAATCTGTTTTCGGTTTTTGCTTCCATACCAGCAAGGCAGCATAAGGAAAAAACTGATAAGCGCTATCGGAAATGTCTTGGATGAAAAAAGAAGAAGCGGCTATGGAAAGGCTGTCTATCACCACAGAGTCGCCGGCAGTGCTGATGGTTTTAGCGCGCATATTGGATAAAGAAGGGATGGACTGGGCATTTGCAAAAAAACCCAACCAAACCCACATGCTTATGAATGCTGCGTAAAACTTCACGAATACTGCTTACAATACATCTTTTTTTGAACCGGCTTGAAAGATAGTTAATAACGCATATACCGTATATTTTCTTACTCTGAGAATATGAAGGAAATTGGTAATTTTGCAAAAAATTTGATGCCTGTATATGCAACGTATTTATTTTGATAATGCCGCCACCACGGCTCTTGACCCTGAAGTACTGGATGCCATGATGCCCTACCTCACCGAAAAATTCGGCAACCCTTCCTCTGTATATTCCTATGGCCGGGAAACTAAAATGGCCATAGAAGCAGCGCGCAAATCGGTGGCAAAGATACTGAATTGCGCCCCCGGCGAGCTGTTCTTTACTTCCGGCGGCACCGAAAGCAGCAATACGGCTATCCATGCTGCCGTACACGACCTGGGCTGCACCCATATTATCAGCTCGCCTATAGAACACCACGCTACCCTTCATACCATAGAACATCTGGCCAAAAAAGGACTGGTGAAACTCAGCTTTGTGCAACTGACCGATAAAGGACATGTGGATTTAGCTTCATTGGAACAACTATTGGCGAATGCCGGTGAAAAAACATTGGTAACGCTGATGCACGCCAATAACGAAATCGGAAATCTGCTGGATGTAGAGAAAGCTGGTGCGCTCTGCCAACAGTACAACGCCATTTTCCATTGCGATATGGTGCAGACCATCGGGCATTATCCGCTGGATTTAAAAAAATTAAACATCCATTTTGCCAGCGCAGCAGGGCATAAATTTCACGGGCCTAAAGGTGTCGGTATTTTATACATCAACGAAAATATAAAAATCAACCCCTTGCTTTCCGGCGGTTCGCAGGAGCGCAATATGCGGGCAGGTACCGAAAATCTCTACGGCATCGTAGGCTTTGCCAAAGCGCTGGAGCTTTTCACCCATCGGTATGAAAACGACAGCAAAAAAATCAACGAGCTGAAAGCCTATATGTGTAAAAAAATTACCGAAAACTTTGACAATGCCATCTGTAACGGGGATACCAACGGCAGAAGCTTATATACCGTGCTGAATGTTTCTTTCCCAAAAACCGAAAAAAGCGAAATGCTGCTGTTCAATTTGGATATGGCCGGAATATGCGTGAGTGGCGGCAGCGCCTGTAGCAGCGGCGCCAACTCAGTAAGCCATGTCATCAAAGCGCTGCACAACGGCAAGTCGGAAACGATGGTGCCTATACGATTCTCATTTTGCAGGCATAATACCAAAGAAGAAGTGGACGCTGTAGTGGAGAAACTAAAGGGAATGATATAAAAACTTTCTCCGCTCAGAAATATAAAAAAATCCGTTTCAGTCCTTACCGAAACGGATTTTTTATATCAGTATCTAACGAAATTTATCTTAAAAACGTTCAAGACCGCTAAAGAAGAAATCACCTTCAATTTTCGCATTTTCATCGCTGTCGGAGCCATGCACGGCGTTTTCTCCCAAAGAAGTGGCATACAGCTTTCTGATGGTTCCTTCCGCTGCATCGGCAGGGTTGGTAGCGCCTATCAACGTGCGGAAATCAGCCACGGCATTGTCTTTTTCCAAAATAGCCGCCACTATAGGGCCGCTGCTCATAAAGCTGGTCAGTTCTCCGTAAAAAGGACGTTCTTTGTGTACTTCGTAAAATTTTTCAGCTTGTTGTTTGCTGATATGCAGGTACTTCATAGCCACGATGCGGAAGCCGCCGTTGCAAATCATTTGAAGAATATTGCCAATATGCCCGTTGCGTACGGCATCCGGCTTTATCATGGTAAATGTGCGATGAGCCATTTTTTCGTTGTTTTTATTTTTTCGACGCGCAAAACTAATTGAAAAATATGTACCGAACGATGTAAATTTGCAAACTTTTTTAAACAAACCAGAATCATTCATCATTTTTAACCCATAGCTCATTGCGCCCGGTCCAAGACATATTTCCTTTTCTGCAAGAATCTAAAAAAATCTTCATCACCACCCATCACAAACCGGATGGCGATGCTATAGGCAGCATGCTGGCGCTGAAGCTTTATCTGGAAAAAAAGCAACACAGCGTTACGGCGGTATCGCCCAGCGAGATTCCGGATTTCCTATGCTGGATGCCGGAAGTATGCAGCCTGCTCAATTACGAAGCAGAGCCTAAATTGTGTGAAGAAGGATTGAAACAAGCCGACCTCATTTTTTGTGTGGATTTCAATGATTTTAAACGCACCAAACATTTAGACGGTTTGCTTACGGAGGCTACCCAGCCCAAGGTAATGATTGACCATCATCTGCTTCCTAAAGAAGTATGGGACTATGGTGTGAGTAACCCTGCCAAAAGCAGCACCTGCGAAATGGTGTACGACTTCATCAACCTCGCCGGCGATAATGGACTGATAGACGAATCACTTGCGCAATGCCTCTATACCGGCTTGCTGACGGACACAGGCTCCTTCCGCTTCCCTGCTACATCCGAAAGCTCGCACCTGATGGCTGCGGATCTGAAAAGAAAAGGACTGCAACATAGTTTTATACACGAGCAAATAAACGATAGCTGGTCGCTGAAAAGAATGCAGTTCTTAGGCTATGTGTTGCTGGAAAAAATGGTGATTCTGCCGCAATACAAAACGGGGATTATTGCACTTTCCAGAAAGGATATGAAGCTGTTTGACATCACCACCGGCGATACGGAAGGTCTGGTGAATTATCCGCTGAACATTGCCGGCATCCGGTTTTCCATGCTGGCTACGGAAAGATCGGATGAGATAAAGCTCTCCTTCCGCAGCAAAGGAGATTTTGATGTAAGCGCACTGGCAAGAACCCATTTCGACGGAGGCGGGCACTTCAATGCCGCAGGGGGGACTTCCCAAAAAACATTGGAAGAAACTGTAACTTATTTTAAAGAAATTTTATCCGATATTCACCCACGATAATTTTAAACAATGATAAAACAAATCACGTCCGTGGCAGTAATCGCTGCGGCTTTAGCAACGTTAAGTGCTTGTAGTAACCCCGGTTTTAAAAAATTGGAAAATGGCTTGGAGTATTCCATCATCAAAGACGAAAAAGGAGATAAAACACCAAGCATAGGCGATGTAATGGAAATGCACATTCGCCTGAAAGCAGACGACAGCCTGCTTGCCGACTCCAGAAAAGAAAACAACAATATGCCTATCCCCAACCAGTTGCAGGAATCCGAATTTAAAGGCGACTGGACACATGCCTTAAAATACCTTACTGCCGGCGACAGCGCCGTGATAAAAGTATCTATTGATTCATTGAAAGCATTCCTGAACGGGCAACAACAACTGCCGCCTTTTATGGATGGCAGAAAACACCTCGTGTATGAAGTGAAAATCGTTTCTGTGAAAAGCCAGCAACAAGTACAAGAGGAATTAAAAAACAAAGCACAAGCACAAAATGAAATTGATGACAAGCTGATGCAAGAGTATTTTGCAAAAAACAATTTGAACCCAACCAAAACTTCTTCCGGACTGTATTACATAATGGAAAAAGAAGGAACAGGAGCCACTCCTACCCGCGGGCAAGCCGTAACCGTGAACTATACCGGCCGCACCCTGGACGGACAAGTGTTCGACAGCAATACCGACCCTGCTTTAGGCCATGTGGCGCCGTTCACCTTTGCCTTAGGCACCGGGCAAGTGATAGACGGATGGGATGAAGGCGTGGCGCTTATGAAAAAAGGCGGAAAGGCTAAATTGTTCATTCCTTCTTCTATGGCTTATGGAGAAATGGGAAGAGAACCCATGATTCCTAAAAACGCCATCTTGATGTTTGACGTGGAAGTAACCGATATAGCAGAAGGTGTTAACCCCAATGGAAACCCACCCGTACAATAACAATAGATTTTTTTTCAACCGAAATAAAACAGATAAATGAAAGGAACAGTTTTCACACTTATAGCATTGGCTTTGGCAGGCACTACCTGCTTTGCACAAACAAAAAAAACCACGACCAAATCTCCTGCTGAAAAGACTACGGAAAAGAAGAACGTAACACCGGACGGCTTTACCGTATTACCCAGCGGGTTGGAATATAAATACATCGAAGACAAGCCCAGCAAAATCGCCTATAAAGTGGGCGACATGATGGAAATGCACTTCAAAAGCACCGTAGGAGACAGTGTTTTGTTTGACTCGCGCGATATGATGAAAGACAAACCGGTGCTTTTTAATCTGCAAAACCCCAATTTCAACGGCGATGTAAATGAAGGATTGCTGATGCTTACACCCGGCGACAAAGCGGTATTCCGCACTCCGCTGGATTCCATAGCGAAAGCAGGCAATCAATTATTCCCTTGGATGAATGCCTATGATAGAATGGTCTATAGAGTAGAAGTGGTAAGCATTAAAAACCCTGAGGAAGTAAAGAAAATGCAAGATTCCATACAGCAATCGCTTATTGCCACCGATGAAAAAATACTGCAAGACTACTTCAAAGCGCATGACGTAAAACCGTTGAAAACTGAATCGGGATTATATTACCTCATCCATAAAAACGGCACCGGTGAAAAGGCGAAATCCGGACAAATGGTAACGGTAAATTACACCGGCCGCACTACGGATGATAAAACCTTCGACTCCAATGTGGACAGTGCATTCCATCATGTGCAGCCGTTCACCTTTCAACTGGGCAGAGGACAAGTGATAAAAGGATGGGACGAAGGTGTAGCCTTAATGAACAAAGGTGCAAAAGCCACGTTGTACATTCCTTCCCGCTATGCTTACGGACCGCAAAGCCCAAGCCCTGCCATACCTCCTCACTCGGTGCTGGTATTTGATGTGGAAGTAACGGACATTACCGGTGAAGCCTCTGAAGCGCCTGCGCCTGCCCCGCACAATCATAGCCATGATGAACACGATGGGCATCAGCATTAATCATTAAATTGCGGTATGTTTTTCCGCTCTATGACGCATAAAATTTTTACAATTATAGGAATATGGTGTTTGCTTTCTGCGAACACCATATTTGCTTATGACCGGCAAGATACGCTGCGCGGCAGCAATGGACCGCACCGCGCCTGGTGGGATGTACAACATTATTCCCTAACCATAGCCTTTGATACGGCTAAGAAAAGCATTTCGGGAAGCAATGCCCTTCTTGCGAAAATTAATTCTACGCCTACCGACAGTTTACAATTGGATTTGCAAGAATTGATGTTTTTAGACAGCGTAGTAATGGATGGGAAGCAACTGGATTTTTCTAAAGAAGGAAATGTATGGTGGGTAAAATATCCGTTTCAGGAAAAAACAGTGGGGAGTGAAATGGAGCTTATCGCATATTATCACGGCAAACCGCGCATAGCCCAAAACCCGCCGTGGGATGGAGGTTTCATCTGGACGAAAGACAGTATGGGACACCCGTGGATTGCAGTGGCTTGTCAGGGATTGGGTGCGAGTAGCTGGTGGCCGTGTAAAGATTATCAGGGAGATGAGCCGGATAGAGGGATGAAAATATTTTTTGCAATTCCTTGCAACAATTTGAAAGTCGTTGCAAATGGCAATTATGGTGAAGCGGAAGAAATTTTAGATTGGATTTCAGACAGCAATTTAGATATGAAAAATTATTTCAATTCGTTATCAGTTCAAAACCCAATCAACACCTACAACGCCACTTTCTACATCGGCAACTATACCTCATGGACAGACACCCTCATAGGTGAAAAAGGAATTCTCAATCTTTCTTTTTACCCCTTAAAACATAACGAAGCCAAAGCCAGAAAACAATTTGCGGTAGCTAAAGAAATGCTCCGTTGTTTTGAGCATTGGATGGGGCCTTATCCGTTTTATGAAGATGGCTATAAACTCGTAGAAGCACCTTACCTCGGTATGGAACATCAAAGCGCTGTGGCATACGGCAATGAATACAAAATGGGCTATAGAGGCGGCGACAGAAGCGGAACCGGCATCGGCATGTTGTTCGACCACCTCATCATTCACGAAAGCGGACATGAATGGTTTGGCAACAATATTACCGCCCGCGATATTGCCGACAATTGGATCCATGAAGGCTTTACCACCTATACCGAAACTCTTTTTACCGAATGGATAGCCGGCAAGGATAAAGCATTTCAGTATTGCCGCGGCGAATGGAAGAATATAAAAAATGACCGACCTGTTATAGGCAATTACGGCGTGAATGATGACGGCAGCAGCGATAAATACGACAAAGGCGCAGCGGTAGTACACATGATTCGCATGATTATCGGAGATGATGAAAAATTCCGTCAGCTTTTACGCGGACTGAATAAAGATTTTTATCACGGCATCGTTAGCTCACAAGAAGTGGAAACCTATATCAGCCGATTTGTAGGCAAGGATTTATCCGCTTTTTTCAATCAATATCTGCGCACTACAAAAACCCCTATGCTGGACTATTATATCAAAGACAAACAACTTCATTACCGTTTCACAAATGTGGAAGCAGGATTTACCCTGCCTATAGAAGTGCGTACAAATTTCAGTAAACGGAAAACACAGATACAGCCTACTGCCGAATGGCAATCGGTAAAATGGAAAAAAGGCTTTGGAGTGGAGTTTTCAAAAGATTTTTTGATGAAAGTGAAGGGGTAAACTTTTCGGGTATTGAAGTTCTTATTTATAGGGCGTACAAGGTGATCAGAAGTTATAAAAAGATAGTATAGTAATAAAAAACGGGCATAAGGTTGCGATTTACAAAAGCCTTGTATATTATTGTAGTAAATTTTTATTATGCCCCTTTATAAAATAACCTATCGTAATTTTTTGCTGTGCGCGGTAATTTGTTTTATCTTCTCCGTGCAGGCACGTTCCCAAGCAGTATATTGCCCACCCAATTTAGACTTTGAAGACGGCAATTATAACTACTGGCAGTTTTTTACCGGCAGTTGTTGCCCTTTAAATGCTACAAGCAGTTCGGGACCTGTATCGAACAGGCATACTTTAACCACAGGAGCTGCTGTAGATCCTTATGGAGGATTTCCTATAGTGGCACCGGGCGGCGGTAATTATTCTTTAAAGCTGGGGAATAGCAATACCGGGGCTGAAGCCGAAAGGGCGCGGTATTACATCCATGTTCCCGCATCTGTAAACAACTATAGTTTAATTTACAGATATGCCGTTGTTTTTGAAGACCCGAATCACAGTATCTCAGAGCAGCCCCGTTTTGAGGTGAAGGCCTACGATTCTGCTACAAATGCGCCTATCACTTGTGCTCAATATACTTATATAGCCTCCTCTAACCTCCCGGGTTTTTTGGAAACCAGTCCCAATAGCTCTATATGGTATAAATCGTGGACAACTGCAAGTCTTGACTTATCGGGGCTTGCCGGCAAAACGATAGCCGTGGATTTTGCCAGTGGAGATTGTGATTTAGGCGGCCACTTTGGATATGGATATATTGATATGAGCTGTGGGTTATTTCAAATACAAGCAGTGAATTGCAACAATTCTCCTACCACTACGCTTAATGCTCCTCCCGGTTTTCAAAGCTATGTGTGGATGGATGCTTCATTTTCTGCCACCATCGGTAACGGACAATCTATCACAATCCCGACACCGGCGGCATCCACACAATATCATGTTATACTGACTCCTTATACCGGTTTTGGATGCCCCGATACGCTCACTACATCCATTGCTATTTCCAATCTCAGTTTATCTGTCAGTAACGATACCCTCATTTGCGCCAATACAAGTGTTTCGTTGAATGCCACTGGAGCAGCGAATGGTACGCCTTCAGCTTTGTATTATAGCTGGACTCCATCTGCGGGGTTGAGTTGCACAAATTGTAATAGCCCTGTAGCAACTCCTACTACCAGTACTAAATACTACGTAACCTTATCCGATGAATTTGGATGTAATAAAGTAGATAGCGTGCAAGTAGATATTTCTCCGGATGCTGTAGTGTCTAAAACAGATATAAGTTGCTATGGAAGTGGGGCAGGCACTGCAGCGGCTACCATCCTTAGTGGAACCCCTCCTTACACCTATTCATGGAATACGTCCCCCATACAAACAACTGCATCTGTCAGCGGATTGTTAGCAGGAAATTATACTGTTTCAATCACAGATGCCAACGGATGTATAGCAACCCATTCCGTAACTATTACACAGCCCTTAACCCCCATCACTATTACAGTAGATCATGTAAGTAATGTGAGTTGTTATGGATTATCAGATGGAGCTATACAAACGACTACTACCGGTGGTACTCCACCCTATTCTTATAGTTGGGACAACAATACATCACTCAACAGCAATAATATAAACAACCTTACCGCAGGCATCCACACGTTGGTAGTAACCGATGCAAATGGATGTAAGGATAGCATCCATATAACCCTTACACAACCTCAGCAAGAACCGGCTCCTACCGTAACATCACCCATCGCTTATTGTGTGAATGAACCTGCCCTACAGCTTAATGCTATGGGTACTAATCTAAAATGGTATGCTGCCTCCGGCGGGCCGGCAACGACTATACCTCCCACTCCTTCTACAGGAGTTGCAGGCACTTATAAATGGTATGTAACACAAACCCTAAACGGATGTGAAGGAGCAAGAGACTCCATCATTGTCGTTGTTCATCACTTACCTACAATTAGCTTTGCACCGGCGACACCCACTATATGCGTTGGTGAATCCATAAGTTTAACAGCAAGCGGGGGAACCTCCTATACATGGACAACATCCCCTACATTAGATAAGGATACAGGAAATACCGTAATGGCGAACCCCATTACCACCACAACCTATAGTATCGTTGTGAGCGATGCAAATAATTGTGTGGACACAGCGGCAATTACAGTTACCGTAAATGACCCGCCGGTATTATCCATTAGCAAGGACACAGCTATTTGTTTTTTACAGTCTGCGCAAATTATTACCAGCGGTGCGTCTTCCTATACATGGAGTAATCCGGAAGGATTGTCCTGTAACAATTGTGCAAATCCGATTGCCACTCCTACCGCTACCACTACTTATACGGTGGTAGGCACTAATCAATACAACTGCAAAGACACGGCTGAAGTAACCCTTACCGTCCATCCCTTACCTGTTTTAGAAATTAGTACGGATACGACAATCTGCGCCGGCGAGTCTGCTCAATTATTTGTGAGTGGAGCGATGCACTATTCGTGGATGCCATCCAATTATTTATCCTGCAACGGCTGTGGCAACCCGCAAGCCACTCCGCCACATACTACACGCTATAATGTTGTAGGTACAGATCAATATGGGTGCTATGATTCCGTTAAAGTAACGGTAACGGTAATAGAGGAGCAACCTTTTACCTATAGCAATAACGATACGATATGCAAAGGAGAGCGCATTAACTTATTTGCCACCGGAGGGGATCGTTATGAATGGTACCCTACACATGGGCTTGATAACCCCGGCGCCGACCGCCCTACGGCATCTCCTGATACTACGATTACCTACTCTGTTTATGTAAGCTTAGGCAACTGTTTTTTTGATACCGGCAAAATAGCCCTATATGTGAACCCTCAACCCTTTATAGATGCAGGACCTGATAAAACGATGAACAGTAGCACAGATATGGTATTGCTGGATGTACATGCTACCGATGCTCTACAATTTACTTGGACACCAGCGTATAACCTGGATTGTTATTCCTGCCAATCTCCCCGGGCATTCCCCAACGAAACTACCACCTACTATGTAGAAGTAGTAAATGGTATTTGTAAAGCTATAGACAGCGTGCGGGTCAATGTAGGATGCCAGCAAAGCAGAGTATATATCCCGAACACATTCACACCTAATGCAGATGGTATCAATGATTGGATATATCCTCAGCGCAGAGGCACAGCCATGATTAAAAGCTTCAGCATCTATGACCGGTGGGGTGAATTGTTATTCGACAAAAAGAATATAGCACCTAACATTGCCAATTTAGGATGGGATGGTACCTATAAGGGGCAGCCTGCCCCCTCCGACGTGTATATCTATTTAATCGAGGCTTATTGCGATTCCGGTGAAACCTATATGGTGAAAGGAGACATAACCCTTGTTCGTTAATAATGGAGGTTGTATCTGCGTGAAATTATTGTATCAATTAATTCTTCCTATTAAAATGAAAAAATTAGCATTCCTCACAATAGTCTTATTAAGCTTTTCAGGTATTACCAAAGCCCAAGACCTTCATTCTTCCCAATTTTATGAAATGTCCGTCATGAGAAATCCGGCTCTGGTCGGTATTTTTTCAGGAGATTATAAAGCATTAGTGAATTATCGCCGACAGTGGGGTAGTATTTCTGTGCCTTTTCAAACTTATCAATCATCTATAGAATCGCGTATTAAGCTGAATGACCACACCGATTACTTATCCGTGGGGCTTGCAGCTCTTTACGACAAAGCAGGCAGTACCAGCTTTAACAGTTTCTATATTTATCCGGCTATCAATTATAATAAATCACTTGAAGACGCCCATCATTCCTATATTTCTGTAGGTATCACCGCCGGTTATGCTCAACGCTCCCTTAATATTGCCAAGATGACTTTTGGCGATCAGTTTGATGGAGGATGGTATAATCCTTCTATAGTAACTGCCGATACCAAAAATGATCAGAAATATCAATATTGGGATATAGCTGCGGGCATCAGCTTCAATAGTACGGCAAATGATGAAGCACTGAGCTATTATATTGCTGTAGGTGCCTACCGCCTTAATAATCCCGATGGAGAATCTTCCGGTAATAGCCGGGTAAACGCCTTGAAAATACCCCTCAAAATGACGGGAAACATAGGGATGAGATGGGCGATACAAGACCACCTAATCGTAAATATAGATGCAAATTATATCCGCCAAGGACAAAATAATATGCTCTTGGCAGGAGGCACTGTCGGCTTTCGGTCTGTAAATTATGAGTACCGCAGACAATTTGGAGTGTATGGAGGAGCTTATTTTCGTGCAGGAGATGCATGGATACCTACCCTGAAAATTGACTATAACCGTGTAAGCTTTATCGCATCCTATGACGTAAACTACTCCGGCTTGAAAGCGGCTACAGCATCCAAAGGCGGTATGGAAATAACCCTACATGTCAATGGACTCTTGGATCAAGGGATTTTTGCTTCAGATAAGGTAGAGTGCCCCCGTTATGGGAATGATCTTTTACAACCTTACAGATAAAGGTCTATACTCCTTCCTTGTCTCCACTTTGAAGAAAGAAAATCATTTTGGCAAGAATGCACACAGCTTCTTTGCCACTACCATCAGATAAGCCGATGTTTTCAAACAGAGCAACATCCTTTTCAGGATGGCGACACTCATTTTTACACAACTTTAGAACATTCCCCTCTACCGCCGCTGCATAATATCCGTCTATAGCTTACATTCGCAATCTAATTTTCCGATATGGTTCAAACTGATTTCATAAAAGTGCCTTATGGCACCACCGTACATGGTGAGGAAGAAATAGCAGCCGTAGTAAATGTACTGCGCACCACCACCCAAATGGGTAAGCATGTCCGCGAATTTGAAGAACAAATAGCCGCACGCTATCATAAAAAATACGGTATAGGCGTAAATAGCGGCTCCTCTGCCCTCTACCTTGCTGCCGATCTGCTCGATTATGAAAAAGGAGCGGAAATTATCACACCCGCACTTACATTTTCCACTACCGTAGCCCCACAGCTGAAGAAAGGATGGATACCCGCTTTTGTAGATGTGGAAGAAGGAACCTACAATATTGACGCAAACAAAGTGGAGGAAATGATCACGCCCAAAACCAAAGCGATGATTATCCCCAACCTCATAGGCAACCTGCCCAATTGGAAACAACTTCGTGAAATAGCCGACAAGCATCAATTATTTGTGCTGGAAGACTCGGCAGATACGCTGGGCGCAGAGATAGACGGCGCTTCCTCCGGCCGCTATACCGACATGAGCACCACCAGCTTTTATGGCTCGCATATCATCAACTGCGCCGGCAATGGCGGTATGCTGTGTGTGAATACGGAAGCCTACTACGACCGCGCACGCCTCCTGCGTAGCTGGGGCAGAAGCTCTTCCTTATTTGTAGAATCGGAGAAAATTGAAAACCGCTTCAATGTAGAAATTGACGGAATACCCTATGATGCAAAATTTGTGTTTGAAGAACCGGGCTACAATATAGAGCCTTCTGAAATGGGCGCTGCATTCGGCTTGGTGCAACTAAGTAAACTGGCTCAAAACATAGACGCCCGTACAGAGCATTACCAACGCCTTCGCAAATTTTTTGAGCAATACGAAGAATTTTTTATCCTGCCTAAGCAACTGCCCAATTCCCGCACAGGATGGCTGGCCTTTGCCGTTACCCTTCGTGAATCGGCACCATTTATCCGTCGTGATTTACAGATATTCCTGGAGAAAAGAAATATACAAACCCGTACCGTCTTCACTGGAAATATCCTTCGCCAACCGGGCTTTAAAACCCAACCGCACAAAGCAGCTAACGGAGGTTACCCCGAAGCAGATAAAGTGATGCGCGGCGGTATGCTGATGGCTTGTCATCACGGGCTAAATGAAGCACAAATTGCCCACATGATGGAAAGCGTAACTGAATTTATGAAGAGCGTTTAAAAAAATGGATATTATCGCATATACAATTTGCTGCTACCTGAATTATAAACAAGCAAAGCAAGCCCAACTGAGTGGAGGAAAGTATGCTTTCTTTACCGTACTTGGGATCATGGGCGGATTGATTATCGGAGCGCTGCTCATTATGAATTTTTTACCTACGGATGATCCTCAGTTCCGGGAAATCATGAAATCAGCGATGAAAGAACCTATGAACGTAGAGCAAGCCATGTATATACAAGAAAAGATCGGTTTTCTGAATAAATTGATCTTCTTCTTCAGCGGTATCGGTGGTTTTTTGTTTGTGCGGTATTTGCTGCATAAAAAAATAGAGGCGACAAAAGAAGCGCAGTAAGCTCCGCCCACCGGCTATGAAAGGGCTAAAAATACGATATAGGTAGGGAACTGCTGCGCTGCCAAATAAAACGTTATATTCCAAATCTCATTTTTGAAAGGAATGATTTTTTGATGAATTTTACATTCCGTTACACCAAATCATTCTCCATGAAGAAATTTTTTTTGATGGCTGCCGTGGCAACCATTTCCCTTTCTGCAACCGCGCAAAAATCTGAAGTAAAAAACGCAAGAAATGCGCTGGCAGATAAAGAATTTTCCAAAGCCCAAAAATCCATAGATGCCGCCGCCGCCCATCCCGAAACAAAAGACGACCCTAAGACCTGGCTCACCAG
>JAEZZY010000008.1 GCA_023418315.1 Bacteroidota bacterium
TTATTAAATAATTGATTGTAATTTATTAGGTCTGATATTCCCATCTGTAGCAGAAAATCGAAATTTTTAAAATTCAAAGTCATGTTGTTTTGCAGGTCATGAATCTGGTCACTAAAATTTTGCTCCAGCCAAAGAGTATCTCCAATGACAAATGTATCTTTTTCAGGATATAGCTTTACTGGTATTTCAACCAAATATTCATTATATCCTGTGGTGGTCACGCAACCCGATATTTTTTTACAGGATGTAGAAGCTGCTGCTGTTGCGATAACAAAAATCAGCATCAAAATACCATTTGTTACATTTCGATTTTTAGTACCCATAAGCATTAACAAGTGTATTGTAGCTATTCACTGAATTACCTGTGGCCGGTAGCTGATTTGTTCTGATACGATTGATAAAATTGTTGTCAGCAACAAACATCATAATTATATTCGGCTATAGCAAAAAAAACATCAGCTTCTATTTTTCAACTTCCCTGATACTATCAGGGCTGAATTAAAAAAATCCTACGGAACACTTGCCAGTACGAGTAGGAGACTACGAATAGGGATGCTCTATTACATTAATAATTTTTTTTAAATTATCTTATTGCAAACCAAAAAACCATGATTACGAAAAAGAAAATGTTGTTTACACTTAAATAATATAGTATTCGGAGGGCTTCATCTTCTGCCTGACAAAACGGATGTGCAAAACAAAAACCTGCATCAGCGTTTTATTAAAAACTAAAATACTTCCTTTATGGGTGTACGATAAATTTCTTAATTGCGGTTATTTCGCAACACCATCCTCGCGTCTTTGCGAACGCAGCGTAGCGGAGTGAAGCAATCTCACGTAACAAGGTAACAAGCTCTATAAACAAACCTGTTTTGTGAGATTGCTTCGTGCCTCGCAAAGACGCGAGCATCATGGCTGAGTTAAATATGACACAAGTGGATCCTACGGAACACTTGCGCCAGTACGGAAATTTAGTGTAGCCCCTTAAACTATTAAGTTACGACTACAAGTAATTATTTCACAAAAAAACAATAACTACCAAATTTATCAAACTCTTCTTTCGTTGTTTTTAGAGCAATAGAATCTTTAGAATTTTTCATCATGTAAAAATTATTCTCGGCTTTATCATTAATACTGTAACGAAGGTCAAGATTCTCTGTTTGGCATCTTGTGAAATCAGCATTATAATGGTTTAGTGATCTGGTAGATAAATAAAATAAACCTTTTTTTGTCATTATTATTCCCATTCTATGAGTATATATACCATTTTGATAATTATACTTCACAAAGACCGCTCCAGTATTAGTTATTTCAATATTACCAACTTCAACAAACTTAGAATGGAGAGGTTCTGAAATGTTACTATAATTTATTAAATCACTAATAACCATCTTTAATGCGAAATCAAAGTCCTTAAAGTTCAAAGTCATGTTATTACGCTGATCGTAAAGTTGCTCACTAAAGTTTTGTTCCAGCCACATGGTATCGCCTATCGCGAAGGTGTCTTTTACTGGATACAGTTTTACAGGTATTTCAACCAAATATTCATTATATCCTGTGGTGGTCACACAGCCTGATATTTTTTTACAGGATGTAGAAGCTGTTGCGATAACAAAAATCAGCATCAAAATACCGTTTGTTACATTCCGATTTTTAGTACCCATAAGCATTAACAAGTGTATTATAGCTATTCACTGAATTACCTGTGGCTGGTAGCTGATTTGTTCTGATACGATTGATAAAATCGTTCATGTCATCTGCATCCAGTTCATCATAAAATCTTAAATTGGTAAAGCCTCCCACATTATCTGCCGTTCCAATAGCAGGATTTTCGGTAATTACAAAATTAGGCGGCTGATTGTTTTGCACATTATTGTCCATCAAATCATGAAGAAGCCCCTTTGGTATCCATGTATAATTCCAACTTCCTCCTGATCCACCATCTCTTGTGCGCTCTAAAAGACCATAATATGAATTTTCTATCCTATCGCGGGGTGTTGCGCCTCCAAAAATGTGATTAACGCCATACCGCCTATGAACATAAGTCATTCCTATATGCTCAGCCCATGTTTCCGCTAAGGCGCATACACCAGCATTATTGGCAGTACCGTCACCATAAGGGTCATTGTTAGTTCCATTCTGCTGTGTTTGGTTCACTTCATAATTCACCAATTTCTGATAAAAAGTACTACCAGACTTTTTGTAATGCATGGCATGTCCCATTTCATGATAAAATACCCATCTAATTAAATCTGAGGAACTTTGAACTGCATTACCATGATCAATACCAAAAGCAATATCGGGAGGTGCAATTCTTAAATAAGATTCAATATTAAATCCTAAAGCAGGTATCGCATGAAAAATCCACTGAATCCTTGCTTGGTTAAATTGTGTAACAGGATTTCCGGATTTCATAAGCTGCCTCATCATCATTGCAGAGCCTGATCTTCCATTAAAAGGATGTACTAAATAAGCCATATCTGAAGGCAAAGATTTTCTTCTTCCTATTCCATTTGATGTTCCTAAACCATCATCTGAAGCCATTTCAGTAACTTCATAGTGCGCATTATTGATACTAGCAGAATTATAGTACACACAAGGAACCTGCAATGCATTTGTAGCACGATTATAGCGGATAGTAATATTATTTAAACCCCAAGGAGCAACGTCACCAACTATGTGACAAACAGGATTGCTTGCTAATGCAACAGTGCCTGGTATCAAACTTCTAACCGTAAGTTTGCCGCTTGTAAATATTACTCTCATAACGACAGGTAATCTTAATTCACTAGCAAATGGACGCCATACTTTATGACGCATAATAGCGTCACTTCTAAAACACCCCCAAGCATTTGTGTTCATTACTTGGTATTGTCCGAATGGCCCAACAAAATCAACCATTACATTTCTTACTCCCTGCCAGTTGGGGGCGAATTGTGTTTCTTCTACTAATACACACCCACTAGGCATTCTATCATCGGAGTTACGTTGGCATCCACAAGCATTAGTAACATCAGAAGGCGTAGGGGTATTGAAGTTTAATTCGCCATTATTATAACCTCCGTCTCCCCCGTCAAAT
Source organism: Bacteroidota bacterium (assembly GCA_023418315.1). GTDB lineage: Bacteria > Bacteroidota > Bacteroidia > Chitinophagales > Chitinophagaceae > JAFIGV01. Next base: position 3,080 of record JAEZZY010000008.1, read on the forward strand.
GGTTCATCATCTGAAGGTTCAATTACATCCCAACCTGTATGACGTATTTCCAAATCATAGATACTTCCTGTTATATCATCGAATTGTGGATTAGCTTCATTTTCTCTGTAATAGGGATATTTTTCGCTAAGCCCACAAATATTAAATGCCTCCTCTGCGACTTTTGATTCAATAGGGATAAACCTAACAGGGAATAGCACTTCGTGAGCTACACTAGGTATTGCAGCATTTATTGGCGCAAAAGTATATAACGCTGGGAATCCATCAATTGGTGTATTTTCTATTTGATCTCCATACTCCAATATTTCATGGTCAAGAGGAAAGTCAAAAGTTTTCAGTCCGCTGTTTGTTATCTGAGAATATTCTTCTAAGCTGTGGGGAGTGAATTTTATATAGTTATGGGATGGAGTAATTTGATCAACATGATTAGGCGATAGATTATTCCAAGCTTGCCTAAGTATGTCCGTCTTGAATGGGAATGTATATTGCGCTCCTACACGCGTATATTTAAGCTGGTTGTATGTTGTGTCATCATCTTGCACATCGACTATGAGCTCTCCTTCACCGCCAGATGACATCCGCGCGTAAGATTTAGGGTCTTGTAATTGTTTTTCAATTACTTTACGGCACGAGGTTAAATAAATACAGCTAAGACAGGAAATTAATAACAATAATTTTTTAAACATTAGTTAATTTTTTCTGCAAAAATATGTTTTCTTTATCTTATTGCAAACCAAAAAATCATGATTATGAAAAAGAAAATATTGTTTACACTTGAAAATATAGTATTCGGAGGGCTTCTGCATCGAGTGAATGACCCTGTAAAAGATATAGATGTCAGCAGTTTGGCGAAAGGAGCGTATCAGTTGGATATAGTTACGCCGCAAAACAAAAACCTGCATCAACGTTTTCTTAAAAACTGATACAGTCTTAATCGTAAGAGAGGGGTACGACAAATTTCCCTATAGCGAGGTAATGTTATCCCTTGCGCATCATGCGTGAGGGATTTTTTCGTTGGTATAGGCAGGAATTCATTTTCAAAAGACGGAAAAAGAAAATAAAACACTGGGGTTTGGCGCATAGTTTCATTGGCAAGCCCGACATTTTCCCCTAATTTTGCCGCACTTTAAAAATATTTATCTGTAATGAAAATATTAGTCTGTATCAGTCAGGTACCTGACACTACTTCCAAAATTGCTTTCACGGACAATAATACACAGTTTGCCACAGCCGGTGTTACCATGATCATCAACCCCTATGACGAATGGTATTCCCTCGTACGTGCGCTGGAGCTGAAAGAAAGCGGTGCGGCTACTGCCGTAAACCTCGTTACCGTAGGCAAAGCCGATGCCGAGCCGGTAATGCGCAAAGCTCTTGCCCTCGGCGGTGATGAAGCCATCCGCATAGATGCCGACACCTCCGACCCTTATGTGATTGCAGCGCAAATAGCCGAATATGCGAAGAACGAAGGCTATGATCTTGTACTTTGCGGTAAAGAAACCATTGATTACAACAACGGCGTAGTCGGCGGTATGCTTGCCGAATTATTAGACATGAACTATGTAGGTTTTGCCACTAAGCTGGATGTTGCAAACGGCACCGCCACCCTCACTCGCGAAATAGAAGGTGGAGAAGAAATAGATACTGCCGCTTTGCCTTTGGTGGTATCTTGTCAGAAAGGAATGGCGGAAGCCCGCATCCCCAATATGCGCGGTATTATGGCAGCACGTACCAAACCATTGAAAGTATTGCCGGCTGCGGATATTCAACCGCTCACACATATTGACAGCTTTGAAATGCCTCCGGCAAAAACAGGCGTGAAAATGTTTACTGCCGATAATTTAGAAGAATTGGTAAACGCCCTTCACAACGAAGCCAAAGTAATTTAAGAGGTAAGAAAGGGTTAGACAAAGATGATGGCATTAGACGACTATCTACTATTGACTAACTACTATCTACTATTTACTAACCACTATCAACTATCCACTAACAATTAATAACTCCAAAACATGTCTATAATCGTTTTAGCAGAACATAGTCAAAATACCTTCAAGAAAAAAACATTTGAAGCCGTACAATACGCTGCCACGCTTGCGCAAAGCATGGGTACCACTGCTACCGCCGTGGTACTTGGCAGTGCGGATGAAGCCGCCATGCAACAACTCGGAGCCTATGGCGCACAAAAAGTATTGCACGTTGCTGATGCACGCCTCGACAGTCTGAGCAGCCGTGCCTATACCAAAGCTATCGCCACAGCAGCCGAAAAAGAAGGAGCAAAAGTCATTGTTGCACTTCATGATGTAACAGGCAAAGCCGTAGCGCCCCGCCTTGTGGCAAAGATGAAAGCAGGCTTAGTCGCAGGCGCTATTTCACAACCCGACCTCGGCAAAGGTTTTGTGATTAAGAAAACCGTATTCTCCGGTAAAGCATTTGCCCATATCAATATCTCCAGCGATGCAAAAGTAATTACCTTGATGCCCAACAGCTTTCAGGTGAAAAAAGGCGAAGGCAATGCCCCGGTGGAAAAACTGGATGTAGCCTTTGATGATAAAGATTTTGGCGTACAAGTAAAAGAAATAAAAACCGTTTCCGGCGGTTCGGTGCCCTTGCCCGAAGCGGAACTCGTTGTCTCCGGCGGTCGTGGTATGAAAGGTCCGGAAAACTGGGGTATCCTCGAAGATCTTGCCGGTGCGCTTGGTGCGGCATTGGCTTGTTCTCGTCCTGTTGCCGATAGCCATTGGCGTCCGCATCATGAACACGTAGGTCAAACCGGCGGTACTATTCGTCCGAATTTATATGTGGCTGTCGGTATCTCCGGTGCCATACAGCACTTAGCAGGTGTGAATAGCTCCAAAACTATTGTGGTGATTAATAAAGACCCGGAAGCGCCCTTCTTCAAAGCTGCTGATTACGGTGTAGTAGGCGATGCCATGGAAATCGTTCCGAAGCTGACCGAAGCCGTGAAAAAATTTAAAGCGGAGCACGCCGGTTAATTATTTATTGAATTGATTTTAAAACCGCCTTCACAGGGCGGTTTTTTTATCATTTATATACTTATCATTTCCTATACTCCTGCTTCTTTCCCCATCCAAGCCATTGCATTTCCCCAAAGTAATTTATCCTTCAGTTCTTTTGAAAAAACATCCATGCTTTCAATGAGTTTTCCGGGGTGATGCTCGCCAAGAGGAAACGGATAATCGCTGCCCAAACAAATTTTATCTTCCCCTATAATTTCTACAAGACTTTGCAAGGTCTTTGCATCATGCACCAAGGAATCGATCCAAAATTTGCCCAGGTAATGACGCGGGTTTACATCATTATCAATGGCGCAAAGATCGGGACGCACGTTGAAGCCATGTTCTATCCTGCCTATGGTAAAGGGAAAACTGCCACCACCGTGCGCAAAAGCAATACGCAATTTCGGATGCCGTTCAAACACACCGCTGAAGATAAGCGAAGTGATGGCACGCGCCGTTTCCGCAGGCATACCCACCAGCCAGGGCAGCCAATATTTTGTCATGTCTTTTTGCCCCATCATCTCCCAGGGATGAATAAACAGGCAACAATCCAATTCTTCAGCTGCTTTCCAGAAAGGTTCAAATTCGGGGTCGCTCAGGTTTTTTCCGTTGATATTGGAGCCGATTTCCAGCCCGGGCATGTGCAACTCTTTCACGCAGCGCTCCATTTCACGTATCGCCTTATCTATGTCTTGCATAGGCACGGTGCCGATGCCTATAAATCGGGTAGGATATTGCTCCACACAGCTTGCTATATGATCGTTGAAAAAGCGCGCCGTTTCCAGCCCGTGTTCAGGCTTCGCCCAGTAATTAAATAAAACCGGAATAGTGGATAACACCTGCACGCCTACTTGTGTCAGGTCCATTTCCTTCATACGCACGGTGGCATCCCAGCAGTTTTGTTCCACCTCACGAAACAGCTTATCGCCTTTTATCATTCGCGCGCAACCGGGGCAATGATGTTCTAAATGGATAAATTCTCCATAGCCAAATTTTTTGAAATAATCCGGAATATGCTCCGGCATGATGTGGGTGTGTATATCAATCTTAGTATGCAAAGCGTACAATTTTAGAATGCAAAAATAGCTGATTGTAATTTGGCGGCTGCTTCGTTTTAAAATTCTACCCATATCATTGTTAGTCTGAATTTTTTTTTCTACTTTTCTGCACGAATAATTGAAAGCAAATGGCTACAAACAAACGGTACATTTTTCTGGTGGATGATGAACCCATCCAGAATGAAATGCTCAAAGACTATCTTAACGAACGGTTTACTTACGAAATAAAAACCTTTGAAAGCGGTGAAGAAATGTTGCAAAACATGAATCTTCTGCCCGAGATTGTAGTGCTGGATTATCACTTGAGCGGGCATAAGAATAATGCAAAGAACGGGGTGGAAATACTGAAAGAAATTAAAGAACGCGCACCGGAAACACAGGTGCTCATGCTTTCAGGACAAGATAAAATAGACGTAGCTGTAGATAGCATTAAATACGGCGCTTACGATTATGTAGTAAAGGGTGAAACTGCATTTTCCCGCACGGAAAACATACTGAATAACATAAGCGAGCTACACAAAACCAAAGCCATCAACCGGGGCTATAAGAATACGATTACGATGATGACGGTAGTGATCATCTTATTCGTGCTGCTGGCGCTGTATCTTTATTTCTTTACCACCGCTTTTGCCTAAGGCGAAAACTTCTTTAAATTATAATACTCCAAACTTAAATCCCAGCGATAATGCGACAGGCAATACTGTCGCATTTGCTGTTTTTATATCTTCTTGAAAATTCTTGCTTCTTATAGGCATCCAGATTCCTATGGACAATTTGTTGAGGTTTTTGCCCATTGTAAAATCCACGCCGGCGCCCGCAGACAAGCCAAAATAGTTTTTACTGGAAATAATCTTGTCGTAGCCGTCCGTGATGACCAACACGCCGTTATATCCGTACATGCCTTGCACGGTGGGGGATATTTTGCTTTGGGGTAATGCTTTGAAAGAAAGCCCGGCATTATAGCCTCCACCCGTAAAATTAGTACCGCCTGTAACAAAAATGCCTATCCAGCTCAAGGGCATCACCTCCGCTTTCATGCCCAGCCCGGCATAATCCAACCCAAAGCCCGGACCTATATAAAGTGTTTTTGAAACGAGGTTTTCAAAATGATAGTTTTTGTTTCTGGCAGCTTTGGAAGACTTGCTTTTTTGCGCCGTGGCAGGTAAGGAGAGCGCAAGGGAAAGGAGAAGCAGGGAGAGGGTTTTCATCGAAATTAATTTATAAAAAGCCATAAAAAATTATGGCTTTGAAAAAAATTACAAAAAACAGCATCAGACAATTTTCTCTACCTGAGAATAATTTAGCTCTACAGGCGTAGCGCGTCCGAATATTTTCACCACTACTTTCAGTTTTTTCTTCTCTTCGTTTACCTCTTCAATAGTGCCGTTGAAATCGTTGAACGGACCGTCTATCACTTTCACGGTTTCGCCTACGATATAGGGGTCTGCATAACCGATTCCTTGTTCTTCCACCTCGTCCATCTTGCCAAACATCTTATTCACTTCCGATTTGCGCAGTGCGGTAGGGTTGTCTTTTCCTAAGAAATGAATGACGCCGGTAATGTTTTTGATGGTTTGGATCATGTCATCATTCAGCTTACCGTCGGCAGCTTCCAGCATGAGGTATCCGGGAAATAATATTTTTTCGCGCAATACTTTTTTGCCCCCTACTACTTTAAAAACTTTTTCTACAGGGCAAAGAATTTGAAAAACAGCTTTTGTCCAGCCGTTTATCTTCACTTCTTTATCAAGATGTTCTTTTACTTTCTTTTCCTTTCCGCTGATGACGCGGATCACATACCATTTTGTTTCTTGATTGGCGGTACTGTCGCTCATTGTTGCTGTCATGTTATCCTATAATATCGTAAATGAATTTCAACACGTTTTCGCCGACGGTATCCATAGCAAATATGATGGCGGTAGTGATGGCGAGGGCTACGAGTACGATGATCGTCGTCTGTTGCAGCTCTTCCCATGAAGGCCAGGTTACTTTATGTATCAGCTCATCGTAAGCCTCTTGTATATATGTTCCTATTTTTGCCATACAATTGTTATTAGCAAATTAACCCACCATAGCGGTTTGTTAATTAAGATTCAGCACGGGCACCCGGATTCGAACCAGGATCAAAGGTTTTGGAGACCTCTATTCTACCGTTGAACTATGCCCGTAAGTCTTTCCAAACTAAAAAGCCAAAAGAAAATCTTTTGACCTTTAGCATTAGGACTGCAAATGTAAGAAATCTTTATTGAAATTTCATTTTTTAAAAAATACTTGGAGCGCTGCAAAAATCTAACGGATATAAGCCTAAGATATAGTATCTATGTAATCGAAAAACAGAACCGCTATGTCATATCCATATCAGATAAAAACGGAAGCAGATTATAGGACAGCCTGGCAAAAAAGTGTGGATGACCCCGAAGGTTTTTGGGGCGAAGTTGCTTCCTCTTTCCTCTGGAAAAAACCCTGGGACAAGGTATTAGAATGGATTTTTGATAAGCCGGATGTAAAATGGTTTCAAGGCGGGAAA
>JAEZZY010000037.1 GCA_023418315.1 Bacteroidota bacterium
GGATAAAAGAGCTGACTGAAAGGTGGTTTGCGATTGAGCTACCTTGTTGTATTAATTTGCCCGTCATATCAAGTATAACATATTCGCCCAGTTGGTCTATTCCATTCACGGTGAGCTTGTCGCTTGCAGGGTTAGGAGACAGGGTAAGCTGCTTGATTCGTTGGGTAGCGGATGCCTTGGCAGGGCGGTATTGTACTGTAGTGTTTGGGCTTTCTTTATAATAGATGACGCTGGGGTCATCTCCATTGCTCCATGCACTCAGCAGGTTGTAGCCTGTATTGCTGCTGCTGCTCAGCGCCAGTCCCTTATTGCTGTAAGAATGATTGAGCGCCGGAGCTTGATTTATCTGGTAATAATTGAGGGTAGCAAGATTGCTGGTAGCGGCATCTACATCCCGACTGTAGTAGAATTCAGGATCGTCTCCTACAGGATAATACCCGCACATATAGTATTGGTTGCCTATATTGAGTACGCTGGTAAACGGGTCGAAGGAATTGATACCTGTGCCTGCAGAAACGGCAGGACACATATGGTCCATCGTATCCCCGGGAAAGTGCAGTTGCAGGGTGGTGAAATTGCCTGCTGCATCCCTGTTGTAGCCCTTAGGCAGGTAGCCTGCCGCGGTAAAGTTAATCTTATCATCTACGATGGCACATACCTGCCACTGTGTGGCATTAGGCGTAAGATCCACGTTGTTCTGGCTCATGGATTCTATACGACCAAGCGCATATACTGTATTTTCTAAAACTGCGCTGCTAAGAGGGTTAGTTGTGCCGGCTATGTCCCATTCCGTGTAGCGCAATTCGGTAGCATTGATAGGTGGCATAGATGGAAACCACGGCAGACTGGTTTTCGTATGCACCACATCCATCAACTCCCGGGTACCATTTAAGTTGCTAATCTCTGTACGGCAAGATACATCCGGATTCCATCCATATTGTGCAACACCCAAATTATCTAATATAAGAAACGGCATGGTCATATTGGTCTGAGTATAATCTATATCATCATAATAACCGATGAGATCCCACTGACTGCCTCCCGTACTTTGCTCAGTCCATACGGCTGCATACTGGTGCAGAGCGGGCAGCCAGCCGTTTATCAACTGGGTAGAGTCCGTCCACATGTCTATATGCGGGGCACTGGTAGCCCTCGTGCTCAGCACCTCGGTATTCAGCAGCGTAGCGGCAAGGCTTGACGTACCTACATTCGTAATATGCCAATAATCCACTACCACCATAAACGTGCTTGAAGGGTCGTAGAATTTATGATACATATACTGGTCTCCGGTGTTGTAGATGAGTCCGATAATGTAGTCTTGTCCGGGATTGTTCATATCATCGCCTATCACTATATCCGGAGCGGCAGCAAAATCTGCAGCGGCATCGAACGTAATCGAGTTGCCATTTTCATCTTCCACAAATACTTGTACATTGCTTTGCACATACCATTGGGCACCATCCCATACCGACTGGCGGTCATCCCAAGCTATGGCTTTAAGGCTGCCCTGGGCATCTTCAGAAGACCGCCGCTCCACCATATCGCAATTGATCGTGTGGTACACAGGGATGAATGTGGGGTTATATGTTTTAGAATTTACTCCGCAAGCAATATCAGGGTCAGATGCCGGTATTTTTGTTTGAGCAAAAGTGCTGCTTACAGTAAGGGGGCAGGCAACTCCGAGAAGCCATGCTTTTAGTTTTTGTACCATTTTTTAATTTTTTAGTAGTTAAAGAAATGGTTGGCGTGTATAGATTGCGGATACATTATTATTTATAACCGGTAGAAAATGTGAATCAAAGATAATTAACTCATATTTAAAAGGCAAGAGGTAAAACAGCGTTGCTGGTGAGAAAAATTCAACTCTTCTCCCTTTTCCCATCTTTTTTTACTGAACATAAAGACACCAAGATTCCTTCATTTTGTAGTTTTATCCCGCAGATGGTATAAATTTGCCCTTCACAAATAACTAAAACTTCTCATGAAAAAAATCCTGTTTCCGCTCCTGCTTGCTTGCGGCGCAGCGGCTATGTTTGCTTCTTGCAACAAGATCGTAGATGAACTTAAAAAGAACATCAAAGCATTCAACTATGAAGCTCCGGTGGTAACTTATACCTTGCCCGCTTTGCCTGCCGGCGATACCTATAATTCCGAAAATCAAACCTATGATCTGAACATCAACGAAATCATAGACGAGTATGTAAGCGAAGTAAATGTATCGCTGGATGATATTTCCAAAATATCCATCAATAAAATAACGCTGAGCATGGAAGACGGCGATGCGGAAAATAACTGGACTAATTTTGAATCTGCTACCGTAAAAGCCAATACGGATAAAGGAAAAGCGGAAGGAAGAGAGGACCTGGCGGCTACGGCTACTATAGAAGATGTAGAAAGCGAGCGCTATACCGATAAAGTAATCAACTTTGCCGACCACAACCTGAAAGACTATGTGAACGGCGAAGGAACAAAAGTAACCTATTCCATCAGCGCCAAAGCCAGAAGGGAAGTAACGAAAGAACTAAAAATACACGCTACGATTCAATACAGCTTTAAACCATAAATCATAGTAAAATGATACAACGGCTGTGGAAACAAGGCTTTCCGCAGCCGTTTTTAATTTTGTACTATTGATTCCTAAAACCTGAGAATATAGCGCCACTTATATTCCCGGATAGCAAAAAATAAAACCAGTTACAGGACTTATAAATAAATCATGACGTATAACCCCCGACTTGCTTTTCAACCTTTAGCCGTGCAGCAGCAACATCAGATAGCAGCACTGAACAGTTTGTTGAAAAAGCTGCATACACATTCCCCCTTTTATAAAAAGCTGTTTCGTGAACAAGGGATATCTCATTTCAATCTCCATTCCTTAAAGGATCTTTCGGCTTTCCCTACCACTTCCAAAAATGATTTACAACAACACAATCTTGATTTTCTCTGTGTAGAAAAAACGCAAATCAGAGAATATACTGCCACTTCCGGCACGCTGGGCAAGCCCGTTACCATAGCGCTTACGGAACAAGACTTGAACCGGCTTGCCTATAACGAACAACAATCTTTTCTCTGTGCCGATGCGCAGCCGGATGATATTTTTCAATTGATGCTTACACTGGATCGTCAGTTTATGGCGGGGATGGCTTATTACCAAGGAATCGGCAAGATAGGGGCGGGGCTGGTGCGCACCGGTCCGGGGTTGCCTTCCATGCAGTGGGAAACCATCGAACGGCTGAAGGTAAACAGCATCGTAGCCGTACCTTCTTTTATGCTGAAATTGATAGCCTATGCAACGGAAAACGGTATAGACCTTCGTAAGGCGCCGGTGAAAAAAGCAATCTGCATAGGGGAAAATCTTCGGGAGCAAAATTTTGAACTAAACACGCTCGGAAAAAAAATAAAACAGCAATGGAATATTGAATTATACAGCACCTACGCTTCCACAGAAATGCAAACGGCGTTTACCGAATGCAGGCACGGACAAGGCGGACACGAACAGCCGGATTTGATTTTTACGGAGATATTGGATGAAGAAGGAAACTCATTGCCCCAAGGCGAATACGGAGAAGTAACCATCACCACGCTGGGCGTGGAGGCTATGCCTTTGCTGCGCTACCGGACGGGCGATGTAGCCTGCCTTTATGAAACGCCCTGCGCCTGTGGACGGCAATCGAGAAGAATCAGCCCTATCATAGGCAGGAAGCTGCAAATGATTAAATACAAAGGCACCACGCTTTACCCTCCCGCCATTTTTAATGTGCTGAATGAACTGGAAACGGTGAGTGAATATGTAGTGGAAGTGAGCAAGGATGAAATAGGCGGTGATTGGATGAAGATTTATATTCACGGGGAGGAAAGTGAGGAGTTGAAAAACAAGCTGAGAGCGCGTTTGCGGGTAATGCCCGTTCTTGAATTTGTGGATGCGCATAGGATGCAGCAAATGCAATTTCCGGCAGCATCAAGAAAACAAATACGATTTATAGATAAGCGGTAGAAAAGCCCTGTTCTTTTTTATCCGGGAAATACCAGCCGCAGCGCTTGGTGATTGACGGTGGCAGAAAGCGATTTAGTCTTGCCCAGATATTCACCATCCACCTGAAAATACACTTTCTTTCTGACGGCTATGTGCAGGTTATCGGCTTGCAGGATTTCCGTTTTTCTGGGATTGAAAGGACGGTTGTAAAAAAGCATTTTCAGCAATTCTATAAAGGATAATTTTCTGAGGATGATGACCTCAAACAGTCCGTCATGTATATCGCTCATCGGATTGATGCGCACGCCGGTGCCGTATTTTCCCGCATTGGCAATCACCACCATAAACGCAGTGCGCCTAAGCGTTTGTTCTTTAATTCGGATGGTTACTTCCATCAGCCGTTTGCGCCATAATACCCGGAAAATTTCCTTCGCATAGCCCATTTTTCCGCGCATGTCATTCTCTTCAAAATATTTGACCAGTTGGGCGTTGATGCCTATATCACTCAGGTGTACGCACAGATGCTTTCCGTTGATGGAAAGGGTATCGGTCATTTTTACCTTTCCGTATAGCAATACCTCCATGCAGTCTTCCGTAGTGTCCGGCATTCCTATATCGTGTGCCATGCCATTGGCAGAGCCTGCCGGGAAGATAGCGATGGGTATATCCAAGCCTTGTGCGGCTTCCGCTACGGCTTTCAAGGTACCGTCGCCTCCTACGGCGGCTATACGTCCGGGCCCGAAATCTTCAATCCGCTCCCGCAAGGAATGTAAATCCTCTTGGGCATTCATAAAATAAATGCGGTAGGAATGAGTTGTATTTTTGAGGTATTCGTGAATCTGCTTTTCCCAGTCTGCGGGTGATTTTCCCCATTGGAAACGGGCATCTTTTCCACTGCCCGATTTCGGGTTGATGATAAACAGTAATTTTAAAGACGAAGGCGCAGGCACGTTATTATAGCTTGTATGGTCAAAAATTTAGCACATTAGCGACATAGAAAATAAATTCCTATGAATCGCTCTTTGTAATGAAACTGCTTATAAAAATAACGCCAGATGGGTAAACGAACATTAAAAGAATGGGTGCTGAACAAACTGCATATCACCGGCACACCGGTGGTGCGTGTCTATAACGGCTATGGTGATGAAGATATGCTTTTGCTGATGGGGCATGTATTGAAACAATCGCCTCTGCCTAAGAAGAAGTTTAGAAAAGATTTCTTCAGCAATAGTTTTTCCCTGCTGCGGTTATTTATGGTGGCGCCTTATCCTTCCGTAACGGTGCGGCTGGTATGGGGAACACAAGTGCTGGAAACGCAAACCGATCAAGACGGTTTTTTTAAATTTGAATGGACCTCCACTACCGATTTGCAACCGGGCTGGCACTCCGTAAAGGCAGAACTGACGCAAGGCAAATACGCAGGACTATACGGCGAAGGAAAATTATTAGTACCGCATCCCTCGCAGTACGCACTCATTTCCGATATTGATGATACGTTTCTCATTTCTCATTCTGCTAATTTGTGGAAGAGGTTGTATGTATTGCTGACCAAGAATGCACGTACCCGCCGCCCGTTTGAAGGGGTGGCAACACATTACCGGCTTTTAGCCAACGGCACAGCGGGCACAGAGCAAAATCCGTTTTTCTATGTCTCCAGCAGCGAATGGAATTTGTATGATTACATTCGGGAATTTAAAAAAAACTACAACATTCCCGAAGGGGTTTATTTGCTGAATCAAATGAAAATGGGCATGGAATTTCTGCAAACGGGACAGGGAAAGCATGACGGCAAGTACATACGGATTGTGCGGATATTGAAAGAATTTCCGCATAGGAAATTTGTATTGCTGGGCGACGATACCCAGCGCGATCCCGATATTTATAGCCAGGTAGTGAAGGACTTTGCCGATCATATTATTTGCGTTTATCTGCGGCATGTAGGCAAGCATAAAAAAGCATCTGTAGAACAAAAGGCGGAAGCGATAAAACGTGCCGGAGTAGAAGTACTGTATTTCAAAAAATCGGAGGAAGCGATTGCACATTCTAAAAGGATGGGGTTGATTCACGGCTAAAAGCACACCCTTATGAAATTGTTCCGGCGGATATAGGGAGCTGCAAAACATAGAAACAGGGCAATGAAGCGGAGTTGCCATAATCCATCTAAATAAATTATAAATATTTTAATTTATTAACGAGATGTGAATAGGCGGTAACAATTATTAAATAAACAATCTACTCTTTTTATTTGCGTAAACTCTATTTTTTTAACGCTTAAACACCTAACTATATGTTCAATGAAGAAGTTGCCATGATGATCTACAACAATGCCGATGTTATTAAAAGGGCAGAATCATTTGATAATTTTAAAGGTCATATATTACGCGGATTAGATCTTTTAAGAGGGCAGGAAATAAAAAGGTATATGTTCATTTCGGATAATGACAGACGGGATCTGGATTTGGCGTTGAAGTATAATATAGAATTGATGAGCACTATATTGATGCAATAACTTTCTTGTTTAAGAAAATAATTTTACGCTGTTTTGGTTAAAATGTAAAGTGTTACTCTTGTAGTAGCGCTTTTTTTATGAAGACAAAAGTCTTTGAAAAATAAAAAACGGGAGAAGTCATTTTTAAGCCTGTGTTTGATTATAATCTCTATCCTAATGGTGAAGTATCGAACACCTTACATAGCCTATATCTTCACCAAAAAGCTACTGTACTAAAGGGAAATGGGGCTGCCCTTATAGAGCAACCCCATGTTTTTCAGAAAAAATCTGTTTAGTGCGACAGAGGAGATTCGAACTCCCACGCCCGTTACAGGCGCTACCACCTCAAAGTAGTGCGTCTACCAGTTTCGCCACCGTCGCATTCCTTTTTAGGGAGTGCAAAGGTAAAGTTGAAAAACCAAATTGTAAAATGTTCTTTTGAAAAAGTTTAAACAGCCTCTTACCGCCGCAGCAATATTCTGAATGTGGTGCCTTTGCCTACTTCGGAGTGTAAGACGTACAGCGAGCCGTGATGGTATTTGGAGATGATTCTTCGTGCCAGCGAAAGCCCTAAACCCCATCCTCTTTTCTTGGTGGTAAAGCCGGGGTTGAATATTTTGGTTACAATATGCTTGGGCATTCCTTTCCCATTGTCCGAAACGTTTATTTTTACATTTTGCAGTGTGTTGATCACTTCAATATGTATTTTTCCTTCACCGTCTAACGCATCTAAGGCATTACGCATCAGATTTTCTAATACCCAATCGAAGAGCGGTCCATTGATGTACACCGGAATTTCTTCTTCATTTGTTTGATAAGAAATAGTTACTTTTTTAGGAGCGCGTTTTTGCATATAAGCTGTCATGCTGCGGATATGCTTCATCAAGTCTTCCTCTTGCAATTCCGGATCACTACCTACTTTTCCAAAGCGCTCAGCTACTAATTTTAGCCGGTTGAGGTCGTTGCGCATTTCTGCTACGGTTTCCCTATGTTCTTTATCTTCCGAGAGCAACTCCAACCAACCTTCCATAGAGGTGAGCGGTGTGCCAAGCTGATGTGCTGTTTCTTTGGAAAGCCCTACCCATACTTGGTTTTGTAGGGATCGGTTGGCAGTAGTAATAGCATATAAAATGACAGCAAGAAAGAGCAGAACCACCATCAATTGCACATAAGGGAAAAAGCGAAGTTGCGTTAGCAAGGAAGATTCGCCATAATACAGTTTTTGCGTCCCGAAGCCGAAATCTACCGTTATGGAAGCATGTTCTTTTTTAAATTTCTGTAGAATATCTTGCAGATGTCGGTGGGTAAATTTTGCATTGCCTGTATCAATGTTCTTGTAATCTATGATGCTGTCATGTTCGTCAGTAAGGATAATGGGAATATTATTATTGTGCTGACTGATATTGAGAATATATTCGCTCGCTAATGGATCGGTTGTTTGCGAAAGCACTTTTAATCCTTCCACATATTGTTCCACTTTTCTTTTTTCATCTTGGGCAAGTTTGCCCGCCAGCAGATTGGTATAGTAAGCTGTAGCAGCTACGATACATAGGGCTATCACGATGAAATACGTTTTCCAGTTCAAAAATTGCTGCATCTGCTATCGGGAACGAAATGATGGTAAAAATATTGCGATTTTGAGGAATAGCTACTATTTTTGCGGTGTAATTTTTCATCCCACATAAAGATGCAACAAAATAACCAAGAGAATCTTATAGATAACCAAGCAGATATTGAATTGAGCAAACCCTCAAAATCACGGTTTCTGTTTTTACTTTTTTTCTTCTGTTATTTCATTTTCGCTTGGGCAGGTTGCTACAATCTTTATGAACATAAATTCGTTCCGAACGATAAAACGGTAGTGCCGGATAACACATTGTACGAGCCTAAGTACAAATAGTTTCACTTTATTGCAAGCCATGGTTGTCAGTGAGCAGGATACCGCTGTAGTCATCTTAAGTTATAATGGCAAAAAATGGCACCAGCTTTTTCTACCGCTCATTCTGCAAGAATCTTCCAGTGGCTATGATGTAATCGTTGTGGACAATGCTTCTACCGATGATACGCTCCAATACGTTCAGAAAGAATTTCCTGCAGTGAAAACCCTGCGCATAGCCGTCAATAAAGGATTTTCTAACGGTTATTATGAGGCATTGCAGCAGATACAAGCCAAATATTATGTATTGCTCAGTGCCGATTTTGAAGTAACGCCGCGCTGGTTCCCTCCCTTATTACATGCTATGCAGCATTATCAAGGTTTGGCGGCTTGCCAGCCTAAAATTCGCTACTGGCGCGAGAAGGAATATTTTGAATACGCAGGGGCGGCGGGAGGCTTTATGGATTGTTTCGGTTATCTTTTTTGCAGGGGAAGAATCTTTAACGACTTAGAAAAAGATACCGCCCAATATGATGACGATATAGAAGTGTTCTGGGCATCGGGCGGCTGCCTTATGGTGCGTGCCGATTTATACCATAAAGTGGGCGGGCTTGATAAAGACCTTTATGCACACATGGAAGAAGTGGATCTTTGCTGGCGATTAAAAAATGCCGGCTATAAAATAGGTTATGTAGGCAATTCCACCGTTTATCATGTGGGCGGCAGCGTCATTAGCTACGGCAGTCCGCAAAAACTTTATTATAATTTCCGCAACAGCCTTGTTTTGCTTTTGAAAAATGAAGCAGGTATGAAGCTGCTGTGGCTTTTCCCGGTTCGGTTGGTGCTTGATGGTATAGCAGGATTGCAAATGCTTTTACAGGGAAAGTTTAAAGAAACCCTTATCATCATAAAAGCGCATTTCCATTTTTATGGCGGTTTTGCCAAATGGTTTCGAAAAAGACAAGCCGTCCAAAAACAAGCTGTTGTCAGGAATAAAGAAGGGATTTATCCTAAAAGTATTGTATGGCAATATTTCGCACTCAGGAAGAAAACCTTCGACAAGCTGAATTTTAAACCCAAGCGATTGGTATAAGTTTATAAGGTTTATAGGCTAAACATGCAGGGGTAGGGGCGTGCTTAATAGTAGTAACAGCGATGAATGGTGCTATCGCCGCAAAAGCAAAATAGGATTCCAGCTGCTTGGACAATAAAAAAAAATAACTGATCTATTTTACCCCGAAGCGAAGTGTAAAAAGAAATATCCTTCCTTGTACAATTCTATTTTTCTCCCCTATGTTCTTCGTACCTTTGCGCCTATTTTATAGGAAAAATGGTAAAAATAGCGCACATAGAGTTGGGGGATTTTCCGTTGTTGCTGGCACCTATGGAAGATGTGAGCGATCCGCCTTTTCGTGCGGTGTGTAAAGAGCAAGGTGCCGACCTTATGTACACCGAGTTTATTTCTTCCGAGGGTTTAATCCGCGATGCCATCAAAAGCCGTCAGAAGCTGGATATATTCGATTATGAAAAGCCTATAGGTATTCAGATATTTGGCGGTGATGAAGAGGCGCTTTCTCTTTCTGCAAAAATCATTGATGCTACACAACCCGATTTGCTGGACATCAATTTCGGTTGTCCGGTAAAAAAAGTAGTCTGTAAAGGGGCCGGTGCTGCCGTCCTCAAAGACATTGATTTGATGGTGCGTCTTACACAAGCTTGTGTAAAGGCTACCAACCTCCCCGTAACAGTGAAGACACGCCTCGGCTGGGATAATCATTCTAAAAACATTGAAGAAGTAGCGGAGCGATTGCAAGATGTAGGCATAAAAGCACTCAGCATTCATGGAAGAACCCGTACGCAAATGTATAAGGGCGAAGCCGACTGGGAGCTGATTGCGAAAGTGAAAAACAATCCACGTATTCATATTCCCATCTTTGGCAACGGAGATATTGATAGTCCGCAAAAAGCAAAAGAATATAAAGAGCGTTATGGAGTAGATGGTATCATGATTGGAAGAGCGGCTATAGGCTATCCGTGGATTTTTCGTGAAATAAAACATTATTTGCAAACGGGGGAAATGCTGCCGCCGCCTACATTACAGGAGCGATTGAGTGCTTGCAGAAAGCATTTACACGGCTCGGTAAAATGGAAAGGAGAAAAACTCGGCATCTTAGAAATGCGCCGGCATTATGGAAATTACTTGAAGGGCTTGCCCAATATCAAAGAATTCCGATTGAAAATTGTTACCTGCGACAACCTGGACGGTATCGAAAACCTGCTGGGAGAAGTGCTGGAATGTTACCGGAATATGGAAATGCCTACGACTCCACAAGCGCTGAGCCGTCCTGTTATAGGCTAACCGTTTTTTGCGATAACTTTATCCTATGAAACGTGCAGCTTCCCTCACTCTTTTTTTATTTATCCTTTCCGCTCTTTGCGGTGTGTTGCTTTCCTGTGCATCATGGGTGGGCAAGGTAGGTATGAGTTTATTTTATCAAGAATATGATTTTCTGAAAATATGGTGGAAGGGAGCGGCGCTTGTCTTCTTTTTGCTGATGAGCTTATATGGATTGCAATCCTGGATTCATAAAATTACGACTAAGAAAATAAGCACTGCGGTCCATATTTTCGCATTGATGGCTGCGCTGGGAGGATTGTATTTTTCCTATTCCGATTTCCGAGAAGATCTTTCTCACCGGTTGCTGGGCGAACGCTTTCATATAGGCGTTTATTTATTCTGGTTAGGATGGATGGTGGTCAGCATCTATCTTTTGCTTACCCGAAAAAATGAAGAAGCCGAAAAAAACCATGTGGGAATGGATATGTAGCGACTATCCTTCTTCTCAGAAGGCACAACAGATCCCCATAAAGTTTAAACAAGTTCAATATCTTCGCACCAAAATCAGAAGAACACGATATGAAATTTTTTATTGACACTGCCAACCTCGATCAGATAAAAGAAGCCCATGATTTAGGAATATTAGACGGCGTAACCACCAATCCTTCGCTGATGGCTAAAGAAGGTATTAAAGGAAAAGATGCCATCATGAAACATTATCATACCATCTGCGAAATGGTGGACGGGCCGGTGAGCGCGGAAGTGTTTGGCACTACCTTCGACGACATTGTGCAGGAAGGAAAAGTACTTCGCGAAATACATGACAATATAGTAGTAAAAGTGCCGATGATAAAAGACGGCGTGAAGGCTATAAAATGGTTTGCGGAAAACGATATTCCTACCAACTGTACCTTAGTATTCTCCGCAGGGCAGGCCATCTTGGCGGCAAAGGCTGGCGCTACCTACGTTTCCCCGTTTATAGGGCGTATTGACGACAGCAACTGGGACGGTGTGCAACTCATTCATCAAATTGTGGATATATACAACACGCAAGGTTTTATGACCGAAGTATTGGCTGCTTCTATCCGCACTCCGCTGCATATCGTACAATGTGCGGAAGCCGGCGCCGATGTATGTACTTGTCCGCTCTCTTCTATAGTAGGCTTATTAAAACATCCATTGACGGATCTCGGCTTACAGCAGTTTTTGACCGATGCGGCAAAGATGAAATAAGAACAAGAAAATTAGATCAAGCATAGGAAAACCTCGTGCGGTAGCACGAGGTTTTTCTATATAAGCGATTGTGGGATTATCCCTCCGATATCTTCCACTCCACCGCCAGCCTTTGTTTCAGAGCGTGATCCGTAAAGTCAAATTTCACCGGCACTACAGAGGCATATCCTTGCTTCAGCGCTTCCACATCGGTATCGGTATCGGAGTCCAAATTCATAAACCGTCCGGTCATCCAATAATATTTTTCCCCGCGCGGGTCTATGCGTTCGTCAAATTCTTCCTGCCATTTTGCATAAGCCTGTCGGCAGAGTTTTAACCCTTTAAAATCTGCCCTTGCGAGCTTGGGAATATTTACATTGAATAAACTATGTGGCGGCAAGGGATGCGCCAGCATTTTGCCGATTACCTCGCTTGCTACTTCCTTAGCCAACGAAAAATCCGCATCGAAATTATAATCCAGCAAAGAGAATCCTGCGGAGGGGATGCCTTCTATAGCTGCTTCCATAGCGGCAGACATGGTGCCGGAGTAAATGATATTGATGGAATGATTGGCGCCGTGGTTGATGCCGCTCAGGCAAATATCCGGCTTGTGGTCTAATACTTTATCCCGCGCCAGCTTCACACAATCTACCGGCGTGCCGCTGCTTTGCCAGCTTTCTATCCCGTCAAAAACATGAACCCTATGCAGGCGCAATGGCTCCCCTATAGTGATGGCGTGTCCCATACCCGACTGTGGACTGTCAGGAGCTACCACTACTACTTTCCCAAATTCTTTGGCTGCTTCTACCAGGTTGCGAATGCCGGGTGCGGTGATACCATCATCGTTGGTGATAAGGATAAGCGGTTCTTTTTTCATGCGGCAAAGTTACCAATCGCTCCGTAAGAGTTTTTGCTTTCCTATAAAATAATAAACGGCTACCCATGCAAGGGATACCAGCACATAAGTGGTGGATGAGGGCGCTTCGCTACTTTGCCCCATCATAGTTTTTGCCATGTCTATAATAGGAAAAGGCAACAATTCATCACTGCTTTGCAGCGGCATGAAATTGCCTGCATAGCTATCGGTTTGCCAGTTGATATATTTCCCTATGAGCGATTCCAAAATCATAAAATACAAAAAGAATATTCCGATGGTGATTCCGCTTCGTTTGAAAAATAAAGACAACAGCATAGCAAAGCCATAGTAATTGAGCGATAGTACGAGAACGAAAAACAGGTATTCTATATGCCCCGGAAAAGAACTGAAAGAGCCGTATAGTGCGCCAAACACCGTTCCTGCCACAAATACATAGAGCGTGGTCAGTACACTGAGGGCTATGACGACCAGCCATTTCGCATGAAAGAATTGAAGGCGCGACCAGCCGTCTATCACATTCTGCCGGTTGGTGCGGAACTGATATTCATTGGTGGTAAGGATGATGGTGAGGATGGAAAGGAACACGGCAAAGATGCTTGCCCAAAAGCCTATGTTTTGCCATACGTTGGAGAATGCGTATGCCTGACTGAAAATGTTCAAGCCGTTTTTTCCGCCGCCGCCGAATTTCATGATGCCGTTGCTGATGCCGTAATTCCACAGCGGAAGCAGCAAAGCGAAAAATCCCGTAAGCACCCAGAAGGTACGGTAGCGTTTTATTTTGAGCCATTCTATAGCCAGCAGATTTTTTATCGTCATCATCAGGAAGGATCGGTTAGTTCGATAAATATAGATTCAAGACTTTTCTTTTTCATAACAAGATGGGTAAGCGTTACGCCTTTATTCATACAGTATTGGTTGATGTAAGCAAGGTTCAGGTCTTTGCCATAGAGATATACAAAGCCCTGGCGCGGCGTTATTTTTTCCATGCCCGGCAATTGTGCTACGGCTTGCTGTAAGGCTTCCATATCTTCCGCTTTCAATTCTATATAGTCTTCGTGGCGCAGCACTTCATCTACATGACCGCTCAGCAACAGGTTTCCTTTTGAAAGGATGGCTACGTGGGTGCACACTTTTTCTACTTCATCCAGCAGATGGCTTGCCATGATGACGGTGATGCCGTTGCGGTTCAGCTCTTTAATCATCTCCCGTATTTCGGCTATACCTGCGGGGTCTAAGCCGTTGGTAGGCTCGTCCAGCACCAATACTTTAGGATGTCCCAGCAAGGCGTTGCCTATAGCCAACCGCTGTTTCATTCCCAAAGAATAAGTCTGAAAAGCGCTGTTTTTTCGCTCATACAATCCTACTAATTTCAATACGCGTTCCCGGTCGTCTTTTTCCATTTGTTTGATAGCACCGGTGATTTCAAGGTTATCCATGGCGGATAGATAATGATAGAAATTGGGGGTTTCCAATAAAGCGCCGATCCGCCTGCGCGCCTCATCGGCATTCATTCCTTCAAACCATGAAAAGCTGCCTGCATCTGCTTTCAGCACTTCCAGCAAAATACCGAGCAGGGTGGTTTTCCCGCTGCCGTTGGGGCCTAAGATGCCGAAGACACTACCCACAGGAATATCGAAAGATATATTTTTCAATGCCTGTATAGGACCATAGGATTTTGAAACGGAATGGATGGATAAAACGGAAGTCAAATTATTGCTTTTAGCAAAGCAATTTATTACTTATAGCAGAAAATAGAAAGTAAAAAATGGAATCGCTTATTCCAGCTTGCCCAGTTCCCGTGCTATTTTCCGGTTCCATAGTCCCTGTTTTACTTTGTGGATGCCGTGATTGGTTTCTTTGTCATAATCATCTTGCATCTGCCTTAATTTTTCCAAGTATTGTTCGTGGATATTATTGATTTGCTGTGCAAAATTTTTGGTGGAATAATGGGCTTGTCTTAGCTCTTCGGCAAGCTGATGGGTAATGAGCATGGTGATATCGAAATGCCGTTGCTCGTGCGCCAGCGTGTAATCGTTATGTCCTTCTTCTTTATACCAGGAGCGCGCCTTATCCATATAGGGATACAGCATCACTTTTACGGAGTATTGTTTGTTCTGATGTTTGTATTCATAACGCAGTTTAATGCCGCTATAGGTCATGGCTGTCCATTCGCTGCGGTGATCGGGTTTCCCGTTAAAATCATCCCAGCTTAGCATGGGACGTGTGTAGGGAACTTCATTCCGCTCCTGCAACGCATCGGTAAGGATTACCTGCACGGTCATTTCCTGCGCGGCAACCGAAGAAATCCAAAAAACGGAGATGAAAAACAGTAAGATATTTTTCAGGGAGCGGCTATATAAGGACATGCTTTCTTCTTTCCAAAACAAGTGCCAATTATTTAACGCGGTATCTGTGCTTATTTTATTAACTTCATTTTTTCGATCACTTAAAATAGGTAAGGATGTTAGAACAATTGAATCAAATTATCCGGCAATTCGGGCAAGATGCGGTAGTCAATAACGAAGCCGTTGCTAACGAACATAATGATGGCGTGATGCAGGAAGCGCAACATGCGATTTTAGCCCAGCTCCAAAACATGGCTGCAGGCGGGCAGGTTAATCAACTTACCGATTTGCTGCAAAATGCTAACAGCATTAATGCCGACCATCCCGCAGTGCAAAACATCAGCAATAATTTTTTAGACGGGATTACACAAAAATTCGGCATTAATAAACAAACTGCAACTCAAATAGCCACTATGCTTATCCCCATGGTGCTGTCCCAGCTTTCTAAAAAAGCAAACGACCCGAATGATAACAGCTTCAGCCTGCCGGATATTCTCGGCTCCGTTTTAGGCGGTGCGCAGTCTGCTCCGGGACAAAACAGCTCTCCACTGTCTGAAATCGGTAAATCTTTTTTGGATAGAAATAAAGACGGTAAGGTGGATTTGAACGACATTATGGGATAAAACGAAAACATCCGTTTTTACACACTATTATAGGCGGTCTCAAGAAAATAATACACGAAAGAAATCCCAAACAAGGCATTCTTTGCAGGAAATATTTTTTGAGGCTGCCTGTAATTTTATTCAGTCGAGGTCTTCCACTCATCCCTATGTTTCCGCAGCGGATGGTCTTTTGATTTATTGAATACCATAATGCCATTTTCTCTGCCGGCACGCCTTGCGCGCTGCTCTGCGGCTGGCAGGTCTTTTTCTTCTACGCAGATGGTGCTGCAACAGCCATTATATTTTTCCGCGCATTTTTCACACTGGATGAAAAGCAGGTGGCAGCCGTCATTTTTGCAATTGGTATGCGTATCGCAGGGCGCTCCGCACTGATGGCATTTGGCAATCACATCTTCCGTGATGCGTTCCCCTAAGCGATCATCAAATACGAAATTCTTACCGATGAATTTTACCGGAAGCCCTTGTTCTTTGGCTTTGCGTGTGTATTCTATAATCCCGCCTTCCACATGAAATACATTTTTGAAGCCGTGATGCAAAAGGTAAGCGCTCGCTTTCTCGCAACGGATACCGCCCGTGCAATACATAATGATATTTTTATCCTTTTTGTCTTTCAGCATGTCCACCGCCATAGGGAGCTGCTCACGGAAGGTATCGGAAGGGATTTCAATGGCATTTTCAAAATGACCTACTTCATATTCGTAGTGGTTGCGCATATCCACAATCACAGTATCTGTTTTTTCCGACAGTTCGTTGTAGTCTTTTGCTTTCAGGTATTTACCGGTTTTGGAAGGGTTGAAGGTGGGGTCATCCACGCCGTCCGCCACTATTTTAGGCCGTATTTTTATCTTCAATACCCAAAATGATTTTCCGTCATCATCTACCGCTATATTCAGACGGATACCGTTTAGCGGCTCGGCAAAAGCATACAGCGTTTCGCGGAAGGCGGCAAAGTTTTTTTCGGGTACGCTGATTTGTGCATTCACACCTTCATGGGCTACATAGATGCGTCCGAAAACTTGCAGCGCATAAAATTGTTTATACAGCTCATCGCGGAATTGTTGCGGATCATTTATTTGAAAATACTTGTAAAAGGAAACTGTGGTGCGCGGCTCGGTTTCGGCCAGCATACGCTGCTTTAGTTCCTCGTTGGAGATGCGGTTGTGTAACACTGGCATGGTGTACGTCCTTTCTTTTTGAGGTGAATAAAAAATAACCGATGCAAATTTAACGATTTAATTCGGTTTCAAATTCTTCAATTCATTACAACATCCTATTTTTAAGGCGCTATACGAAGGCATACCATGCGAATAGTATTTTTGGGGTAGGATAGCGCTTCCTCTGCCTGCTGTTCTGCCGCTTATTTTTTTACGACCAGAGGAACTATAAAACCGGTTTATCTTTTGAAGCTGCTGTATTTTATTTTTGCTTTTTTATGGATGCAAGGGGCGGTCTATGCACAGCCGCAGCCTGTAAAACTTCGCATCCTACAGGGCTATCATGCTAATGAAAAACTGAAACTGAATAAGGGGGTTAATTATCTTGTGTTTAGTAATGAGCGCGAATTTGAGCGTTATTTCGGAAAGAGCTTTGAAGAGGATAAACCCAATTTTACATTTGAACATGTGGTGGTTATGCTTACCCGCCCTACTAAAGATCAGTATTTTTTGAGCTTTCAGGAAGATGCTACAAAAGCGGGAAATTTTATTGAAATTTATTGCAATGTCCGAAAGGAAAAACACGATCTTCCCTATATAGCACACCCTATAGCCATTGCCGCCCTTCCCAAATATTTTGTGGTGGAGAAAATCAATTTTTACAATGGCGGCAAGAAGAAAAAACTGCTGAAAAGCGTGAAGGTAAGTGCGCGTTAGCTATAGCCACCGCAGTGGGTTTCTACGCCGCATAAGGATATGGTTTTTCATATTGATCCAAAAAGCCAGCACCATATACACAATAATGGGCGAGCCTAAGGTGAGAAACGAAATGTAAATAAACCATAAACGGATACGGCCGGATGCTATACCCATTTTTTCACCTATGGCAGAGCACACGCCAAAAGCTTTCCATTCAATGAAATTTTTAAAGTTCAACAGTTTGTTGTGCATAGTTTCCCGATGGTTTTATTCTTGTGTTGTGTTTTTTTTGGGGCGTCAGCCATATTGCTGCTATGAAGCTTCAGTGGCGATGGCACCGTTCATCTCCTCCATCCTATTCAGCACGCTGCATTCGTCTCATTCCTGCCCCTATCCTTCCATCCATTTTGGCGTTCTCCAAATTATCTCATTCACAATGGGCGGCAAACCTTCCTACAAATTTCCAAAAAAATATTCATAAAAAAACCCGCCACAGCCCGTGGCGGGTTAGAAGATTTTATTAAAATTTCATTAAGCCATAGCTTTCGCTGCTGCTTCCTGACGGATCACATTCAGCGCACCGCCCGCTTTGAACCAGTCAATTTGCTGTGAGTTATAGGTATGGTTGAGTACCACTTCATCGCTGCTGCCATCTTGGTGGTGCAATACCATTTTCAAAGGTTCGCCGGGCGCGAAGGCGGTAAGCCCTATAATATCAATCGTATCATCTTCCTGCACCTTGTCATAGTCTGCTTTATCGGCAAAGGTCAATGCCAGCATACCTTGTTTTTTCAGGTTGGTTTCGTGGATACGCGCAAAGCTTTTCACGATGATGGCGCGAACGCCTAAATGGCGGGGTTCCATAGCTGCATGTTCGCGGGAACTGCCTTCTCCATAGTTTTCATCACCTACTACTACGCTGCCTATGTTTTGTGCTTTATATACCCGTTGCACGGCAGGCACTTCGCTGTATTCGCCGGTAAGCTGGTTCTTCACCTTGTTGGTATCCATGTTATAGGCATTAATGGCGCCGATTAACATATTGTTGGAGATATTATCCAGATGTCCGCGGTATTTCAGCCAGGGTCCTGCCATAGAGATATGGTCGGTCGTGCATTTGCCAAAGGCTTTTATGAGTAGTTTCAGACCTTTCAGGTCGGTGCCTTCCCAAGCGGCAAACGGTGCGAGCAGTTGGAGGCGGTCGCTTCCGGGGCTTACCACTACTTGCACTTTAGATCCGTCTTCGGCAGGGCTTTGATAGCCGGGGTCATCTACGGAAAATCCTTTAGGAGGCATTTCAAAACCGGTGGGTTCTGCCAGCATTACTTCTTCGCCTTTATCGTTTACTAATTTATCTTTCATAGGGTTGAAGCTCAGCTTGCCGGATATAGCCAATGCGGTAACGAGCTCCGGTGAGGCTACAAAAGCATGGGTAGAAGCTAAACCGTCGTTTCGTTTCGCAAAGTTTCTGTTGAAGGAAGTAACGATTGTGTTCTTACGGGTGGGATCATCTATATGGCGTGCCCATTGTCCGATACAGGGTCCGCAGGCATTTGCCAGCACTACACCGCCCATCTCGTCAAACACCTGGAGGAAGCCGTCTCTTTCTATAGTATAGCGCACCATTTCGGAACCGGGTGTGATGGTGTATTCGCTTTTGGTTTTTAAGCCTTTTGCGAGAGCATCTTTGGCAATAGATACCGAGCGGGATATATCTTCATAAGAAGAGTTGGTACACGAGCCGATCAGCGCTACTTCCACATCATCGGGCCATCCGTGTTCTTTCACGGCTTCAGCCATCTTGCTCACGGGTGTTGCTAAATCAGGAGTGAACGGTCCATTGATATGAGGTTCTAATTCGCTCAGGTTGATTTCGATTACCTGGTCATAGAATATTTCGGGGTTGTCATACACTTCTTTATCGGAGCGGAGGTAAGTGCTTACTGCATCAGCCGCTGCGGCAATATCCGCACGGTCGGTGCCGTTCAGATAATCTTTCATTTTGGCATCATAGGCAAAGAGGGAACAAGTAGCGCCTATTTCCGCACCCATGTTACAGATGGTGGCTTTACCGGTACAGCTCAGGCTTTCTGCTCCTTCGCCAAAGTATTCTACAATTGCACCTGTGCCGCCTTTTACGGTAAGGATGCCGGCTACTTTAAGAATCACATCTTTGGCGGAAGTCCATCCGCTCATTTTTCCCGTCAGCTTCACGCCGATGAGTTTCGGCATTTTCAGTTCCCAAGGTAATCCTGCCATTACGTCCACAGCATCTGCACCGCCCACGCCTATAGCAATCATTCCTAAACCGCCTGCATTGGGTGTGTGGCTGTCCGTACCGATCATCATACCGCCGGGGAATGCGTAGTTTTCCAGCACTACCTGGTGGATGATACCGGCACCGGGTTTCCAGAAACCGATACCGTATTTGTTGGAAATAGAAGCGAGAAAATCATATACTTCTTTATTGACATCGTTTGCTGTAGCCAAGTCGGCAGCTGCGCCCACTTTGGCTTGTATCAGGTGATCGCAGTGTACGGAGCTGGGTACGGCTACTTTATCCTTTCCGCAGGTCATGAACTGGAGCAAAGCCATCTGTGCCGTAGCATCTTGCATGGCTACACGGTCCGGCGCGAAGTTTACATAATCCCGCCCGCGCTCATACGCTTTGGAAGGCATTTCAAAAGTGTGTGAATACAGGATTTTTTCAGCTTGGGTAAGAGGCCGTCCTATTAATTTTCTTGCTTCATCTATCTTGCTTGCTAAGCCTTGATATACGGTTTTAATGAGTTCGCTGTCGAATGCCATTACAATATTTTTTCGAGAAATGGTTTAAGAATGCGCAAAATTACTAAAAAATCGCGGGAACGGGGAAGAATTTAAACCTAAAATGACGCTATAAAGAGGATTTATCCCTTTTCTCCAAGCCTATAGCCTACTGCTTATTTTTTAAATACTTGACGGATAAAAACACGTCGGTTTATTGCCTATAATATATAAATTTATCCGTCCGAAACCGATACCCCGTAAAATGAACTTGCAACGGCTTTTTTTTAGTCTGCTTTTTTTACAGAGCTTTTTTTCAGCCTGTCATAAGCCTTATTATCTGCATCGTAGCCATTCGGAACATTATTCCTTTGTTGCAGATTCTGTTCAGAAAGACAGCACCCTCCTTGCCTTTTTACAACCCTATAAAATAGGTGTGGATACCCAAATGCAGGTGATAATAGGACATACGGATATGATGCTCACCAAAGCGCAGCCGGAAAGCAGCCTCGGCAATTTTATAGCGGATGCCCAGCTTATAGCCGCCAAGAAAATAGATAAGGACGTAGCTATATCGGTGATGAACTACGGCGGTATTCGACTGTCGTATATTTCGCCCGGTACCCTCACCAAAGGCAAACTCTATGAGCTGATGCCTTTTGATAATATACTCACTCTCGTAGAAATACCGGGTCATGTATTGCAGGAGTTTTGCGACTTGATGGCGAGGTATAAAGGATGGCCGGTAAGCGGGATGAGCTTCACTATAAAGGATAAAAAAGCAACCCATATCCTCATCAACGGCAGCCCGCTCCACAAGCATCTGGTTTATAAGATGGCAGTCAGCGACTATATAGCCAAAGGCGGGGACAACTGCGATATGCTTCGCCCTTTGAAAAAGAAAATTACATCCGTTTTTGTGCGCGATGCCATGATCGAATATGTGATGGAACTGGAAGCGGCGCAGCAACCTTTACATCCTCTCATCGAAAATCGTGTGATTTATGCAGAATAGAAGACAATTTATCAGGCAAACCCTTATCGGCGGCGGACTGGTAGCGCTGAACGGATTCCCCTATGAAAGCCTTGCCGCAAGCCCTATGCAAAAACTCACCATTTTACATACCAATGATGTGCACAGCCGTTTAGAACCCTTTCCTATGGACGGCGGAAAATATGCAGGGCAGGGCGGGGTAGCAGCGCGCGCAGCTTTGATAGAAAAAATACGGAGCGAGGAAGAGCAGGTATTGCTGCTGGATGCAGGAGATATTTTTCAAGGAACTCCTTATTTTAATCTTTATAAAGGAGAACCGGAAATAAAAGCCATGAGCCTGATGCGCTATGATGCCGTAACGATGGGCAATCATGATTTTGATGCCGGCGTGGAAGGTTTTGCCCGTCAGTTGCCTCATGCAAATTTTCCGATACTTGTAGCCAATTATGATTTTACCGAAACGCCTCTTGAAGGAAAAACAAAACCTTATCAGGTGTTTAAAAAAGGCGAATTAAAGATTGGCGTATTCGGGCTGGGCATACAATTGAAAGGCTTGGTGGCGGATGATGCCTATGGAGCTACTAAATATATAGAACCGATATACACCGCACGGTCTGTGGCGGAGCGGCTCCGGAAAAAAGAAAAATGCGACATGGTGATCTGTCTTTCGCACCTCGGTTATTCCTATAACTATAGTAAGGTAAGTGATATGATTTTAGCAAAGGAAACGGAGTATATAGACCTTATCATAGGAGGGCATACGCATACTTTTTTGGACCGTCCTACGGTGATGAAAAATAAAACGGGCAAGGATGTAGTCATCAATCAAGCGGGCTGGGCGGGGCTGAGATTAGGAAGATTGGATTATGTATTTGACCACAAAAAAAGTTCCAATCTTACCAATGCTCAATCTGTAATTCTAAGAAAACAAACAAGCGGATAAGATTTTTTTTTTTCAACGAATGTTAGCAACTTCGTTTTCCCGTTACAAAAAATATTTTTCTTGAAAAAGCAGTGTGGTAGGGAGTTTGAGCCGGTTTTATAAAAAAGAAAATTTATTGGAGTTGAATGTACCCTCATTATTCGTTAGCTTTAGTGGGTATAGCATTGTCTCCGCTATTTGTTCGGTGCTAAATTATTTAATAACGCTCTAATGATTATTTTATAAGAATGAATTCAACCCATTACGATACATCTCTTAATAGTTCTACAAATGATGCTGAGGTAGTATGGGAAAAGTGCTTAACTATTATTAAAGACAATGTAAATCTTCGCAGTTTTCAGACTTGGTTTGAGCCTATTAAAGCCGTAAGCCTTAATGAGCAGATATTAACCTTACAAGTACCCAGTCAGTTTTTCTATGAATGGCTTGAAGAACATTATGTGGAGCTACTGGGCAAAACAATTAAAAGATTATTAGGCAAAGAAGGTCGCTTGGAATACCGGATTCTGATGGAAAGCAAAGCTACCTATCGCAATCCCGCATCGGTAAACATTCCCGCAAGCATCTATTCCAAACCCCCAAAGGACAATAACTATGTGGATATGCCTTTGAAGTGGGATGACCCTTCCAATATAAAAACACCCTATGCCATTCCAGGGCTGAAGCGTGTGCAGATAGACCCGCAGCTCAACAGCAATTATACCTTTGAAAACTATGTGGAAGGCGATTGCAACCGTGTGGCACGCTCTGCCGGCTTGCACGTGGCACAAAAACCGGGTGCTACCGCTTTTAACCCCTTAGTAGTGTTTGGCGGCTGCGGATGGGGGAAAACACACCTGGTACAAGCCATCGGCAATGAAGTGCGCAGGCTGCATCCGAATAAAGTAGTCCTCTATGTAAGCGCCGAAAAATTTATCAACCAGTTTATAGACCACTCCAAGAACAATGAAGTAAACGATTTCATTCATTTCTATCAGTTGATAGACGTACTCATTCTGGATGATATTCACCTATTCGTTACCGCGCCAAAATCACAGGATGTATTTTTTGCCATCTTCAATCACCTGCATCAAAGCGGCAAGCAAATTATCCTTACCAGCGACACGCCGCCCAAAGATATGGACGGTATGGAAGAACGCCTGCTTAGCCGCTTCCGCTGGGGGCTGAATGCCGACATTCAAGCGCCGGATTTTGAAACCAGGCAGCAAATCCTGCAAGTGAAAATGAAACATGAAGGGTTGGATATACCCGAAGACGTGGTGAAATACATAGCCTATAATGTTACCAGCAACGTACGCGAGCTGGAAGGCGCACTGATTGCCTTGTTTGCTCAGTCCACCCTCAATAAAAAAGAAATAGATATAGACCTCGCCAAGCGCGTCATGAAAAACTTTGTGCGCTCGGCAGCACGTGAGGTTACTATCGAAAATATTCAAAAAATGGTGTGCGAATATTTTCATCTTCCTTATGACCGTTTGCTCGACAAAACCCGTAAACGGGAAGTAGTGCAAGCGCGCCAGATCACCATGTACTTAGCCAAAAAATTTACTAAAAGCTCATTGAAAAACATCGGCGAACACTTTGGCGGCTTCGACCATACCACCGTGATTCACTCCTGCCAGACGGTAGAAAACCTGATGGATACAGATTCGGAATACAAAGAACACATGCTGGAATTGCAACAAAAAGTGCAACTGGCAAGTATGTAAAAATCTGTTTGAAAATTATTTTGAAATCTCTGTAAGAAACTTATCTTTGCAGTCCTTTAGAAAAAGGAAGTAGTTCTTGAAATGCGCTGTAGGCAATAGATACAGCGTAGCGATACTGGTGAGGTGGGTGAGTGGCTTAAACCAATAGTTTGCTAAACTGTCGTACGGGTTAAACTGTACCGGGGGTTCGAATCCCCCCCTCACCGCCGGTATTATGATAAAGATATTGATAGCAATATCAATAGGATCGGGGAGTAGCGCAGGCCGGTAGCGCATCTGGTTTGGGACCAGGGGGTCGCAGGTTCGAATCCTGTCTCCCCGACACACAAAAGCCGCAAATGTTTGACTATAACATTTTGCGGCTTTTCTATTTTTGTTCGTTGTCGTTTTGGTGGGTAGTGTTGCAGATTTGTTGATGGACAAAAAAGAAGAATGTTATAGAATGATGAGCAGAAAATATAATTTCATGGTAATGCGAAAGGATTAGACTTATTATCCCAAAAACGCCTATAAACCTCGCTATCCTTTAATCTGCGCCAAGAGCATTTGTATCTCTTTATCGGTAAGGCTTTCTTTATCTGATTTGTCGTAAATGGAGAGTAAGAAAACCTACCACGTAAAAATGCGTGATAACCCTTGCTCCACCTGATTTGCCTTTACCTTTAGATGTGATAGACAATCTGTTTTTGTAGCAATCTTTTCCTAATGGTGTTCCTTGCTGTGGTTGTTCCTTCAGGCTTTGTACCAAGCCCACATAAGCTCCTTTCAAAAACAGAGAGCGTTTTAACCCTATAATTCATTAATTAGTTCTTCTGCGTTACGTGCTTCTAATTTTCCTTCTTTGATAAGGTTGAGTTCCTCTACTGCTTGCCTGATGTCCTCTGCCAACTTAGCTCCTTCCTCGGTAATCGGTTTCACTTTTACAAATTTGAAGTTGCGGAGCAATTCCATAATAAAGGCTGCTATGTTGTCTTTGATGTCTAATAAGATTTTCATTGTTCACTTTCTTGATTCTACAATTTAGTCATTTGGTTACTCTTTACCGTTATCTTGCTTTGATAGAGGTAATGTTCCAGATTTGTTGTTTTTCAAAAAAACGCCTATAGCCCTCAATAAAATCAAGGAATTGCGAAAACTTTTCGGGGCAATGAATAGGGTAATCGCTGGTTATAAATTGTTGTTCAGAGAACAATTACCACTTCGAGGCTGCCGAGCGGAAAGCCGAAAATAGGAATATTACAACCGCCTCGTTCCTTCGTTAAGAATAAATACCTTCGCAGAGCGATGTTGTATGCGATAGTAGATATTGAGACCACCGGCGGCCATGCAAGTGCAAACGGTATTACCGAAATCGCCATAGCCATACATGACGGGACAAAGCTGTTGCATATATATGAAACGCTGATCAATCCCCAAGTTCCCATTCCTTATTTTATCCAGCGGCTTACGGGCATCAATGATGAAATGGTAGCCGGAGCGCCGGTTTTTGCAGAGGTAGCAGCGCAGATACACGAGTTGCTGCATGATAAAATATTTGTAGCCCACAATGTCAATTTCGATTATTCCTTTATAAAACTGCATTTGGAAAAAGCAGGCTATGACTGTAATGTAAAAAAGCTATGCACGGTGCGGATGGCGCGGAAAATATTTCCCGGTATGAAAAGCTATAGCCTCGGCAAGCTCTGTCATCAGCTTTCTATTCCACATTACCATCGCCACCGCGCCGGCGGAGACGCGCTCGCCACATCCGCTCTTTTTACGATGCTGGTAGCCAACGATGGAAACGGAGAAATTGCCAAAATGCTGAAAGGACGGAACAGGGAGCAGTACCTGCCGCCACATTTGCCCGTGCAGCAAGTAGATGAATTGCCGCATACCCCCGGCGTTTATTATTTCTACAATCAGATAGGAAAGGTTATCTATATAGGCAAAGCCAAGAACCTGTTTAAGCGGGTGAAAACACATTTTTCCAACAACAAAACCGGTAAACAAAAACAGGATTTCCTGCGCGAGATCAACCGCATCGGCTATAAAGAATGCGCTACGGAGCTAATGGCGCATATCCTCGAAAGCACAGAAATCCGAAAGCTGTTTCCTAAATACAACCGTAGTCAGCGTGGCTATCTGGCAAATTTTGGACTGTATCCCTATGAAGACCGAGAAGGCTATCTGCGGCTGACAATCGAAAAAAATAAATCCATCCACAAGCCTGTTTATTCCTTTAATACCATCCAAGAAGGGCATCAGCGGCTGAAAGAATTGATGGATGAATTTGAACTTTGTCCGCGATTGTGCAATCTGATTTCCTCTATAGATTGTAAAGAACACATGGATTCTGGTTTTTGTAAAGGGAACTGTGCGGAAGAGGCAGAGGCTTATAACGCCAGGGTAACTGAGGCGCTACAATGGCTGGAGAAGCGCTTGCCTACGTTTGCACTTATAGACAAGGGTTTTAATGAAGAAGATAAAAGCTGCATCCTGATGCGGAAAGGAAATATCTACGGCATGGGCTATATTCATGCCCAAACCATTTTGCAAAGTGCAGAACTGCTGGAAAAACAATTGGAACCTTTGCAGGACAATGATTTTATCCGCAATCTTGTTTATCGCTATGCAGAAACCTTTCCCGATAAATGCCATGTATTCGATTGATAACTCCACAAAAGATACCTATAGGCAAAGAGCATTTTGCTGTAGTATCCTGTTCGCAAAATGCTCTTGTGGGTCAGGCAAAGGCGCTTAAAAAATCTTATACCTGAATCCTGCATAGATATTTCTGCCCATTACAGGTGCCCATATAAATGATGCGTCAAAATCATTGCTATAGGGATTATCGGCAGCCGTAATAGGGTGGTGCTGCATATAGTTGGTAAGGTTTTCTGCGCCGAGGTAAAGCTCAAACACATTCTTCCAGGTTTTACTGATCTGCGCATTCATTAAAAAATAAGAAGGCGAATAATACTCATTCAGGTTGTTGGCATGAGAATGTCGCTCCGGTACCAGTTTTTGTCCGATCCATTGCACGGTATAGTCAAATCTCCACTGGTCGCGTGTTTCATAGCCGATGTTCATAAAGGCGCGGTGCGGATTAATCAGCGGTTTCATCTTCAATACATTCTTATACGTGGACTTTACATCATACCAGCGGTAGGCAAGGCGAAGGTCCAGGTTGCGGATGATTTCATAATCCAGTTGTGCTTGAAAACTGTGTGCATCAGAGCGCCCGTCGAGATTATAAAAGAAAACGGCATGAGGATCGGAATAAAGATCCACTACGACCTGGTTGTTAAAATCCGTGTAGTAATAATCCATGCTGAAGGAGCCGTCCCTATAATTCAAACGAAATTTTTGGGTGAAATTGATTCCGTAATTCCATGCTATTTCGGGGTCAAGTCCATAGGGGTTTTCCTTGTCGTTGCTCAGGATGGTGAAGCCTCTTCCGCTTGCCATATAGCCCATGTTCTCTGCAAATATATTGGCTGTACGCTGTGCCCTGCCTACCGATGCGCGGAATACGGAGCGCTCGGCCGGCGCATAGCGAATATGCAATCTCGGTGTAGCAAACGCTCCGAAAAGGGAATGGTAATCGCCTCTCAGCCCCGCCACGATGTTTAGCTTTTCGGAAGCATTATAGCTATATTCCGCAAAAGCGCCCGGCACGATTTCTGTCCTTTTATAGGGCGTGGTATTCCATAGTTCTTCATAATTATCTATCAGGTTGCTTAATCCCATTTTTATGACATGGTGGGTATTGCCGATGATGGATTGATAGATAAGGTTGGCGTAGAAACTTCGTTGTGTAGCGTCATAATTTTTCAAACCATAACGGGCATCTTGCGTATGATACACGCCGGAAAGCTGCAAACCGATGCTGGTAGCAGGTTTTTGGGCAAAGATGTGTCCTATCTTAGCCCATCCTTCAAAGCGTTTCATATTCAATTCAAAGCCCCAGGGCGTTGCTATGCTTTGTTCTGTTCCTTTTTTATAATCATATTGTCCGCCCAGGTTTTCTACATACACGCCTTTTACACCGCCTTGCACTTCCCATCCTTTTGGGGCAAACCAAAACCATCTGTTGGCAGCTACTACCTGTTTGTCCAACGGCTGATCCAGAAAGCCGTCGTTGTTTTGGTCAAATCGTTTCCACTGCGATCTGCCATGCAAGAAGAAATTGGTAGAAAGCCCGTCATTCAGCTCAATGCGGTGGATGAGGTTTCCTTCCGTACGTGCCTGCATGTTTTGATAGAGGTTAAAATGCCATTTTTCTTCTTTTTCTTCAAATGGTTTTCGCCATTCTACATTGATTTGCCCGGCTACACTTTCATAGCCATTTACCACGCTCCCTGTTCCTTTGCTGAGTTGCATGCTTTCTACAAAGCTGCCTGGGGTAAAGGTTAGTCCGGTATAAGAAGCTAACCCTCTGTTGTCCGGCATGTTTTCCCGTGTGATGGAGGTATAGGCGCTGGCAAGTCCCAGCATTTGAATCTGTTTATAGCCGGATACGGCATCCGTAAATCCTACATCCACAGACGGGGTGGTTTCAAAGCTTTCGCTGAGGTTGCAACAAGCTGCTTTCAGCAATTCACGGCTGCTGATTTTCTCGGTTTTTTGCGTACCGAGCATATTGATGGTGGTGGTTTTTTGTCTTTGGCGAAGGGTAAACTCATCAAGCTTGTTTTCTGTACTGTCTTGCCCATAGGATTGCCATGAGCAGAGTAAAACTATTGCCACTGTTATTCTTTTCTTCATAGCGTCCCCTTTTAATGTTCACAACTATTGGTCTTGTAATGGCAGCAATTGGGCAGCTTTTCATAATCTTCTTCGGCAGCCGTTACTTTGGAAGTGCTGTGCCCGGCTTTGGCTATATGCTGATGAATGGCTTCCGCCGTGGTTTTGGAGCTGCGGTAGATGACGGTCAGTTCTTGTGTTTCTTTATTCCAGTCGGCGCGTTTTACCCCTTTAATGTATGCGGCATCTTCAATACGCTTTTTACACATTGTGCAGTTGCCTTCTACTTTAAAGGTTTCGGTTTTTATATCGCTTTGTCCGAAAGAAAGCGTGGAAGCAGCCAGGAAAATGATTATTAAAAAAATGAGTTGTTTCATTTTGAAAAAATATTAGGATGAAAATAAAATTGTTTGGTTTGAAGGAGGAAATTTGTTTCTGCTGTATCCTGAATTTGTTTTCGGTGATAGCAATTCAAGACAGATGATATCGGATAAATGTTGTTGTCAAAATCTTTGTCGCATTGTCCCCTCACATCTTTGCGGGAACATCACTAAAATATCCTATGAAGAACATAAACAGCAGAAACAGCCTGCATCATCCGTAATAAGTAAAGGAGGAGTGTAATTTATAGAGAGGAATTGCCTGCCAGTTGCCGGGCGGCGCATGGGCTTGGAAATGGCGGTATAATTCAGTACCTGTCGTTATTCCCTCATTTCCATCCGTCCCATAGGCGGGATGCGATACGATAAACTTAGGAGCAAGGTTGAGTTTGAAAAAAGAAACCACATCCTGCTCTACCGATATTTTGGACGATACGGATTTGTCTTGGCAGCAGTCGTGGTCGCGGGTATCGGTTTCATCGCAGGGGTCGTCTTCGCAGCCTGCGGCTTTGTCGTTTACCGCCCATGATTCTATCTGCTCTCCGCAATAATGCAGGTTGATGATAAAGCCGGTGGAGGCTATCATGTAGAGCATTAATAACGGTATGACGAATTTTTTTTTCACCTGCAAGTGCAAATTTACGTAAATGACTATAAAAGATGTGTTATAGAATACGGACATTCTTTTACATAGATTTGTGGCATGATTTCTTTTTTTAAGAAAGGAGATAAAAAGACCTATATGCACCTTGTGAGTAAGGACGATTTCGCCCGGTTTGAGAGTGGAGAAGTGCATCCGGTTTATGCTACGTTCTCTCTTGCGCGGGATGCGGAATGGAGCGGAAGATTGTTTGTGCTGGAAATGAAAGAAGAAGATGAAGAAGGCATAGGCACAGGCATAACGGTAGAACATATAGCGCCGGCGCTGGAAGGGCAAGAGGTGCTGTTTGAAGCCAGTTTTGAAGCGCAGAACGGAAACGAAATAATTACGTCCTACATAGCCAAAGTACAAGGCCGTCTGATAGCGCAAGGCATACAAAAGCAAAAAATCATTAAAAAAGAAAAATTATCCCGTTTGTTTGATTCCCTGAAATAATTTTATCCGGAACAGCTTATCTTTTTACCGGAAACCTAATCTACTTTTCGACATGTACAACAGGCTTTATCGCATTGCTAAAGATATATGGGGCGACGCCATTAGCGACCAGGAAATCAATGAATTTATACGCCGGATCGGAGAGCTTGGCATTTCCAGCCCGCACCAGCTTATGGAGCAGATTGCGTTGGACAATTATCTGGAGTCCTTTATATCTTCCGTAGATGATATCGTTTTTGAGCTGGATAATGACGGGAGAATTATTCAAATATGGGCGGCAGATGAATCTAAAATGTGGATGAAACGTTCCGAAGCACTTTATAAAACTGCGCATGAAATCCTCCCTCCACCGCTGGGTGATGCCCTGAAGGAAGCGTTTTTAAAAGCACAGCAAACGAGAATGCCGGTAGAGATAGAATATAAATCTCCCTTCGATGATCAATATTTTGTATCGCGCCTGAATATTATCAAAAACCACAACCCCGCTACCAAGCACGTATCGGTTTTAATAAAAAATATTACCGAAAAAAAGAAAGCAGAGGAAGCCTTGCAGAAAGCGATAAAAGCTGCGGAAGAAGCGGCTAATGCCAAGTCGCAATTCCTATCGGCTATGAGCCACGAGATACGGACGCCAATGAACGCCATCATAGGGCTTACCGATATTTTGCTGAATCTTTCACATACGGAAGAAGTCAAGGAATACCTGAAATCCATCCGATACTCCTCCGATAATTTGCTGATGCTGGTGAACGACATCCTCAATTTCAACAAAACAGAGATCGGGAAAGTCGCTTTTGAGCAGATAGATTTTAATCTTCATGAACAGATACAGGAGTTGCAAAAAACACAAGGACTGCGCGCTAAAGCCAAACAGATTTCCTTTGAAACAATTATAAAGTACGATGTGCCGCAGATGCTGGTAGGAGATCCTTACCGGCTAAACCAGATTTTGATCAACCTTATAGGCAATGCCATTAAATTTACGGAAAAAGGAACGGTGCAGCTCACGGTTTCCGTGTTGAAAAAAGAAGACGATAAACTGACACTACGTTTTGAAGTGGAAGATACCGGCATAGGCATTCCGGAGCATAAACTGGAGGAAATATTTGAACGTTTTACCCAAGCCTCTTCCGATATCACCAGAAAATATGGCGGCACCGGCTTAGGGCTGGCCATTACCAAAAACCTTGTGTTACAACAACAAGGAGCCATCTATGTAAAAAGCAGGGAAGGAAAAGGTACTTTATTTACCGTGGAACTGCAATTCCTGCAATCGTATGAACATATCCCGTTGCAGACTTCGGGCTTCGATAAAAAACCGCTGGATAAATCCACCATTCTTATTGTAGAAGATAATCCGCTGAACATGCTGATTATGAAAAAAATCCTGGATGAGTGGAATGTAACCTACTACGAAGCACAGGATGGCAGAGAAGCGCTTGCTATTATGAAAAAGCAGGAAGTGGATATGGTATTAATGGATTTGCACATGCCCGGCATGGATGGCATACAAGCTACGGCGCATATCCGAAACAAGGATACCGATGTATTGAATCCGGATGTGCCTATAATAGCTTTTACTGCCGATGCTTTTCCTGAAACCAAAATAAAAGTGTTGGAAGCCGGCATGAATGATTTTATCACTAAGCCTTTTAAGAAAGATGAGCTTTATACGAAGCTCATCCGGCATCTGCATATTTCTTAACCGTGTTATCCTTTCAAAGAGGCTACCACCATAGGCGCCAGACGCTGTGCCCATATTTCGTATTCTTTACCCGAAGGATGCAACCCGTCTGCAGCCAGAAAATCCGGTAGCGTTCCATTTGCTCTGGTGCTGTCGGTAATATCCAGCCAATGGACTTTATGTGCAAGGGCGATGTCTTTTTTTGCACGGTTGTATAGGTCAATCGCCTGGGCTATTTCCTTTCTGTCTTTTCCTTCTGCAAAAGGAGTTACGCCCCAGTCGGGAATGGAAAGCACAAATACGTTTTGCACCGCTCCGTGGGCAAAGTGGATTGCCTGTTTCAGCAAAGCGGTAAACTCCTCTTCGTAATTTGTTATATCCCTGCCTCGGTATTGGTTATTGACCCCTATGAGCAGCGTTACGATATCGAATGTTTCTTTTATTCCTTCCTCCCGCAGGGCCTGTGCCAGCTCATCGGTAGTCCATCCGGTTTTGGCGATGATGACCGGTTGCGCCAGTTCCACCTTTTCCTTGTATAAAGCCCTTATCAATTGATAGGGGAAATTTTCTTCCATAGGCACTTGTTCGCCTATGGTATAAGAATCGCCGAGTGCAAGATAAGTGTACATAGCGTGTGATTAGCTTGAAGGTTTGAAAATAGGGATAAATTATTTCAACTGCATTATGGCATCCAAAAGCGGGGGCAAGTTTTTCCCTTTTTCCACCCAATCATTTCCCCAGTAACTTAACATACAGCTCACCCATCTGCCACGCACGGGTGCTATTGCATAATAGGTTGTCAAAATATTGCTCCCTTCAAGTTTAGTGAATGCTCCTACTACGCCTTTATATTTATAGATCAATTTTTTGGCGTTTATAGCAACTCCTTCAATTAGAACAGGCACTTCGGTTTCCGAAACTACATTTGCTTTCTTTGATGTTTTATTGCTTTCTATCTGAGAATATATATGGGCTTGAGCTTCCGTTTCGGTAGGGAAAAGATTCCAACTTACCTCACCATAATTCGGGCATTGTAAACAAGCCGGCATCGTCCATCTACATGCACTTGGGTCCACGGCTATTTCCTTATTTACAAACTGAAATGAAGAGAGGTGAAGCGGGTCTGTAACCAAGGAATCAGGTATTCCATTATTTTGTGCAACAAACAATGCCAATTCTCTTAAAGCTCCTTCTGCGTTAGGTAATGTTCCGGACAATTTAATTCCTAATACGTTTTCATCAGGCAACATCAGAAAATAATAAAGGGAGGAAGATTCATCCGTTTTTTTCTTCTTTTCTTCTACAACAAAATACGCCTCATGGGATTCCTCAATAAGCGTATCTTTATAAGTTTTGTATTTATGCAAACCAAATCCCGGAAACATTTTTGAAAACCATAAATTTTTAATAGTACGTGGTTGCTTATCAATTATGATTAAGCTGCCGCGAAGATTAATAACATAGGCATTGGGGTTTATTTTCCTAGGTATAGGCTTTCCATTTGACATGAAAGGATGGTCTTCTACCCGATAAAGACCGGCTAACACAAATTGATAAGGTAGAATGGAGTCCCGCACAAAAGGAGACGTTTGTCCAATGGTTTTTATACTTATCCATAACAAGAATTGTAGTAATAAAAAAAGCAGCTTTGACTTATTCATCATACGGTAATGTTCGTTTCATTATATCTTCAACCCATTCTGTTCTGCCACGCGCTCCGCAATCTCATAGCCCGCATCCGCATGACGTATCACACCCATAGCAGGGTCATTGTGGAGCACACGCCGCAATCGTTCTTCCGCGTCTTTCGTACCATCGGCTACTATCACCATACCCGCGTGCAGCGAGTAACCCATACCCACACCGCCGCCATGATGGAAGCTTACCCAGCTTGCACCGCCTGCGGTATTGATTAATGCGTTTAAGATAGGCCAATCCGCCACTGCATCGCTGCCGTCTTTCATGGCTTCGGTTTCGCGGTTGGGAGAGGCTACGGAACCGGTATCCAAGTGGTCGCGACCTATGACGATAGGGGCTTTTACTTTTCCTTCTTTTACTAAGTCATTAAATAGTTTTCCGGCTTTCTCTCTTTCGCCCATGCCTAACCAACAAATGCGTGCGGGCAATCCCTGAAAAGCAATTTTTTCTTTTGCCATTTTCAACCAGCGATGTAAGCCTTTATTTTCAGGAAATAATTCCATCAAAGCCTTGTCAGTAGTATAAATATCTTCAGGGTCGCCGCTTAGTGCTACCCAGCGGAACGGTCCTTTGCCTTCACAAAACAACGGGCGGATATAGGCAGGCACAAACCCGGGAAAGTCGAATGCGTTGGTTACACCGCGCTTATCATGCGCTTGTCCGCGTAGGTTGTTGCCGTAGTCGAATGTAATTGCGCCACGTTTTTGCAGCTCCAGCATTTGCCGCACATGTTTCGCCATCGTATCTAATGAGCGGGAGCTATATTCCGCAGGATTGCTATCACGCAAGGCATTCGCTTCTTCCACCGTCAGTCCTTCGGGGAAATAGCCTATCAATTCATCATGTGCAGAGGTCTGATCGGTTAAAGTATCTATTTGAATAGTGTTGTCAATCAGGTATTGCAATAAATCCACCACATTGCAACACACGCCTATGGATACGGCTTCTCCCTTTTCTTTCGCTTGTAAGGCTCTGTCCACTGCCGCTTTAATGTCATTAAAACTTTCATCGCAATAACGTGTTTCGATACGCTTATCAATACGCCATTGTTCCATTTCGGCTATTAATGCCACGCCTTCATTCATGGTAATAGCGAGCGGCTGAGCGCCGCCCATTCCGCCAAGACCGGCAGTTACATTCAATGTGCCTTTCAGCGAGCCGTTGTAGTGTTTATTGGCAAGCGATAAATAGGTTTCATAGGTTCCTTGTACGATGCCCTGTGAGCCGATGTATATCCAGCTTCCGGCGGTCATCTGTCCGTACATCATCAAACCTTTTGCTTCCAGTTCGCGGAAGGTTTCCCAGTTTGCCCAGCGGCCTACAAGGTTGGAATTGGCAATCAATACACGCGGCGCATTTTTATGACTGCGAAGCACACCTACAGGCTTACCGCTTTGCACCATTAATGTTTCATCTTCATTCAGATTTTTCAATGCTTCTAAAATCTTATCAAAACTCTCCCAGTTGCGTGCAGCTTTACCGATACCGCCATATACTACGAGGTCTTCGGGGCGTTCGGCTACTTCGGGGTCGAGGTTGTTTTGTATCATGCGGAAAGCGGCTTCGGCGATCCAGTTTTTACAGTTTAAGGTGTTGCCTGTTGGGGCTTTGATGATGCGGTTGGCGGTGGTGTTACTCATTATTTATAAAATTTTTATTGTCCAAACTGATGAAATTCTATTTAACTTTTACGGCGATAGCACCGTTCATGGTAGTTGCTACTATTGGGCTTTGTCCATATTAGCTATCCAATTTTTCTACATCATCTAAATCTTTATGTCTTCCTGAAGCTTTTTTCACTTCTATCAGATTTTGGAGATGAATTGTCCGCACCTTTAGCCCTTCTACATCTACTATAGTTGCATTTTCATACAAATTCATAAAATCAGCGCCTTTTATTTCTGTCATAATATCTATGGCAACGGGTTGCCTTCCAAAAGTAAAAACATTCATTTCGGGATTTGATAAGAAATTCTCTTTATTCATATCAAACATAGGCATACCAAATTGTAAAAAAGCATTTTTCAGCATATTATAATTGGCTTCAGTTTTATTTACTAAAATATCCATATCACCGGTAGTTCTCGAATAACCATGTAATATCACTGAATAACCGCCCACTAATACATATTCTACGCCACTTTTATTCAATGCTTTCAGGAAATCAATAAAATCATCGTTGAAGATATTCCCCATATTATTTTGCTTTATTGTTTCCTTGTAGAAAAAGCTGTCCTATCCATCTTTGGCGGATCATTCCTGTCAAAATTATAAGCGATGCTGTTCAGGTAAAATGCAATTTCCAAACGCTCTCTGTAGCTTTTGCTTTTATATACTTTGCTCTTTTCTTCTTCTTTATGAGCATGTGCGGAAAAAGCGGTTCTGTCTAATTTGAAATCCATAATTTACTCTGCAAATATTTCCGTTAAATCTATTTCCAACCCTTCCAAAGTTTTCACAGGTATTTTTTCATCTTCCGAGTATATTTTACGGTACTGATATTTTTCATCTTTCAAATCATAAACGGCTATCGTTTCATCACCCATAAATACAATCCAATATTCCAACACACCGTTTTCTTCATACAACCGGAATTTTGTTTCTAACTCTTTGCGGCTATTGCCTTTACTTGCAATCTCTATAATCCAGTCAGGCGCACCGAGGCATCCTTTTTTATCTAATTTCGACATGTCGCACACCACACAAATATCCGGCTGAACCACCGAATATATTTCATTGTCCACGGTAGCTTGTTCTTTATTTAATAAACGAACATCAAAAGGGGCGCTATACACCCTGCATTTTTTACCCTCCAGAAAATTGAAAATCTTTGAACTCATCCGGATAGAAACATCCTGATGTTTTCGCGCAGGTGCAGGCGACATTTTATACAGCCATCCTTTTATCAACTCCACCCGCTCCTGAAATTGCCATGTCAGGTAATCCGCATAGGTATAGCGTTTCGATGGATCTAATTGATTGATGTCGGTAATCATAGTTCGTAATTTACACTATTATTTCTTACTCCACTATCACCAGCGTATAATCCTTTTTCCCTTTTTGCAGCAGCAGGTATTTATCATTCAGCAAATCCCCTTCTTTTACCTTATGATCAGGCACGGTTATTTTTTCTTTGTTGATGCTGAAACCGCCGTTTTGTATCATTTTCCGCGCTTCGCCTTTGCTTGAAAATACTTTTTGCTCCGCTAAGAAACCAAGAAAATCAAAACTGTCTTGTAAGATTTCTTTAGTGATTTTAGCTTGCTTCACGCCGTCCATCACCTCTAACAATTGCTTTTCATTCAAGGAGCGGAGTGCTTCTATAGGAGCGTTGCCAAACAATATTTCCGATGCTTGCTGTGCGAAAATCAAATCTTCTTTGCTGTGTACCAGTTCGGTTATTTCTTCTGCTAATGTTTTTTGCAGTTTACGCAGATGTGGCGTCTGACGGTGTTCTTCAATCAAACTGTTGATTTCTTCTACTGTTTTAAAAGAAAAGCTAAGGATTAGTTTTTCGGCATCTTCATCTTTCAGGTTTAGCCAAAACTGATAAAACTGATAAGGAGACGTGCGCTCGCGGTCAAGCCAAATCGTACCGCTTTCCGTTTTTCCGAATTTGCCGCCGTCGCTTTTGGTAATGAGAGGGCTTGTCAAAGCAAAAGCCTCACCGCTGCCCATTCTTCTGATCAGCTCGGTACCTGTTACGATATTGCCCCATTGATCGGCACCGCCCATCTGTAGCTTTAGTCCTTTATGTTTATAGAGATAATAAAAATCATAACCCTGAATAAGCTGATAGGAAAACTCGGTAAAGGAAAGCCCGGTTTCCATGCGGCTTTTCACCG
This sequence comes from Bacteroidota bacterium, assembly GCA_023418315.1. Taxonomy (GTDB): domain Bacteria; phylum Bacteroidota; class Bacteroidia; order Chitinophagales; family Chitinophagaceae; genus JAFIGV01. The sequence goes on from JAEZZY010000037.1 coordinate 37,429, forward strand.
AATCTTTACTCATCATATAGCCCACGGTAATGTGCTTGCCTACATCCCTGATAAAATCCAAAAAGCTATAGTCTTTCAGCCAGTCGTAGTTATTTACCATGACGGCTGCATTGGGTTTGCTTTCGTCAAAATCCAGAAATTTTTCTAATTGCTTACGAATGCCTGCGCAATTTTTTTCGATGGCTTCTTTATCTAATAAATTTCGTTCTGCGGATTTTCCTGAAGGGTCGCCAATCATGCCGGTGGCACCGCCTACAAGCGCATAAGGTTTATGCCCTGCTTGTTGCAGCCTTTTCAATAAGGTAATTTGTAACATACTGCCCACGTGCAGACTGTCTGAAGTAGGGTCGAAGCCGATATAGCCGGAGGTCATTTCTTTATTCAATTGTTCCTCTGTACCGGGCATCACATCGTGAATAAGGTTGCGTTCTTTTAATTCTTTTACCAGATTCATTTGAAAATGAAATTTGCGCAAATGTAAAGGGTTTTAAGAATTGGTGTTTTCAAAATAGTAGCTTTGCCTTATGTTTTCATACATCAAACATTGGATAAAGGATAAGTTTTTAATCACAAAAATCAGGAACAGGTTTATACCTTCCGTTCAGATAACGCAACGACAACTTTTTCATTATTATCAACAATCAGCAAAGAAAAATGAATTACCGGTGTTTGCTGATACAGGGTTCAGGGTGTTTTCGCAGTTTGAGGAAGACGGCAAATTGCTTTTTATATTTTCTGTCATTGGTATGACTAAGAAAGTATTTGTGGAGATAGGCTCGGACGATGGCATTAACAGCAATTCTGCTAACTTGTATTTTAATTTCGGATGGCATGGGCTTTTTATTGATATTAATCCACGATCGGTAAAAAGAGGCATTAAATTTTATAATAAATATCCTCATCCGCTTCATTACAAACCCAAATTTGTTTGCTCCAAAGTTACCAGAGAAAATATTAACGGGCTGATTGAAAACGCAGGTTTTAAAGGAGAAATCGGTTTGTTATCCATAGACATTGACGGCTATGATTATTGGATATGGGATGCAATAGAAGTGATAGAACCCCAAGTGGTCATTATAGAAACACACAATGAATTTGGGTTGAATAATATCGTGGTGCCTTACGACCCTAATTATGTTTACCCGGGAAAACATCCGCAATATCACGGAGCCTCACCTATCGCTATGACAAAACTTGCCAACCGAAAAGGCTATCGTTTAGTAGGAGCCAGTGAATTGGGAGTGAATTTTATTTTTGTAAAGAATGGTTTGGGGGATAATCTCATTCCTGAAGTAACTGTTGAATCTGTTTTACAGCACCGTTCGGTTGCAGAAAGCTATCCTGATTTTGAACCGATAAAGGATTGGGAATATTTGGAGGGGTAACTAAATACTTAGATAATCCACTACTTGAAGAAAAAGGCGCGGTAACGAAAAGTTATTATCAGAAAGGGCATCGCCTGATGGGGGCTTATAATCAAGCTGTTTTTTTTCGTAAAATCATAGAGCGCTATTTTGATGTACTGGAATATTATGATGGCGCTCGGCATCTCGAAAAACTTGGCGGTCAGGATATGTGGATAGTGAAGAAGAAGTAAGATGTGCGGTAAGGGTTTCTTGTAGGGAATAATAATTAATCAGCCTAAAACGTTATCAATTCTCTAAATACACTTAATTTTAACTCGTTTGTATGAAGAGGAATTTTGCTGTACTTTTTGTTTTTCTATGCTTTATTTCCGTTGCCAGTGCGCAGCGCCGCATTTATGTAAACGAGTATTTGAATATAGGCGTGGGCGCAAGAGGCTTGTCGCTCGCGAGTTCGCAAGCAGCGATGGCAAATGATGTAACGGCAGCTTACTGGAATCCTGCCGGGCTGATGGCTATAAAATCCGACTTGGAAGTAGGTGCTATGCACGCCGAATATTTTTCGGGTAATGCCAAGTATGATTACCTTGGCATAGCCAAACCGTTGAAAAACAAAGACCGGGTCGTGGCATTTTCTGCGCTTCGTTTCGCTATAGATGATATTCCCAACACGATAGATTATGTGCAGCCTGATGGCTCTTTTGATGAGAGCAAGCTAAAATCCATGTCGGCAGGCGATTATGCTTTTTTATTGTCTTATGCGCAGAAGCTGAATTTGTTTAAAAAAGACACTCAGTTTCATACTACTGTCGGGGGTAATGCCAAAGTCATTTATCGTCATCTGGGCAGCATGGCGAATGCATGGGGTTTCGGTATAGATATAGGCATACAAACCCGCTATAAACAATGGCGTTTTGGCATTATGGCGAAGGATATTACTACTACATATACTTCCTGGAGTTTTCATTTGACGGAGAGAGAGAAACAAGTGTTTGGGCAAACGGGAAATGAAATACCGGTAAAATCCTATGAGCTGATGTATCCGCGTCTGAATTTCGGTGTGGCAAGAACCTTATTGGAGCCCGGCAAAAGCATACAAATAATGGCGGAAGTAGGTGTGGATATGACTACGGATGGTCGCAGAAATACACTACTCCAAACCAATGCGGTGAGTTTTGACCCGCATGTAGGCTTGGAAGCTTCCTATAAAAATGCGCTTTTCTTACGATTGGGCGTAGGTAATTTTCAACGGGTTTTGGATGATAAAGACACGAGCAATACACAGAAGGTTTTCCTTTATCAACCCGCTGCGGGAGTAGGGTTTAATATCGGTTCGCTAAGTTTGGATTATGCCTTTACCAGCTTGCAAACACAGGCAAATCCGTTATTCACCCATATCATTTCCCTACGCTTGCATCTCAATACACCCGATAAAAAAACGAAGACCACCGCTTCTCCTGCTACACCCGTCAAAAAATAATGGCATGAAACGATTATCCGCATATAGCACGCTTCTTCTGTTCGTTTTTATGGCGCAGGCAGCCTTTGCACAGTCCTATAGAAATGAGTGGATAGACTTTAGCAAGAGCTATTATAAATTTAAAGTAGGTGCGGAAGGCATCTATAGAATCCACAAAAACGCACTGGATGCCGCCGGTGTTCCTCAAGCCGCCGGTGCAGACTATGTTCTTTACCTCAATGGCGTGGAAGTGCCTTTGTATGTGAGTACTGCGGGTACATTCGGCGCAAATGACTATATCGAATTTTTCGGAGAGCCCGGCAACGGCAAGCCGGATACGGAGTTATTCGCCAATCCCGGCTGGCAGGCGGATGTACGAAAAAGCCTGTTTACCGATACTGCCGCTTATTTTCTGACCGTGCGGAACGGGGCTGCAAATCTTCGCTATGCACAAATCCCCAATATTATTAACAACCCTCCCGCGCCACTGAGCTATTGCTGGGCAAGCAGTGAAGTACATTATACGAATGAGTTTATAAAGGGTAAGCATTATATTTCCGGGCAGCCTATTTTTTTCAGTGAATTTAATGACGGTGAAGGATTTGTGGATGCCGACCGATTTACCAATCAGCCTTTTTCATTAACCCTTGCCACTCCTAATTTTTCTACCCAGCAAAATGCCAACCTTCAGCTATCCTTACTGCGAAACACCTACAATACCACTACTACCGAGAGGGTAACCCTCTTTTTAAATAATCAACAAATAGCGGATTCTTCTCTGCCGCCGGATGCCACCAAGCATTTTAACTTGTCGGTTGCCTCTTCCTTGCTTGCCGCCAATAATACCATTCAAATAACCTCCACCCAGACCGGCAGCTATGCGGAAGACCGCTTGGGTTGCTCCTATCTTTATATCCGCTATCCGCGGAATATGGATTTCTCGGGCTTAAACTATGTTAATTTTGAACTGACGGCAAGCGCTACCTTACAATATATAGAGCTGCAAAACTTTGCTCATGGCGGCACTGCACCGAAACTATACGACCTTACCAACAAGCAATGGTACAGCGGAGATATTTCGGTTTCGGGAAGGGTTCGTTTTCAGTTACAGCCGTCTTTTACCGATAGAAAATTCATCCTTGCAGCTGCCAACAGCGATAGAATTTATAGTATTCAATCTTCCAAAACCATTCAGTTTACCGATTATTCCGCAGCGGCAAATCAGGGTGATTATGTAATCGTTTCCGACCGGGGCTATGCGGCTCTTACCAATGGTAGGAATTATGTGCAGGATTATAGCGACTACAGAAGTAGCCTTACCGGCGGCGGCAGAAACTGCGTGCTTGCCTATATGGATGATCTTTATGATCAATTTGCCTACGGAATAGAAACGCATCCGCTCGCCATTCGGAATTTTATGCGCTATGCCTATAATCAATGGACTACGAAACCGCATGATCTTTTCCTCATTGGCAAAGGAGTATCTTATAATCACAACAAAAATTATCTTGGCAATAAAGCTGCCTATCAGTTTGCCGGAAATGTACCTACACTCGGCTATCCCGGCTCGGATGTGGATTTGGTGAATTTTCTGCCGAATAAACTGATGGCGATGAATGTAGGTAGAATATCTGCATGGACCCCGCAGGAAGTAGGGCAGTATCTGGAAAAAGTAAAAGCCTATGAAGCAGCTTTGCGCACACCGGTTTCTCCGGATTATGCATCAGAAAGCTGGAAGAAACAAGTCATTCATGCCGCGGGCGGTAGAAGAGTAGATGAATCATCCGGATACTTGAATACGCTTACCAACTTTGGAGCCTACATCATCAAAGATACTTCCTATGGCGCCGAGATTTATAATGTATCCAAAACCAGCACCAACCCTATAGACGAAAACCTGAACAGTACCGTGGATAGCTTGGTGAATAACGGTGTGTCGTTGATTACATATCACGGTCATGCGGCATCCAGCACGTTTGAACTCAGTACATTTAACAATCCCGAAAAATATACGAATACTCCGCGTTTACCGCATTTCTTAGGACTGGGTTGTGATGTGGCGTATATCTATTCTTTATCCACGGTAAAGACGATAGGAGAGCGCTATGTAGGCTCATCGGCGGGCGGCTCCATTTCCATGATTGCGGCGGATAATTTTCAATATACACCTTTTCATGCACGGTACTTACCTGCGATATATGGTAGCATCGCGAACGTAAATTACGGCAAGACCATAGGCGACCATCATCATTATAGCTATAATTTTATTTGGGGGAATGCACAGACACCGGAGAATTTTATGCACCTCGAGAGCATGATTTTACAAGGCGATCCTGCACTGCCGGTATTCGGGCCGGATAAACCGGATTATCATGTTTCTGCAAGCCGCATTTCCGCTATTCCTGCGAATGTAACTACCGACAAGGATAGCTTTACCCTGAAAATAATAGCCTATAATCTGGCAAAAGCACTGCGAGATACCGTGAGTATGAAGATAGAACATATCAATCCTGCAAACATCACCACTACTGTTTCTTCCCGAAAAATAGCGAACCTCTACCATTCAGATACGCTATGGGTAAATGTGCCTATCAATAAAATTGCCGATTTGGGATTGAATAAATACCGTGTAACCATTGACGATCTTCAAAAATTTGATGAAACAAGCGAAACCAATAACACCGCCACGCTGGATATTTTTATCTATTCCGATAATGTAAGACCGGTTTATCCGCAGGAATTTGCCATCGTCCATCAGCAGGGCATCACGCTGAAAGCCTCTACACTCAATCCCTTCCGGCCTGCAGGGAAGTACAAATTGGAAATAGACACTACCGAATTGTTTAACAGCAATATCAAGCAAGAAACTACTTTATCCAGCATCGGTGGGGTGATTAAATGGAGACCCACGCTTTCCTACCGAGATAGCACGGTGTATTACTGGCGCGCTTCTATAGACAGCCTGATCAATGGCGAATACCGCTGGACGGGTAGTTCCTTTATTTACCTCGCCAATGGCAGTCCGGGATGGAATCAATCGCATTATTACCAATATCAAAAAGATGCGTTTGATAAACTTACCTATGGCAATGACCGTATTTTCCGATTCTATAGTGGCAATACGGAGTTGATGGTTACGAATGCCATTTATAGCCAGCTTCAGCAAACTACTCCCTGGGATGCCAGCGCTTATTCTTCCATTGCCATAAATGGCGCGGGTATTCAGCGATTGGGCTGTCCGCCGTGGGGAGGCACGATTCAGGTGGTAGTGATTGATTCTTCGGGAGCGGAAATATGGCTCAACGCAGGCAGAAAAGGGGGGCAGTCCGGCTCCTATGATACTTGCTATATGGAAGTAAATAACCGGGAGGTTTTTGAATTTGCCGTCAATACGCTGGATGGCAGAAACAAGGCAAAACATTTCCTGGACAGCATACCGGCCAATCATTATGTACTTATTAAAAATATGATTAATGACCAAGCCTATGATACGGCTTTGGTAGATGAATGGAAGCTGGATGAAAATGTGAACGGCATAGGCAATTCGCTTTATCATACCTTCCACAATATGGGCTTTACGATGATTGATTCGTTTACCACACCGCGTCCTTTTGTATTTTTTAGAATGAAGGGAAATGGCAGCTATCCTATCACGCAGGTGGTGAAAAATATGGCGGATACGATTGAGCGCACGTTTTTATTACCTACAAGAATCACCAAAGGTCATCTGAACAGCACCGTCATCGGCCCCGCCAAAGAATGGAAAACCCTAAAATGGCAAACTTCGGCTATAGACAACCGGGCACAGAATGATCATTCGATTCTTGTCCTTACCGGCATTGATACGCAAAATGCGAAGACCGTTTTATACACCGGCTCCGCACGTGATACGGGTTTGAGCTTTATTGATGCACACAAATATCCTTTCTTACAATTACAATGGCAAAGCCTGGATTCTATAGACCGGAGCAGTGCACAGCTTGATTTCTGGCGGATATTGTACAGCCCTTTGCCGGAGGCGGCACTCAATCCCGCTTCTTATTATTCCTTCTCCGACAGTGTGCAGGTTGGGCAGATAATGCGTTTTGCCGCTGCTGTGGAGAACCTTACAGAACTACCTATGGACAGTATGCTGGTGCGGTATAAAGTAATTGATGCGCATAATACCACCCACACCCTTGCTACCAAACGCTATCGCCCGCTGCCCGGCAATGATACCCTCATCGCCTCCATAGAATTTGATCCTTCACTTTATCCCGGAAAGAATATATTATTTGTAGAAGCCAATCCTGATAACGACCAGCCGGAGCAATATCACCCCAATAACCTCGGCTATATTCCGTTTATAATTGATGTGGATCAGAAAAACCCCCTCATAGACGTAACCTTTGACGGTGTACATATACTGGACAGAGATATTGTTTCTGCAAAACCTTTAATTAAAATCGTCTTGAAAGATGAAAACAAATACCTGAAACTGGATGATACCTCCTTACTGACCCTAAGCATTCGCAATCCCAACTCTTTAAACCCTGTGCCGGTACCTTTCGACGGAGCGGTGAGCAAATTTATACCTGCCCAAGGCAATAAAAACGAAGCCTATATAGAATACAAACCTCATTTTGCCGAAGACGGTATTTACGAACTGGTAGTGAATGGCAAAGATAAAAGCGGCAATATAGCCGGCGGAACGGATTATAAAATATCTTTTGAAGTAGTGAATAAATCCACCATCACGCACGTGCTGAATTATCCCAACCCGTTTTCTACCTCCACGGCTTTTGTTTTTACACTTACCGGCTCACAAGTGCCTACCCAGTTTAAAATACAGATACTCACTGTAACCGGTAAGGTCGTAAGGGAAATTACCCGGCAGGAACTGGGACCTATACACATCGGCAGAAACATAACCGACTATAAATGGGATGGCAAAGATCAATACGGACAAACGCTGGGCAACGGAGTGTATTTTTATAGAGTGATTACCTCCTTGAATGGCAGCAATATAGAACATCGCGGCAGTGGGTCGGACAAATTCTTTAAAAACGGATACGGGAAAATGTATATCATGCGCTAAAAGATTTTGTTATTTTGAAAATGTATAATTTTGCAAACTCGTATTTAGTACTTAATTTGAAGCGCTAAAAAATCATACAGAATAGGTTTTATTCGTTCTCTAACAGTATCATTCAATTATTTAATTATTTATTTTAATCCGGTTATGAATCTTTATATCAGCAACCTCAGCCCAGAAACCACTGAACAAGATCTTGAAAAATTATTTTCCGAATTTGGAGCTATCAAGTCATTGAAAATAATCATTGACCGCGAAACCAACCTCTCAAAAGGCTATGGTTTTGTGGAGATGGAAGACAAAGGCGCCGGATTTGATGCTATTGATTACTTCGATATGTCTTATTTGAAAGGGAATATCATCAATGTAAGAGAAGCGAAAAACAACAAGGAAGGCACGCCCAATCACGCTAAGAAAAGAAATTTTCAACCGGGCAATGACAGACCGCGCCGTAATAATTTCAATCAACGCGACGGCTACAACAAAGAAACAAATTATAATAGAGAAGCCGGTTATAACCGTGAAAGCGGCAACAGCTATAGCAGTGGCGGCTATAATTCCGATCGGGATTATAACAACGACCTTAGCTACAACGCCTAAGGGGATTATAAGTAATCCGTTTGTTTCATACGCTCATCATACTATTCTACTGCACTTCATGAAGAGCAGCAAAAACTCCATTGCTGCTGTTTTATAACAGGACACATTCTAAAAAGAGAAGAAGCCGTATCCCTACAGCCTCATCTCTTTTTTATATATGGGGAATATTCCTATAAAGGAGCTTAATTTTTCGACATTTCCTTTTTGGCCTCGATGCTGAGCGTGGCATGAGGCACGGCGCGCAAGCGGGCTTTATCTATCAACTTACCGGTTACACGGCACACGCCATAGGTTTTACTTTCGATGCGCACGAGGGCTTTTTCCAGATGACCGATAAACTGGATCTGGCGACTTGCCATTTGGGCTAATTGCTCACGTTCCATAGCGCCGCTGCCGTCTTCCATATTCATGTAGCGGTTTTCGGTATCTTCCGTGCCGGCTTCGTCCTTGCGGGTGATAAGCCCTTGCAGATAGGCCAGTTCTTTTCTTGCAGCTTCCATACGACCGAGTATCAGTTCTTTAAATTCGGCCAGGTCTTCATCGCTATAGCGTTTGGTAGGTGTGGTTTCTTGTACAGGCTCGTCCAAAATAGAAACGTATTGAGGTTGATAATCGGTTGAAATTGTTTTTTCGTCTTCTAAGGCTTTTTTGGATTTGTTTTCCAGTTTACGATGCGCTACGATGACGTTTGGTTTTTTTTCTTCCCGCACCACTCTGTTTACAGAAGAAGGCAAGGGACGTGATGGTGCGATGGTTGCATTTTGCGTAACCGTTTTTATTATTTTCTTCGCAGGTGCTTTTTTGGAAGATTTAGTAGGAGCCGTTTTTTTCACCGCTTCCTTTGGCGCTGCTACTTTTTTAGGCGCTGCTTTGGTTGGCGCTGCTTTGGTTGGCGCTGCTTTTTTAGCAGGCGCTTTGGCTACCGGTTTAGCAGGCGCTTTTTTTGCGGGCGCTGCCGGTTTCACCAGTTTTTTAGCAGGTGCTTTTGCTACTGCTTTTTTAGGTGTTGCTTTTTTAACGGGTGCTTTTACAGTCTTTTTTGTTGCCACAGTCTTAGTTGTCTTTTTTATTGCCTTAGAATTTGTTGCTACTTTCTTTTTGGCTACTTCCACTTTTTTAGCAGCCTTAGCTGGAGCTGTTTTTTTAGCGGCAACTGCTTTTTTCGCTATGGGTTTTACCGTTTTGGTGTTTTTAGCAGGTGCTGCCTTTTTGGGTGCAACAGTTTTTTTACTTGCCTTGGCAACAGTTTTTTTGGGAGTAGCCATAAATTTATTTTTTAGAAATTAACACTTTTAATATCGCCTCATTTACTTCTATCTCGGTTCCGTTATCTATCTGAGGAGCGAAATGAATTTCATCAGCTAAAATTTCGGCGCAAATATAGTCGCTAAAATTTATAATAGAAGATTTTAGTGGTTCATACTCTTGAATGTTTACCACAATGCGATCCGTCAGTTCAAAACCTGATTCTTTACGTATTTTTTGAATGCGATTGACAAGCTCGCGTGCATTTCCTTCTTCCTGCAAATCGGGAGTAATAGTGATATCCAGCGCTACGGTGAGCTGGTTTTTACCGGCCACCGACCATCCCGGAACATCCTCTGCCGAGATTTCTACATCTTCCGTATTAAGGGTTACGGTATCTTCTCCTATCCGCAGGTCTATAACCCCGTTCTTTTCCAGCAGGGAAATGTCCTTGTCGGAAAGTTGCTGGATAGCTGCTGCTACTGCTTTCATTTTAGCGCCCATTTTAGCGCCTAATACTTTAAAGTTTGGCTTTATTTTCTTTTTGATAAATCCATCAGAATCAGTAATATATTCTATTTGTTTTACGTTTACTTCCGATTGAATCACTTCTTCCATTTTTCGTATCTGTTCTTTCATGTTTTCGTTCAGAACAGGGATCAATATTTTCTGTAGCGGCTGCCGTACTTTGATGTTTGCTTTTTTACGAATGGATAAAATGAGCGAGCAAATGTCTTGTGCTAATTGCATTCGGTATTCCAGCTCTTCGTTTATGGCATCTTGCTCTGCCTTAGGGAAATCGGACAGGTGCACGGAAGTGTGTTCGTTCCTGCCGGTTACTTTATTCAGGTTGGTGTATAGCCAATCGGCAAAGAAAGGAGAGACAGGCGCAATGAGACCGGCTATGGTTTCTAAACATTCATAAAGAGTTTGATATGCCGAGATTTTATCTTGCTCATATTCGCCTTTCCAGAAACGGCGGCGGCAAAGTCGCACATACCAGTTGCTGAGATGCTCGTCTAAGAAATTTTCAATAGCTCTGCCCGCAATAGTGGGTTCGTAATCGTCTAATGCTTGGGTTACTTCCTTTACCAGTGTATTTAAGGAAGAAAGAATCCATCGGTCTATTTCAGGGCGTTTGCCAAGAGGAATGTATGTTTCTTTAAATGTAAATCCATCCACATTTGCATAAAGCGCAAAAAACTGATAGGTGTTGTAAAGTGTTCCAAAGAACTTCCGTTGAACTTCTTTAATTCCTTCAATATCAAATTTTAAGCTGTCCCATGGGGAAGCATTGGTGATGAGGTACCAGCGCGTGGCATCGGCACTGTATTTTTCAATTGTGTCAAAAGGATCTACAACATTTCCCACCCGTTTACTCATCTTATTTCCATTCTTATCCAGTACCAGTCCGTTGGAAACAACTGTTTTATAGGCAACGCTGTCGAAAAGCATGACGCCGAGCGCATGAAGGGTATAAAACCATCCGCGTGTTTGATCCACTCCTTCGGCGATGAAATCGGCGGGGAAGTTTTGTTTTAGTGCTGCATGGTGATGCGGTGTGAATGGATAATGCAATTGGGCATAAGGCATGGCCCCGCTGTCAAACCATACATCCACTAAATCCGGCTCGCGATACATTGCCTTCCCGCGACTGTCCACAAGGATGATTTGATCTACATAGGGTTTGTGAAGGTCTAATTTTCCTTCTAAGGCTGTATATCGGTCTGTGTGGGTAATTCCTAATTTGTCAGTAAGGGAATTTAATAAATTTTTACCTTCATTCCATTCTTTAATTACCTCTAATAATTGATTGGTGTTTAGTTTTTTATTTGCTAATTCTACTTCTTGTAATAATTCTTCGATGCTGCCTATACATTTGGTTTCTTTTCCGTCTTCGCTCACCCAGACGGGTAGGGGCGTACCCCAAAAACGGGAGCGGCTGAGGTTCCAGTCCACCATATTTTCCAGCCAGTTGCCAAAACGACCTTCGCCGGTTGCTTTTGGTTTCCAGTTGATGGTTTTGTTTAATTCAATCATCCTATCCTTTACGGCGGTGGTTTTTATAAACCAGGCATCTAAGGGATAATAAACGATGGGTTTATCCGTACGCCAGCAGTGGGGATAGGTATGTTCGTATTTTTCTACTTTGAATGCTTTGCCGTCTAATTTCAGTTTTACGGCGATGTCCACATCCACTTCTTTATAGTCGGGTTCATTTTTGTAATTTTTTACATATCTCCCGGAGAACTCACCTAAACCCTCAATAAATTTTCCTTCTTTATCCACCATTGTTAGGATACCGATACCTGCATTTTTTCCTACTTTAAAGTCATCCGCACCAAATGCCGGAGCCGTATGCACAATGCCGGTACCGTCTTCTGTAGTAACGAAATCTCCTAAGATAACCCGCCAAGGGTCTCCGCCGGCTACCTCTATACTGTTGCCTTCATAGGGTAAAAGCTGTTCGTAGCGAATACCTTCAAGGTCAGCGCCTTTGTATTCCGCCAATATTTTCCAAGGTAACAACTTGGTTTCAGCAGTGTAATGTTCAAAATCGCCGTTTTCGCCTTCAGGTTTAAAGTATTTGCCCATCAATGCCTTTGCAAGGATTACATTTATAGGCTGATGTGTATAAGGGTTAAAAGTATGTACTAAAACATAGTCAATATGAGCGCCTACGGTAAGTCCGCAATTTGACGGAAGTGTCCAAGGCGTAGTTGTCCAAGCCAAAAAATAGACAGGGTGGGGATTTTCAATTTTGAATTTTGAATTTTCAATGGCTTTGAACATCGCCACCACCGTCGTATCCTTCACGTTTTTATAGGTTCCCGGCTGGTTCAGTTCGTGTGAGCTAAGACCTGTACCCGCAGCAGGCGAGTAGGGTTGTATGCTCACGCTTTTATAGAGAAATCCTTTATCGAACAATTGCTTCATTGCCCACCAAAGCGTTTCTATATATTTAATATCGTAGGTGATATAGGGATGTTCCATATCTACCCAGTAGCCCATTTTTTTAGTAATGTCTTCCCATTTATCGGTATAGCGCATCACTGCTTGGCGGCATTTTTGGTTGTATTCTTCTACGGAAATTTTTGTGCCTATATCTTCTTTAGTAATGCCCAATTCCTTTTCCACACCTAATTCTACGGGCAAGCCATGAGTATCCCAACCGGCTTTGCGTTTCACCTGATAGCCCTGCATGGTTTTGTAGCGGCATACGAGGTCTTTTAGCGTACGGGAAATCACGTGGTGGATGCCCGGCATACCATTGGCACTCGGCGGACCTTCATAAAAAACGAACGGTTCGCTTCCTTCGCGTTGCTCCACGCTTTTCTCAAACGTATGCTCCTCTTCCCATTTTTCTAAATATTCTTTTTCGATAAAGGGAAGGCTTAGTTGCTTATATTCTTTGTATTTAACCGACATTTAAAGGCTGACCTTGAAATTTTTTAAGGCGCAAAGGTAGGAAAATATAGGTGTTTATTTTTGAAAATATATTTATGGATATTGTATAAATTTAACATTCACTAAAACATTTTTTTATGAAAAGGTTATTTTTCTTTTTTGCAGCTTTAACTATTACCATAGGGTCAAGTAACGCTCAAACCATTACAAACAAAACAACTTGTGATATTGTGGTGGATGTTGCTTGTGAACTTCCACAACCTGGATGTTGGTATAATATTATTGCAACCATCTACATTGCTTCGGGGGCTACAATGCCCTTTCCTATGTGTAGCAGTGGCGTTGCTTCTGAGCTTCTCCTTCATTTTTATTATGATAACGGATGTTCTGCCGATGATCCGTATGTAGGTTTACCAGGTAATTGTTTTGGTTTTCCGCAAGATGAGGTGATGCATTCCTCTTGTGATGTATGTACCTCCCCTGCTAAAATTACTTATTTGGGTGGATTTGACTGGGAAGTGTATTAATTGTTCGATTAGAATTTTCCGTGTATTCGACTTTTCCTTCATTTTTGCATATTTTTCCTTTTTATGCCTGATAAGGGATGGTAGCCTCATATGGAGGTTTTGAAAGATTTCCAATATTATTAAAGCAGCTTCTGCCTGCTGACAGGTTAGGAGCTTATTTATAACAAATAAATATTCTCCCATGAGAAAAGCAACAACCTTGTATTATCTGCTATGTAGCATTGTGTTTTTATGCTATCCCCGGCTATTGCAGGCACAAACCCTCTCTCCCCATTGGGCAAAACAGGTATATAGCACAAATAAGGGTTATAACGCCACCGGTAAACGTATGGCTACGGACAAGCATGGAAATGTGTATTGGTTGTCGAGCCCAAACAGAGGAAAAATAGTTACGGACGGGCAATCAACCCCCGACTCCACCGCTACTGCCGTATTGGTAAGCTGGGACTGCAATGGTAGCTTCAGATGGATGAAGGTGCTGGGCAGTGGGGCAATATCAGGGCAGAACATAGGTTGCTACCTTGTAACCGATACCCTGGAAGGTATTTATATTTCCGGTTATGCCTTATCCAATCAAACAGCTGCAACGAGTATATACTGGGATGGGGATACAAGCATCAATATAGCTGCGGGAACTCAGATTGCCTACCTGGCAAAATATAACAGCCAAGGACAGTTTCAGTGGCTTAGAACGCCTGTATCTTCCCAGAATCTCAATGTCGGTGCTCATATTTTATTAAACGGACTTTCAGTGAGTGCCTCCGGGCAGCTTTTCTGGTTTACCCTACTGGATACCGGCAGCTATGGAGGAGGCACATTCAGCATTACGAACCGAGGCTATTACGCGGTGAATTATGATGCCTCAGGCAATTATCAGGCTGCAACCCTAATGGATATGACCCCGCCCTCCTCCAATAATAAAGCCCACCAGGTTTTGTTTAAATTTGATCCTGTCGCCAATCGGTTCTACGGTTGGTTACGTTATGATACCCTATATGGAGGAAATCTGACAATCGGCAACAATACGCTCATCCCCCCCACCGGTACGAACAAAGGGCGAGCTGTACTTGCGGCATTTAACAGACAGGGCAATAATATTTGGGTGAGACAGGCAAGCATAGCGACCAACAGCGACATAGGCGAGGTTGCTTTCGGGCAGCAGGGTAGTTTATATCTTACCGGAACGGGGGATACCGGAACTGTATTCTGCGGCGATACCATAAAAAACGCATTTTCGCAAAGAGCAGTTTATTTGATGGCATTAGATACCAATGCCGCTTTGCTTTGGGCAACTCATCCTGATAATAATTATAGCGTTGAAGCAGGGAGTATTAATGTAATGAATAATACCCTTATCAGTAGTGGTCGTTACATGGGTACACTCAACTGGGGAGGGCAAAGTATTACCAGTCCGGTTAGTATGTACACGAACGGATATATGCTAAGGGCAAATGCGACAACAGGAAATGTCTCAGAGTTAAAGGATATTGATGTAATTAACACAAGTTGGCTAAGCCTGGCTGTTGCTTTAGACAAAAACGATAATGCGTATGTGAATGGTGTGTTTGGAGGCTGGTTCTATTTTGCTAATGATACTTTTTCTTCGCCATATAGCACAGATATACTACTCAAATACAAAAATGTGGTTTGCGGCTGCGACTTATTGCAACCTTCGTTTAGCGCTAATGCCATAGGTACACTCACGTATCAATATACCTACACCGGTGGCACACCGTTTACTTCCATCAGTTGGGATTTTGGAGATGGCAGCCTCGCTTCGTCAGCTACCAATCCGAGCCATACCTATACCACACAGGGTACTTACCCCATTTGTGTTACCGTTACCAACGGATGCGGTAGCAACACTACTTGCAAGTATATGGTAATAGAGGCTACAAATGTGGGTACGATAAACAGCTATTCAGACATTATTATTTATCCCAATCCTGCTCATGACAAATTAATCATCCGAAATCTTCCCCAAGGCACTATTGTAGAGATGTTGGATGTAATGGGAAGAACCCTTATCCGCAAGGAGGCTGGAAGCGGAGAGATAAATCTTGAAGTAAAAAGTTTAAGCCCAGGAGTTTATTTGCTTCATTTTATGGATTCTATAGGAGGAAAAAGCAGCCGTGTTTTTGTAAAAGAATAACGTCGCTCTTCTCCGTATTCATCCCTCTCAAAATAGGGCAATGACAGAAATAATTATTTTTTTAAATCCATTCCCTTTCCTTACCTTTGCCGTCCAAATTTCGGTTCATTGTTTCGTATGCGCAAGAATTTACGGGAGGGAGAAGCAACCCAACCCCGCAAAGTGTGCGACACCACAGGCAGCGACCGGAAAGGCATAAGCCAAAACAAACAAAAAAAATAAACAACAAAAAAACATCCTAAAAAGACAAAAAAATGGCAATATTAAATTTTCAAAAACCGGACAAAATCGTTTTACAGAAAGCGACTGATTTCGAAGCGCAGTTTGAGTTTCGCCCGTTAGAACCCGGCTACGGAGTTACTATTGGTAACGCATTGCGCCGTGTATTGCTTTCTTCCCTTGAAGGCTATGCCATCACCTCCATTAAGATAGCAGGTGCCGACCACGAATTTGCTACCATCAAAGGCGTGCTGGAAGATGTAACCGAAATCATCCTCAACCTGAAACAAGTACGTTTCAAAAAAGCCATCAACAGCGAAATCAGCCACGAAAAAATTGAACTGGCTATAAAAAGCGACTCCTTTACCGCAGGCATGATCGGCGAACATACCAACAATTTTGAGGTGATGAATCCCGACCTCGTGATTTGCAACATGGAATCCGGAACAACCTTTAATATTGAACTTCATATAGGCAAAGGCCGCGGCTATGTACCCGCTGAGGAAAATCGTCCGAAAGAAGGTGCGGCAGCACTCGGCATTATCGCCATTGACTCTATTTTCACCCCTATCAAAAATGTAAAATACACGATTGAAAATACCCGTGTGGAGCAACGCACCGACTTTGAAAAACTCATTATGGAAGTGGTTACAGACGGTACCATCCATCCTGAAGAAGCGGTAAAAGAAGCATCCCGTATCCTCATCCAGCACCTGATGATCATCACCGATGAAAACATCAGCTTAGATAACAAACGCGAAGAGAAAGAAGCAATTGTGGATGAAGAAACCCTGCAACTGCGCAAAACCCTGCACACGCCGCTGGAAGATCTGGAACTTTCCGTACGTGCCTTCAACTGTCTGAAAGCCGCCAAGATCAACTCCCTCAGCGAGCTGGTACAATATACACAGGAAGAACTGATGAAATTCCGCAACTTCGGTCAGAAATCATTGACGGAAATAGAACAAGTACTTGCCGAAAGAGGCTTGCACTTCGGTATGGACATCAGCAGAATCCAAAGAAGCGAAGAGTAGAAAATTTAAAGTTTTAAACCTTGTAGTTCTTTTAATATTCATTAACCAAACTTCACCATCCTTATAGGAGTGTGGAGGAGGCTTACATTCCTTGACACGGTGTAGGTCTTTAAAACAAAACAACAACGTCATGCGTCACGGAGACAAAATCAAAAATTTAGGCCGCACTGCCGCTCACAGAAGAGCGCTCATGTCTAACCTCGCTTGCCAGCTTATCGAGCACAAGCGCATCACTACCACGCTTACCAAAGCAAAATCATTGCGTGTGTATGTAGAGCCGTTAATCACCCGCAGTAAAGAAGATAATATGAACAACCGTCGTGTGGTGTTCAGCTATCTTCAGGATAAAGAAGCCATCAAAGAACTGTTTGGCGTAATCGGTGATAAAGTAGCCAATCGCCCCGGCGGTTATACCCGTATCATCAAGCTGCCGCGTCGTTTCGGAGATGCTGCCGATATGGGCATGATCGAACTGGTGGACTTCAACGAACTGTATAAAAAAGGCGGTGATGAGGGCGCTAAGAAAACACGCCGCAGCCGCAGAAGCGGAGGCGCTAAGAAAACAGAAACTACAGCTCCTGTAGAAAACGCTCCTGTTGCAGAAGCCGCCGCCCCTGCTGCCGAAACTCCTGCTACGGATGACCTTACCCTCATCGAAGGTATTGGTCCGAAAATAGCCGAAGTGCTGAACCAAAACGGCATCAGCAGCTTTGCCGCATTAGCTGAAAAATCCGCTGAAGAAGTAAAAGCTCTGCTTGATGCTTCCGAAGGCGCTTTTAACACGGCTGATCCCGCTACATGGGCTGAGCAAGCTAAAATGGCTGCCGAAGGAAAAATGGAAGAATTGAAAAACTGGCAGGAAGCGCTGAAAGGCGGTAAAGAAGCTTAATATTTTATCCGTTTCATAAAACTGAAAAGGTTGTCTGATAAAGGCAACCTTTTTCTATATGCCGGATTTTAAAAAAAATCGGAATCACTACTCCAATAATCATTTTTTTCATTCACTTTTGCGATAGGTCGGCATATATATGTACTCATTTATTTCAAACCGCGCCTTGTTTTAACCTACATGAGCCAGCTTATAAACACCGTGAAAAGCGTAGTAAAAAAAATTGGACGGAGTAGTTTTTCCATGTACATGCAATTTACCGGAATGTCGTTACTGAGCATGGAAGAAACCAAACAGCTTTTGGCACCCTATTGCATCAAAACAGTTCCTGAATCGGTGGTGGATATGCCGGAGATTTTAGATGAAAACAACCCGCAGCAGCTTCTTCATAAAGCGCATACCTTCATTTCCGGAGAAGTGCATGTATGGCAGCACAGCCTAAAGAACGGATATATTTCCAAACATGGCTCTGTAGTATTGCATCCTCAAATACTCTGTACCGACTGGGATCATAGGGGTATAAAACATCAATTTTGGAAAAGAGACAACCGCCCCGCTAAAACGGAAGACACTGTTATCGCCTTATTGAGTCATCCCCTACAAATGAATAACCCGTTAGCGCTTACAGGTTACTATGATTTTGTGTTGATGGTAGCGGCAAAACTTAGCAGAATCAAAGATACAATGTCGGAAGAAGAACGTGAGAAGGCAATGATTACTTACCATCCTTTTGGCGGACATTATGAAAAGCAATACCTTGAATTGCTTGGTTTCCATCCGGAAAATTACATAGACAGTCGCAGGTATAAACTCTCCGCACATACGGTTTTTTTCGGCGACTTAGGCACTTGGAAGCCGAATAGACAAGAAGTTCTTTCGTTGAAAAAAAATATAGAAACAAGGCTGCATCTTTCGGATGAAACACCTGCGACCGGCAATCGAATTTATATAAGCCGAAAGGGATCAAGAGTTATTGAAAATGAGGAAGAGGTGGTGGCGCTTTTAAAAAAATTTGACTTCACCATTATAGAAGACAAAGAACGAAGTGTGGAAGAACAAATCCATATTTATAGGAACGCTTCTTTTATCATCGGACCTCACGGGGCTTCTTTTGCCAATATAATCTGGTGCCGGCCGGGTACTCATTTGTACGAACTTTTTTCTACCAGTTGGTCGCCGGATTATTTTCTTTATCTGGCAATGATTAATCAAATGAAGTATGCTGCCTATAAAGACGATACTCATCCGGATATATCCACGGATGTATTGAACGCGCTGAAGCAGGATATTTACATCTCCCTTCCGAAATTGCAAAGCAGTCTTGAAAAAATATTTGGCTAAAACGGACGCTTCATAGGGCTATAACGCAAAAGCTGCCTGTTATATTTATGGCATAAACATAGCAGACAGCCCTATAATCCTGATGATTTACAGAAACTATTCTTTGTCTTCTTCTTTAGCTTGTTCTAAGAAATAATGATTCATTGCTTTGCCCCATGATATATCGGTAATGTCGGTTGCTTGTTCCTTGTCAAAAAAGTTTTCCGCTTTTTCGAAATAGGGAAGTGCTGCTTTTTTGCCGCCGCCCCACATTTTAGGAGTGTAGAATTTATTGGTTCCGTATAGGTAGTAGATTCTGGGATTTTCGGGATTTGCCGCTTTTGCTTTTTCCAGATTTTCTTCAAATAGTTTTCCATATTTCTGCCAGCGCACTTGGGGTTTTACTGCCATCCGGGCATTGGCGAGCATAGCTGCCAGCACATAGGTTTCATCATTATCTTTACCCAAAAGCGATACGGCTTCCGAAAGCTCGCGGTCGCCTTCATCTAAATAAGCATCGCGTTTGGCTTCTTCTGTTTCCATATAGGAAAGTTGCGCCTTGCTATAGGCATTGTAATAATGTGCACTCCACTCTTCGCTGAATTTTTTTGCTATAAGCGATAGTTTGTTGCTTTGCTGGGTCTTCGTAGCCATATCCGTCGTGGTGTCGAATGCCAGAAACGTGTTTTGTAAGGTTTGTTTGTAGTCTTGCGCCTGCATTTGCAAAGACCATAAAATGGCGACTGCCGTGAACATTTTTTTCATGCGGAGTTGTTTTTTGGTGATGAATGATGGTTAAAAAAGTTTAAAGTTCGTCTTTATCAAATTTAGTGAGTGACATATTAATACCTGCAAAAAAGGAGCGGTATAGCGCCGGAAGAATAGGGCTTCGTGTGCCGTCTGCGGCATACCGGTATCCAAAAACATTTTTATGATTCGTTACATTATCCACTCCGGCGTAGAAGACCAAGAACCATTTTTTTATCGTGCGCAGGTGATTGATGGTGAAAGAAAGATTATGATATTCCGGTGCACGGTCGCCGAGGAATGTAATGCTGTTGGGATCATAATAAGGTCGTCCGCTTGCAAAGCTGTAAGTGGCATTGATTTGGGTGTTTATTTTTTCTATCCAATACTTGCTTACGATGTTCAGGTTGTGGGTAGAGATAAATTCCGGTGTGGCTTCCGCTATAAAATTTTTATAAAGCCTTCTTGTATCAATATAGCTGTAAGAGATCCAGTAATCCGTATTTTTCAGGCTGTTCTTATCCCTCCAAAACAATTCGGCGCCGGTGGCATATCCATAGCCGCTGTTGTCAATTTTTAAATTTTGCACGGCAAGCCCGGAGTCTATGCTTCGATAGGGATTAGGGTCGTAATGCGCTCCGTTTCCGATACTGTATTCGCGTATCAAGCTTTGATAATCTTTGTAATAGCCTTCTATGCGTAGGGTTCTGTCGGCTTTCTGCCATTGATAGTTGGCTATATAATGTACCGATTTTTGAAAATCATATTGCTGACCATAAGGCTTTATGCTATAGAGATACCTATAATCCGGCAACTGATAGAACAGCCCTCCTGCAAGAGAAACCTGCCCGTGTCTTCCGGCTTTTAAAGCAAACGCCAGACGGGGCGCAATGTTGCTACGGTCGAGTAATTCACTTTTTTCATAGCGGATGCCGGGTTTTACAGCCATCCAATAAACAGGCGCATAATCCATTTC